>JAFXGM010000005.1 GCA_017513195.1 Clostridia bacterium | reverse complement strand
GTGCCATAAGCATACCAATTTGTTTGCTTATTTTGTTGCGGTTAGCACGAAGCTCATTTGCACGGTTGTTTGCATCCTTCTTTTCGTTATAAAGGGCAATAGCCTCGTCAACAAGTGGTAATTTATGATCCTTAAACTTGCGTTTGATATTATTCTTTACAAGTTCGGGATTTTCACATATAAACTTTATGTCTAGCATTTTAATTCCTCCAAGGGACATTTTCGTATTTTATAGTATAACATATATATCTATATATGTCAAAGGGAATAGTAGTAAATTTTGTGTTAACAATATTAATGGTGATAATATGAAAAAGAAAATAAAAAAACAACAAAACGTACCAACACAAATCCCTGCCAATAATGTGGTAAGTCAACCCGAAACGGCATACGAGCTTATAAACAAATATGGAACATACGAGATACAACCCACTTGCGATTCCGACAACGATTTCCCCAAAATAGCACAAGGTCTACCGCGGCAAGAAAACCGAAAAATAGTAGACAAAGACTGGGACGGATATAAAGCAAAAGAATGATATCATTATCTAAATAAATTATTAAGACAAAAGCGAGAACATAATAGGTTATTTTAATCCCCAAACAGATAAAAATGAGGCAATTATAACATTTTTTCTTGACAATATCACGATGCAGTGCTATTATGATATTGTACTTATGTACAAATTGTAAATTTTTTACGGGGGTGTATTTATGCAGAATAATGGTAAAGGTTTATCAGTAGCTGGTCTCGTACTCGGTATTTGCTCGGTAGTAGTTGGTTTGATTATCAACGGCTGGGTAGGTTTGATTTGCGGTATCATCGGTATCGTATTGTCAGTTATGGGCCGCAATAAGGCTAAGGCAGCTGGTGCTCCAACTGGTATGGGTACAGCAGGTCTTGTACTCTCTATCATCGGTACAGCTATCATCGCTGTTGTTGTGATTTCAGCTATCATTTGCGTTAGCGCAGCAGAATCAGCTCTTGAAGATGCTCTCAACGCATACTATTAATAGTTAATTATTAGTGCAAATAATCGCCAATCTACTCTAAAAGGCAGATTGGCGATTTTTGTGTTTAGGTGATATATATGTTTCCGTATTTTGAAATTTTTGGAAAAACAATTGGAATGTACACAATATGTGCATTTATGGGCTTTTTTATTGCTATATGTGTTTGCATAAAACTAGCAAAGCCGTTGGATATGAGTTTTGAGGATGTAATTATTACATTTCTAATTTTGCTTTGCGGTTTGCTTATAGGTGGGCATTTGCTTTATGGTATTACACATATTGATAAAGTAATAGCGCTTATTAAAGTAGGAAAATTCGAGCTAAAGCATTTAAAAGTTATATTTGGCGGCAATGTGTTTTACGGCGGATTTATCGGTTCAGTTATAGCCTTGTCTATATATAGCAAGCGCAAAAAAACGATGGCAAAAAAAGGCTTTATGGATATATACGCGATATGCGTACCCTTGTTTCACGCCTTTGGCAGAATAGGTTGCTTCTTGGGCGGCTGTTGTTATGGCGTAGAAAGCGACTTTGGCTTTATTGCACCGCACAATGATTTATTGCCTGGCTTTGGCGGTGTGCGACGTTTTCCAATATCGCTGGTAGAATGCGTATTTAATCTTTTGGTATTTGCATTGCTTTTGTATTTATACAAAAAGCAAAAGTTTAGCGGAAAAATGATTTACGTTTATATGCTCGTTTACCCCGTAGGCAGATTTATATTTGAATTTTTCCGCGGCGATTCAATCAGAGGTATATACTTTGGTTTTTCAACATCTCAGTGGATAAGCATAGTGCTGTTTATTATAGGCATTATCGGAGTTTTTGGTAAAAAACTTTTCAAAAAGCAAACTGCAGGGAAAATTTGATTTGAACAAAAACAACAATATCCATCCGTACTATGTGCGGATGGATATTATTATTTATTCTCTATTATCATTTTTTGCCTTTATGGTTTTAAGGGAAGATATTAACATTCTGCGAATAGCGCCACAGTCGCTTTGTAATGGTTTATATACTTTTTCGTCAATACAATCAGTTTCAAATAAGAGTTCTAACCAATACTCAGTTTCATAACATTCTTTTTGTGCAATTTCAAGTTTAGAAATAAAATCTTTTGGACCTTGTGCGTACTGCGCCTCATGTATGTTTGCGCCAATAGATGTGGCAGAACGTAAAAGTTGATTTGCAAGCACGGACTCTTTTTTGTTTAATTTCATCTCACGACAAAGAAAAACAACACTTTTTGCAGATTCCTTTGACTTATCTCTTAAAACACTATCTGCCATAAACATTACCTCGTTTTTATATGAGTGTTATTCTTTGCTGCGCAAAGAGTGATATTTTTGCTTTGCAAAAGTGATATTGCAACCTTTTGGTTGCAGTGATATTTTATTCGCCCTTTTATAACTCGGCGGAGCCGAATATCACTATGTACAGCATAATAACACTGCGAAGCAATATCACTCGCCGCAAGGCGAATAAAACTGCACCAAACATAAAGTTTGGTGCGAGTTGGTCTATAAGCCGAGTTCTGTCGTGCGCGGTCATCTATCTCGACGTACAGTCGCCTGTACGCTCAAGCCGCTTTTCGTGGCACATCGGGCCAATGTGTAGCCACAGTCAGCGTTGCTCCAAATAGGGTTTACAGTGCCGTTGTGTCTCCACACGGCAGGTGAGCTCTTACCTCGCCTTTCCACCCTTACCGTAATAGGTACTTTGCAAAGCAAAGGTTAAAGGGTTGCCCCAAGCCATTACGGCGGTATATCTCTGTTGCACTTTCCCTAAGGTCACCCTCGGCAGCCGTTAGCTGTTATTCTGCCCTGTGGGGCTCGGACTTTCCTCACATAAAAAATTATGCGCAACCGCGTAACCAACTCGCAAGAGTATTTTATCACAAAAAAAGCACTGTGTCAAAACCTTTAGGTTGAGAATAATATGTAAAAGAAAAATTTTTGTGTGTTTTGGGTGGGCTTCTATATGGAAAATAGATTTTTAAAGTATTTTTTGGCGGCAAACTCGGGTGAGGGGTTTGTGTCGCATTTTGCCGATAATTATGATTACACAGACGGATGGCACGCTTACATAATAAAGGGCGGACCCGGGACCGGCAAATCTTCTTTTATGAAATACGTGGCAGTAAAAGCTATAGATATAGGCTATAACGTAGAGCTTTGCCCGTGTTCGTCCGACCCCGACAGTCTGGATGGTGTAATTATAAAAGATAAAAAAATAATAATTTTAGACGGTACGGCGCCCCACGTGGTAGAACCTAAATTTGCCGGTATTTGCGAAGAAATTATAAATTTGGGACAGTTTTGGAACGGTGAAAAACTACGTAAAAAGGCAGAGGAAATAATAGCAATTACCGCTCAAAATAAAAAGCTTCACAAAACAGCCGCGGTTTATATATCGGCGGCAGGGGAGCTAATATTTGATAATTTTAAACTATCAAAAAACTTTATAAAATATAATAAGTGTGAAAAATTTGCACAAAACATAGCAATAAAATTATTTCCCGGGAAAACTGGACACCAACCGCGCGAATGGACGCGATTTATTGGCGGTGTCACACCAAAGGGTGTTATAGCTTTTAAAAGTACGGTAGAAGACTTTTATAAAAATATAATTGTAATTGACGATAAATACGGCACAGTTGCGAATGTTATAATGCAAAAAATACGCGAAACGGCACTCAATAAGGGTTTTGAAATAATTACACTTAAAAACCCCTTCTTACCGTCAAAAATCATAGATCACATACTAATTCCCGAGCTTTCGCTCGCGGTCGTGCGAGAATATGATTATATAAAATGGGGTGAGTCTCACCGCCGCATACACGCGCGTAGATTTTATGATATAAATGTTTTGAGGGAATATAGACCTCGACTTACCTTCAACCGCCGTGTGACGCGCGAATTATTGCTGGGCGCAATAGAAACGCTAAGTAAAGCAAAGGCCGTACACGACGTGTTAGAAAAGTATTATATTGATTCAATGAATTTTAAATCTATGACACTCTTTGCCGAGCAAAAGGCGGTTGAAATATTAAGCTAAAATAAAATCCCGAACAATTTGTTCGGGATTTTTGTGTTATAAGAGTTCGATACCAAGTTCTTCACATTTTTTAATTTCTTCTTCGGGCCAGACGGAAGCGTGAACCTCGCCAATATGTGCTTTTTGAAGTATTTGCATACAAAGCCTTGACTGACCAATACCGCCACCGATGGTAAGAGGTAGCTCGTCATTTACAAGCGACTTGTGGAACGGTAGCTCTAATCGGTCAAGCTTGTTTTCGGCGGTAAGCTGTTTTATTAGTGTTTCTTTATCTACGCGAATACCCATACTTGAAAGCTCGAGCGCCGAGTCAAGTACACGGTTATATACAAGCAGGTCGCCGTTTAGCGCCCAATCGTCATAGTCGGGTGCTCGGCCATCGTGCTTTTCGCCGTTTGAAAGGCGGCCGCCTATCTGCATTAAAAATACAGCGCCACACTCTTTTGCAATAGCGTTTTCACGCTCTTTTGCGGTAAGGGTGGGGTATTTGTCAAGCAATTCTTCCGATGTTATAAATTTAATCTCGCGTGGCAGATAGTTTTGAAGCTCGGGGTGTCTGCGCTCGACAAAGTCGGCTGTAAGCAGAATTGCGGCATAGATTCGCCTTACGGTATCTTGTAAAAATTCTACCGTACGGTCGCTATCGGTAATAACCTTTTCCCAGTCCCACTGGTCAACGTAGAGGGAGTGAATATTATCACACACCTCGTCGCGACGAATAGCGTTCATATCGGTGTAAAGGCCTGTATGTGTGGAAAAACCATATTTTGCGAGCGCCATACGCTTCCATTTAGCAAGCGAGTGAACAACCTCTACAACCTCGCCCGACTGTAAAATGTCGAAAGATACGGGGCGTTCAACGCCGTTAAGGTCATCGTTTAAGCCGCTGCCGCGTTTTACAAAAAGCGGCGCTGATACACGGCGCAGGTTAAGTGCGTCGCAAAGATGCTCTTCAAACTTGTGGCGCAAAGAACGTATAATGCCCTGTGTTTCGAGCACGTTTAATTTTGATTTATACATAAAATCACTTCCGATTAAGAAATAGTACCTACTGTACGTGGGTAGAGAATAACGTCACGAATATTCTGAACACCTGTAACATACATAATAATTCGCTCAAGGCCAAGACCAAATCCACTGTGTGGAACCGAGCCAAATTTACGAAGTGAGATATAGTCGGTGTAATCGTCTATATTCATACCGCGAATATTCATAGCTTCGAGCAACTTGTCAAGGTCAGCCTCACGCTCGCTACAACCAATAATTTCACCAACAGTTGGTACGAGCAGGTCGGTTGCGGCAACGGTTTTGCCGTCGGCATTTTGCTTCATATAGAAAGACTTAATTTCTTTTGGATAGTTGGTAAGGAATACAGGGCGCTTGCAAATTTCTTCTGCAATGTAGCGCTCGTGCTCGGTCATAAGGTCGCAGCCCCACTCTACAGGGTACTGGAACTCTTGGCCGCTTGCCTTTAGTGCTTCAATGGCTTCGGTGTATGTCATAACAGCAAAGTCATTTGCTACAACGTTTTGTAGCTTTTCGATAAGTCCCTTTTCAAAATGAGCGTTAAAGAATTTAAGCTCTTCGGGGCATTTTTCAAGAACGGTATTAATTATATGCTTGATAAGGTCCTCGGCAATTTCAATAATGTCGGGCAACTCTGCAAAAGCAACCTCAGGCTCTACGTGCCAGAACTCTGCAACGTGGCGTGGGGTATTGCTCTTTTCAGCGCGGAAAGACGGACCAAAGGTATAAATCTTACCAAGCGCCATAGCGGCAACCTCGCCCTCTAACTGACCCGATACAGAAAGTGCTGCGCGGCGACCAAAAAAGTCAGCGGCATCAGCCTCTTCCTCGGTTTTAAATCCGTGGTCAAAGGGAAGGGTAGTTACCTTAAACATTTCGCCTGCGCCCTCACAGTCACTGCCTGTGATAAGTGGGGTGTGAATATAAGTGTAGTGACGGCACTGGAAAAACTCGTGAATACAAGCCGATATTACCGAGCGCACACGAAGCACTGCGTTAAAGGTGTTGGTACGCACACGAAGTGCAGGGATTGTACGTAAGTATTCAAGTGTGTGACGCTTTTTTTGTAATGGGTATTCAGGTGGGCAAACACCAAGCACTGTAATGCTTTCGGCGTTTATTTCAACCGAATCTTCGGCTACAACCGATTTTACAACGGTGCCCTCTACCTTAAGTGAGGTGCCAAGCTTCATAAATTCGGCAATATCGCTCATAACAGCCTTATCGATTACTATTTGCAGGTGTTTAAGCGTTGTGCCGTCGTTAAGCTCTAAAAATGCCATATTTTTAGAGTCGCGAGAGGTACGCACCCAACCGCAAACGGTAACCGACTTGCCAATATAGTCGCCCTTCATAATGTCGATAATGTCAATGTGTTTCATAATTTATCACTCCATAAGTTAATATGCAAAATAAAACAAGCGCTATTCATCCTCTGAAAAAATCAGGGACGAATAGCGCATTTAATACTACTCGCGGTGCCACCCGTATTACCGTGTTGCCACGGTCGCTCACAGCAAAAACTGTTATCGGCTTTAACGTGCCGCCTACGGCGCCCCTACTAAGTGATTAGCTTTTGGGTTTGCAGCTCCAAAGTGTTCTTCGCGGTATGCGTATGGAGGCATTTACACTATCTGCCACTCACTAAGCACCGTTTATACCGTTACTTTTCTTTATCATAGCTTTTAAAAGTATATCGTGAGTATATCACTTTTATTTGTTTTTGTCAAGCGATTATTAGTCTATAACCTCAATAACCATACCGCTTGTAATGTCGGCAGTAGGTATAAACAACTTTTGGGTGTTCATAAGCTCGTCAAAGTTGCCGTCCAGTTCTTTACCGTTTATAAAGAACTTACGGCTGTCGTTACCCTTGTTTTGATATTTAACGGTTATTGTGTGACCTTTAACAATAACGTCTATTGATGCATCGGTCGTTGGCATATAACCTGCTGTTTGAATAACGAGACCGTCAAGCGTTGGGCAAACACCAAAGCCAAATTTAACAAGGTTTTTAATAAATACTGTACCGCTGCCCGTATACCAGTCGGCAAAGGACTGACCGTCAATGCCAAGCTCTTCATTTCTAAAGTATGAGTTAGGCATAGCAAAGGGTGATTTTGAGCAGTCTGCATGTGAAAGCACTGTGCCCAAATCAAACTGACGCCAAGCCTCTTGTGATTCGCCCATTAAGAATAGAGCAGATACCGCAAACATTGTTGCGTGAACATATGTGCCTGCGTTTTCGTATGTACCTGCCGAAATACGTGCAATTCGACCCACGTACTTTTGCATATCAAGCGGAAATGCCTTGTCAAAGGTCATAATGCCGTATTTTGAATCAAGAGTCTTAAACGCTTGCATTACGGCTTCTTTCATAGAAGAGTCGTTTTTAATCATACCCGAAATTGCCCAGAACGCGTTTGCGGTAGAGCTATAACGAGCAAGCCCGTCAGGATCACACCAAGAGCCGATTTTGTATGAGCGATTATCTCCCCATCCGTGCACTATGCGGCGCTCACCACTATCGTTTGTATCAACAGCATATTTTGCAAGGCCGTTTTTAAGTGTTTCTGCGACATCCTTATACTTTTCTACCTTGTCGGCGTATTTACTAACAGCCTCTAAAATCTCGCAGATTTCGGTGCAGTTTTGATAAAGCTGCAATGAGCACATTACGCTAACACCGGTGCCGTATTCACGTGTTTTATCGGTTGTTTTGCCTAGACCGTCGAGTGCATCGTTCCAGTCGCCAAAAAGAGAATGTAAACAACCTGTTTCTTCGTCAATATTACTGCACAAAAAGTCCATAATTTTTACAATATGGTCAAGCACTGTATCAACAATTTCGCTTTTAGCGATAAGACGGCTATTGTCGGGCGCGGCAACATAATAACCGCACTTTTCGTCAAGGATTGACCAGTCGTTTGTATATGCAAGATATGTATGAAGTGTTGTAATAATCCATACGCCTTGGTCAATAAATTTGCGAAGGTCAAACACCGGTAGCTGATCGTCACTCTCTTGGTTAGAGAACTGACGTGGAGGTCTACCGTCTTCAAGAATATGATTAAGCGCGTTTACAAACTGTGCGCGGCTTTCTTCGGGTTGCCAGATAAGCGACGATTCAAGCTGTTGCATAACGTCGCGAACGCCCATCATAGGACCAAAGTAGTTTTTGCCAAGGGCACAGAAAGAAATCTGCTTTTGAATATTGCGAACAAACTTATTGAGCACCTTGGCGTTAAAGTCACCGTTATAGTTTTCAAAACGAGTTTGCATTGTAGCAAATTTAGAAAGAGCAAGCTCTTCGTCGGCGAAAAGAATGGTATCAATTTTTTCTATATCAGGCTTGTAATTAATAACCGCCTCGGCTTCTTCTATTGTGTGGAAATACTGAAGCTCATATTCGCGGCGTACCGATTCGCCTGCGTCTAAAGTATAGTGAGCACTGTCGGCACAAACAGGCACGTCAACCGAGTTTGCGGCAGCTGAATCATTGGCAAACACGCCGCTTTTAAGGCTTGCAGCATTGGTCATAAGTCTGCCAACGGGGCCTAATACTGCCGATTTTTGTGTGGTAAGGTATTCTGCATCGGGAGCCTTTCCAACCGCCGCGCGACCTACGGTCATACTGTCACCGTAAGAACGAAGCAGATAGTTGCCGTTTTGGTAACGTTTGCCAAAACGGTTCATTATATCATAAACGCCGCCGTTGTTGCGGTAGAAAAGCCACGCGTCCATACAAGACATCATATAAATGTTTTGTGGCTTGTCGCTTTTGTTGATTGCGGTAAAAGCAAAGTGAATGTGCTTGTTCATATCGGCATGCACACGCACAGCAAAGGTAATGTCAGAGGTATCTGCTATGTAATAAGCATAGCGGAAAGAGTAAACTACATAACGCTTAATATCAATATTTTCAAATAGCTGACGATGGCACTCAAAAAGTGAAACTGGGAAATATTCACCGTTTTCTTGTTTTAAACCGCCCATAAAGGCAATAGATGCATCTTCAAAATTGTTAAGCTCACGGAAGATGGTAAAGGTTGAATCGTAAGCGTCAATGTGACCACTGCTGCGTGCCCAAACAACAAGACCGTTTGCATCATACGCAAAACGTGAAACACCGTAATCACGCTCGCGGCATAAAATTTGATTTTCGTTTAGATAAAACGTGTTTTGTGGAAGGCTGTTGTCCTCGCTTGCCTTAAAATCGTTTATCTGTTTCATAAGATTTTCAAGCTCAATATCAAAACTCATAATACCAATCCTTTCGGATAATTTTAACAACTTCACTTTAACATAAAGTAGTTTTGTTTTCAAGCAAAAATACGGTTTACAAAAGAAAATTTAAACATTATAATATAAATTAGCAAGCAAAGGAGGTTTTACCTATGTTATTAGCAGAAAACAGAGCGCCTTTTGGTGCGATATACGTAAGCGAAAAAGATTTTGAAAACAGCGATTCGCAGGCGTGGTTTATAGCAACGCAGCTTCGTTATTATCTTGCAAGAATAACCACAGCACCGTTTGAAGTTAAGGCAAACGATGACGGCAACGGTATATACATAAGCTTTGACAAAGATTATGCCGATGACGAGTTTTCTATAAACACCGAAAACGAAAGCCTTTATATAACGGGCGGCAAACGCGGTGTAATTTATGGCGGATATGAACTGCTTGAAATAATAGGTTGCCGTTTTTTTACACCGGACTGTGAAAAGATACCCACCATTACAAAGCTTGAAATAGACGATATAAACAAACGAGAAAAGCCTATATTTGAATTTCGTGATACCGATTACGGCAGCGTTACGCATTATTTAAAATTTGCAACACAGTGTCGCGTTAACGGCAGGTGGAATGACGTGCCCGAAATGCTTGGCGGCAGCATAAGATATGCCCTTGGTGCGCATAGCTTCGCGTGGCTTGTGCCACACCACGAATATCGCGATACACATCCTGAATACTTTTCTTTTTATAACGGTCGTCGTCAAAACGTTGAAAACGATCATTGGCAGCTATGCCTTACCAATCCTGACCTCGTTGATATAGTTGTAAAAAATGCCCGTGAAATATTAAAGGCAAACCCTGATAAAAAGATACTCTCTATTTCACAAAACGATAATCCTTATAACTGTCAGTGTGAAAACTGCCTTAAATCTGATGCAGAAGAGGGTTCGCCCGTTGGCACGCTTATAAAATTTGTTAATCGCGTTGCCGAAATTTTAGAGCCCGAATTTCCCGATGTTATGTTTGATATACTTGCATATCACTATACAAGACCGGCTTCAAGAAAAACACAAACCCGTCACAACGTATGTGTACGCTTGTGTGCAAGCTCAACCTGCTTTGCTCATCCTTATGATAAGTGTGACGATCGCTCGCGCGCAGTAAAGCATCCTAACGGAAAAACAACGGTGTTTATTGATGACCTTATCGAATGGAGTAAGGTTTGCAATCGACTTTACGTGTGGGATTACACCTCTAATTTTCCGCTTTATCCTATGCCTTTTGCAAACTGGCGCGTACTACAGCCCAATTTGCAAACAATGGCAAAATACAATGTAAAGGGTGTTTTTGAAGAAGCCAATTGTGCGGCAAACGGCGGCGTCGATTTTAACGAGCTTCGCACCTATTTGCTTTGCAAGCTTATGTGGAATCCCGATTGTGATATAGATGCTTACCGCAAGGAATTTATGGAATATTACTATGGCGAAGCCGCACCACATCTAGACAAATATCTTAATATGCTGTGTGATTTTGTTGAAAAAGAAAATTACCATCTTTATATACAAGACACAAAGCGCCCCGACTATTTAAGCGAGGAACTGCTGATAACATATAATGACTTATTTGACAAGGCAGAAAAGGCAGTGGCAGGTGATGGCATACGCCTTTCTCGCGTGCAGAAGGCACGACTTTCGATAAGATTTGTCGACATTTTCTGGAACGAGATTTTAAGCGGCAACTATAACGCACAAAAAATAAATCGATTTTTTACCGATCTTCGCGCACACAATATTTCCCGCCTTGATGAGTGGTCTAACATAGAACGCACCTACCGTGCGTGGATGGACGGCAAAGAACGCGGAGTGCATTTAAGCACCCCTTGGAGATATGACCGCGAAAGCATACTCTAAATAGTACTTGACTTAATGTTGTGTGTTTGGTATAATGTGTTTTGCTAATTAAAATACTTTTTAGGAGGGTTATTGTCTAAATGGACAGTAGCGATAGTAGCGACGATAACGGCGATACTAATAATATAAAGTTTATAAATTACGGCGTACCTATGCTTGGTTTCGAGCAGAGGTATGCCTTTTTGCGTCTAAAAAGGGTTTTGAGTTGATAAAAGCCTCAAAATCAGACAAAAACATACATATTTAAGGAGTAAAAGATTAAAATGACAACATACATTATAATAATGGTGATATGCCTTATTGGTTCGGCGTATTTTTCGGCCACCGAAACGGCGTTTTCGTGCGCAAATAAAACTCGACTTCGTGCAATGGCTGAAAAGGGCAACAAAAAAGCAGAGCTTGCACTTGATTTGGCAGAAAAATATGACCGGTTAATATCTACAATACTTATCGGTAATAACATAGTAAACATACTTTTGGCATCTCTCGGTACCATTGTTTTTACACACCATCTTCAAGATGAAGAGTTAGGCGCCACAATATCTACCATAGTTATTACTGCTACTGTACTCATTTTTGGCGAAATAACACCAAAAAGTCTTGCAAATGATTTCCCCGAAAAATTTGCTATGTTTTCAGCACCACTCATTAAAAGTTTTATATGGTTGCTTATGCCGCTTAATCTCGTTTTCTCGGGCTGGAAAAAATTGGTTGGTATGATTATTAAACCAAAAGATGACGATGAAGATGATAATATGGCTCAAGAAGAACTGCTTTTGATGGTAGAAGAGGCTGAACAAGAGGGTGATATTGACACCGACGAGGGCGACCTACTTCGTAATGCGATCGAGTTTTCCGATTTGAAGGCTGAAGATATACTTACGCATCGTGTCGACTTGGAGGCGTTGCCTATTGATTCCAAGAAAACCGAAATTGCACAGACCTTTACAAGAACCCGTTTCTCACGAATTCCGATTTACGAGGATAATATTGATAACATTATCGGCGTAATACATCAAAAAGACTTTTACGTTGGCAGCGGTATAACCACAGAAGCTATAAAAGATATAATCTCTCCCGTGCTTTTTGTTCATCAGTCAGAAATGGCGGATGATCTTCTTAGAAAACTACAAAAAGAAAAATCACACATCGCGGTTGTTGTTGATGAATATGGCGGCACACTGGGTATCGTTACAATGGAAGACATACTCGAACAGCTTGTTGGCGATATTTGGGACGAACACGATGAGGTTATTGAAGAGTTTAAAGAGCTTGACGAAAACAACTTTATAATCGATTGCAACATGAATCTTGACGATTTTTGTGAAGAGTTTGATATCAAAACCGAATCAGACAGTGTATCTGTTGGCGGTTGGGTTGCGGAACAGATAGGAAATATTCCTGATGTGAACGATAGCTTTACTTTTGAAAACCTTATCATTACCGTTACCGAGGTTGATTCTCACCGTGCTGCTACTATAAAGGTAGAAAAGCAGGATGTGTCCGAAGAGGAAGAAAAAGATTGATATGAACGATAAAAAAACAAACAACGAAAAAAACGACAGCATAAAATTAACGTTACCGCTTAACAGAAGATTTTTGAAATATGTTTTTGTTATTGTATTTATGATTTTTGCGCTTTACGTTATTGTGGCAAAAAATCAAATAATTGTTTCTGCGGTTTCCTTTGTGTTTAGTGTGCTTTCGCCGATTTTAATAGGATTGTGCTTCGCTTATGTTGTTAATTTATTGTTGCGTCCAATAGAACGTTTTTGGATGTGGATTTGGCATAAAAGAAAAAATCAAGATAGAGTAAATAAACTTAAAAGGCCAATTTGTTTAATACTTAGCATACTGGTAGTAGTAGGAACAATATTTGCAATAATGTTTATGATTGCTCCCGCTGTAAATGATACCGTTGTTTCTTTTGTGGATAAAATGCCAAAATATGCAAAAACGATTGAGGGCTGGTACAACAGTGCGGTAGATTTTATGGGACGATATAATTTTGAAATCCCGGAAATATCGTTTAATGCCACTAAAATTACGCAGTTAGCGCGTGATTTTATAACCAACTATGGTAACAACGTGATTGACACAACGGTCGATGTTACCACCTCTATTGTTTCTACGGTTGTTGATATTGTTTTGGGTATAGTATTTTCTATATATTTACTTTCTCAAAAAGAAAAAATTGGAAAACAAACTACAAAAACCATATCGGTGCTGTTAAAACCTAAAAGAGCTCAAAAGTTTATAAAAGTAACTTCATTGGCTAATAATGTCTTTACTAAATTTATTACCGGTCAGCTTACAGAGGCATGTATTATAGGCGTACTTTGCTGTATAGGTATGTTAATTTTTGGTATGCCTCATGCCGTGGTGGTTTCGGTTCTTATAGGATTTACGTCGTTGGTCCCAATCTTTGGTCCGATTATAGGTGCGGCGTTGGGCGCATTCTTGATTTTATTAGAAGAGCCGATGAGTGCAATTTGGTTTATTGTGTTTATAATCGTCCTTCAGCAAATAGAATCTAACCTTATATATCCAAAGGTTGTGGGCAAATCGGTAGGGCTTCCGGGCATATGGGTGCTTTCTGCGGTAACCGTTGGTGGAGGACTTTTTGGTATAGTGGGCATGCTTTTCAGCGTTCCTGTTTGTTCGGTGCTGTACGTAATGTTTAGGGAATACGTAAACAGAAAAAGCAAAGAATACCAACAAGAAGATGAGCCGAACGAAACTCAAGAATAAAGTTAAAAGACCCTGCTAACGTGATTAGCAAGGTCTTTTTTTATTCCCAATATTTTCGGTCAAGGCTTCTAAAACGTAGAGCTGTGCCAATATCGTCCTTTTGTATTTCGCCGTTTCCTTTAAGGTCGGCTATTGTGCGAGCAACCTTTAGTATTCGGTCGTATGCGCGTGCGGAAAGTCCCATAGCGTCAAAACTGCGGCTTAGGTATGCGCTAGCTTCTTCGGTCATTACGCAATGCTTACGCAAAAGCGATGGTGTAAGCTGTGCGTTGCATGTGATGCCTGTACCGCGGTAGCGTTCTACCTGCAGTGCACGAGCGTGGTTTACCCTCTCGCGAATTTGCGCCGAGGTTTCACCGGGAGCCTTGTCCGAAAGCGCTTTGTAATCAACCGGTGGTACCTCAATATGTAAATCTAATCGGTCAAGCAAAGGCCCCGATATCTTATTTAAATATTTATGCACTGCGTTTTGTGAGCAGGTGCAGGGCTTGGTAGGATGTCCGTAAAATCCGCAAGGGCAGGGGTTCATAGCGGCGATAAGTATTATGTTGCTAGGGTAGGTTACACTGCCTGAAGCGCGAGTCACCGTAACCGTACCGTCTTCAAGCGGTTGGCGCAACGCTTCCATAGCGTCGCGTTTAAATTCAGGCAGCTCGTCTAAAAACAGTACGCCGTTATGCGCCATAGATATTTCACCCGGCTTTGGCACAGTGCCACCGCCCGAAAGACCAACCGACGAAACGGTATGGTGAGGCGAACGGAAAGGCCTTGTTGTAACGAGTGGATGATTTTTATCAAGTATACCGGCTACCGAATGTATTTTTGTGGTTTCAATAGATTCCTCAAAGGTCATAGATGGCAATATGGTCGGTAGTCGCTTTGCAAGCATACTTTTACCCGAACCGGGAGGACCGATCATCAGCAAATTATGTCCGCCTGCAGCGGCAATTTCAAGGGCTTTTTTGGCCAAAATTTGTCCCTTTACCTCGCTAAAATCAAGCATAGCGTTTAGTGCACTCTCGTCAGACTGTATAGGTGTTGCAGGGGAAAGTGTGGTAAAGACTGTCAGATGGTCGATAAGCTCTTTTATGTTTTTAATGCCATAAACGTTTATACCCTCTACCGCGGCGCCCTCGCGTGCATTGTCAAAGGGAATAAATATATTTTTAATACCGTTTTGCTTTGCGGCAATTACCATAGCAATAATGCCGTTAATGCTGCGCACCTGTCCATCGAGCGACACCTCACCTAAAAAAGCGCAATCACAGGTATTGCAATCTAACTGTTTAGATGCTATAAGTATAGAGATAAGTATTGGCAGGTCGTAAACTGCGCCCTCTTTTTTCTTGTCAGCAGGAGCCAGATTTACCGTTATTCTACCGGTGGGGAACTTATAACCACAGTTTTTAATGGCCGCGCGCACCCTGTCACGAGATTCTTTTACCGCCGTGTCAGGCAGTCCTACCACGTCAAAGCTGGGCAATCCACCCGATACGTCGGCCTCTATTTCAATCATATATGAATTGATACCAAAAATGCCTGCGCTTTTTACCATTGAAAACATAAATTTGCTCCCCAAAACTTATTTTAAGTAATTGTAACACATTTTATATAATAATGCAAAAACTTTAATTTTGCGTTCACAAATATTTGTTTTTGAGGGTATATAATATACGTGAAAGAGGTAATTATATGAATTTTAGATATAAACTTATGCGCTTTTTAAGCGGTCGCTACGGTGTGGATGAATTGTTCTATATTATATTCGGCTTGGCATCTATATTGGCTATAACCAACTGCTTTGTAAGGTCGCTCGTTTTACAGATAGTGGTATATGCACTTACAACCTATGCCATTTTCCGCTTTTTTTCGCGCAACATTTCGGCACGTCAGCGTGAAAACAAATTTGCCGCAAAGCTAAAGGTTGGCATACAGTATAAAATGGGAATTCGTCGTCAACGCAAGGCGGATTATACCCATGTCTATAAAAAATGCCCTCGTTGCCACGCTGTACTGCGACTTCCACGAAAAAAGGGCAAGCACACTACGATTTGCCCAAAATGTCAGAACAAGTTTAAAGTTTATGTCTTTAAAGCATAAAAGTTTTTTGTTGACTTTAATTTTATCATAATTTATAATAATGATTGGTGCTATGTGTGCCAATCATTATTTTTTTAGGCGGTGGTTTTTTGCCACAAATCAAGTTTATAAAAATGCACGGCATCGGTAACGATTACGTGTATATAAATTGTTTTACCGAGCAGGTAGACAATCCAAACGAGCTTGCCAAAATGATGTCACCGCGTCGTTTTAGCGTGGGTGCTGACGGTGTAATTTTAATATGTCCGTCCAAGATGGCTGACGCTAAAATGCGTATGTTCAACCTTGACGGCAGCGAAGGCAAAATGTGTGGCAACGGTATTCGTTGCGTGGGTAAGTTTGTTTATGATAGCGGCATTGCACATAAGGACACCATAACTATTGAAACGTTAAGCGGAATAAAAACGCTTTATATTACCGATAAAGACGGTGTGGCGGAAACAATAACGGTAGATATGGGCAAGGCAGAGTTGTCACCCGAAAAAATTCCTGCAATCGCCGATTGTGATACAATAATTGATACTGCTATAACGGTAGATGGCAACAGCTATAATATTACCGCAGTTTCTATGGGTAATCCCCACGCGGTTACGTTTTGTGACGAGATAGAAAGTCTAAATCTTGAAAAAATAGGCCCCCATTTTGAGCATCACGAAATGTTTCCTCAAGGGGTAAATACCGAATTTATTCGTGTTATTGACGAAAGTACCTTGCAAATGCGCGTTTGGGAACGCGGCAGCGGTGAAACCTTTGCTTGCGGTACGGGTGCCTGCGCGGCGGCAGTGGCGGCGGTGCTAAACGGCTACTGCAAGCACGATACCGAAATTACCGTTCATCTGGTTGGTGGGGATTTATTTATAACCTACAAAAACGACGGCACGGTATTTATGCGTGGGTCCGCTATAAAAGTTTTTGATGGCGTTTATGAATATTAAGTGAAAGAGGATACAAAAATGGCAGAAAAAGATTTTTCAAAGCTTCTTTACAGCGCGGTTATGACACTTCAGTCCGAGGAGGAGTGTCACCATCTTTTTGAGGATTTGTGCACCCCAAAAGAGATTAAGTCTTTGGCGCAGCGCTTTGCTGTGGCAAAAATGCTTAGTGAAGGCAGAATCTATAACGACATAGTTGAAGAAACAGGTGCGTCAACCGCAACTATTAGCCGCGTTAATCGCACTATGAGCAAGGGCACAAAAACAGTTCTTGAGCGTTTGAAGGATTAAGATATGTATAGCGATTTTGCTTACTCGTATGACGCGTTAATGCAAGATGTTGATTATAAAAAGAGAACAGATTACATCTGCTCTCTTTTTGAAATCTTTGACCGTATGCCAACGCTAATGCTTGACCTTGCTTGTGGTACGGGTGAATTCAGCAACCGTTTTGCCGAGAAGGGCGTTTCGGTAATAGGCGTTGATATATCGTATGATATGCTGGCAATCGCTCGCGAAAAATCATTTGATGCCGGCAATGATGTTTTATATCTTTGCCAAGACGCGACGCAGCTTGATTTATACGGTACTGTTGACGGAGCCATTTGCTGCCTTGATTCGCTAAATCATATAACCGATTATGAAAATTTTTGCAAGGCGATAGAGCGTGTGTCGTTATTTCTTGAAAAAGACCGACTTTTTATATTCGACCTTAACACCGAGTATAAACACAGCGAGGTTTTGGGTAATAATACTTTTGTTATCGATACCGACGACGTTTATTGTGTGTGGCAAAACGAATATGACGGCAAAAATACAGTTGAGATAAATCTTGATTTTTTCACCCCTCAGGGTGATTCTTATTATCGAACCGGTGAAAGCTTTTGCGAGCGCGCTTATACCAAAAATGAAATAGAAAATGCGTTCGAAAAGGCAGGGCTTAAAATTGAGGCGGCTTTTGACGATATGAGCCAAAACGCGCCTACCGGCACAACCGAGCGTGTTGTATACGTTACAAGGAAAGTGAAATAATAAATGGGAAAACTAATAAGATGCATAACATCTGACGGGCTTGTTATGGCAACCGCGCTTGACAGTACAGATATTGTAGCTCGTGCCGAAAGCCTGCACAAGACGTCTGCGGTTGTAACCGCCGCCTTGGGTAGATTGCTTACAGCCACCTCACTTATGGGCAACGCCCTAAAGGGCGAAAATAGCACAATAACCGTAAAAATAGACGGTAACGGTCCAAGCGGAGCAGTAATTGCAGTAGCAGATAGTTGTGGCGATGTGCGTGGTTATGCCGTAAACCCTGTGGTAGAAATTCCACTTAAAGAAAACGGCAAGCTTGACGTTAGCGGCGCGGTTGGTCGTGACGGCACTTTATATGTAATAAAAGATTTAGGAATGAAAGAGCCATATAATGGCTTTGTGCCGATTGCTACGGGCGAAATTGCCGAGGACATTGCCGCGTACTATGCCGTAAGCGAGCAAATTCCTACCGTGTGTGCATTGGGTGTGCTTGTAAACCCCGACCTTACAGTACGCGTTGCAGGCGGTTATATTATTCAGCTTCTTCCTGCGGCATACGGCTATGACGAGGTTATTGATAAGCTAGAGGCTAACATAAAGGTTATGAAGCCTATTACTACGCTGCTTGACGAGGGCAAAGATATACTTGATATTGTAAAGATTGCGCTTACAGGTTTTGAGGTTGAGGTTCTAGAGGAGCAGACTGTCACATATAAATGTAATTGTTCGAGGGAAAGATTTGAAAGCGCACTTAAATCTTTAAGCCAAGAAGAGCTTACAGAGATGGCAGATGAAATGGAAAAAGCCGAAACCGTTTGTCAGTTTTGCGGCAGCGTTTACACCTTTACAAGTGACGAGATAAGGTCCTTTTTGAAAAAATAAAAAATTTTTAAATTTTTCAAAAAAATGCTTGACAATGCTGGGCGTGTGTGCTATTATAGTGTTCGTCGCCGGTGAGTTGCGATTAACAGAGCCAGCGTTTCGTGGGAGCATAGCTCAGCTGGGAGAGCATCTGCCTTACAAGCAGAGGGTCACAGGTTCGAGCCCTGTTGTTCCCACCATTTGGCCTGGTAGTTCAGTTGGTTAGAACGCTAGCCTGTCACGCTAGAGGTCGTGGGTTCGAGCCCCATCCAGGTCGCCATTTGCCTCTGTAGCTCAGTCGGTAGAGCAGGGGACTGAAAATCCCCGTGTCGTTGGTTCGATTCCGACCGGAGGCACCATTATTATGCGGATTTAGCTCATCTGGTAGAGCGCCACCTTGCCAAGGTGGAGGTAGCGAGTTCGAGCCTCGTAATCCGCTCCAAAGGGGCGCTTCAAGGTAAGCGCCCTTTATTTAACCCCCAACAAATTGAATATGGCACCATGGCCAAGCGGTAAGGCAGAAGCCTGCAAAGCTTTTATCCCCAGTTCGATTCTGGGTGGTGCCTCCAAAAAACTCTTGTTCGAAAGAACAAGAGTTTTTTAGTTATATTCGCCGGCGGCGAGTTATATTGCTTCGCAGTGATATTTGGACTAAACTCCAAGTGATATTCGCTTCGCGAGTTTAAGAGGCGAATATTTCTCCGCAAGATAAATCTTGCTACGAAGAATGACGGTGCTACGCACCTTATTGAATATCACTGAAACCGCAGGTTTCAATATCACTAACACCTTGCCTCTCCGCCACTTTTATGCTATAATGTGTTCAAAAGTTGATTTTGGTGGTGTTTATTCGTGGAATTTTTAGAAATGAGTTCGTTTCTTGATAATTATCGCACATTTAAAAAAAGTCGATTTGGTGGAGAAATAACTGCTGAAAAGGTTGAAAATGCAGAAGGAAAACTCAATGAACAAATTAATACTTTTCAACTGGAAATTGGGCGTAAGAAACAGGAAATCATCAATTTGCAAAAAACAAAAGAATGGAAAAGATATAGTAAGTCAGTTAAGTACAATATTCTACATTATATTCTTTTATATATTTTATCTCTACTCATTGTTTATTGTCTTTCAAGATATAATATATATCCGTTTGCTTGGATTCCTGATTTTTTTGTTTTGAATTTTACGGATATTGTTACATTACTTTGGAAAAACGTTTTATTTTTTGTAATAGGATTTTTTACTTGGGAGCTTTTAAATATCAATATAATATTTACGCTATTCCCTCGTATAATGGCTAGGAAACAATTGAGAGAAATTTATGAATTGCGGAAAGAAAAGGAAAAAATAGAAGAGAAGCAGAAAGAGAAACAACAGGAACTTAAAAAAATTATTGAGTATAAACAACTTGCTAATGAAGTTCCTATGAAAGATATCATCAATAATTTGGAGGGATGGCTGGTAACTTTAAAAAACGGTGCCAAAAGTGATACAATGTATCAAAAGTTATATTCCTGGGTTGAATTTTTATATGATATTGGTTATCGGGAAGCGGAAAAATATGAATATATTGTTTTGAAGTGTGAAGAAAAAGTTTGGTTGACTCCAAAAGAACAGCGCGATTATTGCATAAGAAGAATAGAGGAAATCACGAAAAACGCGTTGGCAAAAGGGCAGTATTATAGTTCCTCTAAGTATGAGATGGAGTATTACTCCGGTGGTTTGAATTTTGGTGGCAACAATTCCTCGGCTGAGTTGACTGAAGATGAAGCGTGGCACGCAGTTTCGAGTGGAATGATGGGCGGAAAAGGAATTGATTCAAGAGGAATGTAATTAAAAGCGTTTTTGAAATAATAGAAAATTTTATTTTAAGGAGAATTTGTCTATGAATGGAAGAGTATTAAATCCTGATAAATATCTTGCAACAATAAAGGAATTAGAGAAAGAGGTTAAATATACCGACTCTAAGGTAAAAGAGCAGGAGAAGATAGTTGCCGATAGCAAAAAGGATAATAAAAGGATTCTTATAGGAATTTTGACAGTTCTTGTGTATTTAGGATTTATTGTGTTCGCGATAGTATACGAACCGATGAGAACTTACTTTTTGAATTTGTTTAAAATCGATATGGCTAATTTTGCTTTAGATAAATCTGATTTTTGGAAGGTTATAGGATTAGGCGTATTGGTGATAATGCTTGAGGCGGCAATTGTTAGTATTTTTCAAAGGGAAAAGTTTTTTTATATGCTGGGTACCATGCTTCTTACGGGTGTTTTTTCTGCAGGTATTTTTATTATACCAAGCGGAATATATTTTCTTTTTTCAGATATAAGTATCAACAATGACAAGAAAAAGAAGGCTAAAAAAGAGCTGGAGGGGCTTAAGAGAACTTTTGATTTGAAACAACAAAGATTAAATAGCGAAAAGCGCATGCAAGCCATTGAGGCGGAAAAACTTGCCCAAACTGAAGATATGTTCAGACGCGGTATAGATGGAGATATACAACTTGTTATAGAATCAGCGAAACTTGGTAATCCTAACGCAATTAAATATCTTGAAGAAAAGGAAAAGAACGAACGATTAAGCCAAGGTAGAAAGCTTTATCAAGAATCAAAAAATTCTTCACCAATAGATAGGAAATTATTGGAGGAAGCAGCAAAATTGGGCGACCCTGATGCGATTTTTGAAATTGCTGAGTATTTATTCGGACAAACCGATACGGATTTACTTACAAATTCAGAAAAGAGAAAACTTGAAGGAAAAGCCGATAAATATTTAAAAAATGGTGATTTTAAAAATCACCCCGATGCAAGAGTTTTGCAAATAAACAGGTTGATGGAAACCTCAAAAGAAGAGGATTATTATGGTCTTTTGTCAGAGGTTAGAAAGCTCAAAAGAAAAGGAAAAATCTCCGAAAAATATGCAGCAATGGCAGATGATATAATAAGAACTCTTGTGCACCATTTTGATTATGAAGAAAGGGATACTAAGATAAATGCGGCAAGTTTTAATATTGATAACCCTGCCGAATTTATGAAAAGTGCGCAGGCAATTATGGATAAGCAACTTGGCATAGACCGTTCCTCAGCACCGGACGGAGCTTTCGTACCGCGCATAGATGTTACGGGTATGTAAAAAAATTGTAGAAAACCTTTGGCTTTCAGGCACATTTTATACGTGTCATTAAGTTCAAACTACCCAGAAAAAACTCTTGTTCGAAAGAACAAGAGTTTTTTCAGTTATATTCGCCGGCGGCGAGTTATATTGCTTCGCAGTTATATTTGAACTTCGTTCAAGTGATATTCGCTTTGCGAGTTTTAAAGGCGAATATAATATCACTGAAACCGTAGGTTTCAATATCACTTTCACGAAGTGAAAATATCACTCTGTGCGGAGCACAGAATATCACTAAAACCTTGCCCCTCCACCGATTTTATGCTATAATACACATAGAGGCGATGATGATATGTTCGGTGCAATATATGGCGACATAATAGGTTCGTACTATGAAACTCATTGTACAAAGGATTATGATTTTGAATTCCAAAAGGACAGCACATTTACCGATGATACTGTTTTAACAGTTGCTGTTTGCAAATCAATATTAAATAATCCTGATACTATTACCCGTTGGAATATTCGAAAACGCGGTTTGGAATATGCAGGACAGTTTCGCCAATATTATTCATTCTATCCGCATGCGGGATTTGGCAATATGTTTTCGGAATGGGCAAGGTCTGATACATATAAAGTAAACCGAAGCTATGCTAATGGTGCAGCGATGCGTTCTGTGCCGATTGGTTATGCGTATGATACTATTGATCAAGTGCTTCTTCAAGCAAAAGCAAATTGTTTTTTTACGCATAAAAACAGCGAAGCAATAAAAGCAGCGCAAGCGGTTGCAACGGCAGTTTTTTTCGCTCGGAATAGAAAAAGCAAGGATGAAATTCGTAGTTTTTTAGAAAACAAATTCCACTATAATCTTTCAAAAAATCTTGACGAAATAAGAAATAATTATGTTTTTGATAGTAGAGCGTCTTATAGCGTGCCTCCTGCAATCATCGCTTTTTTAGACTCCACTGATTACGAAAGTGCGATTCGAAATGCGGTATCTCTTGGTGGCGATGCTGATACAGAAGCGTGCATAGCCGGAGGAATTGCTGAAGCATATTATAAGGAAATCCCAAAACATATTTCTGATTTTTGCGACAGGAAAATTGATTACACCTTAAAAAAGGTTGTTTTGGATTTTAAAGACAAATATTGTGAAACATTGTAAGAAAATCAGGTTTTTAGACCAGTTCTTTTTCGGACACGAGAGACAAAAGCTAATATATTTTAAGGTGGCAAAAGTGATGGTAAAGCATATAATTTTGTGGAAATTAAAAGAGGAACACAATAACGATTCGGTTAAAGAGGGAATAAAAAACGGTCTTGAGGGCCTTTTTGGTAAAATACCCGGTCTTATCGAAATTGAGGTGCAAACTGCAGGCCTTGCATCATCTAATGCCGACGTAATGCTCTACTCGGTTTTTGAGGACGAGGCTTCTTTAAAGGGCTACGCTACCCACCCCGAGCACGTGCACGTTGCCGATACCTTTGTGCGCCCCTTTACCCAAACAAGATTGTGCCTTGATTTTGAGGTTTAAAAAAAGGAGACTAAACTTATGAAAACCATCATACTGCGTGAATGGGGCATTTTACCCAAAACCGATATCACGCTCGCGCTTTATAAGTTGTTTATAGAAAATCCCCAAGATACCGAGTTTGTATTTGAGGCGGATGAATATTATTTTTCACCACATGAGGAAATGCGATATGACTATCGCATTTCAAATTCTGACCCTCAACCGTACAGAACGCTTGCACTATGGCTAAAGGGTATGAAAAACTGTGTTTTGCGCGGTTGCGGCGCCAAATTTTTATTAGAGGGGCACATGCAGGTTTTTACACTGGACGAGTGCGAAAACGTTACACTTGATGGCTTTTACGTTGATTGGAAATACCCACTTGCCGCCGAGGGTAAGGTGCTTTCGTGCGACGAGGTAGGTGCAGAGATTTTTGTTGACCCCGATGCTTTTCCTCACCGCATTGCAGATAACACGTTTGAATTTTACGTTGGCGCCGGCGAGTGGTACAAATCCACCAATAATGCCATAGCCTTTGAAAGCGAAAAATTTACCGTTCGTAAAAACACGGGCGACATTTACTATAACTCGGTAACACCGCTGGGAAATAGTGTGTATCGACTTGAGTTTAAAGAGCCTAAAAAGCTCGTGGCAGGCGACCTATTAAACATTAGGCACAACGTGCGCATACACGCAGGCGTTTTTTGTGAGCGATGTCGCGATATAACCGTAAAAAACACAACCTTTTATTCTTGTGGAGGACTGGGCTGCCTTGCACAGTTTTGCCATAACTTAACATACCAAAGTGTTGACTTTTTGCCAAACAATCAGTGCGGTCGCTTTGTTTCAAGCGGACGTGACGACGGCATGCACATAACAAACGTATCGGGTCACGTGGTTATAAAGGACTGTAAATTCCACGCACTTATGGACGACCCGATAAACGTGCATAGCTGTTGCGTTATCTTATCAGAGGTTATAGATAATAAAACCGTGCTTTGCACCTATGGTCATCGTCAGGCGTGCGGTTTTCATTATTGGGCAAAGCAGGGCGATGATATAGTCTTTATAAAGCGCGGCAATATGAGCGGCGCGTGTCACGTTAAGGCAAATGAATATAAACTTCAAACCGATAAGACCTTTATACTCACTTTTGAAGAGGAAATTCCCGATGAGATTCTTGACGCTATAAACAGCGGCGAAGAATTTGCGCTCGATAATCTTACTAATACTGCAAGCTTTGAGTGCACGGGCAACTATTTTGGTAGCTGCCGCGCGCGCGGACTGCTTATTTCCACACCAAAAAAGGTGCTGATAAAGGGTAACTATTTCGAGTCCTCGGGCTCGGCCATTTTGGTAGCGGGCGACTCTAACGGTTGGTTTGAATCGGGTGAGTGCCACGATGTAGAAATTACCGAAAACACCTTTGGTAAGGAATGTATGAGCTCTATGTATCAGTTTTGCAACGGGGTGATAAGTATCTGCCCCGTAGTGCCAAAGCCCGAAACAGAGCAACCATATCATAAAAACATTAAGATACACAAAAATAAGTTTACAGTGTCGGATCAGACAGTAATTTATGCATATTCTTGTAAAAATCTTGAGTTTTATGATAACGAAATAGTCCGTGACAATACCGATTGCGCGGTGGCAGACGTCATCCTTTCGTATTGTGTAGATGCTAATATAAAGGGTGAAATATTGGTTGACGGTAAACAAACTCCGCTAAAAATAGAAGCAAGTAATTGCAGATAGGACTCTTTTTATGAGTGAACATTTAAATAAAATACCTAAAGAAACACTAACTCTTCAAAACATTAAACAAGATATTAAAGAATTATACAAGCCTAGTATAACAACCTTTTTGGTATTGGCTATATTGAGTACAATTCTTTTGTTGCTTGCGGGCGAATTTTGGGACGGGCTCAAGATAATGGCAATATTTTTGGCAATAATAGGAATATTGGGTGTAGTGGCCGGAATATATGCACTTTTTATACCAATAATAGGCAGAAAAATAACAAGTAAAAATCTGGTAATAGTTGAAGATCGGTTGGTAGAAATAAAAGAAAAAATTGAGCACGGCGGCAAATATTCACGTGCTTATTATGAATTTTGTTTTGCCAAAGGCGGAAAGTATAGAATATATCTTCATACTGCTGCTTCTTTTGAGAACAGGCATTACAAATGGAGTAAAATGTACAATATGAGCGATCAGGGTATATACAACTACTCTCATATTGACGATGATTTTTATTTGGTGTTTTCAAACGATAAAAAGAATAACTTGCTTTTAATATACAATAAAAAGCTTTTTGATTTAAAAGAAAATTAATACCAACACATCCTTTCGGTAATACTAACACCGAAAGGATGTGTTTTTTATGGTAGAGCAAGATACAATAAAGCTGCTTCGCGAGTGTGATGCGGGCATAAAAATGGGTGTAAAATCTATTCACGACGTGTATGACCACGTAAAATCCAATAAAATGCGTGAGTGTCTTAACGCTTGTAAGGACGAGCACGACGAGCTTGACAAGGAATTGCAACAGCTTTTAGGTAAATATCACGACGAAGGCAAGGACCCAAACCCAATGGCAAAGGGTATGTCGTGGATGAAAACCACAATGAAGCTAGGTATGGATGATTCCGACAATACTATAGCCGACCTTATGACCGATGGCTGCGATATGGGTATTAAATCGCTTAATCGCTATCTAAACGAATATAAAGCGGCAGACGAGGTATCAAAAGATATTTGCAAGCGGCTTATAAAGCTGGAAGAAAAGCTGCGCAAGCAGATGCAAGAATATTTATAAAGCTGCGTATAAAAAAGGCTCCCTCTGACGAGGGAGCTGTCATTTTGTAAAAATGACTGAGGGAGAGAGTCTGTTTTTTTCTCTCCTTTCGTCTTTTGCTACGCAAAATCCACCTTCCTCATCAGAGGAAGGCAAGGGGCTGCATTACTTTTCTTTAAACACTTTTTTAACCGCCTCTAAATACCCGTAACCGTTTACGTTATCGGGCAATAGATAGCTGCTTTCGGTCCATTCATTCCAGCTGTTAATAGTGATAAGTGAAACGCCTGTTTTGTCGGCAAAATCTTTTGCCTCGCGCAAAGCCTTTTCAAAATTTTCCGGTGTGTTGTTTTTGCAAACGCCCCAGCTAAAATCTTTAAAACGGGGGTTATTGTCCCAACCGATTGAAACGTGAGGAAAATATGGAACATGATATATTTCGGCAACCGTTTCCCATTCTTTTTTAACATCAGGTAAAAGCTCTAAATAGTCGCGGTCAATAGGTGTAAAGTGAACGAACTGATAATGTGTAAGTGAAGAAAATCCAAGCTCACTGATAAGCTCGTTGGTGGTTTCAATAGTGCCTCCGTCAACACCCGATATATTCTCGCTCTTGCCGTTCCAACGCACAAACTGAAAATGCACGCCGCCAAAGCCCTCTTTTTTGCATTCGTCATCAAGCCACTGCATAGCCTTGCGTGTGTTTTCAAGACTGCCAAAGCCCTTTACAAAGTTTTTAAGAGCATAAATGCTAACAACAGGTTTGTTGTCTATTTTATAATAGTTTTCACATTTAAAATATTGGTCAATCCATCTGCGACCGATATTATAAAATTGGTCTATTGTTACGTCGCCACGCCATATGGTATCCCACAGCTTGCCTGCATTTCTGCGATCCCAGGTGTAGTTAGCGTCGTGGTTTGCCCACATAATGTAAAATTTCATATCCTTGCAGTTTTTTGCCTTTAAAAATCCGTCGTTTAGGCACTGCTCAAGGAACGGACGGTCGTCGTACCAATACCAATCGTATATAAATACGTTTACACCGTGGTCGAGAGCCAGTTTAATTTGTTGCTCCATAACCGTGGGGTCCGCCTCGTTTTGAAAGCCTAAAAGTGGTTTGCGATTCCACACATAACCGTTATCTTTAACATAACCATACGCATCACGTACGGTCTGCCACTCGCCGATTTCTTCATCCCAAAAGATTTTTGTTCGAGGTTCATCACCTGTATATGCCGGCCAAATGTATGCGGCAATATCGTAACTTTTCATAACGCTACTCCTAAAGAAAATTATTACAATGAAATTTTACAATATATACTTTAAAATTGCAAGAAAAAAGTCAAGAGTAAAAAATTACTCTTGACTTATCAAAACTTATCTCGACAATGCCATACAGGTTACATAGGATGCACAAACTGCAATGCCAAGCACCGCGTATATTGCAAGCTTTGTACCCTTGGTTGGATTTGATTTTTTAAACTGCCTTTGAAGCAGGATTGATGTTGCCACCAAAACGGTTGATATAATGCCAAAGTAAAGCATATTAAGGGTTGCTTTATCGGGATTTAATGAATAGATAGGTGTTTTTCCTGCAATAAAGTCCGCAACACTAAAGATGGTAAAGTTAAACATATTGCTGCCAACGACGTTACCAACCATTGCGTTAA
The DNA here is from genome assembly GCA_017513195.1 of Clostridia bacterium. Lineage (GTDB taxonomy): Bacteria > Bacillota > Clostridia > Oscillospirales > Acutalibacteraceae > UBA737. The sequence goes on along the minus strand of JAFXGM010000005.1, from coordinate 82,687 downwards.
AGTTGCGCTTGCGAACGAGTGTAATACTTGATGAAAGTTCGGGAAGGGATGTAACAACACCCAAGAAAAGCGCGCCTGCAAAAGAAGCACCAAGCTTTAATTTTTCGTCGATTATATCGGTGAAATAGGTTACGGCAAAGCTCATAGCTACAAGGCCTACCGCCATAATTATAAAACGAGTTATAATCTGCTTAAGCGTAAGTGAGGAATTATCCTCCTCGTCGTTTTCGTTGTCATCGTTTGCAAGAAACTTAAGTGAAATAAAGTAAATAACCAAAATAATAAGAGAAGCGGCATTTATTTGTATATATGGTATTCGTGTGTTGTTAGCGCCTATAATAAAGGTACCAAGCATTAACAAGTCGGCAACGATTGTGCAAATAATGGTGGCAAGGTGCGATTTGCCAACCTTTGCATTAGCAAACGCCTTAACAGAAAGGGCTGTTGTTGCACCGAAAATAACCAGGTTAAAAACGTTACTGCCCAGCACGTTACCAATAATCAATTCGGGTTTATTGACCACCGTTACTGCCGAGATACTGGTAATAAGCTCGGGCAGGGAAGTGATAGCTGCAAGAATAACACCGCCGATAAACGCACCTGACATATTTGTTTTTTTGTCAAGCAGGTCAACGTAGTCGGCACATTTCATAGAAAAGAAAACAAGTGCCGCACCGGAAATAAAATACAATAATAAAACAATGGGTAAGCTCATAATAGATTTCTCCTTTTTTTATTTGCATAAAAAATACCGAGCGCAACAAACGCTGCACTCGGTGAAAAACAAAAAATAAAGACACCATGTACAACCTTTGTAAAGGCTCTACATGAGTCTCACAATTTAAGGCAAGCCAGATTTTATAAAAAATCGAGATTGTTGACTTGCAACGCACTAGGTGCGCTTGCTACTCCCCCATATCGAAAACGATATTTTTAATTGCGTAATCAACAGATTACATTTACCATTATAATGATTGTTGTATGTGGAAATATGAAATATTTCCACAAGGAGCCGATTTTATCGGCTCTAAAACAACCAAATTTTTAAAATTAGGTTGTTTTACAATATCATCGATAATGGCTATGGTCAAGTTTTCCAAGAAAACTTGTTGCCAAATCAAAGATTTGGCGTGGAAATAGCAAAATCTACTATTTCCACTTTCAATAACCATTATAAACCATATGTTTGATTTGTCAAGAAAAATTAATATTCACAAAACTAAACTTGTTGACAAAAAGAGTGCAAATATTGAAAAAAATTCAAAAATATGATATGATACATACATAAATTTTTGGAGGAGTAATATGTTAGAACAAAAAATCTCATCCGATTTCCTAAATATTTTAAAGGAAGAATTAATCCCTGCTATGGGCTGTACCGAGCCGATTGCGCTGGCCTTTGCTTCGGCGCGTGCGCGCGAGGTTTTGGGTACAAGCCCCGAAAGCATTGTGGCTTACTGCAGCGGCAATATTATTAAAAACGTTCGCTGTGTGGCAATACCCAATTCTGAAGGCCTTACGGGCATTGAGCCAGCCTGTGCGCTAGGTGCTTTTGGCGGTGATGCTCACAGACTTATGGAGGTATTAGAGGCAGTAACCCCCGATACGCGTGCCGCGGCAAAACAATTTTTGCAAGACAAAAAGTGCACTGTAGAATACCTCGACTCCGAAATACCGCTACATTTTATAATTGAGGCAAGGGCAAATGGCGACGTCGTTACGGTAGAGGTGCGTTACGACCATATAAACATAGTGCGAATTACAAAAAATAATCAAGAAATATTTAAAAGCGATGCCATAGATGGCGAGCCCACAGTTGCCGACCGTTCGGCTCTTAGTGTTGAAAACATAAAAGAATTTGCCGATACGGTGGATATATCGCTCGTAAAGCCAATACTAGACCGCGTTATACAATGCAATATGGACATAGCCTATGAAGGTATGGCAGGCGACTATGGGGTAGGTATTGGCAGGGTTATTCGTGATGCGTACCCAGAGGATGTTGTAACACGAATGCGTGCTTATGCCGCAGCGGCAAGCGAGGCGCGTATGGATGGCTGCGACATGCCGGTTATAATAAATTCGGGCAGTGGCAATCAGGGCATTGCATCAAGCGTTCCCGTTATAGTTTATGCACGCGAAAAATCCATACCACAAGAAAAGCTTTACCGTGCGCTTGTCTTTTCGGGACTGCTTACCGTTTATCAAAAAGAGTTTATAGGCAAGTTGTCGGCGTTTTGCGGCGCAATATCAGCGTCCTGCGCGGCGGGAGCGTCTATTACATATATAGTAGGTGGCAGTGTTACACAAATAAAAAACACCATCGATAACACGCTTGCTAATATTCCCGGTGTTATTTGCGATGGAGCCAAAACCTCGTGCGCTGCAAAAATAGCATCGGCGCTTGACGCGGCAATGCTTGCGCACGCACTTGCAATGCGTGACAAAACCTACGAGGCATTTACCGGCGTTTTAAAAGAGGATGCGGGCGAAACTATCAGCTGTGTAGGTTACATAGGCAAGGTTGGTATGAAGCAGACCGACAAAGAGATTGTGCGACTAATGCTTAAAGAATAATAAGCACTTTAAATAAGTTCTCGCAAAAGCGAGAACTTATTTTATCGGTTGACTGTAAAAAAATCGTATGATATAATCAATTAAAATAATGATTTTACTAAAACAAAAGTTATAAGGAGCAGAACAAATGATTAAAAATTTTAAAAGCAAAAGTATTATAATTATAATGGTTGTAGTTGCAATGCTTGCCTGCCTTACAGGCTGTGGCGGCGCAGATACAACGTACGCTGATATTGTAATAAAGGATTATGGCACCGTAACGGTAGAGCTTGATTTTGAAAGTGCGCCCATTACCTGCGAAAATTTTGTGCAGCTAGCCAAAGAGGGCTTTTATGATGGTCTTACCTTCCACAGAATAATGGAGGGCTTTATGATGCAGGGCGGTGACCCGGAGGGTAATGGAACAGGTGGCTCAAGCAAGACAATCGTTGGTGAGTTTGCATCAAACGGACACAACAATCCGCTTTCGCACATACGTGGTGCTATATCTATGGCTCGCTCCGACCACCCCGACAGTGCTAGCTCACAGTTCTTTATTGTGCACGAGGATAGCACCTTCCTTGACGGAAACTATGCTACGTTCGGTTATGTAGTTGATGGTATGAGTGTTGTGGACGAAATTTGTGAGTCGGCAACCCCTACCGACGGTAATGGAACCATTCCTGCAGCACAGCAACCAATAATAGAAAAGATAACTATTAGAACCGAATGATTAACGGTATAAAATCTGCATATAATAATCACAAAAACTGGAGGCAAATAGGTTGATTATTACAAACGACATTAAATACGTAGGCGTAAACGATAAAAAGATAGATTTGTTTGAAGGTCAATATATTGTTCCTAACGGCATATCGTACAATTCCTATGTTATATTAGATAACAAAATCGCTGTAATGGATACGGTTGATGCCGCGTTTACACACGAGTGGCTTGATAACGTTCAAAACACTTTGGGTGATAAGGCTCCCGACTATCTTATAATTCAGCATATGGAGCCTGACCACTCGGCGAACATAGTGAATTTTATTAAGCGATATCCCAATGCTACTATAGTATCGTCTGCTAAAGCGTTTAATATGATGCAGCAGTTTTTTGGCACCGATTTTACCGACAACCGTCTTATTGTGGGTGAGGGCGATGCTTTAAGTCTTGGCAAACACAATCTTACCTTTGTAACAGCGCCTATGGTGCACTGGCCCGAGGTTATTGTCACTTATGACAGTACCGACAAGGTTTTGTTCTCTGCCGATGGCTTTGGAAAATTTGGCACCCCCGACACCGACGAAGACTGGGCGTGCGAAGCAAGACGTTATTATATAGGTATAGTTGGCAAATACGGCGCACAGGTGCAAGCGCTTCTTAAGAAAGCGGCTACACTCCAGATAGAAAAAATTTGTCCGCTTCACGGACCGGTGCTTACCGAAAATCTTGGCTATTATCTTAACCTTTATAATATATGGTCAAGCTATCAGATAGAAGAAGAGGGTATAGTTATTGCCTACACCTCGGTTTACGGCAATACTAAAAAGGCGGTATATCAGCTTGCTGATAAGCTTCGTGCAAACGGATGCCCCAAGGTTGTTATAAACGACCTTGCGCGCTGTGATATGGCAGAGGCTGTAGAGGACGCATTCCGTTATAGCAAATTGGTGCTTGCTACTACTACCTATAACGCCGAAATATTCCCCTTTATGCGCGAGTTCATAAATCATCTTACCGAGCGCAATTTTCAAAACCGCACCGTAGCATTTATTGAAAATGGTACCTGGGCTCCGCTTGCCGCAAAGGTTATGAAAGAAATGTTTGAAAAAAGTAAAAACATTACCTTTGCCGAAAACACGGTTAAAATTTTGTCGGCACTTAATGAAGAAAGCGGCAAACAGCTCAATGCCCTTGCCGATGAGCTTTGTATGGAGTATTTGGCTCAACAAGATGCTACTGCCAATAAAAACGACCTTTCGGCGCTCTTTAACATTGGCTACGGTCTTTACGTTGTAACCTGCAATGACGGCAAAAAAGACAATGGTCTTATTGTTAACACCGTAACACAGGTTACAAACACACCAAATAAGATTGCCGTAACCATAAATAAAGAAAACTACTCTCACCACATTATTAAGCAGACAGGCAAAATGAATATAAATGTGTTAAACACCGATGCTCCTTTTGCTGTGTTTGAAAAATTTGGCTTTGAGAGTGGCAGAAACGTTGATAAGTTTGCAGATTGTGAACCGCTTCGTTCCGATAACGGACTTGTGTTTTTGCCACGTCATATCAATTCGTTTATTTCGCTTAAGGTTGACCAGTACGTTGACCTTGACACACACGGCATGTTTATTTGCGAAATTACCGAGGCGCGCGTGCTTTCTGACAAAGAAACCATGACGTACAGCTATTACTTTGAAAACGTTAAACCGAAACCACAAACCGATGGCGTTAAAGGTTTTGTTTGCAAGATTTGCGGCTATGTTTACGAGGGTGAAACCTTACCCGAAGATATCGTATGTCCGCTTTGCAAACACGGCGCCGCCGATTTTGAGGAAATAAAATAAATTTTTGGGAGGAAAACAATATGAAATACGTATGCAACATTTGCGGTTGGGTTTATGATGAGGATTTAGGCGATGCTGATAACGGTATTGCAGCAGGCACAAAGTTTGAAGATTTACCTGACGATTTTGTATGTCCGCTTTGCGGCGTAGGTAAAGACGATTTTAGCGAGGAATAACGCAAAATTAAAGTAAAACCACAGTTTTATCAAAGACTGTGGTTTTTTAATTGGTTATATATTGAAATATTATTTTAATGTGTTAAAATGTAGATAATGAAATTTTGGCGGTGATACTATGACCGAAAAACAAAAACGCGATGCAGGGCAGCTTTATAATCCTAATTATGATAAGGAATTAGGAATTGAAATAATGTCTTGCAAGCAAAAATGTCACGAATATAATCGGTTACCTCCTGCAGATTTTGAAAACAAATCAAAACTGCTTGATGATATTTTAGGCTCACACGGACAAAACACAATGGTGCTATCTCCGTTTTGGTGCGATTACGGATATAACGTAAGTGTGGGTGATAATTTTTTTGCCAATCATAATTGCGTAATACTTGATGGTGCTAAGGTGCGTTTTGGAAACAACGTATTTATTGCGCCCGACTGTGGCTTTTATACTGCGGGCCACCCCGTAAGCGTTAGTCAGCGTAACGCCGGTATAGAATATGCAAAGCCCATTACGGTGGGCGATAACGTTTGGATTGGCGCAGGGGTTCGCGTAATGCCGGGCGTTACTATTGGCAATAACGTTATAATAGGTGCGGGCAGTGTTGTTACCAAGGATGTTTCCGAAGGGGTTATGGCCTTTGGCAATCCTTGTAAGGTTTACCGCAAATTAACAGAAGAAGAGATGAAATAATAGGTGTCTAGCAGGACAATTTCGAAGGATTTTACAAAAGGGCCAATAATGCGGCAGATGTTCTTTTTTATGCTGCCGTTTATGCTGTCAAATGCTATGCAGGTGCTTTACAGCACAATAGATATGATAATTGTTGGAGAATACGTTGGTACTGCCGGCATTTCGGCGGTAGGGCAGAGCAGTCAGATTGTAAACTTTGCTACTATGGTATGCCTTGGCTTTTCTAACGCGGGGCAGGTGCTTTTGGCTCAGGCACTTGGTGCAGGCAAGAAAAAAGAAACAAACAATATCATAGGCACACTTTTTAGCCTTGTTCTTATTTTGGCGGTTGCGTTATCGGCTATAATTTTGGTGCTTCGTAGTGTTATTTTAGACGTTATGAACATACCAAAAGAGTCTTATGATATGGCAATGCAATATATGATAATATGTGCGGCAGGCCTTGTTTTTACTGCTGGCTATAATATGGTATCGGCAGTACTGCGCGGTATGGGCGATTCAAAAAGACCGTTTTTGTTTATTGCTATTGCGTCTGTTGTAAATTTGGTGCTCGATTTATTGTTCACCGGTCTTTTAGGTTGGGGTGTAGCAGGTGCCGCGTACGCTACAATTATTGGACAAGCAGTATCTTTTGTGTTTTCGCTTTTTTATCTTTACAAACGCAAAGAGTCATTTGGTTTTGACTTTGAGCGTAATAGCTTTAAAATAAACCGACAGTATGCCAAAATGATGGCGTCAATCGGTACGCCAATGGCTATACAATCGGGTTGTATAAACATTTCAATGCTGTTTGTAAACTCTATGATAAACAGTGTTGGTGTTGTTGCCTCGGCTACGTTTAGTGCAGGGGTTAAGATTGACGATATTATCAACAAGATTTCTCAGGGCATACACCACGCGGCTATGCCGATGGTAAGTCAAAACATTGGTGCCGAAAGGCAAGACCGCGCCAAACGAGTGGTTTATAGTGCTTGGATTTTCTCAGGCATTTGGACGGTTGTGTTTATAGCACTTTACATATTCTTTGGTAAGCAGATGTTTATGCTGTTTTCTAACGATACTGCCGTTCACGAAATGTCGTCAACGTTTATAAAGGCAATACTGTGGATGTTCCCGGCACTCGCTATGATGCGCGGCACGGGTGCGCTTATACAAGGCATTGGCAACGCAAGACTTTCTATGGTGTTGGCACTTTTAGACGGTGTAATATTGCGTATAGGTCTAAGCTGGCTGTTTGGCATATATTTTGATTGGGGCTTTTACGGCTTTGTGCTGGGCTATGGACTAGCGCCCTACGGATTTGCTGTTCCCGGTGTGATATACTTCTTGTCAGGAATGTGGCGGCGTCATAAGGTTTTAGCAAAGGATATTTAATATACAAAAAGGAGTTTTATTGTGCCAAAGGTTTTTCCCGAACTTAAATCATCGCCCGTCATCAAGCGGTACGAGGGCAACCCAATTCTTTCTATGAAAGACATTCCCTACGAGGCTACCTGTATCTACAATGCGGGCATTACAAAGTGGGACGGTAAATACATTATGGTTTTTCGTAACGACGTTCGTACAAATGGTTACGGAACTATGCCTTTATCACGAATTGATTTAGGCCTTGCTACAAGCGACGACGGCATTCATTGGACAGTAAGCGACAAGCCGTTTATACCGCAGTCGGCAATTGAAACCGATGAGATTTTACGCATATATGACCCTCGCCTTACCGTAATAGATGGAGTGCTTCATATGTGCTTTGCGGTTGACACCAAACACGGTGTGCACGGCGGCGTGGGCATAATTCACGATCTTGAGCGATTAGAGATTATGAGCATATCGGCACCAGATAATCGAAATATGGTACTGTTCCCCGAAAAGATAAACGGATTATATACACGTCTTGAAAGACCTTTTCCTGTTTATTCGCGCGGTGGAGTAGACCGTTTTGATATATGGTTTGCGCAGTCGCCCGATCTTAAATTTTGGGGTAATAACAAACTTGTTATGGGTGTAGAGCACGTGCCTTATGCTAATGATAAAATTGGTCCTGCAGCACCACCTATAAAAACCGAAAAGGGCTGGCTTACAACCTTTCATACAGTAGATATTGACCACACACGTGGCAAAAACGGTTGGGAGGAGACCTGGAAAAAGCGTTACTGTGCGGGAATTATGCTACTTGATTTAGAGGACCCGTCAAAGGTAATAGGTATGAGCAAGCTGCCACTCATAGCACCTGAAACCGATTATGAGGTAGATGAGGGACTACGCCAAAACGTTATATTCCCCGGCGGTATGATACTTGAGGACAATGGTGAAGTAAAAATCTATTACGGTGCATCAGATACGGTAGAGTGTTTAGCAACAGCTAATGTAGATGATTTGATAGGACTTTGTACGGAAGAAAAATAGAAAAAGCAAGGCTTTTTGCCTTGCTTTTTTAAAATTACTAGACTCTTGTCATCGGTATATGCCTAACCGTGTTTTTCGAATCTCGTGCAAAAAAATAAAAAGAACACCCTTATAGGTGTTCTGCCTTTTATTTATTCTCATTGTTGCACAAGTCCGATTCGCTCGACGGCAACGCCGAAGACCAAGCACCCGCACTTTCTAAATGTCCACCGGACATTTAGAATTGTCTTTCGCCAACCGTGCTTTTCAAATCTCGTACTCAAAATAAAAGAAAAAAGCAGACACCCCAAAGGGTATCTGCTTTTTTGGTGACCCGTACGAGATTCGAACTCGTGTTACCGCCGTGAAAGGGCGGTGTCTTAGGCCTCTTGACCAACGGGCCGAATTGGTGGCTGTAATTGGATTCGAACCAATGACACTGCGGGTATGAACCGCATGCTCTAGCCAACTGAGCTATACAGCCATATGTCTCAGTTTTTTACCGTGCCAAAACATTATATATTCTATGAGGCAATTTGTCAAGAAAAATTTTCAAAAAAATACGGACAAATTTAATTTGCCCGTAAATTCATTAAATATCGGTAGAATTCGCAATTATATTGCTGTAAATCATATTATAGCCAAATGCTGAATCACTGTTCTTTACAAAAAGTGAAACAACCTTTTGTGATTTGCCTGCAGCGTCGTGACCTTTGATTATTGCATCACTTACAACTGTGAAACTGCCGTCTTCGTTCTCTTCTATTGAAACTATGGTGTGGTTATAACTGGTATAGCCACGGGGAACAACGTACAGGAAGCCGTCAATCTGAGGAAACTCTGCGTTAAGACCCGACATATCGGCAATTTCAATGCCATACATATCTTTAACAAAGCTTTTTACGTAAGCGTCGGCAATGTAATCCTCGTTTGTGCTGTCGCGCAAATCAAGAAGTGCCAGCGACGCATTATTGATAATGGTGTCGGCGCTATCAAAGTCGCCATTGTAAACAAAGTTGCGGTTTAGCATGTTTAGAAAACGAGTTTCCAATGGGTTTGTTGCAACCTCATTAGCGGTAGCAGCCGAAACTTTAGTAGTTTCGCTTGCAGAAGGAGCAACAAGAGATGATAAGGCCACTAACACAATCACGCACAAGGCGATACTTAAAATCTTTTTCATCACTTACAACTCCTTTCACAGTTTATGTATTATATTATACATATAACTTCAAAAAAAATAAGGAACAATTTGGTTACAAATGTTTTCAATTTTGTAACCTTTAAGCCCCAAAAGGTTACAAAAAGTTACAATTTGTGAGAATTAAACAAAAGATATTAAAATTTTTTAAAATTTTAGTTGTAATTGCTAAAACAATGTGATATACTTAACCAATAACCAGAACTTTTTGGTGAAAGTTCACAAGGAGGATACACTTATGAAAAACTATTCAGCTGACAAAATTAAAAACATTGCCTTTTTGGGTCATGGTAATTCGGGCAAAACCACACTTGCAAGCGCCATTCTTTACCATTCCAAAGCAGTGGAGCGAATAGGTAATACATCAGAGGGTACCTCGGTTTTTGATTTTGATGCAGAAGAAAAGAAACGCGGTTGTTCGGTTTCTACCTCAGTTTACGCATTGGAAAAGGGCGACGTTAAATTAAATCTTATTGACGCGCCGGGACTTTTTGACTTTGCGGGTGGAGTAACCGAAGCGCTTGCCGCTGCAGATAGCGTTATAGTTACTATTTCGGGTAAATCAGGTCTTACCGTAGGTGCCAAACAAGCATTTGATAAAGCAAGGGCTGCTGGTAAAGCAGTTGGTTTCTTTATTGGTAAGCTAAATTCTACACACGCTCACTTCTACCGCGTAATTTCAGCCCTTGTTGCAAATTACGGTGCGGTTGTTTGCCCTGTTGTAGTACCTTACATAGTAGATGACGTTGTTCAGTGCTACGTTGACTTGGTTGTAAATAAGGCATATACCGCCGATGGTATAAATCTTACCGAAACCGATATGCCCACCAGCACCGAGGTTTCACAGATGCGTGATATGCTTATTGAGGCAGTTGCATCTACCGATGAAGCACTAATGGAAAAATATTTTGAGGGTGAAGAACTCACTGCCGAAGAAATTACCACCGGTCTTAAAACCGGTACGGCAAGCGGTGATATTTGCCCCGTATATTGCGGTGTACAGCTTACGGGCGACGCTATAGGCTTGTTTGCTGACAGCATTGCAGAAATTTTACCATCAGCAGCCGACAGCACCTATACACTATCAAGCGGCGTAAAGGTGACTTTGGATGCGGCTAAAGAAAACGCATTGTTTGTATTTAAGACCATTGCCGACCCATTTGTTGGTAAGCTTTCATACTTTAAGGTTATTTCGGGTAAAGTTACAGGTGATATGAAGCTTAAGAATAACCGCACAGGCGAAGAAGAACGTCTATCTAAAGTTATGTGGCTAAAGGGCGGCAAGCAAGAGGATGCAAACGAAATTACAGCCGGTGATATCGGCTCGGTATCAAAGCTTGGCGACACTATTACAGGTGACACTTTGTCGGCTACAGGAACAGTGGCGGTTGCGGCTATTGATTTCCCACTTCCAAATCTTAAGACGGCCATCTACCCTGCAAAGAAGGGCGACGAAGAAAAGATAAGCTCGGGTCTTAACAGAATCATGGAAGAAGATCCAACCCTTAAGGTACAAAATGATACCGAAACACGTGAGCTTGTTATGAGCACACTTGGTGAGCAGCATACCGATATAGTAGTATCAAAGCTTAAGGCAAAATTTGGTTGTGACGTAGTTCTTTCAAAACCAAAGATTGCTTATCGCGAAACAATACAAAAAGCAGTTAAGGCACAAGGCCGACACAAGAAACAATCGGGCGGTCACGGTCAATTTGGTGACGTTTGGATTGAATTTGAGCCATGTGATAGCACTGAACTTGTATTTGAAGAAAAGGTATTTGGCGGCGCTGTGCCAAAGAACTTCTTCCCGGCAGTCGAAAAAGGTCTTCGCGACTCTACTCTAAAGGGCGTTTTAGCAGGCTATCCAATGGTTGGTATCAAGGCAACGCTTGTTGACGGCTCTTATCATCCGGTTGACTCTTCTGAAATGGCGTTTAAGATGGCAGCATCAATAGCGTTTAAAGAAGGTATTTCAAACGCAAGCCCGGTACTTCTTGAGCCTATCAGCACGCTTAAGGTTTTGGTTCCCGACGATATGCTCGGTGACGTTATTGGTGATATTAACAAACGTCGCGGTAGAATTATCGGTATGAATCCCGTTGAAAACAAGATGCAGGAAATCATAGGCGAGGTTCCAACCGCCGAGATGTCTGATTTCTCTACAGCTATGCGTTCACTCACACAGGGTACTGCTACCTTTACACTTGAATTTGCAAGATACGAAAACGTACCTGCAAACATTGCTCAAAAAGTAATTGAGGAAGCAAATAAAGAATAATTTTAAAAAAGGCGAGAAAATCTCGCCTTTTTTGTTGCATTTTATTTTTTCCTTTGTTAAAATAGCTTTGGGTGATGGTATATGAAAAAAATTAAAAATTTCAACGCATACCTGTTTATAATTTTGGCGGCAATATTGCTTGCGATTACCTATCAATTATTTATTGTAAGAAACAACTTTGCTCCTGCGGGCATTAATGGTATCGCTACTATGATACAGTACAAAACGGGCTTTAGTATAGGTTATATGTCATTGCTTATAAACGTTCCGCTTTGTATATTGGCATACTTTTTTGTGAATCGCGATTTTGCCAAAAAATCACTTTTATTTTGTCTTGTTTATTCGTTCGTATATCTAGGGCTTCAGCAGGCTGAATTTTCGACTTTTCAATATGACGCGGGCGGTCACGACACCATTTACCCCGTAATAATAAGCGGTACTTTGGGCGGCTTGGTTTACGGTATATGTGCCCGTCACAACGCATCTACGGGTGGCACGGATATAGTGTCAAAATACATAAGTATAAAGCGCCCGTATCTTAATTTCTTTTGGATAACGCTTACCCTTAACGCAATAGTTGCGGTGGTATCTTTCTTTGTATACGCAAAGCCCGATGCAACAGGAAGTATGAGCTACGATTATAAGCCGGTTTGTCTGTGCATAATATATTGCTTTATATCAACCTTTTTGGGCAACGTAATTATTCAAGGTTCAAAGCAAGCATATAAATTTACCGTTATCACCACACACGCTGACGAAATATGTGAAGAGGTGCTTCATAACCTTCATCACGGGGCTACAAAGTTGTCGGCAGTTGGTGCATATAAAATGGAAGAAAAAGACGTTTTGATATGCGTGGTAAACAAGCATCAGATAGTAGATTTCCAAAATATACTTAAAAAATATGACAATACCTTTTCATTTGTTGAAAACGTAGGTAACACATTTGGAAATTTTGCGAAAATAAAGAAATAAAACAAAAGAACCAAACGAAAATTCGTTTGGTTCTTTTTTATATTCTGACTATACTTGTAAGAATTCCGTTTTCCCGAATATCTATTACCGCGTAACTATTTCCACCTTCGCGTGATCGAGCGCAAGAGCCGGGATTCACAATGTGCAATCCGTCAACATATTTTGTATCGGGCACGTGGGTGTGACCATATAGTGCTATGGTGCATTCCTGTTGCTGTGCGGCTTTAATTAAGTTGCCAAGCCCACCCTTAACGCCAAGCGTGTGCCCGTGTGTAATAAAAATTTTAACACCGTTTACATCGGCAACCGTGCTATATGGGTAATCAGAGAAAAAATCGCAATTACCGCTTACTATGTAAAATTTTTTATCGGTATATTCGTAGGTAAAGTCTTCAATATCTTTAGTTACGTCGCCCAAAAAGATTATAACCTCTGCCTGCGCTTCGCGACGTATAATTCTATCTACAATACTGCCGTGACCGTGCGAGTCAGAAATAACTGCAATTCGCATAAATACACCCACTTTCAACATAGTATATACATATAATGATTGTTGAAGGTGGAAATATTTTATATTTCCACAAAGAGCCGACATAATGGCTCTAAAGCAACATCATTGATAATGGATACGGTAAAGTTTTCAAAGAAAACTTGTTGCCAAATCCTTGATTTGGCGTGGAAATCGCAAGAATTTGCTATTTCCACCTCTAATAACCATTATAATACTATATTTTTGGGGGAAAATCAAATGAATAATAATTTTGACAAAATAAGCAAAGAAACAATTGACGCTGCGCGAAAAGGGGACACCGAGGCTGTTATGTCCAGCCTTAATGAAGCCGATCGTAAAAAAATACAAGAAGTTATAAACGATAAAGACAAGTTGAAAAAGATTTTAAGCAGTGATGCTGCACAAAAACTTATGAAAATATTAGGCGGAAAAAAGAATGGATGACATAAGCGAAAAATTGGCGGAGCTGCTTAACGACCCTGACAGCCTTAATCGCGTTCGCGAAATGGCAGAAAATATTTTAGGTAAAGACGAAAAAACTAAAACAGAAAACGCCGCAAAATCTGATTTTGACATAAACTCACTGTTTGGTGACGGCATAGACCCTGCACAAATAGGTAAAATAATGAGCGTAATGTCGCGGCTTAAATCAAAACAAGATGATAATCGCTCAAGATTATTACTTGCTCTAAAGCCTCATCTTAGCACACCCAGGCAAGAAAAGGTAGATGCCGCTATAAAGCTACTTAAACTCATTGATCTGCTGCCGTTTTTAAAGGATAGCGGAATGTTTGAATTTTAGGGAGTGCATAATTATTGAATGATATGCAAGATTTTTCCAGTATTAAAAATCGCGCTATAGAAGAACTGTTCAAAATGAATAAACAAGCATCAAAAGTGCGTAACAGCGGCAATAGAAAGGCAGAAAAATCAGGCGAAAATCAGCATAAAATCACAATCGCAAACGGTGGGCTATCGTTATCAAGTGACGAGCTGCTGATATTGGGGATTGTTCTAATATTATCAAATGATTCGCATGATATGTGGCTTTTTTTGGCGCTTTTGTATATTTTGATGTGATAAGGGTATGTGACATAAAAAATCAAGTTACAAAAAGGTTACAATTTTATTGGAAAATGTTGCATTTTTTAGCATTATGTAAACCAAAACAACCTAAAAGTTTTTCACATTATCAACCGAGTTTTCCACCGTTTAAAAAACGGAAATGCGATAAAAAGCAGTTTTTCGACAGTTTTTTGGTGGAAAACTCGGTTGATAAGTGGAATAAAACTATATGCAAAAATAAAGTGAATAAAAAATTTATGTAAAACAGAAATTAAAAAAGTTTTATAAAATTCACTCACGTTTTGATGCTAAAAATCGTCTTTTTTCAACATATTTTTAATCAATGCTTGATTGATGCAGGATATAATGATATAATATCTATATAAATAAAAGTAGGGGAGGCTAATATATGTATCCTTTGTTACTAAAAGCGCCACTCAAAGATTATCTTTGGGGCGGTAGACGACTGATTGATGAATATGGTTTTGAAACCGATAAAGAAAAGGCGGCAGAGGCTTGGATGCTTTCTTGCCACAAGGACGGCAACAGTATTGTTCGCAACGGTGAACTTGCAGGGCTTACCTTGCAACAGGCGGTTGAAGCCTGGGGACAAGCTTCTTTGGGCAAAAAATGTGCTGACTTTACATATTTTCCAATTCTTATAAAGCTTATTGACGCAAAGGACAGGTTGTCTGTTCAGGTGCATCCCAACGATGAGTACGCTCTTGCAAATGAGGGCGAATACGGTAAAACTGAAATGTGGTATGTTGTTGATTGCGATGAAGATGCAAAGCTTATATACGGTTTTAATCAAGATATAACCCGTGGTGAGTTTTTGGAAAGAATAAACAACAATAACCTTTCGCCCGTTTGCAATTACGTACCGGTTAAAAAGGGTGATGTATTCTTTATAGAGGCAGGCACCATGCACGCTATTGGCAAAGGTATATTGATTGCCGAGGTACAGCAAAACTCTAACACCACTTATCGCGTGTCAGATTATGGACGACTTGGTGCCGACGGTAAGCCACGTCAGCTTCATATAAAGCAGGCGGTCGAGGTTACTAAAACACAAAAACCAACAAAGCCTTATGGTGCGGTGGGCGACGTAACACTCTATCCGTTTGGCACTGTGAGAGAGCTTGCCTCTTGCGAGTATTTTACAACCGAGCTTATACACCTTGACGGCAACGTTGGCATTTATGATAACGATAGCTTTATATCGTTGCTTATTTTAGATGGCGCTGCAACTCTATCATACACGGGTGGTATGATGCGGCTCAAAAAAGGCGACAGCGTATTTGTGCCGGCAGGCTTAAAGGTAAGACTTACCGGAACAGCAGAAATAATGTATTCGCATATGTAAATTAAATCGAGCATCTAAATACTAGATGCTCGGTTTTTTATATAATAATTTGTGCCAAAATTATTCCGCAAACGCACGGCAGCCCAAAAACTCCGCTGCCGGCAACCGTCCACCAATTAAGCGGAACAAACACACCGGTAAGACTGCGTGTTAAATTGATAATAGCTATTGCAACAAATCCAAAAACAGCATTTAAAAATACCGATTTTATAAGTCGATGACTTTTTATGTGCAATATAAGTAAGGCGAATGCACAAAGAGATAACCATATAATTGCCAAAATTCCAAGAGCTTTCAAAAAACCACCCCACAAATATATATGTGATGGGTGGTTTTTTAATGAACAAATATAGTATGTAATATAAATAATAAAAATATTTTGTTAAATTTTTATTTTTTGTAGACATAATTGCGCGAGTATGATAAAATACTAATAAAATGGGAAAGAATGGTTTTGATTTTATGAAAGTTAACAAAACTGTAATAAATGAGACAAAATATATAGCCTTTCTTGTGGTAATATTTAGTGTGCTTATGCAGGCGGTGTTTTTAATAATTGGCAAATGGAATTATACAGTACTGCTTGGCAACTTTTGGGGTTCTGCAGTGGCTATAGGCAACTTTTTTGTAATGGGGCTTTTTGTTCAAAAGGCTGTAACACAGGATGAAAAAGATGCACGTCAGACAGTAAAGGCATCGCAAAGTTTGCGGTTTGCGGGAATTTTTGTTTTAGCTGTGATTGGTATTTTAGTTCCATTTTTAAATTCAATTGCAGTTGTGATACCGCTTATTTTTCCGCGTATTGCAATTATGCTGCGACCTTTAATGAATAAAAACCAATAATTTGTATAGATGCTTTTTAAGGAGGTGTTGCTTTACGAAAACTCATAGAAGTATCGGATTTAGAACAGTTGACATACTACTTCTTGTAGGTGCTATTTTGCCTCTTGTTTTTGGTATGGTGCTTAAAATTCTTTTTAATCCTGCAAGTGAGGGTATTAGTGTTTCGGGTGCGTTGGTTTATTTTACAATTCCAATGCCTTTGCAAAATTTGCCCATAACCGAATCGCAGGTAAACTCGGCGCTGGTAATAATAACAATATTCTTTTTGTGTCTGTATTTTACTCACGGCATTACAGTTAAAGCTGAACTTCGTCGTCAGCATATAGCTGAATGGATAGTAAAGCAAACGCAGTCTTTGGTTAAAACCAACATGAGTGATTATTTTTCTGGCTTTGCGCCGTTTGTTGCGGCTATAATGGGGCTTTCCGCTTTTTCGAGTCTAATGGCGCTGTTAGGTCTTTATGCGCCAACGTCTGACATTAATATAGTAGGTGGTTGGGCAATACTTGTATTTATACTCATAACGTACTATAAGATGAAATGTGGTCCGCTACACTATATAAAAAGTTTTGGTGATCCAGTGCCCTTTCTTTCGCCGCTTAACATTATAAGCGAGGTTGCAACGCCAATTTCAATGGCATTCCGTCATTACGGAAATGTTTTATCAGGTGCGGTTATTTCGGTGTTGGTCGGCGCAGGACTTCAAGGACTTTCAAATATGTTGCTTGGTTGGTTGCCGGGATTCCTCGGTGAAATACCATTTTTACAGGTAGGTCTACCGGCAATATTATCGGTTTATTTTGATTTGTTTAGCGGTTGTTTGCAGGCATTCATATTTGCGATGCTTACAATGCTTTATATAGCAAGCGGTTTCCCAGAGGAAGATTACTTTGCCCGCAGAGCAAAAAAAACAGCAAGGTCTAAAAAATAAAAATTTATATAAACGGAGGAAAATATTATGGAACTCGCAATTGGTATTATTTTAGGTTGTTGTGCATTGGGTGCAGGTGCTGCAATGATAGCAGGTATAGGCCCTGGTATTGGTGAAGGTAACGCCGTAGCTGCAGCTTGTGAAGCAATAGGTCGTCAACCAGAATGTAAAGGCTCGGTTACTACTACAATGCTTATGGGTTGCGCTGTTGCAGAAACTACAGGTCTTTATGCGCTTGTTATTGCAATTTTGCTAATATTTGTTGCACCTGATATGCTTGTAAATATTTTGCTTAACGCAGTAAAATAATTCGGGGGAAAAGTAAATGCAACCGTTGGATATTATATCCGTAAATTTATGGCAGATACTCATATCCCTTGCTAACCTTACAATTTTGTTTTTATTGCTTAAAAAGTTTTTGTATAAGCCTGTTACAAAAATGCTTAAACAGCGCGAAGCAGAAATCGAAAGCCGGTATGCCGATGCCGAGACCGCAAAGAGCAGTGCTGAGCAAGCCCAAGCCGAGCTTACCGAGCGTTTGGCGGGTGCAAAGGCAGAGGCCGAAGGCATCGTAAAAGAAGCGGCGGATGCTGCAAAGATGCGCGGTGACAAAATTATCGAGGACGCAAGGGCTACTGCTGACGGTATTATTCGTCAAGCAGAAGAGGATGCCGAACTTGAGCGCAAGCGTGTGGGCGAAACCATAAAAGAGCAGATTGTAGACGTTTCTACCGCTTTGGCAGAAAAAATGCTTGAGCGTGAGGTTAATGCCGACGATCACAAGGCGCTTATTGATGATTTTATTAGTAAAATAGGTGACGAATAATGGCAGCGACAGGTAACAACTATGCCGAGGCGCTGTTTATGTTGGCGCGCGAAGAAAATTTAATAGACGAATTTTATAAGGATTTAAAATTTGTAGAAGATGTTTTCAAAGACAGTCCTGAATATCTACAATTTTTAGCAACCCCCAGCATTCCGAAGAGCGAGCGCACAACGGCACTGGCCGCTGCATTTGAGGGTAAGGTTAATACACACATTTTATCCTTTTTACAGTTAATGTGCGAGCAATCAAAGGCCGAGCAGTTTTTTGAAAGTGCAAGCGAGTTTTACCGACTTCGCGAGTGGGCAAGCGGCACCGCCGTAGCCGTTGTGAAAACTGCGGTCGAGCTAACCGACACTCAAAAAACAGAGCTTACCAAAGCGCTCGAAAAGCGCACTGGTAAAAAGATAATGCTTAATTGTGTTATTGACAGTACGGTGATTGGCGGTATAGCGGTCGAGCTTGACGGACAGCTGCTTGACGGTAGCGTTAAATCCAACTTAAAACGCGCAAGGGAAGTGATTAGCGTATGAGCGAAAAGCAACAAGAAATTAGCTATATTATAAAAGAGCAGATAAAAAATTATCGCTCACAAATCGAAATGAAAGAAACCGGCAGAGTAATTCTTGTCGGTGACGGTATCGCACGTGTTTATGGCCTCACAAACTGTATGGCAAACGAGCTACTCGAATTTGAAGATGGCTCGGCAGGTCTTGCTCAAAACCTTGAGGAAGACACCGTATCTGTAGCTATGCTTTCAAACGAAAACAGCGTCCGCGAGGGTACTGTTGTTCGTCGTACAGGCAAGGTTTTGTCGGTGCCTGTAGGTGAAAAAATGCTCGGCCGTGTTGTAAACGCACTTGGTGAGCCGATTGACGGTAAAGGACCGATTGAGTATAGCGGATGGGGTCCTATTGAAGCCGAGGCTCCCGGTATTATTGAACGTAAGAGCGTATCGGTACCGTTACAGACAGGTATTAAGGCTATTGACAGTATGATACCTATCGGTCGCGGCCAGCGTGAGCTTATAATTGGCGACCGTCAAACAGGTAAAACCGAAATTGCAATTGATACGATTATAAATCAAAAGAACACCGACGTTATATGTATTTACGTAGCAATCGGTCAAAAGAACACATCGGTTGTAAGCCTTGTAAACAACCTTACAAAAGCAGGCGCTATGGACTACACAATTGTAGTATCAGCGTCGGCGTCCGAGAGTGCCCCCTTGCAGTATATCGCGCCATATTCAGGTTGTGCTATGGCAGAATATTTCAGAGCACAGGGTAAGGATGTTCTTATAATATATGACGATTTAAGTAAGCACGCAGTAGCATATCGTGCGCTGTCGCTTCTTATCCGCCGTCCACCCGGCCGTGAGGCATACCCCGGCGACGTATTCTATTTGCATTCGCGTTTGCTTGAACGCGCTGCTTGCGTGGCACCCGAATACGGTGGCGGTTCAATTACGGCACTGCCTATAATTGAAACACAAGCGGGTGACGTTTCGGCATATATTCCGACAAACGTTATCTCTATTACCGACGGACAAATATTCCTTGAAACCGAGCTTTTCCACGCTGGCGTTATGCCGGCTATAAACCCCGGTATTTCCGTAAGCCGTGTTGGTGGCTCTGCTCAGAAAAAGAGTATGAAAAAGGTTTCCGGTGAACTTAAACTTTTATATTCACAGTATCGTGAGCTTCAGGCGTTTGCTCAGTTTGGTAGTGACCTTGATGCTGATACAAAGGCGCGTCTTGCGCTTGGTGAGCGTATAGTTGAGGTACTAAAGCAAAGCCGTAACAACCCAATCTCCGTTGGTTGTCAGGTTGCAATAATTTATGCCGTTACAAAGGGCTGGCTTGATACAATCCCTGTAAATAAGGTAAAGGATTTTGAAGAGCGTTTGTACGAAAAATTACAAAACCAGAAATCAGCGTTGCTAAAGCGTTTTGAAGAGGGTTATTTCGAAGATGAAGATATAGCATCACTTGAAGAAACCCTTAGTGAAATGACGAGGTGACGATAGATGTCAGGAAACACCAAAACGCTCAAACTGCGTATAAAAAGTGTTGACTCAACGCTCCATCTGACAAAGGCGATGGGTCTTGTGGCATCTTCTAAAATGCGTAAGGCAAATCTTGCAATGGCGGCCGGTCGCCAGTATGAAAAAGCTGTGCAAAATGTAGTTGATTTACTAACTGCAGTACCCGATTGTCAAAGCAGTCCGTTTATGCGCGAGTATAAAGACGGTGGTAAAACCCGACTTATAGTGATTGCGGGCGACAGAGGCTTGGCAGGTGGCTACAACGCCAACATTTTCCGTACTGTTCGCGATTTTAATGAAGCCGAAATTATACCTATTGGTAAACGTGCTTGCGAAAGATACGGCAAAGAAATAGTATCAAGCGAAAAGTTTTATGCCGCTGATGCTTTCCGTCTTGCTAAAGAGCTTTGCGAACAGTTTGCAAACGGCGAATTTGACCGACTCGGTATAGTTTCTACAAACTATATCTCAATGATGACTCAAACGCCCGATATAAAGTGGGTATTACCACTTACTAAAAGCGAAAATGCTCAAAACACAGCAGCAGTTTTTGAACCTGATGAGTGCACAATACTTGATATAGCAGTGCCCGAATACCTTTCGGGTATGATTGTATCCTGCGTTCGTGAAAGTTTTGCAAGTGAGGTTGCTGCACGTCGTATGGCAATGGATTCTGCGGGTAAAAACGCACAGCAAATGATTGACGAACTACAGCTTGAGTATAACCGCGCGCGTCAGGGTGCGATTACACAAGAAATTACTGAAATTGTTGCCGGTGCAGGCAACTGATAACTTCTTAAGGAGTTGAATTTAATGTCCAACAAAACTACCGGTATAGTATCTCAGGTTATGGGACCTGTTGTTGACGTGCGCTTTGATGAAGGCGCACTACCAGCAATCTATAACGCGCTTACAATGCCTATTGGTGAGCGCACACTTACGGTCGAGGTAGCACAGCACATAGGCGACAATGTTGCTCGTTGTATTGCTATGGCATCTACCGACGGCTTACAGCGTGGTACTGCCGTGCTTGACACAGGTAAGGCAATTAGCGTGCCAGTAGGTCGCGACACTTTGGGTAGAATATTCAATGTTTTGGGTGAGCCCGTTGATAATATCGAGGCTCCCGAAACCGATGAGAGATGGAATATTCATAGACCTGCTCCCGAATATGATGAGCTTTCAACCAGTACCGAAATACTCGAAACCGGTATTAAGGTTATCGACCTTATCTGCCCCTATTCAAAGGGTGGTAAAATCGGCCTTTTTGGCGGCGCAGGTGTTGGTAAAACCGTTCTTATTATGGAGCTTATCAACAATATCGCCAAAGAGCAC
The DNA here is from genome assembly GCA_017513195.1 of Clostridia bacterium. GTDB lineage: Bacteria > Bacillota > Clostridia > Oscillospirales > Acutalibacteraceae > UBA737. The sequence goes on along the minus strand of JAFXGM010000005.1, from coordinate 60,934 downwards.
GGCGGTCTTTCGGTATTTACCGGCGTTGGCGAGCGTACCCGTGAGGGTAATGACCTTTATAACGAAATGAAAGAGTCGGGCGTTTTAGAAAAAACCGCTCTCGTATATGGTCAAATGAACGAACCGCCCGGTGCGCGTATGCGCGTTGGCCTTTCGGGTCTTACAATGGCTGAATATTTCCGTGACCAAGAAAATCAAGACGTGCTTCTCTTTATAGATAACATTTTCCGTTTCACACAGGCGGGTTCAGAGGTTTCGGCGCTTCTTGGCCGTATGCCTTCGGCCGTTGGCTATCAGCCAACACTTGCTACCGAAATGGGTGCTTTGCAGGAGCGTATCACCTCGACAAAGAAGGGCTCTATTACCTCTATTCAGGCGGTTTACGTACCTGCCGATGACCTTACCGACCCGGCACCTGCTACCACCTTTGCGCACTTGGATGCTACAACCGTTTTGTCACGTAGCATAGCTTCGCAAGGTATTTATCCTGCGGTTGACCCACTCGAGTCAACCAGCCGTATACTCTCGGCTGAGGTCTTGGGCGAAGAGCATTACTATGTAGCACGTGAGGTTCAGCGAATTTTGCAGCGCTATAACGAGCTTATGGATATTATCGCCATTATGGGTATGGACGAATTATCTGACGACGATAAGCTACTTGTTGGCCGTGCTCGTAAGATTCAGCGTTTCTTGTCGCAGCCCTTCCACGTTTCTGAAAAGTTTATCGGTATTGAAGGTACCTACGTGCCTGTAAGTGAAACAATACGCGGCTTTAAAGAGATTATTGAAGGCAAGCATGACGATTTACCCGAGTCTGCATTCTTGTTTGTTGGTACGATAGACGAGGCTGTAGCAAAAGCCAAAAAGGGTGATAAGTAATGAATACCTATAAGCTTATAATCTCTACACCTGACGGTAGTGTGTTTGATGACAATGCCGAAATCTTGGTTGTTCGTGGCACCGAGGGTGAGCTTGCTGTAATGGCAGGGCATATTCCATTTATAACGGCGGTAAAGCCCGGAAAGTGCAAGATTGCCTTGTCGGAATCGAGCGAAAAGACCGCTACTATCGGCGGTGGAATTCTTACCGTTCAAAACGATAAAACCACACTGCTTTGCAGTGATTTCAAGTGGGATTAAAAACAAAGCACCGCTCTAGCGGTGCTTTATATATTTATCAGATTTAAATGTAAGAATTTCGTCTCTTGTATTCGGCTGGTGATATTCCAACCCTGCTTTTAAACGTTTTGCACAGATATGATGCCGAGCAAAAACCTACTAAATCGGCTATTTCTTGAATTGTTTTTTCTGGCGCATCAAGCAGTATCTCTTTTGCCATATCAACCTTTTTGTTTAAAATATATTCGGTTGGCGGAACGCCAAAATTTTTAATAAAGAGTCGTCGTAAATGTGCGGGTGAATAACCCGAAAGTTTGGAAAGGTATTCGGGAGTTATCTTCTTGTAATAATTTATATTTATGTATTCAACCGTTGATAAAAGTTTGTGAGTGTCAGCATAATACTTGCTCTTTTGCAAACTTTGGTAGCAAAGCATATAAATCAGTTTTAAAAGCAACTCAGCGATTTTAATCTTAGAAAGATATGCACCCGAGCGATGTGTTTCGCTGATATCTTTGAAAAGTCTTAAGGCGTTAGCCTCTTTTGTTATTGTGTTTATTTGGAAATCAAAGTCGCGTTCACAGAAAAAAGAAACAAAATAATATGACAGATCTTCGCTAGAAGCATTTGTCAACTTGACCGCTTCAAAACTTTTAATAAAAACTATGTCTCCGGCACTACAAATGCTGTTAAGATCTTTTGTATAAACTTGCATTTTCCCCGATTCTACACAAAAAAATACAGCGTGTTCTGTCTTTTGGGTACAGTTCCAACCGGTTCTATGCCTGTAATAACCCGCGTTTTTAAAGGCTGTTATGGGATTTGCTGTAAAATTATCAAAATCTTTAATGGTGTTCATAAAACAAGTCCTTTTAAAAAGATAGACCTATTGTAATAAAATTTTAAAATCTTGTCAAGGCAAATGAGCGAATTGTTATATAAATAGAGCGTGAATTATATTGAAAAAAACATTTTTTTGTTATATTATAAAAATGAACAATTACGATATTATGAGAGGTGTAGTATGAAAGCTTTAGTTGCCATAAAAAAGGATAAAACTTTTGACACTTTTTTTACTGAAGAAAACATTAAGTTTGCAGAATCACTTGGTGAAATAGTTTGGCTTGATACCGCGGTAGAAGGTATTGAAGAATTAAAAGAAAAAATCAGGGATTGTGATACCTACGTTACCTGTTGGGGTTCGCCTGCACTTAGTCTCGAGATTTTAGATTGCGCACCCAAATTAAAACTATTAACACACTTGGGCTCTACCGTAGCACCCGTAGTGTGCGACGAGGTTTATGAACGCGACATAAAAGTAATAAGCGGTTTTGACTATTTTTCAAAATCTACCGCCGAAGGTGCTGTGGCATATATGCTTGCGGCAATGCGCGACATTCCTTTTTATAACGACAGATTAAAAGAAAAAAGAATTTGGCGCGAAATAGACGATTATACCGATAGCGTCTTATACAAAAAGGTAGGTCTTGTTGGTTACGGCGGTGTGGGACGCTATGTTGCAAAAATGCTTAGTACTTTTGACGTTGATATGAAAATAAGTGCCCGCCGCGAATTGCCCGAAGAAGATAAAAAACTTTTTGGCTTTACACAGTGCACCATGGAAGAAATTTTTGAAACCTGTGATATTATATCAATACACCTTGCTTACAACAACAGCACACATCATATGATTGATGATGCGTTATTGTCGAGAATTAAACCGGGCGCATTGCTTGTTAATACCGCTCGCGGTGCGGTGATTGATGAGCAGGCTATGATAAAGCATCTTGAAAAAGGTGACTTTAAAGCGGCACTTGATGTTTATGAAAGCGAGCCAATTAATATGGATAACCCAATGCTTGCTTTGCCTAACGTTTTGATGCTTCCGCATCAAGCGGGTGTTACGGTTAATTTGCGTGCGGTGCTTACCCATGATTTGCTTCAAGAAAGCGCGGATTTTATTGATAAGGGTATACCTGTAAAAAATGAAATATTAGCATCAAAAGCAACAAGTATGTCTAAATTTTAAGGAGATAAATATGCTTAATTCACCTTATAAAAAACCATATATAACTCCACCTAACGAGCATCCGCGCGTTATGTTCAGACAGTCGGACAAGCAAAGAATTGTAAACAATTTTGCACACGAGGAAAATCGCCGTGCTTATGAGCTGTGGAAGCGTATATGCAAAAAAGATTTTCGTCAGTTTTATGACGATATAGCCACAGGTAAATACAACCTGATGGTTTGCTTTATGATAGAATCAAAGGCTTTTGAAGCGTGGGTAGAGGATGATGAAAAAAAGGCACGTGACGTTATCGATAACACTAAAAAGATAGTAGAGCGCTATAGCATTGACCGCAATGTAAACCTTATGCTTTGCCGTCATACCGGCCACGTGGTTTTTGTTGTATCGCTTGTATACGACTGGCTTTACAAGTATTTAAGTGAACAAGAAAAATTGTTTTTTATAGAAAAGTGTGAGCAGTTTTTAGAAGCCGCTATGGAGGTGGGTTACCCACCTGTTAAACAGCGTAATACCCATTCACATTCTCATGAGGCGCAGTATCTTCGCGATATGTTGGCGTTCTCAATTGCTACTTACGACGAGCGTCCCGACATTTACGATTTTATCGTTGGTAGAATAATTGACGACTTGGTGCCCTTTTACAAATTTAGTTTTTCTTGCGGACTTCATAATCAAGGTCCCGCTTATGGTAGCTACCGTCAGGTGTCGGCTCTTTGGGCACAGCTTATTTTCTATCAAATGAGCGGTCAGCGAATATTTGACCGCTGTGTCGAGAATGCCGATAGTTACCACTATTTAACGCGTGCCGATGGTGAAAGCCTGCGCATTGGTAACGACTGTAATGATGACAAGGGTGGCGGCCATGTTGTAAAGCATCCGTTTACCATCGTAAACTTTTTTGCAGCAGCTGCGTCGGGTAACACCAATTATAAAAAAGACTTTCTGGATAACTATCGTGACGAGGTTATGATGCCTACCCACTACGGCAGAGACCTTTATAAAGATACCACTTATGGCGAGGGGCTTTATTCACCGGTAGTGCATTTGGTGTTTAACCTTATTGCGCCACCAGTCACACCTGCGCCTTACGAAAAGACAAGGCATTTTAAATATCCCGCAGGTACTACAATTTATAAGGATGAAGAAAAAAACACTACCATTTATATGAAGATAGGTGAGCTTTGGTGCGAGGGACACGAGCATTATGACACGGGTGATTTTCAGATATATCACAATGGTATATTGGCATCAAGCTCAGGCGCATATTACTGGTACGGTTGCGAGCATTTTTACAACTATGATACCGTTACTTCGTCACACAACTGTCTTACCATTCGCGATCCCGAGGTTAAAACACTTGGCCACATAACGGAATGGGGCAAAGATTTTGACCTTATAAACGATGGCGGAACACGCAGGCCAAAACCTACCACCGACTATAATCTTGAACCCGATTTAGCGGCAGCTTGGCAACGTGATTGCCAAATGGCAAAGGTGTTATCGCATACCGAAACCGAAGACGAGGTTCAAGTTGTTGGCGATTTAACTACTGCCTATGCTCACACTTGTGATAAGGTGATAAGAAAAATGACCTTCTTGCCAAAATTGGGCGAAAACGGTGTCTTTACAGTCGAAGATGAAGTAACCGCCAAAAGTGAAGAATTTATCAAATGCTTCCATTTGCACATGATGGAAGAACCAATCATTAACGGTAATGTGATTACTATCACACACAAGGGCGGCAAATTGCGTTGCACAGTGCTTGAGCCACAAAACGCAAGCATTACAGACATTGGCGGTGGCGATATGCGCTTTACCACAGTTGGTATTCCTGTTCCAAGCGATAAAACCGAGAACCGTGAGTGTGGCTGGGGAAAGGTAATAATTTCACCTAGCGACAAAGCAAAAACACATAAGTTTAAAGTTCAAATGGAAATACTTGATAACGAAATTTAAAAAATAAAAAACTGCGTGAAATTATTTCACGCAGTTTTAATTTTACAAATGAATTATTTCTGACCGCAGTTAGGACAAAATTCATCCGGAGCTTTTGGAGTTCCACAGTTCGGGCAGAAAGCGTTCACAACAGGTTGTTGCTGAGGTATGTACTCAGTTACAGTAGGTGCTGTAAATGGATCAGCATCAGCAGTTTCTTCGTTCTGATTTTTGAGCTTGTTGTTTATTTGAATGATGTTTTTAACAGCAAGCAATGCCATCATCATTAACTCGTAACCGATTCTTACAGCGATAGGTCCAAGGATCATTACAATAAAGCCGTAATAACCTATCCATTCTGAATAACTATAGCCACCACCGTAGTAACTGTAGCTATAATGTTCTTCTACTGCAAACAGCATAAAGAAGCCTGCTGCGATAGAAAAAGCCGTTGCAAGCACATAGCAGAACTGCAAAATCTTTTCAATAATCAAGAATTTGAAGTTGCACAAGTCATGTAAAAATTTACCAAACTGGTTAAGTTTTACACGTCTTTTTTCAGGAACGATAAAAATAAATGCTAGAATAGCAGCGGCAAGAGCGGTGATTGCCGCAAGAATAGAAACTACATCCATTGTCATAATAAAATCCCCCTTAAAATATTATGAAATAATTATAACAAAGCAGTCGAACAATGTCAATGAAAAAACTTGACAAACAATACTGTGTGTTATATAGTGTTATACAAAGGGAGGTATAGCATGGACATTCAACTAAAACGTGGACTTTTAGATATTTGTGTTCTTGCAGCAATAAAAAGCGAGGATTCTTACGGATATCAGATTATAAAAGATATTAAACCTTTTGTGGAAATTTCCGAATCAACATTATATCCAATTTTGCGCCGACTCGAATCGGCAAATCAGCTTACCGCAAGAAGCGTTGAGCACAACGGTAGACTTAGAAAATATTATCACATAACGCAGGCAGGTCTTAAAAGAATAGAAGATTTTAAACTTGAATGGCAAGAGATAATCTCGATTTACAACTTTGTAACAAGGGAGGCTCAAGATGAACAAGTCACAATTTTTAACCGAGCTTAAGGAAATTTTATGCGGTCTACCCGACAATGATATACAAAGCTCGTTAGATTATTATAGTGAAATAATTGACGACCACATAGAAGATGGCTTTACAGAAGAGGATTCGGTATCGCAGGTAGGTAATCCGCAAGAAATTGCAAAGCAAATATTAGCAGATACTCCGATACTTAAGCTTGTAAAACAAAGAATAAAACCAAAGCACAAAATAAGCACGTTAGAGATAATGTTTTTAATACTAGGCTCGCCAATATGGCTGTCATTACTGATTGCTGCAATCGCGGTTGTGGTTTCGGTTTACGTATCGCTGTGGGCGGCGGTGGTGTCACTTTGGGCGTGTGAAGCGGCTTTTTGCGGCAGTGCACTTGGCGGCGCGATAGCGTCGGTGTGCCTATTTGCAAGTGAGGGAGATATTTTTGCGGCTTCTATTATGGTGGCGGCAGCGCTGGTTCTAATAGGTATTAGCATACTTTTCTTCTTTGTGTGCAGAGCATCTACCAAAGGTATGGTACTGCTTACCAAAAAATTAACGCTCCGAATTAAATCCTGCTTTTTAAGAAAGGAGAGAGCGCAATGAAAACAAAAAAATGGATAATTGCGGCAATATGTTTTATTGTTGCAGGCGGTATCATTTTTGTAAGTATGATGAGCATAATCAACTGGGACTTTAACAGTCTTGACACTACGGAGTATATAACCAAGGTATATCGCATAGATGAAAGCTTTAAAAAGGTATTAATAAACGCAAACGAATCAAATATAACGTTTGTTAAAGGTGATAGCGAGTGCTTGGTAGACGTTAAGCAACCAGCCAAGGTGGGTCACACAGCAAAGGTGCAAAACGAAACTCTTACTATCGAGATAAACGATACGAGAAAATGGTATGAGCAAATAACAGTTTTTTCCTTTAGAACACCCGAAATCACGGTGCACCTGCCGCAAGATGAATACGAGTCGCTTGTAATAAATTCAAGCACGGGCAATATTGAAATACCAAACAATTTCTCCTTTAAAAGTGTTGATATTAAGGCTTCTACGGGAGATGTAAACTGTAAAGCTGCAGTTGTAGACAATTTAAAAATCAAGCTATCTACGGGACAAATCAATGTTGAAAATACAAGCGCCGGCAATATAACGCTTACAACCTCCACCGGCCAAATAAATGCAAAATCGGTTGAATGTAGTTCTAAAATTGAAGCAAATGTATCTACCGGAAAAACAAACTTTATTAATATAAAATGTAATAATTTAATTTCTAACGGTAGCACGGGTGATATCACATTAAAGGATGTTGACGCAGCAGGTGTTTTTGAGATTACGAGAAGCACAGGAGATATTAAATTTGATGGTTGCGATGCTAAGGAGCTTTATATAACAACCGACACTGGTGATGTTAGTGGCACTTTGCTTACTGATAAAGTGTTTATATGTAGAAGCGAAACAGGCGATATTGACGTTCCTAAAACTATAACGGGTGGCAGATGCGAAATAACCACCGACACAGGCGACATTCAAATAAATGTAGGAAAATAATTTTATGAAAAAGAAAAATATTCCTTTAATATACAACCAACAGCACCGACGAAAAATAGGGGATTTTTTGGTTTGTGAAAATGTGCTTAACCAAAATCATCCACTTCATCAGCACGATTTTTATGAAATAGAATATATAACCGAGGGTAGCGGCACCCATCTTATAAACGATAAGTCATATTCTGTGCAAAAGGGTGATTTGCTGTTTATTACTCCTATGGATTTTCATGGCTTTGAAACCCAAAATATAAAAACCATAACACTTCACTTTTTTGCAAAAGATATGTCACCAGAAATTGCGCAAATACTTGGCTTCCTTAACGCCGATATTGTAAAGGGTGTAGGCGAAAAAACGGTTGCCGATTTAGAATATCTTGTAAAGGTTTTTAAAGCTAACCGTAACTACGCTATTTTACAAATTAAAAATGTTATAGAAATAATTATTCTTGACCTTTTTGGCAGTAAGGCGTTTAGCTTTGAACAAAAGTATGCTTCAGACGGCGTTTCGCAGGCGATAGGATATATAAATATAAATTTCAGACAAGAAATTACCCTTAATGTAATAAAAGACCGGTTTAATATTTCGCCGGCATACTTTAGCCGCGAATTTAAGCGCCGTACGGGTATGTGTTTTAATGATTACCTTGCAGAAAAGCGTTTCGATTATGCTCAAAAGCTACTCAGAAATGGAAATAGGGTAATTGACGCTTGCCTTGAAAGCGGTTTTGGTACCGTACGTAATTTTAGCCGTCGATTTAAACAAAAGTATGGAATTACACCAAAAGAGTACGTAAAAAGTAAAAATAATTCCTGAAAAGGTTTAAATACTTCTTGTTATTTTTTGCGATAAATGCTATATTTATGTTGAAAAATAAATTAGGAGTTGATTATATGGCAAAGGTACTTAACGGTACATCTATACCAAATATCCCGTGGGAAGAAAAGCCTGCTTCTTGTAAAGATGTTTGTTGGCGCAGCAGCCACAATCCAATTCTTACGCGTGACGATATTGAGGACGCAAACAGTCTTTTTAACAGCTCTGTTATAGCGTATAAGGGTGAATTCCGCGGCATATTCCGTTGCGATAAAACCGATATGCTTCCGCTTCTTCATAAGGGAAAAAGTAAAGACGGTATCAACTGGGATATTGACGACGAGCCGCTCAAGTTTGAAAACGAGGTTGAAGGTCAGCGTTATGAATATGGCTATGACCCACGTATTTGTGAGCTTGAAGGCAAGTATTATATCATCTGGTGCAGAAATTCAGCAACAAGCAACTGGGACCCAACCTTAGGTATGGCTTGGACCGAGGATTTCGAAAGTTTTCACCTTATGCAAAATCCATTTTTGCCATATAACCGCAATGGCTCACTATTTCCTCGCAAGATAAACGGCTACTACCTGATGTTTTCTCGCCCAATGGCACCAAATCTTCCAACCGTTGGCAGTATCTATGCAAGCAAGAGTAAGGATTTGGAATTTTGGGGACACCATAGCTTTGTTATGGGGCCAAAAGGCGGCTGGCAATCTTGTAAGATAGGTAGTGGACCTACCCCTATCGAGACCGATGAGGGTTGGCTGCTTATCTATCACGGTGTAAAGAAAACCTGTAACGGTCTTTGCTATTATGCGGGGGTGGCTATTCTTGATTTGGATGATCCTACAAAGGTTCTTTACCGCAGTAAGAAATACATACTAAGCCCTCGCGAGCTTTACGAGTGCGTGGGCGACGTGCCAAACGTTGTGTTCCCTGTATCAACTCTATGCGATGCCGACACAGGCAGAATAGCTCTTTACTACGGTGCGGCTGACACTTACGTAGGCGTAGCCTTTACAACCGTTGACGAGCTTATTAAATTTACAAAAGAAAATTCGCTTTAAAGTTAGAAACACTTGACTGAAAATTCAGTCAAGTGTTTTTTGTCGGTATTCACGCATTGTGACACCGTATTTTAATTTAAAACATTCCGATGCCCAGCTAATATTATTAAAACCACTATCGAAAATAATTTGCGATATGCTGTAGTTAGAATTGCGAAGCATATTTGCAATAAAGTTAAGCCTCAGTGAATTTATATATTCGCTGACCGTCATACCGGTATATTGTTTAATTGAGCGCGATATATGCTCGCGGCTTTTGTCGCTTAGACTAAAAAAGTAATCAGAACCGAGCGCAAAATTACCGTCACGTTTCATTTTTTCACACATTTGCTCAAGCCATACGGGCATATCCTCGTGTATTTGCTCACCTGCGGCAAAATAGCGCGTAAAGGTATTGAACAAAAAGCTTCTCATCGCGGTTTTAAGCGCGGGGGTGTTTTGTGGATCTATGGCCTTTATGCTTTCAAAACGGTTGGTAAAACGCTTCAGGTCATAGTCATTGAGGTGAATTTCGGGCGGCATTGGCGAGCTTATAAGCTGCTTGCTTGGAAAACCGTCACCTAAAAAATCAAATATTTTTGCAGCCGTATTTGCAGAAAAAGAAATGTTTAAAAAAACAAACGGTTTTGAATTTATAGCTACATAATCGTGCGTGTCACTAGGGCGAATAAACACAAGGCTGCCCTTGGTGAGCTTGGTTTTACTGCCGTTTATAAGGTGATAGGCATTACCCTCTAAAATGATAAAGAACTCATAAAATTCGTGATAGTGTGGGTCAAAATGCTCGGTATCACTGTAAACATAGCGGTATAAGCATTCAAGATTATTATTAAATTCGTATTCATTTGTAAGCAGTTTCGGTTCCATAGCGCCTCCGCAAATATCAAAATACCATAATTATAGTATCACATTACCACTTGAATTTCAAGCGGTTTAATAATAAAATAAAATCATAAAACTATATGTTTGAAAGGCGGACTATTTATGGCATTTATTGATGAAAAAATCAGAATAACATGGCAAAAACTTAATCAGTTTGCAAACACAAAGCTCTACGACATTGTAGATGCCGAATATTTGCAGTGTGACTACAAAACCGACAACATTTTACCCGGTGATGATGCCGCGTGGCGACCCTTTACCCGAGATACCCGAATGACCGGCCGTGACGCGCACTACTGGATTAGAACCAGTTTTAAAACTCCGCCTAAAAAAGAGAATACTTCTTATTATATTAAGTGCACCACAGGCTATGAAGGTCAGTGGGACGGCACAAATCCACAGGGCCTTATTTTCTTAAACGGCGAAATGGTACAGGGTATAGACACCAACCACACCGAGATTTATCTTGATGCTGATACCGAATATACCATGTACAACTATTTTTATTTAGGACTTGAAAAAAACAACGTTCCGCTTTTTATGTCTATGTTTGAATTAGACGAAAAAAGCGAACAACTTTACTATGATATTCGTGTGCCCTATGACGTATTTATGATGCACAAGCAAAACGAGGATCCACACGAAATCATTATACCCGTGCTTGAGCAAACCTGTAACCTTATAGATTTTCGCAAGCCCCGCAGCGACGAGTATAAGGCAAGTGTTGCTAAAGCCGGAGACTTTATTGCAAAAGAATTTTACGACAAGCTTTGCACCGAAGAGGGCAAGCCTATTGTTGACTGCATAGCTCATACCCATATCGACATAGAATGGCTTTGGGCGCGTGCACAAACAAGAGAAAAAATTCAGCGCAGCTTTACAAACGCATTGGCGCTTATGAAAAAGTACCCCGAATATAAGTTTATGCTTTCTCAGCCCGAGCTTTACCGCTATCTAAAGGAAGAGGCTCCCGAAAAGTATGAGGAATTAAAGCAGCTTATTGCCGAGGGCAGATGGGAGCCTGAAGGCTCAATGTACGTTGAAGCTGACTGTAACCTTATAAGCGGCGAAAGCCTTGTTCGTCAAATTTATCAGGGCAAAAAGTTCTTTAAAGACGAGTTTGGTGTTGAAAATAAAATACTCTTCTTGCCCGACGTTTTCGGCTATTCTGCTGCACTACCTCAGATACTTAAAAAGAGTGGTATTCGCCACTTTGTAACCTCTAAAATTTCTTGGAACGAAACCAATACAATGCCTGTTGACACGTTTATGTGGCAGGGCCTTGATGGTACCGAAATATTTACAAACTTTATTACCGCACAGGCCTATCACGGCATAGACCCCGACAGATATACAACCTACGTAGCGCACAACAATCCTAATGAAATCAAGGGCACTTGGAACAAGTTTGCAAACAAGCAGTACTCTAACCACGCGCTTACAACCTACGGCTTTGGTGACGGCGGCGGCGGTCCTACCAAAGAAATGCTTGAAAAACAGCGCCGTATGGCAAAGGGTATTCCCGGTATGCCGGTTACAAAATTGCCAACATTACTAGAGCATCTTGACACCAAGCGAGAGGAATTTGACGCCGCTTGTAAGAAACTAAAGCGCACACCAAAATGGGTGGGCGAGCTATATCTTGAGCTGCACCGCGGCACATATACCTCTATGGCAAAAAACAAGCGCGGCAACCGACTAAGCGAAATGGCACTCGGCAAGGCAGAGGGGCTTTCATACATAGGCTCAATGCTTGGCAGTAATTACGACGCAAAGGGTCTATATCACAACTGGAACCTTGTTCTTCACAACCAGTTCCACGATATTATCCCCGGTTCTTCTATTAAAGAGGTTTATGACGGCACCGATATCGATTACAAACAAATTGCCGAATATACCGACAGCGTTATAAATGAAAAGATGGATGTTATTGCAAACAATATTACCACAGACGGCGGTGTATTGGTTTACAACCCATCAGGCTTTGAACGTAAGGGTATTGCAACTGTAGGCGGTAAAACAGTAGAGCTTACCGACAGCATTCCTGCATTCGGCTTTAAGGTTATAAACAGCTACAACGATAAAGCTGACGTTACACTGAACGGCCTTACCGCCGAAAACAAGTTCTATAAAATGACACTCGATAACGCGGGTAGAATAGTAGAGCTTTATGACAAAAAGGCAGACCGACAGGTGTTAAAGCAGGGCGAATTAGGCAACGAATTCCAAGCATTCGAGGATTACCCACGCCTTTATGATAACTGGGAAATCACCGATTATTATAAGGAAAAGAAATGGGTGCTTGATGACGAGGCTACCATTACACCTATTATCGACGGCTCTCGCGCAGGCTTTAAGGTGGTTAAAAAATACCTCGATTCCGAAATTGCACAAAACATTTGGCTCTATTCCGATACAGGTCGTATTGACTTTGACACCACACTCGACTGGCACGAGCATCATCAGGTATTAAAGGTTGCTTTCCCTGTGGACGTGCTTGCCAATACCGCAACTTATGAGACACAGTTCGGTCATATCGAGCGTCCAACCCACGCAAACACCAGCTGGGATGCCGCTAAATTTGAGGTTTGCGCTCACAAGTGGATTACCGTTGCTGATAGCGGTTATGGTGTGGGACTGCTTAACGACTGCAAATACGGTTTTAATACCGAGGGCAGTACAATGAAACTTACTGTGCTTAAATGTAGTCAGTACCCCAATGCCGAGGCCGACCAGGGCGAGCATAAGCTTACCTATTCAATTATGACTTATGAGGGCAATTTCTGCGATGCAAGTCTTATAAACGAAGCGTATGCGCTAAATCAGCCATTTACCGTAGCCGAGGTCAAGGCAAACAGCGGCTCGCTTGCCGATACCTTCTCGCTTGTTTCTTGCGACAAGCCAAACGTTATTGTTGAAACGGTTAAAAAGGCAGAGGCAGACGACGGCATGATAGTGCGTATGTACGATGCATTTAACCGCCGTGCAAACGCTACCATCACCGTAGCAGACGGCTTTAAGGCGGCATATCTTTGCGACCTTATGGAAAACGAAATAGAGGAACTTAAATTCGACGGCAACAAGGTCACCGTTCCTGTGTCAAACTTTGAGATAGTAACACTTAAGTTTGCGAAATAATTTATATAAAAAGCCGAGATTTTCTCGGCTTTTTAGTTGTTTATAATGCGACTTAATGTTATAATATATTTTTATTAAGGGGTGAATATTATGTTTGTTGCAATTGGTAAAGATAAAAAGAGAGTTTCTATAGAAGATGCTATTGAAGGAGAGGAATATTTTTGCCCTATTTGTAATAATAAACTTTCTATAAAAGCACAAAATTCAACAAGTGTCAAAATGCATTTTGCACACAAACGAGGCACAGATTGTCTTGATAATTGGAAATATGATATGAGCGAATGGCATTATAATTGGCAGGAATGTTTTCCAATCGAATGTCGAGAACAAATAATTGAAAAGAATGGTGAAATTCATCGTGCGGATGCGATATTCGAAAATACAATTTTTGAATTTCAACATAGTCCGATTTCATACGAAGATTTTACAACAAGAAATAAGTTTTATATAAACTGTGGTTACAGAGTGGTTTGGATTTTTGATGCTAATAAAAAGATTAAGTCTATAGAGCCAATAATTGACAATAATTTTTATTGCTATAATGATTGTGTTGAAAGGCAATTTTATTGGAAAAGAGTTCAAGATGTATTTAAGAATTTTTGTGCTTATCCGCCAAAAACAGTTGCAATATATTTAGAAGTAAGTAACGAGAACACAAAATTACTTGTGCCATTAAAAAAGGTAGACCCACTTTTACCAACCGCGTATTATCTTAATCCACCATTATCACCAAAAAGTATTCTTAAAGAATATCAATTAATTAGTGATGAAGATGTGCTTTCCATTTCGCAAACTATGGAAAGCACAAGAAAAATTCAAGAAAACATTCGATATCGTATGTTGCTAGGAATAAAATTATAGTTTTAGAAAATATGTATTATATTTTCGGTTGAAATTTTTAAATTAATACTATATAATATACACGACAAAAATAAAGGAGAAAGTAAATGAAAAAGATTATTTGCAAGGTAGAATACGATACCGAAACCGCAGCTCTTATCAAAAAGCATACATACGGCGCATTTGGTGATACCGACGGTTACGAAGAAAGCCTTTACGTAACCGAAAGCGGTAAATATTTTCTTTACGTAAACGGTGGTGTAGATTCAATTCACCCCGAAGAAAATATTAAAAGAATGTCTGCCGAAAAGGCTGACGAGTGGCGTAAGGCTCACTAATTAAAATTTTCGGCGTGGCGATTTTACGCCGCGCCGAATTTGTTTGGCGATATATGAGATAATAATATTATCTCAAAAAAGAAGGTTTTTTAAATGCTTATAGATTTTCATACCCACTGTTTCCCCGACAAAATAGCGCCTAAAGCTATCGAAAAATTAAGCTTTACTTCGGGAGGACTGACCCCCTATACCGATGGCACGGTTAGTGGACTTAAAGACTCTATGAAAAAGGGTGGGGTAGATGCAGCGGTGGTGTTAAATATTGCCACTAACGCGCATCAGCAACACAGTGTAAACGACTTTGCCGCGTCGATAAATGATAATAAAACTATTTTTTCGTTTGGTTCGGTTTTTCCGTTCAGCGAGGATGCGTTCGACGAGCTTGAACGCATAAAAGAGTTAGGTCTTAAGGGTGTTAAGCTGCATCCCGATTATCAGGGCTTTAATGTTGACGATATTCGACTTAAACCGCTTTATAAAAAGATTTCGGAGCTTGGACTTATCACCGTTTTCCATGCAGGGTTTGACTATGGCTTTGCACCGCCTTACGGCGCCACGCCCGACAAAATGGCACGTGCGCTTGAGTGGTTTAGCACGCCTGTGGTAGCGGCTCATTGGGGCGGCATTAACTGTAACGAGGATGTAATTAAATATCTTTGCGGAAAGGATATTTATTTTGATATTTCGTTTGGCTATGCAATGATGCCAAAATATTACGCCGAAAAGATTATGTCGCTTCACACACCCGACCGTATGCTTTTTGGTACCGATACTCCGTGGCATACGCCCGATATGGAAAAAAGATTGCTTAATACACTTGGTTTATCGGTCGAAGATATGGACAAAATCACACACAAAAACGCCGGGAAGCTATTGGGGATAGAAAAATGATAAACTATAATCGTCTTAAATGGGCGGCATATACCGCCAATCTTTCAATGTCGGTGGTGGCCTGTCTTTCGCCGCTGCTGTTTGTAACTTTTCGTACACTTTATGGCATTTCTTTCACCAAGCTTGGACTTCTTGTTTTAATAAACTTTTTAACCCAGCTTGGCATTGATTTGATGCTGTCGTTTATTCCGCATAAATTTAACATCAAAAAAACCGTGCGACTTATTCCCGTGCTTGTGACAACAGGACTTTTAATATATGCAGTATTTCCGTTTGTTTTCCCAAACCACGTATATACGGGGCTTGTAATAGGCACGGTAATTTTCTCTGCATCAAGCGGCTTTAACGAGGTTTTGGCAAATCCGCTAATACTGTCTATTCCGTCCGATAACCCCGACAAAGAAATCAGCAAATTACACGCGGTATACCCTTGGGGTGTAGTTGGTGTAATAATTGTGGGCACTGCGTTTTTGTTTTTTGTAGGTAGTGAGAATTGGCAGTGGTTGGCAATGCTGTTTTTACTTATTCCCATAACCTCAACCGCTTTGTTTTTCTCTACCGATATGCCCGAAATAGAAACACCACAAAAGGCGTCGGGAATTGTAAAGTTGCTAAAAAACAAAATGCTTTGGCTATGCGTTACGGCAATATTCTTTGGCGGTGCCGCCGAGATGACAATGACACAGTGGTGTTCGGCTTATCTTGAAAAATCAATGGGTATTCCAAAAATTTGGGGTGACCTATTGGGCATGGCGCTTTTTGCACTATTTTTGGGACTGGGCCGCACAATTTACAGCGCAAGGGGCAAAAGTGTTAGCAGGGTTTTGATTTTCGGCTCGGCAGGCGCATTTATCTGCTACATAACAGCGGCACTTACAAGTAATGCTATAGTTGGAATTATTGCTTGCGTATTCACGGGATTTTGCGTATCTATGCTTTGGCCCGGCAGCATACTCGTATCGTCCGAGCGTTTTCCATCGGGTGGTGTGTTCATTTTTGCTATGATGGCATCGGGCGGCGATTTGGGTGCGGCATTAGGTCCACAACTTTTAGGCTCGGTTACCGATAAGGCAATGACAATACCTGCCGTAAACGAGCTTGCAACACAGCTGTCTCTTACAACCGAGCAGTTAAGCATGAAAATAGGCATACTTTCAGGTGCTATATTCCCACTGCTTGCAATACCGTTTATGATAGCAATTTGCCGCAAAGGTACAAAAAAATAAACATAAATTTAAGGAGAATTATTATGCTTTTATATTACGTAAGACACGGTGACCCTATCTACAATCCCGACAGCCTTACACCACTCGGTCACAGGCAGGCGGAAGCAGTAGCAAAAAGACTTGCACTTCACGGCATTGATGAAATATATTCTTCAAGCTCTAATCGTGCAATACTTACATCACAGCCCACCTGTGAGATACTAAAAAAAGAAGCCACCATACTTGAATGGTGTCACGAGGCTGTGGCGGCAAAATATTTTTTCTTTGACAGTAAAAACGGTGAGCGTGGCTGGGTTTTTGCACAGCCAAGCTATATTGAGAAATTTGCATCAAAAGAGGTTGTCGATTTAGGTGACAAGTGGTACGAGCACACCGATTTTGCCGACAAAAACTTTAAAGAGGGAATAGAGGTTACACGCAAAAAAGCCTTTGAGTTTTTGACAGGGTTTGGTTTTACATACGATGAGCAAAAGGGAATGTATAAATGCACCGCCAAGGGTAACAAACGAGTGGCGCTTTTTGCGCATCAAGGAATGGGGCTATTACTGCTTAGTATAATTTCATTAATTCCTTATCCCACCTTTAGTACACGCTTTGATATGACGCATACGGGCGTGACGGTTATTGAATTTCCCGAAAAAGATGGTTACGTATTACCAACAATTCTTACACTTTCAAACGATTCTCACATTTATCGTGAGGGATTACCTACAAAATATAGTAATGCTTTTTATATTTAATAGTAAAAACTCTGCCTGATTTTTCAAGCAGAGTTTTTGATTATTGTGTTTTTCTTTCTCTACCGTAAAGAACGGTGTTTTCTTTTAAAATATTGGCAAGCCAGTCGTTTATACACTCACCCTTTATGCGCCATTGCCAGTTACGGCCTAGTGTTGACGGGGTGTTTATTCTGCCGCGCGAATCAAGACCTAAAAGGTCACCCATCATAAGTATGCAGGTGTCGGCAATACTTGACATTGCCGCTTTCATCAAAGCCCAGTTAAAGCTGTTATCGTCTTGGTGATTCAAATAATCTTTTGCGTGTTTTATAGTTGCTTTATCACTATTTTCAAGCCAACCCATAATTGTATCGTTGTCATGTGTGCCGGTATAAACAACACAATTGTTTGTATAATTATGGGGTAAATAGGCGTTAAGGTTATCACTGTCAAATGCAAACTGTAAAACCTTCATACCCGGAAACTTGGTGTATTTTAGCAATTTGCGAACAGCAGGGGTAATAACGCCAAGGTCCTCGGCAATAATAGGCAAATTTTTACCAAACTCTGCCTTAAGCGCATCAAACAAATCGGCGTCTGGGCCCTTTACCCATTTACCGCCCTTTGCGTTTTCGTCGCCATAAGGAATAGCAAAATACGATTCAAATCCGCGAAAATGGTCGATACGCACGGTATCATAACGTTCGAGCGCTTTGCCAAGATATTGCTTCCACCAAGAGTAGTCGGTCTTTTTCATATAATCCCAATCGTAAAGTGGATTGCCCCAAAGCTGACCGTCTTCGCTAAACGCATCGGGTGGTACACCAGAAACCGCGCGTGGGATATATTCATCATCTAGCTGAAACTGTTTAGGATTAGACCATACGTCAGCCGAGTCAAGTGCCACGTAGATGGGAATATCACCTATAATCTCTATGCCGTATTTATTGGCATATTCTTTGAGTGCAGACCACTGCTCGTTAAACTTAAATTGTAAAAATTTATGGAAATTTATATCATCAATAAACTCTTTTTGAGCAGCCTTGAGGGCGTTTTTCTCTCTAGCTTTTAGATTATCGGGCCATTCGTACCAAGCCTTGTAATCGTTTGCCGATTTTATTGCCATAAAAAGCGAATAATCGTCTAACCAATGAGAATTTTTGTTTTCAAACTCGGCATACGCGGCGTTTGGTTTAAAACGGTTAAAAGCAAGCCTTAACACTTTATAACGATTGTTATAAAGCTTTTCATAGTCAATATTCTCTATATCTTCGCCAAAATCAAAGCTTTTGATTTCGTCGACGGTCAGCAAGCCGTCGCTTACCAATAAATCAAGGTCTATGAAATAAGGATTGCCTGCAAATGAGGAAAAGGATTGATATGGCGAGTCGCCAAAGTTGGTTGGGTTTAGTGGCAGTATTTGCCAATAGCTTTGTTTTGCTTTATGTAAAAAGTCTATAAAATCGTATGCCGCGTGCCCGAAGGTTCCTATGCCATAGGGTGACGGCAGTGAAAATATAGGCATTAAAATTCCGCTTTTGCGCATAAAATCGCTCCTAAAAGATGATATTGCTTATTATATCATTATACTTGAAAAAGAGCAAGGTAAACCTTGCTCTTTAGTTTGTATTGGTTTTGTGCTTTTTCCATAGGGTGAATTTTAATGTGGTGACAACCACTATCAACAATATGATAATACTGCCATACGTATAAACAAAGTCTGGAATTTTGCCCGACAAATCGATGGTACCGCTAATTCCAAATACTGCCAAAATTGCCAATATAACACCAACAAGTCCCTCGCCTGCAATCATACCCGACGCAAACAAAATGCCGTTGTTAACCTTTGTTTCTTTGTGTGCGCTATTGCTTTTTTCTACCATCAAGCGAAGCAGTCCGCCAATCATAATGCAGGCATTTAGATGCACCGGTAAATATATGCCTATTGCAAAGGGAAGTACCGATATACCAACAATTTCCGCCGCTACAGATATAAATACGCCGGTCAGCACCAGCCCCCAGGGTAAGTTGCCCCCCATAACGCCCTCGACAATTATTTTCATAAGCGTTGCTTGAGGCGCGGCAAGCTCTTCAGAGCCAAAGCCCCATGCGCTGTCAAGCAGATAAAGCGTTCCACCTATCACAAGCGAGGCTACCACAACACCTATAATTTCACCAATTTGTTGCTTGCGTGGAGTAGCGCCTAATATATAACCGGTTTTAAGGTCTTGCGATGTGTCACCCGCAATAGCCGAAACAATACAAATAATCGAACCTATTGCAATGGCGCTTAGCATTCCCGAAATGCCATCGGAGCCGGTTAGTTTAAGAGTAAGCGTAGCCACAAGCAGAGTTGCTATTGCCATACCCGAAACGGGGTTGTTACTACTGCCTACAAGCCCCACCATACGTGACGATACAGTAGCAAAAAAGAAACCAAACACAACAATAATAATAGCGCCTATAATACTTACGGGTACAGCAGGGATAAGCCATATAAGTAAGGTTAGTATTATAATTGACAGCAAAACTATTTTAATATTTATGTCGTGTGACGTGCGGCTTTGTGGTGAGGATTTAGTAAACTTGATGTTTTTAACAGCACCCTTAAAGGTTTTTATGATAAGCGGAAAGGTTTTTACAAGGCTTATTACACCGCCTGCCGCAAGCGCACCTGCACCAATGTAACGTATATAGTTGCCCCATATAGCATCAGCACCGCCCGACTCGTAAAGCTGATTAATTGAAGCGTCGGCAGGGTACAGAGTGGTGTCTGCGCCAAAAAGTACAATCAGCGGAATCAGTACAAGCCAACTAATAACACCGCCCGCAAACATATATGCCGAAATGCGTGCACCGCATATATAACCCACACTTATAACGGCGGGGTAAATTTGTGTGCCTATTTCACCGGCAAAGCCTTTAATTTTTAAACTTATTTCGCTTGACACAAGCTTTAAACCATCTATTATAAATTTAATAGCGGCGGCAAAACCCATTCCTATAAATACAGTAGAGGTGTTTGCCGAATCTTTTTCTCCCGCAAGCAGAACCTTAGCGCAGGCCGAGCCTTCGGGATAGGGCAGAGTATTGTGTTCTTTTACAATAAGCGCATTACGAAGCGGTATCATAAAAAACACACCAAGCAAGCCACCCATTAGTGAAATAAGGGTTATTTCTAAAAGACTTGGCTTTTGTGCAACTCCTTCTCCGGCCCACAAAAACAGTGCCGGAAGGGTAAATATTGCGCCCGCCGCTACTGATTCGCCCGCAGAGCCTATAGTTTGTACTATATTGTTTTCAAGAATAGAGTTGCGGCGAAGCAATATTCGTATAACACCCATAGATATTACTGCTGCAGGAATTGATGCCGATACTGTAAGGCCAACACGAAGTCCCAAGTATGCGTTTGCCGCACTAAAAACAACCGCCAAAATCACACCCGTAATAATTGAGGTAAGGGTGAGCTCGGCGGTTGTATGTTTTTTTGAAATATAGGGCTTAAAACTGTTTTTATTGTCCATAAAAACTCCTTATGGTTTTTATTTAAGTTTGCCCAATATTTTTATAAGTATGTTGTAAATATTTTGTGTGGATGAAATGCTTAATCTTTCTTGGGTTGTGTGCACGTCGTGCATTTCGGGACCTACCGATATACAGTCGAAACCTTCTATGTTCCCTGTAAACACGCCGCACTCAAGACCTGCGTGAATTGCCTTTACCCTTGGTTGTGTGCCAAACATTTCGAAATAGGTGTCACAATAAATCTCGCGTAAAGCAGAGTCTGTTTTATATTGCCAAGCTGGATAATGACCAAAGGTCTCATAGCATAAATCCAAATTATCAAAAAATGCACAAAGACGCTCTTCTAAAAAGTCCAGAGAAGAGTTCTTGTTACTGCGAAGCGAAAAATGTATAATGATACTTTCTTTTGTTGTCATTAATACGCCCAAATTAAGCGACGTTTGCACAAGACCCTCAATGCTGGCACTCATTTCTACAACGCCGTTGGGTGCGCAAAGCAGGGTATATATGATTTGTTTTTTTATTTCGTCTGTCCAAGCGTCATATTCGCCTTTTTTACCGACAATGGTATTGATTATAAGATTTGGTTCTCGATCAGACAGTTCGTTTTTTAGAGGACTATAATAAAAATTGTTTACAAAAACTTTTATATCATCGGCATATTCGGTGCAAAGGGTAACAATGCAGCGATTGGGTATAGCGTTTGCTTTATCGCCACCGTTTATGCTTACTATATCGAATGGTATATGTGTGTTTAGCTCGTTTAAGATGCGTCCTGCTATTATGTTGGAATTAACGCGGTTTTTGTTAATCTCTACACCCGAGTGACCACCTTGGAGCCCTTTTATTTCAAGGGTTACAAGTGTGCCTTGCTTTGCGACTGATTTAATAGGTATATTAACCTTAAAATCACTACCGCCTGCGCATGATACTGTAACAATATCCTCGGTTTCAGAGTCAAGGTTTATCATGCGTTTACCATTCAATACGCTCATATCAAGTGCGCGTGCACCTATCATACCCGTTTCTTCGTCGGTGGTAAATACCGCCTCAATGGGTGGGTGGGGAATATCTTGGCTTTCTAGTATGCTTAGCACCATCGCTACGGCAATACCGTTATCGGCGCCAAGCGTAGTGCCACGAGCTTTTACAAAATCACCGTCCACGTACAAATCAAGACCGTCTTTTAGAAAATCAACCGTACTTTCAGGTGTCTTTTGACACACCATATCAAGATGCCCCTGCAAAATTATGGGGGCTGAATTTTCATAACCCACAGTGCCGCTTTTATAAATAATTACATTGTTAGCATCATCACGTATAAATTTTAGGTTATGCTCTATGGCAAAGTCGGTACAAAATTTTGCAATAGCATCCATATCGCCGGAGCCGTGCGGAATAGATGATATTTTTTTAAAATAGTAAAACACCCTGTTAGGATTAAGATTTTCGAGTGCAGGCATAAACTTTCTCCTTATAATTTAAAAATCAATCATATATTAGTTTGATAGAATTATACCAATTTATAATATGTATGTCAAATGATAGAAACAAATGTCCACCGGACATTTAAAATCGGCTAAAGCCGACGTTCTTTTCAAGTCTCTTCAACCAAAACACAAAAGCAAAAGAGCACACCATAAAGGTATGCTCTTTTACTTGGCGGAGTAGGAGAGACTTGAACTCTCGCGCCGGTTTCCCGACCTACGCCCTTAGCAGGGGCGCCTCGTCACCACTTGAGTACTACTCCAAATGCTTACGTTCTATTTGTATATCTAAAAATAAAAAAATGGCGGAGAGGAAGGGATTCGAACCCTTGTGGCTTGCGCCAAACGGTTTTCAAGACCGCCTCGTTATGACCGCTTCGATACCTCTCCGTGTGCAAAAGCCATTTTAACATAAACAAAATCAATTGTCAACAATAACTTTATTAAAATTTTTCAAAATTTTGCTTGACAATGTGTGACAAGTGTGGTATATTATTTTGGCACGAAAAATGCTGGTGTAGCTCAGTTGGTAGAGCAGCTGATTTGTAATCAGCAGGTCGGGGGTTCGAGTCCGTCCACCAGCTCCAACGTGCATAAACAGAATATGGGAGATTTCCCGAGTGGCCAAAGGGGACAGACTGTAAATCTGCTGGCTAAGCCTTCGGTGGTTCGAATCCACCATCTCCCACCAAATTAAAGAGTACCTTCCGTTAGGTTGGTGCTCTTTAATTTTTGTTAATATGTGGTGGATTCGAACAGGGTGTGGCGTTTATGAACGTCAAAAACAGTCCGGTGGACTGTTTTTAACCCGCGGTCCTTTAGGCGAATCCACCATCTCCCACCAAGCAAGAAAGACACCTTTAGGGTGTCTTTTTTGTTTATAATTATTATTGCATTTGTTGTTTTTGATAGTATAATAGAATAAAATACTTCTAGGGTGATTTTATGAAAATTATGACATTTAACACACAGCACTGCTTAAATTATCTTGAGCAAAAGATTGACTTTGATATTATGGCAGACGCTATTAAAAAGTGTGATGCTGATATTATAGGCCTTAACGAAATGCGCGGCGAGTGCGATAAGGCGGCAGATTATGCCGACCAAACGGCGATTTTATCGCGCCTTACAGGAATTCAAAACTATTATTTCGCCGAGGCTATAAAATTTGGCGGTATAAAGCCTTATGGTAATGCTATGCTTACAAAATTGCCGATAATCTCAGCCGAAACCATAATAATTCCCGACCCTAATCCTAAAAAGTACGACGGTTATTATGAAACACGCTGCGTGCTTAAAGCAAAGCTCGCTAGCGATATCACCGTGCTTATAACGCATATGGGCCTTAACCCCGACGAACAAGAAAACGCCGTTAAAACAATAATAGAAAATTTAGCTAATGAGCGCTGTATTCTTATGGGTGATTTTAATATGGAACCTGATAATCCCATTTTAAACCCTATTCGTGAGCGTATGGTTGACACTGCTAAATATTTTGACGAGCCAAAGCTGTCTTTCCCATCAGATAAACCCGAAATAAAGATAGACTATATTTTTGTAAGTAGTGACATTGAGGTAACAGAGGCCGATATTCCTGCAATAGTGGCAGCCGACCACCGTCCACACACGGCAACGGTTAAATTATAAGTTTAAAAGCAAGGTGCTACGCCTTGCTTTTTTGTTGCTTTTGTGATATTATTTTTCAAAAGAGGTGGTTTTGTGAAGAAACTTGTTTTGATACTGCTTTGTGTATCAATGGTATTGTCACTTACGGCGTGCGGTTTTAGTAAAAGAATTGTTGAAGCTGCAGAAAACAAAGCCGAAACTGTTAAAACATTTCGGTGTGATGACCTTAGTATAGAGCTTACAAATGATTTTATGACTATGAATTTTATTGACGACACATATAATTTTATTTGGGGTTCGGGTGACGTCACTGTTATGGGACTCTACTCTGAATTTGAGGATGACATTTTACAAAATATGGACGCTTTTGAATATGCACAGGCTTTCCGCGACAACTTATCAGAATCTGATCCGTCCGAGGTAACACTTCTTGACACCATACCCACTATAGAACATACCACAATAGACGAAAAAGGCGAAAAAATGATATATCTTCTTGCGTTTTACAAGGCGGAGCACGGTATATGGCTTGTAACATTTGGCGCAGAAGAGGATGATTATTCCGAGCATTATTCAGATATTTGCAAGTATGCAAAAACCGTTAAATGCAACTAAATAATACATACTGCCACCGGGTAGTGAGATACATAAGTATCCGTTTATACATCGTTAGGTCTTTGAAGATGTATAGTACGGATACTTTTTTTGAGGTGTTTTATAATGAAATTAAAATATTTTTCAAACGTTGAGTGGGCGTTGTGGCTGTCTTCACTTTTGTTTATAATAATATCGTTCCTTGCGTTTGGTGGCGATGGATATTTGACCTTGGTAGCGTCACTTGTAGGTGCAACCTCGCTTATATATTGTGCAAAGGGCAATCCTATAGGTCAGGTTTTAATGATAATATTTGGTGCGCTTTATGGCGTTATCTCTTATTCGTTTGCCTACTTTGGTGAGATGATAACATATCTTGGCATGACGGTGCCAATGGCTATTGTAGCGCTTGTTACATGGCTTAAAAATCCGTACAAAAATAATAAATCCGAGGTTGCCGTAAATAAAATCAGCAAGCAAGAAATTGTTTTTATGCTGTGCTTATCTGTTTTAGTAACAATAATCTTTTATTTTATATTAAAAGCATTGGGCACGTCGAATTTGCTGCCAAGCACGGTGTCTGTTACCACAAGCTTTATAGCGGCATATCTAACCTTTAGGCGCAGTCCGTATTTTGCATTTGTGTACGCATTAAACGATATTGTGCTTATAGTACTGTGGGTGTTAGCGTCAATTCGTGATATGTCTTACGTTTCGGCGGTGGTGTGCTTTATTATATTTTTGTTTAACGATTTGTACGGCTTTATCAGTTGGAAAAGGATGCAAAAGCGGCAATCGGCTTGAAATTAAAGCGTTATAATGTTATACTGTTTTTAAAGATAGGTGATATTAAATGTATGACGAACTTACAAAAGTAGATATAAAAAAGATGCAGGACGAGCTTGATTACCGCATAGGCGTTTTGCGCCCTAAAATACTTGAAGAGGTAAAATTCACCCGTAGCTTTGGCGATTTGTCCGAAAATTTTGAGTACCACGCCGCAAAACGAGAGCGCGGAAAAAACGAGAGCCGTATAAGATATTTGCGAAATATGATTAAGACTGCAATTATTATTGATACCGAAAGTGCCGACGACGTAGTAGGTTTATTTGATACTGTGACCTATTATGTAGAAGAAGACGCCGAGGAAGAAACGGTGCGTATTGCCACCTCACTTCGTCGTGACCCGTTTCAAAGTATCATAAGCAAAGAGTCACCTCTGGGCAGCGCCATAATGGGTAAGCGAGTGGGCGACAGGGTAGAGGTAAAGGTGAACCCCGATTACAGCTACTATATTGTCATTCGCAAAATAGAAAAAGGCACCGATGACGATTCTTTGGAAATAAGGAAATATTAAAAAAACCTCCCTTTACATAAGGGAGGTTTTTGTTAGTCTAAAATCAAGTGGTATATAAATGCAAAGCATTCACGCAGTACGCCCGACAATAGATAAGACGTACTAGTGTTTGAATGTATGTGGGTTGTATTGTCAAGCCCTGCATTGTCGGCGCAAAACGCTGCGCGCGATATATGGTATTCGTTTGTAATAAACGCCGCGGTATAATCATGGCCGAAAGTTTTATCTAATATTTCTTTTGAAAAGGCAAAGTTTTCGGTTGTGCTTGTCGATTTGTCTTCTTTTATAATTTTATTAGATTTGACACCGTTTTCTATCAGATATATTTTCATAGCTTCGGCTTCAGATATATCTTCCTGCGCACCTTGACCTCCGCTTACTACAATTACTGCATCGGGGTTTTGCGTGTGATATTCTACCGCTTTGTCAAGTCGCCTTTTCAATGTAAGGCTTGGCGTTTTGCCGTGCACTGCCGCGCCTAAAACTATAATGGCATCCTCGGTATAGGTAACGGTATCGCTTTTGCCGTTTATAATTAAAAATGACGATAAGATTACTACCGAACCAATACAAGTAAACAGTAAAATTTTAAGCCATTTGGCAATTTTATTAAAGAATACTGCAACAAAAATAATTACAGCACCCAAGCCAATACTTAAAAAATTACCAAGGTTTACGTTTGATACAAAAAACAGTGCCGCACCGTTTAGCGCAATAACCGCACCAACGGCCGCAACAATTATTTTTAAAACAGATTTCATATAATCACCGTGGTTATTATATCATTTGCTAAAAGTATGGGCAAGATGATTAAAAGATATTTAATAGAATCTTAAAAAACAAACACCCAAACCAAACGGTTTGGGTGTTTATTTTATTTACTATCTATTTTTGTCCACTCAAAAGAAACGGTATCATTAAAATATGCCATAAATTCGTCGCTTGTTATGTCTTTCTTTGTGTCAGATGTTTTGTAATAATACTTTTCGCGTTGGGGTGATTGGTCGTCGGGGTCGGCACCAATTACAAATTTTATATCTAATTTGTTTTGGGTTAAGGTGCAAAACTCATAATAAGACGCGCCTATAAACGGTCTAAATTCGGGCGGTAGAATAATAGCATCTTGAGCTTGCGAATATCTAAAGGTACCAAAGCCGTAATGCTCTTTTACTAGTGTGATTTTATTATTGTCAATCGCAAACAACCAAGAGTTATTAAAACCGGTTCCCTCGTCAGCGTTAATTAAAAGCTCGTTTGTGCCGTCATTGTTTATATCAAAAATCGCGTATGACAGCTCGCATTCGCCGTTATATGATGACGTATATTCTAAATAAGCTTTTGAGGAAATAAAGTCTTTTAATAAATCGTCGGAGTCTACTTTAGAGCTATTGTTTGTAGAAACAACAGCACTTTCAGAATTTGTGTCGGTAGTTTTGTCGGCTGATACACAACCGCACAGTAAAACCGTAATTAAAGCGAGCGACAATAAGATTCTTGAAATTTTCATAATAAAACCTCGCTATCTTTTTACAAAATACTCCTCATACCATACAAGGAAGGTGTATATTGTCCATACCTTGCGCCAGTTGTCAGAGTCAACGTTTAGATAATCGTTAAATATTTTGTTTATCTCATCACGGTTAAAGAACTTGTCCGCAATATCGCTGTTAAAAAGGCGAATTACGTCGCTGTTATATCGCTCGTCTGCCATCCACATACGTATCGGCACTACAAAGCCGAGTTTTTTACGGAATGCGATTTCTTCAGGCAACACCTTTGCGGCGGCGGTACGAAGAGCTACCTTGTTTTGCTCGTCGTTTACCTTATAACACGACGGCATACGGCGTGCTATATCAAAGATACGCATATCGGTAAGTGGCATACGAACTTCCAGCCCTGCGGCGCGACTCATTTTGTCAACGTTTAGGTAAATATCGCCCTCAAGCCAAACCTGAATATCTACGTCCGACATTTTAGAAAGTGGGTCAAGACCTTCGTTTTCGGTGTATATGTCACGAACTAAATCAATCGGCTCAAAGTTTTCATAATATTTTTTAAGAATTTTGCGCTTTTCGTCTTCCTTCATAATGTTGGTGTTGCCAACGTAAAAGGTTTTAAGATTATCACCGTAGCGCTCGGCATTGCGGTACATATTGTATCCGCCAAAAAATTCGTCGGCGCCCTCGCCCGAATAGCAAATACCTGTACCCTTGGCGGTAGCAATACAACCCAAGGCAAACGCCACAGCTGACGCATCACCCAAAGGCTGCTCCATATTATACATTACGTAGGGTACTATGTCGAAATACTCTTGGGGTGTTATAACACAGCGGTTAAATTTACGACCTAAAATATCGGCGGTTTCGCGTGCAAGCCCTGATTCGTCAAGTCGGCTGTCGTCATAGCCGCAGCTATTAGCTGCAGGCGCATCAGACACCGCTAAAACATAAGACGAATCAACGCCGCCCGAAAGGAATGACTCAACGTATTCGTCGCTTGATTTAACTTCGGTCATAATTTGTTCGAGGGTGTTGTGAATATCGTCTGCCCACTCGTCAAGGGCTTTTGTGTTGTCGGGTTCAAAGGTAGGGCGGAAGTAACGGGTGATTTTAATTTCACCGTTTTTAAAGGTCATAAACCGACCGGGCAACAACTTTTTAACACCCTCAAAAAAGGTTTCCTCACCTGTGGTGTAGGTCATGGTTAGATATATCTGAAGCATTTTTTGATTAAGCTTTTTTATAAAACCGTCCCCGTCCATAATTTCACGTATGGTGGTGCCGTAAAGCAGCTTGCCGCTATCGGTAACGTAATAATAAAACGGCTTGGTGCCAAACTGGTCACGCATGCAAAACAGGGTATCGGTATCGGTGTCGTATAAAGCAAAGCTAAACATACCGTAGATGTGATTTGCCATATCGCCGCCCCATTTTTTGTATGCGGCAATAATTATAGCCTCCTCGCGCTCTGCACGGGAAAGAGAATTATCAATATCAAGCTCTTTACAAAGCAATTTCCAGTTGCGGATATGACCGCAATATGTTTTAATTTCTATCATTTAGTTAGACTCCCATCGGTCTAAGTTTTAATAAAAACATTTTATCATATTTTTTGACATAATTCAACAATATATCGAGTCCGATTTTAGTATTGACAAAAATAATTTTTATTTTCAGTCTAATAGCTTTCAATTATTTTATAATCACCGCTTTTTAGTATATTAACTAAATCAATAGGAGAATTGATTTTTTTGTGTGTTTCTATACCGCCCTTAGCAAGCGTTGAAATCTCGTGAAAATCCGAACCGGAAGTAATCGCTTTTTTGTAATGACTTGCAAACATTTTTGCCATTTCGTTACGGAATTTTTCGGTACAGCCGTTATATCCTTCTATGCCGAAAATATTATTTGAAGAACATACAGTCATACCATTTCTAAAGGGATGTGCCTGCACAATTATGGCATTTTGGGGTAGTACGGCTGATAGTTCTTCAATGTTTTGCAGTTTGTTTAAAAGGGGTAGGCTATAAAAATCCTGCTCTTCAAGACCATAGATAAGATAATCATTTATATTACCTTCAAAGCGCACCTCCGCGCCACAGAGAACAGTAAAGCCTATTTTTTCAGCCTCGTTTCGTGCAGAATAATATCCGCGCAGATATCGGTTAATAATTTTTTCTTTATCATTTGTACCGATTTCGTCCTTGAACCAATCGAGCATCCTGCTTTCATAATGGTCGGTAATAACAAGTCCGTCATAACCTGTGTCTTTATAACGCCTTACAATTTCCGCTCCGCCGACCCACGCGTATTTATCACATTCAGCCGTATGAATGTGCAAGTCATATTTATACATAATTAAAATTCCCTTTCGCATAAAAGCAAAGAATTTGTGTATACATGCTTTGGTGTATTATAGCATAAAAGCGATAATAAATCAATGCGAAGCATTGTATCTCATCAATTCCGTAAGCAATGGATAAAAAAACACTCGTTCTCTTGAACGAGTGTTTTTTGGAGCTGGTGAACAGATTTGAACTGTCGACCTACTGATTACGAATCAGTTGCGCTACCGGCTGCGCCACACCAGCGAAGAAAAATTGCTAAATTATTATATCAATTTACATTTATTAAGTCAAGTTATTTTGTGCTTTCTCATACAAATAATATGAGGAGTGACAATATGCTTTGTAGAATTGACGAACTTAAAAACAAACAAGTGGTTTGTGTAAAAGACGGCGGCGTTTTAGGCTACGTATCAGATATAGAGCTTGACACCGAAAGTGGAAATCTTACTTCTATTATAATCTTTGGCCGTTTTAAATTATTTGGGCTTTTTGGTAAAGAGGAAGATATAATAATACCGTGGGACGACATAAAAGTAATAGGTAACGAAACCATACTTGTAAACACCGATCCGACGTTTTTTATAAGCGAAAAAAGAAAAAGGTAAATATAAATAAGTGTTTTATGTAGAAAAGTGGTAAATTTTTGTGCATTTTATACAAAAAACACAAATTACCAACAAAATTATTTCCCATTTTTTAACAAAAACTATTGAAAATAAAATGATGTTTTGATATAATAAATGCGTAAAAATGTATAGTTTTAAAGAAAGGACGTAAAGATGAGGGATTTTGATAACGCCTTTAACTGTCAAATTACAAATAACGCTTATGAATATTTGGGCTCGTTTTTAACTGGCGACAGGGCCACCTTTCGTGTTTGGGCGCCTGCCGCAACGGCTGTAAGTGTTGTGGGTAACTTCAACGATTGGAACACCGGCGCCAATCCAATGATGCGCATTGCTGATGGCGTTTGGGAAACGCAGATTGACGGCATCAAAAATTTTGAAATCTACAAATACGCCATAACCTCGCCCGACGGCAAGGTTACGCTTAAAAGCGACCCGTATGCGCGCCATTTTGAAACGGCGCCTGCAAACGCGTCAAAGGTGTATGCCGATGACGACTACACTTGGGGCGACGATGAGTGGATTGCGACTCAAAACGAAAAAGATATAATGAATTCGCCCGTAAATATTTACGAGGTTCACTTAGGTTCTTGGAACCGCTTTGCTGACGGCAATACTTATGACTACGTAACCGCCGCAAAAGAAATTTCAAAATACGTAAAAAAGATGGGTTACACCCACATAGAGCTAATGCCGCTTACCGAGCATCCGTTTGAAGGCTCGTGGGGATATCAGGTGACGGGCTATTTTGCACCAACCTCACGCTTCGGCACACCTGCAGACTTTAAAAAGTTTGTAGATATTATGCATGGCGCAGGAATTGGCGTAATACTCGATTGGGTGCCTGCTCACTTTCCTAAAGATGAATTCGGCCTATACCGTTTTGACGGTACTCCGTGTTATGAGTATGCCGATGACCGTAAGGGTGAACACAAAGAGTGGGGAACCTGCGTGTTCGACTACGGCAAGGTTCAGGTTATGAACTTCCTTATTTCCAGCGCGGTGTTCTGGCTTAAAGAATATCATATAGACGGCCTTCGTGTTGATGCGGTAGCGTCTATGCTTTACCTCGATTATGGCCGTAACGGTGGCGAATGGTTGCCAAACAGCTACGGTGGACGTGAGCATTTAGAGGCAATTGAACTGCTGCGCCGAGTAAACGAGGCTGCATTTAGCGCAAACCCAAAGGTTATGATGATTGCCGAGGAATCAACTGCTTGGCCTATGGTTACAAAGCCCGCTTGTGACGGCGGTCTTGGCTTCAACTTTAAATGGAATATGGGTTGGATGAATGATATGCTTCGCTATATGTCGCTCGACCCATTCTTTAGAAAACATAATCACGACTGTTTGACTTTTTCGTTCTTTTACGCATTTAGCGAAAATTTTGTGCTACCAATTTCGCACGACGAGGTGGTGCACGGCAAATGCTCACTTATAAATAAAATGCCGGGCGAATACAGCCAAAAGTTTGATAATCTACGCGCTTTTTACGCATATATGATGGCACACCCCGGCAAAAAGCTGCTGTTTATGGGGCAAGAATTTGCTCAATTTATCGAGTGGAAGTATGATTCGGCACTTGATTGGTTGTTGCTCGATTACGATGCGCATAAACAAATGCACGAATATGTTAAAGACCTTAATAAATTCTATCTTAAAAATAGCGAGCTTTGGGAGATAGACTACTCTTGGGAGGGCTTTAGCTGGATATCTAACGACGACTATGCACAAAGTATAATTTCTTTCCGCCGCATAAATCGCGACGGTGATGAAATTATCTGTGTTTGCAACTTTGTGCCGGTTGACCGTCACGATTACCGCATAGGCGTACCCGTAAGCGGCAGTTATAAAAAGCTGTTTAGCTCGGCCGATGCAAAATACGGCGGCTCGGGTGGCGTGGCTGATGCTTACAAGAGTGATGATACTGCTATGCACGGATATGAAAATTCAATCTCGCTTGACATACCCGCGCTTTCGGTAACATATTATAAAGTACCTAAAAAAAGAAAAAATGCAAAAAAATAATCATACAAGGGTTAATCAAAAAAGGAGATGTTTTTGTGATTAAGAAAAAATGTGTTGCAATGCTTCTTGCGGGTGGACAGGGTAGCCGTCTTGGTGTGCTTACCGGTAAAATTGCAAAACCCGCGGTGCCTTACGGTGGTAAGTACCGAATTATAGACTTTCCACTATCAAACTGTACCAATTCCGGAATTGATACAGTTGGTATTCTTACACAGTACAAGCCGCTTGAGCTTAACGATTACGTAGGTTCGGGCAAGCCTTGGGATCTTGACCGCTTAAATGGCGGTGTGCATATTTTGCCGCCATACCAAGGTCAAAAGGGCGGCGATTGGTACAAGGGTACAGCTAATGCTATTTACCAAAACCTTGGCTTTATTGAGCGTTATAACCCTGAGTACGTGCTAATTCTTTCGGGTGACCATATCTACAAAATGGACTACTCTAAAATGATTGAACAGCACGAGGCCACGGGTGCCGCTTGCACAATCTCGGTTTTAGAGGTATCGCTTGAAGAGGCTTCTCGTTTCGGTATTATGAACACCAACGAGGACGGCAGTATCTACGAGTTTGAGGAAAAGCCAAAGCAGCCTAAGAGCCAGCTTGCTTCTATGGGTATATACGTGTTCACTTGGGAAAAGCTTAAGAAATATCTTACCGAGGATGACGCAAATCCCGATTCTGATAACGACTTTGGTAAAAACGTAATTCCACTAATGCTTAATAATGGTGAGCTTATGATGGTTTACCGCTTTAGCGATTATTGGAAAGACGTTGGTACGGTTGATTCCCTTTGGGAAGCAAATCTTGACCTGCTTAATCCAAAAATTGACCTTAATCTTTCGGACAAGGATTGGCGAATTTACTCTCGCACAGTTGCACTTCCGCCACAGTACATTGCCGACAGTGCAAAGGTAGAGCATTCGCTTATAACCGATGGCTGCGAGGTAGCAGGTACGCTTGACTATTCAATTCTTTTTGAAAACGTTACCGTCGAAGAGGGCGCTAGCGTAGAGTATTCACTTGTAATGCCGGGTGCTGTAATCAAAAAGGGTGCCAAGGTTAAATATTCTATAATTGCCGAGGACGTTGTAGTAGAAGAAAACGCTACAATCGGTAAAGACCCAACCGAATTATCGCCCGAAGATTTCGGCATTACCGTAATCGGTAGCGGTGTAACGGTGGGCAAGGGTGCCACGGTAGGCGCAAAAGAAATGATAACAGAAGACGTAAAGGAGGAAGCATAATGATTTCATCAAGTGTAGCAGGCATTGTTTTTGCAAATGCTCATGACGAAGCAATAGAAAAACTAACCCAAAAGCGCTCAATTGCATCTGTGCCTTTTGGCGGCAGATATCGTCTTATAGATTTTTGTTTGTCAAATCTTGTTAATGCCGGCGTTTCAAATATTGGTATTATTACAAGAGAAAAATATCGTTCTCTTATGGACCATCTTGGCAGCGGTATGCACTGGGATCTCGACCGCAAGAGCGGTGGTATACGTATATTGCCTCCTTTTAACGTAAGTCGTGTACGTCTTTACCAAAACCACGTTGAAGCACTTTATGGCGCAATGGACTTTATGACCCGTTGTAAAGAAAAATATATCGTAATTTATGATGCGCGTACCGTAGCCAACATAGATATTCGCGAGGTTGTAAAACAGCACATTGATTCAAAAGCAGACATTACTGTTGTTTGCCGCAGAGGCCTTAAAATTACCAACGGTGAT
Organism: Clostridia bacterium; assembly: GCA_017513195.1. Taxonomy (GTDB): domain Bacteria; phylum Bacillota; class Clostridia; order Oscillospirales; family Acutalibacteraceae; genus UBA737. The sequence continues at coordinate 26,484 of JAFXGM010000005.1, read as the reverse complement.
AACACAATGGCACTTGACGTAAACAAAGAGGGCAAGGTAGTGCTGACAGGCTTCCCCGAAAAGATTGCCGCCGACGATATTCGCAGTATGGGTGTATACGTTTTCACACGTGACAAGCTAGTTGAAATTGTTAAGAATTCCTATGAAACAGGTGGAGACACTATTAACGACGACCTTATTTCTGCAAATCTTGACACCTTAAATGTTATGGCTTATGAGCACAAGGGCTATGCCGCTATTATGGACTGTCCAAAGGCTTATCGCCGCGCAAACTTCGAGCTTTTAAATGCCGACATTCGCAAGGATTTGTTTAATGCCCAGCGTCCAATCTATACAAAAACACGCGACGATATGCCAACACGCTATGGCACACAGTCAAGCGTTACTAATTCTTTAATAGCCGAGGGCTGCGTTATAGAAGGTACGGTTAAAAACTCTGTGCTTTTCAGAGGCGTTAAGGTTGAAAAGGGCGCCGTTGTAGAAAACAGTATCTTGATGCAGGGCGTAACCGTAGCCGAGGGCGCTCAGCTTGATAACGTTGTATCAGACAAAAACGCAACCGTAAGTACAGGTATGGTTGTAAAAGGAACCGATGATAAAGCGTTCTTTGTAGAAAAGAATCAGACACTTTAAAAATTTAGGAGCAATTTATGAAAATACTATTTGCAACAAGTGAGGCACTGCCTTTTGCTATGTCGGGCGGTCTTGCCGACGTTTCGGGCGCTTTACCTAAAGCGCTTCGCCGCCGACTTGTAGGTTGCCGTGTGGTAATGCCTCTTTACAGCACCATAAAGCCCGAGCTTCGTGAAAAAATGACCTTTGTAGGAAGCATTACCGTGCCGGTTTCTTGGCGACGTCAATACTGCGGCATATTCGAAGCTCATATGGACGGTGTTATTTATTACCTTATAGATAATGAATATTACTTTAAACGTGATATGCTTTACGGCCATTATGATGATGCCGAGCGTTTTGCCTTTTTCTCTCGTGCGGTGCTTGAAATATTACCATATATCGACTTTAAGCCGGATATAATTCACTGTAACGACTGGCAAACCGCTATGGTGCCGGTATATCTTAACGAGTATTACAAGGCAGACCCGCTTTATACCGATATAAAAACTGTATTTACAATTCATAATATTCAGTATCAAGGCAAATACGGTATGGAGCTTTATAACGACCTATTAGGCCTACAACCCGGTCGCGAAAGCCTTGTTGAATATGATGGCTGTGTTAATCTTATGAAGGGCGCTATTCAGTGTGCTGACAAGGTTACAACCGTATCTCCTACCTATGCTCGCGAGATATTAGAGCCTTACTATTCACACGGTCTTGACAACATTTTAAAACAGTTTACCTACAAGCTTACGGGTATAGTAAACGGCATAGATTATGACGTCTATAACCCCGAAACCGACCCAATGATATTTAAAAACTTTACGGTAGATACATTGGCAGATAAGGCGGTAAATAAATCCGAACTTCAAAAACAGATGGGACTTCCCCAAAAGGCAGATACACCGCTGGTTGGTATTGTTACCCGACTTGTAAAGCATAAAGGACTTGACCTTGTAAAGCACGTTTTTGAAGAGATATTACAGGCCGATGTTCAGTTTGCAATTTTAGGCTCGGGCGAATACGAGTTTGAAAGCTTTTTTTATGAAATGTCACAAAAATATCCTGAAAAGGTTGGGCTTAAAATCGGCTTTGATGCAACACTTGCTCACCGCATTTATGCAGGTGCCGATATATTCCTAATGCCCAGCAAGAGCGAACCTTGCGGTCTTGCGCAAATGGTGGCGCTTCGCTACGGCACTGTGCCAATTGTTCGTGAAACGGGCGGTCTTAACGACACTATTACTGATAGTGGTGATGGCGAGGGCAACGGCTTTACCTTTAAAAACTTTAACGCCCACGAAATGCTCAATTCTGTTTGGCGTGCACTACAGGGCTATAGTGATAAAAAAGGCTGGGACATACTGCGCCGTCGCGGTATGAACTGCAACAACAGTTGGGGCGCATCGGCAGGCGCTTATATAGGTCTTTATAAAGAACTTGCCCCTAAAAAATAATTAAAAAACACAGCAGGGCGTATTGCGCGCCCTGTAATTTAATGAGGTACATATTTTATGCCTGATATTTTAGAAATAATTAAAACGGTAATACTCGGCATTGTAGAGGGTATTACCGAGTGGCTTCCTATAAGCAGTACAGGCCATATGATTTTGGTTGACGAGTTTATGAAGCTTGATGTCCGCAAGGATTTTATGGACATCTTTTTGGTGGTAATTCAGCTTGGCGCAATTTTGGCGGTAGTAATACTCTTTTGGAGCAAGCTGTGGCCATTTCATTTAAAGAAAACGGCTGTAAAACCCTTCTTTAAAGAAGAGGGTAAGGCTGTTGCACTTAAAAAGGCTTGCAACAATTACGTTCACGTAGACAAAATCTTGCTTTGGGTAAAAATACTTATAGCAAGTGTTCCTGCGGCAATAATAGGTCTTGCTTTTGATGACCAGATTGACGCAATGCTTACGGGTGATATGCGTGCCTTTGTTGTAGCAGGTGCGCTTATAGCTTATGGTATATTGTTTATAGTAATAGAAAGCCTAAAAAAGCGAGAAAAAATTACCGACCTTAATAAAATGCCATATCGCACAGCACTTTATATTGGTCTTATACAGTGTTTGTCGTTAGTGCCGGGCACCTCGCGTAGCGGCTCGACTATTTTGGGCGCATCACTCTTGGGTACGTCGCGCACCGTTGCGGCAGAATTTTCCTTCTTTTTAGGAATCCCCGCAATGTTTGGCGCAAGCGCTATAAAGCTGCTAAAATTCTTTTCTGACGGACTTAGCTTTACAAGCGCAGAAATCATAATACTTATTGTTGGCTGCGCGGTATCTTTCGTGGTATCAATTCTTGCAATCAAATTCTTGGTGTCATACATCAAAAAGCACGATTTTAAGGTGTTTGGTGTGTATAGAATAATTTTAGGTATATTGGTAATTTTATACTTTGCGGTTGTGAATTAAAAAAACACTTGATTTTATTTAAAATTGTGTTATAATATGTGTAGTGAATAACTTTAGGAAAGGTGAGTGGACGTAGGTCCGCTCACTTTTTATGTACGAAGAAAGGATGAAATTGTTTTATGGCAAGCATAGCCGATAAGGTTTATGACCTTGTAAAACCGACCGTTGAGTCGTGCGGCATAAGCCTTTGGGACGTTCGCTTTGTAAAGGAGGGCGCGTCATATTATTTGCGCGTTTTCATTGACAAGCCCGAGGGCATTAGCATAAACGACTGTACCGACGTATCTCATGCTATTGACCCCGTAATTGACGAGGCAGATCCCATTGACTGCTCTTATTATTTAGAGGTTTGCTCCCCCGGTATTGATCGTGAGCTTTGCCGTGAGCATCATTTTGATTACGGTATTGGCAAAGAAATTACCGTAAAGCTGTTTAAAGCAATTGACGGTAAAAAAGAATTTGTCGGCGTACTTAAAAAATATGACGGCGATTTAAGCGTTGAAATCGACGGTGAAGAAACAGTTTTTAAAAAAGGCAGTTATTCAAAGGTTTATATATTTGAAGCAATTTAAAATACATCAAGGATAGAGGTAATTACAAAATGGCACGAGTAAAAATGACAGCAAAGGAAAAGAAAAGCAACAAAGAATTTTTTGAAGCACTAAAGCTTATGGAGCAGGAAAGAGGTATTCCATGCGAGTTTATTGCTGACAAAATTTCAGAGGCTATCACAGTAGCGGCACGTAAGGATTTTGGCGGTAATGAAATCGTTACCTGCGTAATCGATATTGAAAATGAGATTTTCTCGGTTACTGCCAGAAAGGAAATTGTAGACGTGGTTGAAGACCCATACACCCAAATCAGCCGCGAGGATGCAATAGCCATTGATGCAAAATCGGTAGAAAACGGTTTTATAGATATCAAGCTTGATCCTAAAAAGTTTGGTAGAATCGTAGCTCAAAACTCTAAAAACAATTTCCGTCAGGGCGTTAAAGAGGCAGAACGCGGTCAGGCACTTGCCGAGTTCCAAAGCCATAACCGTGAGGTTGTAACCGCTCTTGTAAAGCGTGTTGACCCAACAAACGGTAACGCAGTGGTTGAAATTGGTCATAACGAGGCTGTTCTTCCAAAAGCAGAGCAGGTTCCGGATGAGGTTATCAAAGAGGGAGATCACATCAAGGTTTACGTTGTTGACGTTAAAGAAACCGATCGTGGCCCGCGCATTATGCTTTCTCGTACACATCCGGGTCTTGTAAAGCGTTTGTTTGAAACCGAGGTTCCTGAAATATTTGACGGCACTATCGAAATTAAGTCGATCTCTCGTCAGGCAGGCGCCCGTACAAAGATGGCTGTTTGGTGTGAAAATACCGAAATTGATGCTATTGGTGCATGTATCGGTCAGCGTGGTGCTCGTGTAAACAAGATTGTTGAAGAGCTTGCCGGCGAAAAGATTGATATAGTAAAATACAGCGAAGATCCTGTTGAATTTGTAAGCGAAGCACTTTCTCCTGCAAAGGTTGTATCGGTAACCATTCAAAGCGCAGATCCAAAGGTTTGCGTTGCACGTGTTCCCGAATCACAGCTGTCACTTGCAATCGGCAACAAGGGCCAAAACGTTCGCCTTGCTGCAAAGCTTACAGGCTGGAAGATTGATATTCATCCCGAAAGCGGATTTTTCGGCGAATAATATATTAAGTTAGATTATTAAAGGGAGTTTTTATTTTGGCAACAAAAAAAATACCGCTTCGAATGTGCATAGGTTGTCGCGAAATGAAGCCCAAGGCAGAGCTTTACCGCATAGTAAAAACACCGGAAGGTAAAATTGTTATTGATAAAACAAATAAACTTTCAGGTCGTGGTGCATATATTTGTAAATGTGGTGACTGTCTTAAAAAGGCGGAAAAAATAAATGCTTTAGCGCATACCTTTTCACAACCTATAGAAAAAGAGATATACCAAAGTCTTTTAAGGGAGTGTGAAAATTCTTGAACGACAAGATTTTAACACTGCTTGGGTTTGCCACAAAAGCGGGGAAACTCTCTTACGGCTTTGACGCCGTAAAAACCGCGCTTGCACAAAGCAAAAGCAAATTAGTGCTGATAGCAAATGACCTATCACAAAAATCACAAAAAGAGGTTGTGTTTTTTGCAGACAAATTTAAAACCAAGGTTTTGGTTTTACAGTCTTATGATATGGAAACTCTTTCACACGCTGTGGGTCGAAAATGCGGAATAATATCGGTAAATGATTCATCATTTGCAGACGGAGTGCTATCGGCAATCAATTTTAGGGAGGAACTTAAATGATAAGTAGATATAAGATTAGTGACTTAGCTAAAGATTTTAATATGTCTTCAAAAGACGTTATAGCTCTCGTAACCGAGCTTACCGGTGAAGAAAAGAAATCTTCAACCGTGCTTATTGAAGCTGAAATTGCAATGGTATTTGACGCGCTTACCAAAAAGCACGCTGTAAAAAGCTTTGACGAATATTTTGCAATGGGCGCCGAAACACGCGCCGCCGCTGCTAAGAAAAAGCAGGACGAAAAAGACAGAAAGCTAGCCGAGCAGATGGCAATACTTGAGCAGTTAAAGGCCGCTGCCGCTGCTGCCGAAGGCAAAACACCGGAAAAGAAGCCCGAGCCTAAGAAGGAAGAGCCAAAGAAGGCAGAACCTAAAAAGGCGGCTCCTAAAAAGGAAGAGACTCCAAAGGTGACAGAGAAAAAGGCCGAGCCTAAAGCAGATGCCGCTAAGAAGGAAGCAAAGAAACCCGAAGCTAAAAAGGAAGAGCCTAAAAAAGCCGAAAAGAAGGAAACCAAGCCTTACGACGGTCCACTTGTGGCTCCACCTAAAAAGGAAAAAAAGGGTGGCGAGGCTCCAAACCGTGGTCCTGCTCAGCTTCGCAACGTAGATATGCGTACATCCAACGTTAATATCGAAAAATATAACGAAAAATATGAAAACATCGCGCCTGCAAACTCTATGCGCGATAACTATTCACGCAAGCAAAAGATTAAGCAAAAATCTCAGGATTACAAGCGTCCACAGGGTGCCAAGCGCGAAACCGAGGCAGACAAACTGCGCCGTATGCAGCTTGAGCGCATCAAGAAAACACCTATTACAGTTACCGTTGGTGACGAAATTACCGTAGGTGAATTAGCTGCCGCTCTTAAAAAGACTGCCGCTGAGGTTATAAAAGAATTATTAAAGCTTGGTATGATGGCAACTGTAAACCAGGTTATTGACTATGATACCGCCGAAATCGTTGTTACCGAAATGGGTGCAAAGATTGAACGAGCTGTTGTAGTGACAATTGAAGAAAAGATTATGGACGTAACCGAGGACTCCGCAGAAGACTTAAAGCCACGTAGCCCTGTTGTAGTTGTAATGGGTCACGTTGACCACGGTAAAACATCCTTGCTTGACGCTATTCGTGACACTGCAGTTACCGATACGGAAGCCGGCGGTATTACACAGCACATAGGTGCTTACCGCGTTAAGTGCAAGGGACAGGACATTACCTTCCTTGACACACCCGGACACGCAGCTTTTACCGCTATGCGTCAGCGTGGTGCTATGGCTACCGATATTGCAATCCTTGTAGTAGCTGCTGATGACGGTATTATGCCACAAACAATTGAGGCTATAAACCACGCAAAAGCGGCTGAAGTTCAAATTATTGTTGCTATCAATAAAATGGATAAACCAACCGCCAATCCCGATAGAATTATGCAACAGCTTACCGAGCATTCGCTTGTTCCGGAAGAATGGGGCGGTGATGTTATATGCGTTCCTGTATCTGCAAAGACACATGACGGTATAGATAATTTGCTTGAAAACGTATTGCTCGTAGCCGAAATGCTTGAGCTTAAGGCTAACCCCGATCGTCGTGCTAAGGGTGTTGTAATTGAAGCACGTCTTGACAAGGGCCGCGGTCCTGTTGCTACGCTTCTTGTACAAAACGGTACACTCAACGCAGGCGATATAATCGTTGCAGGCACTGCCGTTGGTCGTGTTCGTCAAATGACTGACGAAAACGGCAAGGTAGTAAAGAGCGCAGGTCCATCTGTACCTGTAGAGATTACAGGTCTTGCCGAAACACCCGATGCAGGTGACGGCTTTGACGCCGTATCTGACGAGCGTCTTGCGCGTGAGCTTGTTGAACAGCGTAAAGAAAAGATTAAGAATGAATTATTCAGTTCTAAAGAAAAGGTTACACTTGATAACCTCTTTAGCCAGCTTAGCGACGGTGACCTCAAAGAGCTTAACATCATTGTTAAAGCCGACGTTCAAGGTAGCGTAGAGGCAGTAAAAGATAGCCTACAAAAGCTTTCTAATGAAGAGGTTAAGGTTAGCGTTATTCACGGTGGTGTTGGCGCCATTAACGAGTCCGACGTAATGCTTGCTCAGGCTTCGGGTGCTATTATCGTTGGCTTTAACGTTCGTCCTGATGCAGTTGCAAAGGCTACTGCCGAGCGTGACGGCGTAGACGTTAGAACCTACCGTGTAATCTACGAAGCAATCGAGGAGATTGAAGCCGCTATGAAGGGTATGCTTGCTCCTAAATTCCGTGAGGTTATACTTGGTACGGTTGAGGTTCGTGATACCTACAAGATTTCAAACGTTGGTACTATTGCAGGTTGCCACGTTACAAACGGCAAGGTAACACGTGCTTGCCAGATTCGTGTTGTACGTGATGGTATAGTTATTAGTGAAGATACCATTAAATCGCTTCGTCGCTTCAAGGATGACGTTAAAGAAGTGGCTCAGGGTTATGAATGCGGTATAGGTCTTGAAAAATTTGCCGATATCAAAGAAGGCGACGTATTTGAAGCCTTTATTATGGAGGAATATAAGGACTAATGGCTGGATTTAAAATTAACCGAGTGACCAGTGATATAAGACTTTGTTTGTCTGAACTTTTACGTGACGTAAAAGACCCACGCGTAAGCAAGATGCTAAGCATCGTAAAGCTTGACGTTACGGGCGATATGTCTTATGCCACCGTTTACGTAAGCGCTATTGAAGGCAAAGAAAAAACCGAAGAATCTGTAAAGGCACTAAACAAGTCTGCGGCGGGCTTTATTCGCCGCGAGCTTGGAAGCCGACTTAAGCTTCGTAAAGTGCCCGAGCTTCGTTTTGTTGCCGATAATTCTATTGAAAACAGCGCTCACATTTCAAAAATTATAGAATCTTTTGATAAATAATTTCTCAAAAGATGTGGTGAAAGGAAGTGACACATTTGAATAATTGTATTAACTTTTCCTTAAAAGAAACAATCAAATTTCTTAAAAAGAACGATAACTATATAATTTTGACCCACGCATCACCCGATGGTGATACACTGGGTGCGGGCTATGCGCTTTATTATGGTCTTAAACAGTTAGGAAAGCAAGTTGAGGTTGTTTGCCCCGACGTAATACCGCAGGATTATGCATTCTTTTTGTGTGAAACCGATCACGTAAATCGCGAAGGTGCAACGCTTGTTGCAGTTGATATTGCCGACAAACGCTTGCTTGGCGCACTCCAAGAGGAGTTTGGTGAGTCTATAGACCTAAATATTGACCATCATATATCAAATACAAGGTATGCCAAAGCACTTTATCTTGATTCTGACGCATCTGCCACTTGTGAGATAATGTATGAAGTGTTATCGGGCCTTAAAGTAAAATTAAACGACACAATCGCAAAGGCTCTTTATACAGGAATTTCTACCGATACAGGTTGCTTTAAGTATTCGTGTGTTACGGCAAAAACACACAAAATAGCAGCGGCATTATACGACTATAATATTGAAGCCGACGTTATAAATAAAGTAATGTTCGACACCAAGAGCAAGGATTTATTAACCCTTGAGCGAATGGTGCTTGATACCGCAGAATATCATTTTGATGATAAATGTATGATAGTTACGGTTACTGCCGATATGCTTAAAAAGACGGGCTGCAAGGGTACACAGCTAGAGGGAATAACCAATATTTCTCGCAGTGTTGATGGTGTGCTTGCCGGTGTTACCATAAAGCAAACCGATGACAATACTTATAAAATATCGATTAGAACCTATGCTCCGCTTAATGCTTCGCAAATATGTGTAAGCCTTGGCGGTGGCGGTCACAAAAATGCCGCAGCAGTGATATTAAAGGGTAGCTTGCAAGAAGTAAAAGATAAGGTTTTATGTGCTATAAAGCAGCAAATGGAGGAAACAAATGCTTGGACTTCTGCTGTTAGATAAGCCCGAGGGCATAACCTCTTTTGGTGCGGTAGCAAAAATAAAAAAACTTACGGGCGAAAAACGTGTCGGACATACCGGCACGCTTGATCCTATGGCAACGGGTGTACTGCCAATACTTGTTGGCAGAGCAACCGTGTTGTCGCAGTATCTTATAGAAGCCGATAAAAGCTATAACGCTACTATAAAGTTGGGTATTGCTACCGACAGTTGCGATATTACGGGTAATGTTATCTCGCAAAGCGACGTTAATTGCAAAGACAATGATATAGAATGTGTTTTAAGGCAGTTTTTAGGGCGTCAAATGCAGACACCACCTATGTTTAGTGCAATAAAACAAAACGGCGTTCGTATGTATGAATTAGCGCGCCGCGGTGAAACGGTTGATATACCCGCCCGCGAGATAGAGGTTTTTTCGCTAGATAAAAAATCTTGCCTAAACAAGCAAAACGAATTTGTTATAGACTGTACCGTGTCAAAGGGTACATATATTCGTTCGCTTTGTCGCGATATTGGCAAAGTCTTAGGCTGTGGTGCAACACTTACGACTTTGTGCCGCACAAAAACAGCAGGCTTTGATATTTCACGGTGTGTAAGTCTTGATGATTTAACAGATGAAAATATTAGCGAATATATTATACCGTGCGACAAGGTAGTCGATTATTTGCCAAAGATTTCTGTGAGCGAAAAACAGGCTATCAGATTTTGTAACGGCGGGCAGTTAAGTCTTGACCGTGTTCGATATGACAACTTTCAAAACGATGGTTTATATCGTGTTTATTATGAAGATAAGTTTTTAGGTTTAGGACAAGCTGATCTAGGCCAAAACCTATTAAAAATAGAATGTTTAGTGGGGCAGGTGTAAAAAATGAAAACTGCAATAGTGCTTGGTACGTTTGACGGATTACACGCGGGACACCGCGCGGTAATTGAAAAAGCAGACGGCTTTTACAGCGTTGCAGTTACGTTTGATATACCGCCAAAAAGTTTTTTTACCGGTGAGCCACAGCTGCTAATGTTGCCTGCCGATCGCGCCGAGCGGCTTAAAAAGCTTGGCATCGACAAAGTAGATATGCAACGCTTTAGCGAGGTTAAAGACGTTGAGGCCGCCGAGTATTTAAAACATTTAAAACAAAAGTATAATCCGCAAAGAATAGTGTGCGGATTTAATTATCGCTTTGGTAAAAACGCAGTGGGTGACACTAAACTTATTGCTGATTTTTGCAAAGCAAATGATATAGAGTTTATATGCGTGCCTCAGGTTGCGGTTGACGGAGCAGTAGTTTCATCAACCGGTATACGAAATCTTTTAAAAGAGGGCAAGATATTAGAGGCTGCGCCACAAATTTACGGAGGCTTTTCGTTTACAGCACCCATATTACACGGTGATGCGCGTGGCAGAAATTTGGGATTTCCTACCGCAAATCAAGAATACCCAAAAGATTTGTTAAAAATAAAATTCGGTGTATACATTTCGCGTGTTGAGATAGAGGGTAAGTGCTACAAGGCTATTACCAACATTGGCGTAAGACCAACCTACAAGACTGAGGAGATAGGCTGCGAAACGTATATCAAGGATTTTTCACTTGACGTTTACGGAAAGCTTATGAAAACCGAGCTGTTACAGTTTATTAGAGAAGAACAAAAATTCAATTCTATAGATGAACTAAAAAGTGCCATTTTAAATGATGTGAAATTATTAGATGCATAGGAGAAAATCAATGAAAAAATTATTAAGTATATTATTGTGTTGTGCTTTTGTATTAGGTATTTCTGCTTGTGGCGAATATGACGAAGATTATGGTGTATCTACATTAGATTCTTCGAATACAAGTGAAAATTTAGAAAACACAGAAATTAAAATACCTGAAATTAAATCTGATGATCCGGTTATGCCGTCTTATGTTGATATCAGTCTTTATGATGAAGAAAATTATGCAAATATTTATCTTGGCAAAAACTTTAAGTTTAAGGTAACCTATGCAGGCAGTGCGGTTAAAGTGCCTTGGACCTATAAGGAAATCGTTGCAGATGGCTGGACATTGGTTCCGTCAGACGAATATAGCGAAGAATCACAAATACTTGCAGGCAAGTCAATAATCGTAGATTTTAATAATGAGTATAAGAAAACAATCACAGCAGTTTTCTATAACGGAAAAAATTCTTCTGTCGCTTTAAAAGAATGTCCTATCGTTAAGTTTATTATCAAAGAAAATGGACTTAACGTACCCGAATCAAATTATGGACAGTTTTGGGTAAACGGCGTAAGCAATATCTCTGCTATCACCGATATTATCGAGCTTTTGGGCTCGCCGTCTCATTTCTATAGAGTAAGCGAAAATAAATATTATCTTGATTGGTTTATTAGCAAAGAAGACCGTCGTAGCGGTATTACCATTTACGTTGATACAGCAGAAGACGACATTGACGCTATAGAGTTTTCTTATTATTAAAGAGGTAAAAGCATGAAATACAACCATTCTTTTTCACCGGCAGATATATTATTGCCCAAGAGCAGTTTTGAAAATTGGGCAGTTATTGCTTGCGACCAATACACTTCGGAGCCTGAATATTGGGAAAAGGTTAAGACAGCTGCAGGCGATAAACCGTCGGCTTTAAATATTGTTTTGCCCGAGGTTTATCTTTCAGCCGATAATAGCGAAAGAATAGAAAGAATAAACAAGAATATGCAAGAATATCTAGATAGCGATATTTTTACCGCTTATAACGATAGTCTTATATTCGTTGAGCGCATACAGTCTGACGGTAAATGCCGCCGAGGAATAGTAGGTAAAATAGACCTTGAAAGCTACGATTATCACGCAGGCACAACTGCCGAAATCCGTGCTACCGAGCAGACGGTGCTGTCACGAATTCCACCCCGTGTAGAAATTCGTAAAAATGCACCGCTTGAACTGCCACACGTAATGTTGCTTTTTGATGACGTAAAGGACCAAATTTTTTCTTATCTTGTTACAAATAAAGACAAATTTGAAAAAGCGTATGACTTTACTTTTATGTGCAACGCAGGCAGTATTACAGGCTATCTTTTAGATGAAGCGGCAAAAGAGACTGTTTTATCGATGCTAGAGGACCTAAAGCAGCAAAATGACGGATTTTTGTTCTGTGTAGGTGACGGCAATCACTCACTTGCTACTGCAAAAGAATGTTATAATCTAAACAAAACCGAAGCATCACGCTATGCGCTTACCGAGATTGTAAATATTCACGATACAGCGCTACAGTTTGAGCCGATTTACCGCGTTGTGTTTGGCATAAATCCAGAAGAATTGCTTGACGAGCTTGTTAAAACCTTGGGTGAGGGAACGCAAAAATTCACGTGTATCTATGGCGATACCGTAAAAGAAATTGGTGTAAACCCAACCGCCCAATTAGCAGTTGGCACGTTGCAAGCCTTCCTTGATGAATATGTAAAAAATCACCCCGAGGCAGAGATCGACTATATTCACGGTGAGGATTCGCTTAAAAAATTAGCATCACGTCCAAATGCAATAGGCTTTATCTTTGACGGTATGCAAAAAAGCGAGCTTTTCGAAGCTGTAAATGCTGACGGCTCACTTCCCAGAAAGACATTTTCTATGGGGCACGCCGACGATAAGCGTTTTTATATTGAGGCTAGAAAGATTAAATAATATATAAAAAGCACCCTAACTATCAAGCGATACTTAGGGTGCTTTGTTATTTACAGTTTAATTTATTATTTTACTTTTTTCTTATAACAGATACAGAAAATTATTGTACCAAGACAACTTACAAGGCAAACTGCTGCGCAAGCGATAGGCAATGTGTTGACATTATCACTGTCAACGTCGCTGCTAGTAGCATCTACAGTTGCGGTCGCTTTATATTCGGTTTTAACACCGTTTATAACCCAATATCCGTCTTTATCAACTTCAATTGTAGGTGTAACACCATCTTTACCGTCGATGCCATCTTTACCATCTGCGCCATCTTTGCCGTTGACACCATCTTTACCATTGGTACCATCCTTGCCATCTTTTCCGTCTTTACCGTCAGTACCAATAGCTTTATACTCGGTTTTAACGTCGTTGATTACCCAGTAACCGTCTTCGCTGATTTCGATAGTAGGTGTTACGCCATCTTTACCATCAGCACCATCTTTGCCATCGGCGCCATCTTTGCCATCGGCGCCATCTTTACCATCGGCACCATCTTTACCGTCAGAGCCGATAGCCTTATGTTCGGTCTTAACGCCGTTAATTACCCAGTAGCCGTCAGCACTAATTTCGATAGTAGGTGTTACGCCGTCCTTGCCGTCTTCACCGTCTTCGCCATCGACACCATCTTTACCGTCAGAGCCGATAGCCTTATATTCGGTCTTAACGCCGTTAATTACCCAGTAGCCATCAGCACTGATTTCGATGGAAGGTGTTACGCCGTCTTTACCATCCTCGCCATCAACACCATCTTTACCATCGCTACCAATAGCCTTATATTCGGTCTTAACACCATTAATTACCCAGTAACCATCTGCACTAATTTCAATAGTAGGTGCAGTAGTGTTGGTGTCGTCATCATTTTCTGACTCGGGATTAACTGTAAATTTGAATTGGTTTACATCTCTGTAAAGGTAGTCGTTTCCTTCGGTTGAAAGAACTGTAGAAATGTACTCAACCTCAACCTCACTGCCATCTTCGTTAAAGTAAAGCATAGCTACCATACCATATTGCTGGCTGGCCGCGTTTTCTTCGATGGTTTGAGGATTTATCATAAGTTGTGTAACAGTATTACCTTTTTCGCCTTTGCTTTGAAGCTTAATAATATCACTGTTAGGTACTTTGTTATCGTGACCACAAAGTACAAGGAAAATATTTTCGTGCTTGCTTACCAAGTTTTCCCACATTTCCTTACCGTTGCTAAAAATTGTGTTGCTTTCAGGGTCGGGTGAATATGTCTCATCGTCAAGCCATGTGCCATCTGCTCCGAGATAAGCGTGGGTGTTAATGATTACTTTATATGTAGGATTAGAAGCAATCACATCATTAGCCCAGGCAATCGCATCTTCTTTTGCGCCGTAGTCAAGCATCATAAGAAGATATTTTGTACCGCCTACAGTAAATTTGGTATAACCGTTGTTAATCCACTTTTTGCTAAAGAAAACTTTGGTTTGATCTGCAATATCAGGATCTACAAATTGTGATTTATATGAATCATTATTAAAATATTCATTAAACATATCGCTATTGTCGTGGTTGCCGCGAACAACATAATAGGGTAATTTGCCCTCAAGCTTGGTTATGTTGTCTTTTGCATGTTGCCATTCTGCAGCAACGGTACGACTATCGGTGATATCGCCCAATCCAAACACAGAATGTATTTTCTTGGCATCCTTGTTTGCGAGTATCCAATCGTAAAGTGTAGCGGTATTATTAGTCCCGTTGTTAACGTCATTTCTAACGAGGTATTGAGTGTCGCCTACTACTGCAAAAGAATAAGCGCAATCTTTTTTAACAGCGTTGTCAACTTCACTATCGGTATTGCCTGTGTTATCGTCTTCTTCGCCTTCTACTTCATAAGGAGTGCAAACTTTAGGATCTGTGATATAAAGGTTGTAGTTGTTGTCGGTAAGATCTCCGATTTTATTACCGGTTGGTTGTGTAGAAGTGTCGTATGCGCAAACTATAGATTCATTGTCAAGCATTGGGCCGTTAGCGTATATATTTGCAATATCGGCAGCGCTTAAAGTATCACCATAACATGAGAAGTTTGCAATACTACCATAGAAATGATACTTATAACTTGTTTCGCGGTTATCCATACCGAGAGAGAATATTCTGTTAAGGTCTTTTTCGGTATCATATCCAGATTTAACAGTCAAGGTTTGTTTGAGTTCGCCATTTATATAGCAATGAAGTTTAAGATTTACTTCATCAAGAACAACTGCAAGATGCAACCATTCTCCGGTTCGTATATCTACTTTGGTAAAGTATGAGTTAACCTGCTGCTCTACACCATTTGCATCGGTATAGCCATAGAACAAACGTGGTTGGCCACCATTGTATATATCAAAGCAGATACTGTATTTGGTATCGCCAAGATAGTTGTTAAAAATACCGCCTACACGGCCGCTACCTGCACCGACTTCGTCTTTTGCAACTTTCACCCAAGTTTCAAAGGTGTGAGGTGCGGTTGTTAGAAGTTTATTAGTCTTCCAAACGTTTTTACCGGTGTCATCAAACGTCATACCGGTTGTGTCCGATGTTGGCGCGGCTGCATTTATGCTGACTGCGATAATCGGCAGCATAGAAATCAGCAAAGCCGCGGTTAAAAATAGTGCAAAAATTTTCTTTTTCATATTGAGTCTCCTCCATATATTATATATACTACGATAATAACACACAACCGTTGACAATTTACGATATAAAGAGTATAATAAAGCGACAAAAGTTTACGTTCACTATTTCTTGTGAGGTATGATATGTATATTAATTTTCAAAATTTTGGATTTAACGCGGCTGCAAAAACGCGCTACTTTAACGGAAAAAGCGAATATCCTGAAAGAATGCATCAATTGCCAGAAATACTATGCATTATTGATGGTAGTTTTGAGCTTACTGTCGATGGTATTACAGAGGTTGCAAAGAAGGGTGATATTTGCGTAATAACCCCTTTTAGGACGCATAGTTGGCACACACCGGAAAGTTGTACAGTGTGGCAATTGGTTATATCTATGGATTTTGCAGAGGATTTTTTATCGGGAGAAAACTTATATATCAGTGGCACAAAATCAGTTTTTACACCTTCAAAAGCGCTTTTTGATTACGTAACAGAAGTTTTTCCCGGACCTCATAGCATGCAGTCTAATATAGACTCCGATTTGCAAAGATATTGTACTATCAAATCAATAGTGTATTCGGTTTTTACTGAATATATGAGACGTATTCCCAAAAAGATAACAAGTCTTAATCACAATGCTCTTACAAAGTTATTGCTTTATATAAACGAGCATTATACCGAAAATATAGATTTGACAACGGCGGCAAAGGAATTGGGATATAATAAAACCTATCTATCAAGATGTATATCCTCAATGCCAAACGTTAATTTTAGAAAATTGGTAAATTCATTACGAATTGATAAAGCAAAAAATTTACTAGCAACAACCGAGCTTAAGATATTTGACGTTGCTGAGGAATGCGGTTTTGCCAACGAACGCACTTTGCAAAGAACGTTTATTGAAATCGTGGGCAAAACTCCTAGGGAATATAGGACATTTAAGCAGCAGAACATAGAATAATTACAATATTGTTACAATACCCTTTCTATCTTGACAAAGTCTGGATAAAAAGGGTATTATACTTATATATAAAATACAATGTAAAAGGAGGACTGCAGTATGGTGTTTTCGTCACTTGAGTTTTTGTTTTTTTACCTGCCTGCGGTGCTCCTTATTTATTTTTTAATACCCACCAAATTTTTAGCGGCAAGAAATTTAGCGCTTTTGGTAGTAAGCCTTTTGTTTTATGGCTGGAGCGAGCCGTCATATATATGGATAATGTTTTTATCCATCGCGGTAGATTACACCTGCGGACGACTGGTTGGCAAGTATGGGCAGGTCGCTCCGAAAAAGGCGAAAGCGGCACTTGTTGCAAGTATAGTTATAAACATTAGTATATTAGCATTTTTTAAATATGCCGACTTTATAATTGAAAACCTGTCGTTAATACCTATGTTTTCGGGTATTAAACCACTAGGCTTAACACTTCCTGTGGGTATTTCATTTTACACCTTCCAGACAATGTCTTACACATTAGACGTGTATTTAGGCGAAGCAAAGGTGCAAAAAAATATTGCTACGTTTGGCTCCTACGTTACAATGTTTCCGCAGCTTATAGCGGGTCCTATTGTTCGTTACCGTGACGTAGATGACGCCTTGCGAGAGCGTTCGCACACCTTGCAAAACGCGGCGGACGGCATAAAACGTTTTTTGTGCGGACTTGCAAAAAAGGTTTTACTTGCAAATACGGCAGGTGCATTTTATGAAAGCTTTGCACAGGGTGTAAACGATACTCCAAGCGTATTGGGCTCTTGGATGGGCGTCATATTCTTTGCGTTTCAAATTTATTTTGATTTTTCGGGCTATTCTGATATGGCAATAGGTTTGGGGCGCATAATGGGCTTTAAATTCCCCGAAAATTTCAATTACCCATACATATCAAAAAGTATTACCGACTTTTGGCGCAGGTGGCACATAACCTTATCTACGTGGTTTAGAGAATACGTTTACATACCGCTTGGCGGCAACCGCAAGGGCAAAGGCAGAACCTTTTTAAATCTTTTAATCGTATGGTTTTTAACAGGCCTTTGGCACGGTGCCAGCTGGAATTTTGTGTTATGGGGGCTTTACTTTGCCGTAATTTTAATAATAGAAAAGGCATTTTTGGGAGGGCTGCTTGATAAATTACCGGGATTTATTTCTCACATTTATGCCATAGCTTTAATTTTGTTTGGCTGGTTTATATTTATTTGGTGCGACCTTGAGACCCCGGGCGAATATCTATCGGCTATGTTTGGCGGTCAGCTTGTCTCACCTACTGCTATATATGATTTGATGCGAGGAATTTTGTTCTTGTGTATTTTAATAATTGCGTCAACAAAATTACCGTATAAAATGTATTGCAAGCTAAAAGACAATGCAATTTTTGCAACAATATGGTGCACGGTGTTACCGCTTGTACTGCTACTGTGCGTTGCGTATCTTGTTGATTCGTCATATAATCCGTTTTTATATTTTAGATTTTAAGGAGAAATTAAAATGAAAAGAATAGTGTCCATTTTAATTGCGGTTGCGTTAATGCTTTCGCTTTGTGCTTGTAACGAAGTTACCAGTGATATATCATCTACTACCGAGACTCATACTGTTATAATAGACCAAACCGATAATCAAAGCACTGCATCAAAACCGGAAAAGGACGATAATAAAGCTGATAATTCATCGGTTGATACTCCTAGCAGTAATCCGTCTTCAACCGACGATAATTCAAGCATTATTTCAAGTGTTCCGGACACTTCGAGCGAGGAAGAAAATCCCAACGCTAGTGCGCAGCCAACAATTACCTTGTTTGCGCCGGTTGCTAATAATATTTATATAATAGGCGGTAATTGTTCTAAAGCTACCGAGTATATACAAATTGATGGCGCCGGTGTAAAAACACAAAAAATAACCCCCGCAAAGGGCAAAGACAAAAGCTATTTTACAGCCCAAGTGCAAATAGATTACAGCACCTATGTTGACATAAGTGCAAAAGAGACGGGAAAAGATATTTCTAAAACAGAATCAAGATACATAACTACTAAAAGTGGTATGAAGAATCAAATGACATCAGGCGATTATCAACCCGTTTTCGGCCTAGATAGCCGTATGCATTTTTATAGTGCCATTTTAACTTATAGCAAATCTAACTTTTTATCAAACGGCGAAAAAGAGTTTGCAAAGCAAAATATATCTGAAACTGTACAGACGGCAAAATCGGTTGGAGCCGAGGTAATATATCTTGTAGTGCCTTCTTCGGCGGCTGTTTACCCCGAATCAGTACCAAGCGAATATAAAGCGGCATCGGGTGAAACACTTTATAAAGCGTTTAAAAGCATTGCCGAGCAAAGCGGCGCTACGGTGCTTTACCCGCTTGATGAGCTAAATGCACACAAAAACGATGGCGAGGGTTACAAAATATATAGTCACAGCGACTCGCACTGGACTACATACGGCGCGTATTTTGGTGTTAGTAGCCTTATGAATAAAATCTCACCCAAATACCCAAGTGCCAAGCCACGCACCGCGAAAGAAATGGGCTTTTATACAACCGAGCTTTACGGCGGTGATGCGCTATTCTCGTTTGGTGACTACAATGGCTTTGAAAATTATAGCCAGGCAGCATCTACAAGCGGTAAGACAAGTGTAACGGGTATTAAGGAGCTTACTACCATGTACAATCTAAAAATGCCTACCGATACCTTGACTACAATAACCCGTGGTAAAAAGAGCATTTATCTTACAAAAGATAATGCATCATACTATGAGTTTACTAACAAAAACGGTTCTGGACTACCAAGCGCCGTTATAGTTCGCGATTCATTTGGCAGAACAGCTTTCGACATGGTAAACGACAGATTTTCATCTGTTACCTGGCTTGCCGAAAACGATTATTCAAACGCAATAAGTGCAATCAAAGAAAACAAACCAAACTACGTAATATACATAGTGTCCGAACGCAATCTTCTTAAAGTTATGATGAACGCCGACGTTCGATTAACGAATCTTTTCTGGTAATATGAAAAACAGACTGAATATAGCAACGATTGTTTCTTGCTCACTCGTAATTGTGATATTTGCGGTTATGTTTTTTGTAACACCCGATAAAATTATGTCACAAAAAGAAAATCGCACACTCACACAAACGCCAAGCTTTAGCATAGATCAACTTTTTTCGGGCGAATATACCGCCGAGCTTGCTATGTATATAAGCGACCAATTTCCTGCACGTGATGAGTTTGTTTCGGCCAAAGCATACAGCGAGTTGGTACTTGGCAAGCGCGAAAACAACGGTATTATCTATGCCGAAAATGATATACTTATTGCGCGTGACGAGATAAAAGATAATCGTTTAAACGAAAATTTACAAACAATAAAAGAATTTAGTGACGCAACAGGCGCTAAGGTTTGTGTGGCTGTGCTTCCACGCACAGTAGATATATTTGCAGAGTATCTGCCAAATACCTATCCTACAGAAAATGATAAAAAGTTGTGGCAGGATTATTATACTCAAGCAAAGCAAAATAATCTTACAGCGCCTAATTTGTATGATGATTTGTGTGAAGGTAATAATTATTACCACACCGACCATCACTACAATATTTATGGTGCTTATGATACGTATAGTATGCTTGGCAACGTGTTATCATATACGCCAAAAGAGTTGTCATATTTTAAAGCGGAAAAGGTATCGAGCAATTTTTGTGGTACCTCAATGCGTACATCGGGATTCTATTTAGCACCAAAGGATGTGATAACTCTGCTTCGTTACGACGGTGATGACGATTATACCATCACAGCCGATGGCAAAGAGATACAAATGTATGACACATCACGGCTCGTGGACACCGACCAATATGCAGTTTTTCTTGGCGGCAACCATGCCCGTGTTGATATAAAAAAAGGCGAGGGAAGGCCAAAGCTTTTAGTAATTCGCGACAGCTTTGCCGACAGTATAGCACCGTTTTTGGCTATGCATTACGATTTAATAATGCTAGATCTACGATATTTTACAGATAACGTTCAGCAAATTGTTGCTAGTGAAAACGTAAGTCAAGTGCTAATCCTTGAAAGTATGAGTGAATTTGCCACTACAAAAAATATTTCTTATCTAAAAAGAGGTATAGACCAATGAGAAAGCTGATAACAATTTTAGTTTGTGCGACATTGTTTTTTTGTGTAGCGTGTAACGAAAGCAAAGAGTTTACGTCTGATACCACCTGTGAGCAAATTTTAAATGCGGCCACTGTGGTAGAATCTTATGATAATACCAAAAATTACATAAAAGGCAAAACTGATTTTAATGCAA
Organism: Clostridia bacterium; assembly: GCA_017513195.1. GTDB lineage: Bacteria > Bacillota > Clostridia > Oscillospirales > Acutalibacteraceae > UBA737. The sequence continues at coordinate 5,622 of JAFXGM010000005.1, read as the reverse complement.
ATATTATGTCTATGTGGTCGGACGGTGTGTTTGACGAGTGCCAAGAGTTTAATTTGCTTGACGATTACGCTATTTGTTACAGCAACGATAACACAACCTATGAAATTTCGGTGCTAAAGGCAAAGTCTAAAGACGACGTCTCAAAGCTGGAGTCACTTTTTGAAAGACGTAAGAAAACACTTGAGGGCGGTACACAGGCGGCATACGACCCTAACTTTAAAAAGATAATGCAAGACGCCAAAATTATAACCGATGGCGATTTTGTAATGCTGTTGTTAACCAATGATAATGATGCAGTAATCAAAGCAATAGAGAAATTAAAATAGTATAAATTGGATATAGGCATGTGGCCTATATCCAATTTTTTTCGGTTGACATAATACGACATAAATAATATAATATAAAATATAATAAAATGGGTTAGTATCCGTTTGGGGTGAAAAAGAAAGTTGCAACATATAAAAAGAACTACAAGTCTTATATTATGCATAATGATTGCTTTGATTGGATTTTTTAATATGCCTGTAAGGGCGGTTACATATCCTATGCTTGGTGAAATCTCCAGTACCAACGGCGAAGCCAAGATATACTCTATGGCAGGTACAACAGGTCACGAGGCAAAACCCGAGGATAAAAATAAATCTCAACACCTTACAACGCTGAAAAATGGTGATAAGGTAAAGGTTTTAGGCGAAGAAACCGACGGCGACGGTGACAAATGGTATAAAATCAATTATGGTGAAAACTTTGAAAATACTGGTTATGCCGTAGTTAATAAAGTGGCTTTAAAATATGAATATGAGTTTGACGAGGATTTCGAAAAGAACCTTGAAAACTTCCCCGAAAGCTATCGCGATGCACTGCGAGCACTGCACGCCAAATACCCCAATTGGAAATTTGTTGCAAACAAATTTGATTTAACCTTTAAGGCGGCGGTTGAGGCACAGTATGGCGTGGCAAAGGTTACCGATACGCGCAAATGGGTAGAGTTTACTTACGGCGGTAACGAGTGGCGTGATATGCGAGGCTATAATGCCGAAACAAATCAGTGGCTTACTCTTGAAAGTAGATGGACCTATGCTTCGCGCGAGGCTATAGAATATTTTATGGACCCGCGCAATTCACTTAACGAAGATATGATTTTCGCCTTTATGCAGCAATCGTATCAAGAAGACGAAAAAATGCAGGACAATCTGCGCACCATTATTAAAGGAACGTTTTTAGAAAACGGTTATGATAAAAATGGCGACGGCACCGTCGATAAAGACGCATATATCGAGGATTTAATTGCCGCTGCAAAAGAAAGTAAGGTTAGCCCATACGTGCTTGCGGCAACCATTATAGTAGAACAGGGTACAAAGGGTGAAACCCATCTTGTTTCGGGTAAATACCCCGGTTTTGAGGGATTTTACAACTTCTTTAATTTCGCGGCAAGCGGTTCTACCAAGGATGAAATTGCAAAATCCGGTCTTACTTATGCTAAAAATAACGCTTGGAATTCCCGCACTGCATCTATAATAGGCGGCGCCCAAAAATATGCCGACGGTTATATAAGCATAGGACAGGATACGTATTATTACAAGGATTTTAACGTTGTAAAAGAGATTTGGAATCACCAATATGCATCTGCTCTATACGATGCGTGGACCAATGCAAAATACCTTAAAAAAGGATGTACTACAAGCACTGACGCTGTAATTACATTCTCGGTTCCTGTATTTGCCGATATGCCGCAAAAGGCGTGTCCATTACCCGGTACCGCAGGGGAGACCGGCGGTGATAATCCAAGCGAAACACCTGATACACCGTCAAGCCCTAGTACACCGAGTACTCCATCGACGCCGAGCACTCCGTCAACACCAAGCACACCATCTACACCAACGCCTCCACCAGAGCCGGTGGTTAAAAAAGGCGATACAAATGGCGATGACAAAATAAACGCTATCGATTTGGCGGCTGTTAAAATGGATATATTAGGCGTTAAAAAATTAGAAGGTAATTCATCAAAAGCCGGTGACATCAACGGCGATGGTAAAATTAATGCTGTTGATCTAGCGGCTATAAAAATGCACATTTTAGGTGTAAAAACAATTAGTTGAGGTAAGATAAAATGAAAAAAACTATGAAATCATTATTGTCATTGTTTATCGTAATCGTTTTTGCCGTTTCGTGTTTTGCGTTTAATGTATCTGCGGCAAGCGCTACAATAAGCGGCACAGGTGAATACGAAGTGGGTAAAACTTTTAACGTTACCATTCGTTTTAATGCGGATGCAACACTTTATGCGGTTGAGGCGGATGTAAGCTATAATCCGAGCGTATTGAAGTTTAACAGTGGTTCGGGTGCAGAGTTTACCAACAACAACGGAAAAATCAAGCTTGTAGATGATGCTTTTACTAATACAAAACCATCAAAGACAAGCTCGTACACATTAAACTTTACAGCTATAGCAGCTGGTAACTCTACAATATCTGCATCTGTACTTGGTGGTGGCGAGGCAACGTCACAGGCTTCTACCTCTGCTAACGTAAAGGTTGTTACACCAAAGCCATCTTCAAACGCGAATTTGGCATCAATAAAATTAAGCAACGGTTCTTTGTCTCCTGCGTTTAACGCAAATACAACTAACTATAACGTTACTGTTAAATATGACGTTGATGAAATTAACGTTACAGGTTCTGTTGCCGACGGTAAGTCACGAGTAGCGGGCGGCGGCACGGTCGGCTTACAGGTTGGAAACAACGAGTGCGTTCTTACCGTAACCGCCGAAGACGGCACAAAGAAGTCATATATTATAAATATAAAACGTATGACCGAGGAAGAAACCCTTGCAGCTGAAGAAGATGCAAGAAATTCAAATCCGCTTCTTGTTGTAATTGATGGCGCAGATTATACAATCGTTAACGACTTAAAGGACATAACTATTCCAACCGGCTTTACACAGGGCACTGCTACACGCAAAGAAAGCGAAATAACCGTTTTGAACGACGTATCGGGCAAATACCAGCTTTGCTGGTTGGTTGACCAAAACGGTGAAAACGGCGCTTGGTATAAGCGTGATGAAAACGATAATTTCAAACGCCTTGCATACATAGTTGCAAATGACGTTATGTATATTGTTGAAAGCATCGACGGCGGCAGCGCGTTACCGTCCGGCTTTGTAAGAGCAGATTTTACGCTAGACGGTCAAACTGTTGATACCATCAAGTATAAGAATGAAGCACTTGGCGATTTTTGTATTTTTAACTGCTACGTTGCAGGAAAAACCGAAAATGAATACTATCGTTATGATACTATAGAAGGCACTATGCAGCGCGCAACAGATTTTGTAGCAGCTAAAAGTGGCGCAATTGTAGATCAACCGGCAGATAGCCAGCAAACTACTACTTCAGACGAAAAATCTTGGTTTGACAGTATGACAAAAACCGGTAAGATGGTATTTTTCTTGATAATATTCATCGCGTTAATATTGGTTGTAATTGGTGTGTTGATAATTGTAAAAATAGTTTCTCCAAAACGTGATAATGATGACGAGGATGAAGAAACAGAGGAAGATATAGAATAAAAACCATTAAAAACAAATTCCCCAAGGAGTTTTCCTTGGGGAATTTAATTTTATGCACGATTAAATTTTCTGCTTTTTTTAGCAATACTTCTTCTGCGTTTTTGTTTTTGCTGCCTTTTTTGCATGTATTCAAGCTTTGCTTTTTTTAACGCCATAATTTTAAGCTTTTTTTCTTTTCGTTTTGATTTATATTTTTTTGCGGTAGATTTTATGCTTTCCTTCATTTTATATAGTCGTTCGAGTGTTTTTTTGTCGTTAGGGAACAACCTTTTAAGCAGAAAAATAGCGATAATTACGGTTATAATCTTTTCGGGTGTAAATGGAATCCATAATGCGGTGAGATAAGTGGCCCCTATTCCAAAAAGCCAATCAATACCTAACCACGCGCCCAGTGCGGTTGCTATATATGCCCATCCGTTGGTTATCATCCAACCAATACCAAAGCATAGAAGCAAGCGTGGATTAAGGCAAAATTCTATTATGATTTTTAACCATTTTTTAATCTTGTTTTTTAAATCACTCATACCTGCACCATATACATCTTTTTGACATATTCTAACATATTAAATATTAAAAGTAAACTATTAAAAGTTGAAATTTTCTTTAAGATAGAATATAATATTTGTGTCTAAAAAGGAAACAGGTGCAAATCCTGTACGAGCCCGTCGCCGTAAAGCACGTAAAAGCTTTTTCTACTCTTTGCCGCAAAAAGAGGACAAGCCATTGGGGTAATACCCGAGAAGGTGAAATGGTTTAGTGCCGTAGTCGGAATATTTTTTAGGCACAGTCCTTTGTTGCGAGCGCCGACTTAAAAGGAGAAAATAAAATATTTTTTAGGAGAATGCAAATTATGAAAAAGACACAATTTACCAAATTGTTGTCGTTTGCTTTTTGCATTGTGCTTATTGCGGCTATGGCACTACTTGCAGGATGTAACGATAACACAATCACATCAGCGGGTGTATCATCGGATGTGACCGAATCACCAAAGGCACAAAAAAACTTTACCTTTGTTGTAGTTGATACCGAAGGCAAGGAAACAAGCTTTGAAATCACTACAGAAAAAGCCACTGTAGGCGAGGCTCTTTTAGATGAAGGCCTTATCTCAGGCGATAACGCTCAATACGGACTATATGTAAAAACGGTAAACGGCCTTACGCTTGACTATGATACCGACGGCAAGTATTGGGCATTTTACGTAAATGGCGAATATGGTATGACAGGTGTTGATGCGACCGAAATAGTAGAGGGAGCAACCTATTCGTTCAAGGCCGAATAAAATGAAGCTAAAACTCAAAGACGTTGCTGTTTTAAGCCTTATGGGCGCGTTGATGTTTGCAGGTGATGTATTGCTTGAAATGCTTCCAAACATCCATTTGGTTGGTGTTTTAATTGTTGTGACCACAGTCGTTTATCGCAAGTGGGCAATACTGGCTATATACGTTTATGTGCTTATGCAAGGATTACTTTCTGGCTTTAATTTGTGGTGGGTAGGCTACATATACGTGTGGGATTTTCTATGGCTGTTTGTTATGCTAATACCACAACGCTTGCCGCAAAAGGCGAAAAATGTATTATACATTGCTGTTTGTGCACTTCACGGTTATATGTTTGGTCTGCTCTATGCACCAAGTCAGGTGCTGCTGTTTTTTGACGGCGATTTTAGCCGTATGATTCCGTGGCTTATTAAAGGAATACCCGCTGATATTACTCACGGTACCAGCAACCTTATTTTAGGAACACTGTTTATTTTGCCTGCGGTTAAAATTTTAAAACTTACAAACAAATATGCAAAATAAAAAACGCTTGACTGAATTTTCAGTCAAGCGTTTTTTGGCACCCCCTGCGCGAATCGAACGTACAACTGACCCTTAGCAGATACCGAGGGAAACGATAACAGTATCCCTTGTAATACCTAAAAATCCCCTGCTGTCAGGGGATTTTTAAGGTTAATGTGTTATCTTATGTTACGCCGTTACCGCTGATTTTATGATATTTTGCGGTGACCGATTAGCAAACAATTAGCAGATGGTTAAATTTTAGGGTGGAGATAATAT
>JAFXGM010000047.1 GCA_017513195.1 Clostridia bacterium | reverse complement strand
AATTTTTAGTGGAATAAAAGGCAAAACCCCGTGGTAACGCTGACGCGTATCACGGGGTTTTAACACATTAGACCGCAAAAATTTGCTTTTTTAGGCGTTTTATCCCTAACCGCAACTCCCTTTATATCAGGGGTTTTTGTTTATCTTTTTAGGATTTTTTCTTGCCGGCGCTCTTTTTATTGGATTTCTTTTTGGAGATAGCTTTTGCATCGTTATGCTTTTGCTTCCAATTACACCATCTTACCCAAAGCGGACCGGAAACGCACATTGATGAAACGGAACCGGAGATAATACCAAATGCCATCGGAATGGTAAATGTGCGGAGTGTGGTAAGACCGAAGATTTCCGAAACAACAAAAACGGTAAGTATTGCCATAAAGGTAGTAACGGTTGTAATAATTGTTCTGCGCATAACCTGGGTTATACTTGTATCAACAACTTCCTCAAGGTTACCGCCGGAGAGAACTCTCTTGTTTTCGCGGATACGGTCGTAAATAACGATGGTATCGTTAAGTGAGTAACCGAGAATTGTAAGAACAACTGCCATAAAGTTAGAGTCTATCTGCAGTCTAAAGATAACACAAGCGGCGAAAGCCACAAGAACGTCTAAAATCAAGGCGGCAAAAGCTGTCATCGCGGCCGAAACACCGCCGATTTTCTTAAATCTTATGCCAACATAGATAACAACGAGGGCAGCGGCCAAAGCAACTGCAAACAAAGCCTTTTTAAAGAAGCTACCCGCAATAGTGGGGCTTACAGTTTTGGAATCGCCGAGTTTAACATTGTTATCTTTATATTTTGTTGTAAGAGTATCGGTTATTTTTTGCTGAATCTCGCCCTCGAGCGATTCATCATTAACCAAGGAAATATAAAGCTTTTGTGTTGCAGCGCCGGACATAGCAGAACTCTGAGTTAAAACGACATCCTTACCGATGGTATCTTCAACAAGCTTTTCGGCTTCTTGAATGTTAATTTCACCGCTATATGTATAGGTGAAACGGCTGCCACCCTTAAAGGTGATATCAAGGTCAACACCAAAAACTATGCCAACAACGAGTGCGATACAGATTATAGCTGCGTAAACAATAAGCGAGATGCGAAGGTTTTTAACAAAGTGAAAACTCTTATTTTTCATTTTTAGCACCTCCATAGAACTGCGGCTTACGCATACATTTAAATCTTGAAATGCTCTTGAGCATCAAACGGGTTGCAATAACACCCATAAGGAAGTTGAATATAACACCCATAAGTAAGGTGTAACCGAAGGAATAAATCGAACCGGTTATTGAAGAACTAAAGAGCGACATAAAGGGAGAGAGTAACTTAGCCATGAGGCTATCGGGTGAGCCGAAAGCGCCCATAAGAACAATGGATACGATAATAACGGTAACGTTACCGTCTAAAATTGCGCTAAAGCTGTTCTTGAAGCCTGCGTTTATAGCGCCATCAATGGTCTTGCCCTTCTTGAATTCGTCCATAATACGCTCGGATGCAATAACATTACAGTCAACACCGATACCGATTGAGAGAATCATACCGGCGATACCGGGGATGGTAAGAGTAAAGCTTGAAACACCGGGGAAGAAGCCGGAAATAGCGGCAATCATTCCTGCAACCTGACCGATAAGGGCAATGGATGCAACAATACCGGGGAGTCTGTATCTCGCTATCATAAGTATGCAAATTAAGGCAAGAGCAATAGCACCTGCTATAAGCATAACGTTAAGTGCCTCGGTTCCAAGAGTAGGAGTAACAATCTGCAACGAGGATTCACTGGCCGACATTGCAAAAGGCAAAGAACCTGCCTTAATCTGCTGTGCGAGATATGTAGCATCATCGGCGCTTGCGCCATCACCAAGGGTTATGTATGCTTCGTTGCTGTTAATGGCTTCCTGAACTGTAGGCGATGAAAGCTGGGAATCATCCATATAGATGGATAATGTTTTACCAACGTTAGCCTTGGTTGCCTCATAGAACTTGGCGCGGCCGGCATTAGTTAAATGAAGAACAACAACATGTCCGTTATTAACAAAACCTGCCTCTGCCGAATCGATATCTTCGGAGCCCTTGAGCCATACCTTACCGTTAGAATCTCGGAAGGTAAGCATCTGGGTGGCGCCGAGAGAGTCAACAGCCTTTTGCGGGTCAAACTCGCTTTCGCCCTCCTTCCAAGGGAAACGAACAATAACCTGGCAATTTTCGTCATCAACAAAAATTTCGTAATCGGTTATGTTTTCAATCATAAGTCGATTCTCGATAACCTGACGAGCAGCCTGCATATCCTGCTCGGTTATGTCATCAATTTTAATTTCAGGTGTGAAAACTGCTTCAACACCGCCCTGAATATCAATGCCCCAACGAATATCATTGGCGCCTTTAATATAAAGGAGTCTTTTGTCTCCGTAGTAATCATCAATTCCGAAAAACGCACAAAAGGTTAGACCAATTATGAGCGCCAGAACTATGAAAAACGTAGACTTACGCGATTTTTTCATAAGAAATCCTCCGTTTTATAAACTTATAAATAACATTATATATTTTTTACGGTATAAAGTCAATAACAGCATTTCAAAAAGTGAAAAAATAGCGCAATATCTTGATGAAAGTTTTATTTGGAATCAATAGATT
>JAFXGM010000046.1 GCA_017513195.1 Clostridia bacterium | reverse complement strand
GCCGGTAAGGATGGGTCTTGTTCCCTCGGTGGGAGCTACGGCAAAAATGGTTTCTCTTACCATTTCCTTTAAAATTCCTGCGGTGATACTTATTCTTTTACCGTCGGCAATTGTCGGAATTTCGGGAAAATCAACCGCTGCCATTCCCATAATATCAAATACTGCCGTATCGCTCTCAATATGGCACATAAGACGGTCGTCGGTCTTAATACGTACAAAATCACCCTTTAAGGAATGAAGAATGCTGTTAAATACCTTTGCGGAAATTACAATCTGGCCTGCCTCTTCAATTGTTGCATCAATCTTTTTGGTTAAACCGTTTTCAAGGTTATAGGCCGAAAGCGAAATCTGGCCGTTTTCGGTGCAAATAAGGATACCCTCAAGCACCGGAACGGTGGTCTTGGAAGAAACAACACGGGATAAATTTCCAACCGTTTCGCATAATTTTGTTCTCTCAACCGAAATAATCATTTTTATTCCTCCAAAGAAAATTTTTTCTTATAGATATTAGTACTAGTAGTAGGGGGTGTGAGTTGTGTGAAAAAGCCCGAAACCCCGTAAGGACAAGCCTTTTTTAAGGCTTTAGCAATTTTTTAATAAATTGTGGATAATTTAGCAGTTTAAGGGTTGTTAAAGAGGGTGTTAATAAGTTGCCTCTTAATTAATGTTAATAATGTGGAAAAATCGCTTATTATGTAAACGAAGGTAACCTATTCACCCTTAATGTTTTTTATAATCTCTTCTATTACTTCTTTTTCGAAGGGATCCTGCTTTATTTTCTTTTCAATCTCGCGGCAGGCGTAAAGAACAGTGGTATGGTCTTTGCCGAAACTCTCGCCGATGGCTTTATAAGAAAGCTCGGTGGTTTCCTTCGCAATATACATTGCAACCTGACGTGCGAGGGCGATATTTGCAGTTCTGCGCTGAGAAAGAATATCGGTTTCCTGAATGGAATAGTTTCGGGCAACCTCGCTTATAATCTGCTCGATTTTAATAGGCTCCTTTTTAGGATCGTTTACAATGTCGCGAATAAAGCCCTGAACGACCGGTATTGTGGGAGACTTCTTTTGGAACATTATATAAGCCTGCAACTTTTTAACTACGCCTTCGAGCTGACGGGTGTTTGCTCTGATATGCTCGGCGATGTAGTAAATAATGTTTTCGGAAAGGGTAATATTTAAAAGTTCCGATTTGGTTTTAACGATACCTACTCGCGTTTCAAAATCGGGCGAGGAGATATCGGCCAAAAGACCGCTTTCAAGACGAGAACGAATACGCTCTTCGAGTGTCTTAACCTCCATAACCGGACGGTCGAGGGTTACTACGATTTGCTTGTTGTTCTGATAAAGTGTGTTAAAAGTGTTGAAAAATTCTTCCTGCGTTTGTTCTTTGCCGGCAATAAAGTGAATATCGTCCATCAGTAAAACGTCGGCTGTGCGGAATTTTTCGCGGAAATTTTCAATAGTTCCGTCACGAAGAGAGGTAACCAGCTGATTTGTAAAGTCCTCGCCGCTGGTGTAAACTATCTTCTTTTCGGGATTGCGGCTTAATATATGATTTTTAATAGCCAGCATAAGGTGGGTCTTACCAACGCCCGATTTACCGTAGATAACGAGAGGGTTATATATGATAAAGGGGTTGTCCGCAACGGCCATGGCGGCAGCGTGCGCAAAACGGTTGGTAGAGCCTACAATAAAGTTATCAAAGGTAAAGGCCTTATCGAAGAATACGGCATTATCGGTTTCGGGGACGATTAAATTGCCACTCTTATCCTCAACCATAACCTTAATTGTGGTTTCAATTCCGATTATATTTTTAAGAGAAGAGGTGAGAATAGGCATATAAGTTGTTTCAACAACGTTCTTTTTTATATCGCCCGAGGTTGAAAGAATAAAACCGTCCTGACGAAGCTCGACCGGCTTAAGATCTTTTATCCAGAGATTAAAGCCCGCTTCGGTAACCTCGCCTGATGCTTTTATTTCTTCACATACGGCGTTCCATATATCATTTAACGATTCTATGTTCAAAATAAACATCTCCCCATACGCATAATAATACAATGTAATATTATCACACTTATTAACATTTTTCAATATAAATCTTAATAATAATATAATAATGTAATAAAAATTATATATTTATATAATATTAATATATAGAAACAGTGTAAAACTTACAAAAAAATATTTTAAAAAAGGTATTGATTTTTAAAAAAGAATGTGGTATTATACTTTGGCACAAATTCGTGTATGCGCTGATAGCTCAGCTGTCTGCGTCTGGCTACGGACCGCGGAACAGAAGAGATGAGTGCATAAAAAGAAATTTGCGCTGATAGCTCAGCTGTCTGCGTCCGGCTACGGACCGCGGAACAGAAAAACTGAATTATCAAAAAAATTTAAACTTGCGCTGATAGCTCAGCTGTCTGCGTCCGGCTACGGACCGCGGAACAGAAAAACTGAATTATCAAAAAAAATTAAATTTGCGCTGATAGCTCAGCTGTCTGCGTCTGGCTACGGACCGCAGAACAGGATAACTGAATTATCAAAAAAAATTAAATTTGCGCTGATAGCTCAGCTGGATAGAGCGTCTGGCTACGGACCAGAAGGTCGGGAGTTCGAATCTTCTTCAGCGCGCCATAAATAAGACCATACCATTTTGGTGTGGTCTTATTTATTTTGTTTTTATAAAAATGCGAACTCCCGAAGGGAGGGCGTCGAAGCAGCGGCATTGCCGCGCAGGTAATGCCGACTGTGTAGTCTCGAGCACGACGAGTTTTTTCGCAATCGCTCGGAGCGATCGAAAAAACCGTCGGCGCAGAGTATATTCTTCAGCGCGCCATTAAAAAGACTACTTCATCAGAGGTAGTCTTTTTAATTTTGTAAAAGGAGAAGAAGATTCGAAAAGGAGGGAGCAAGACTCTTGTCTTAGCGACAGATACAAAAAATTTACTTATTTTTCCACACAATATTTTGTGGTTGCTCTTGAATTAGAAATGAATATGTATTATAATTACTTTAAGTTTAAACCTTAAGGGGATGTTTGTTTTGGCAAAGAAAATTTTAGCAATGGTTTTATGTTTATGTATGGTTTTACTTTTTGCTGCATGCGGCGGCGAAAGCAAGCCTGCAGATACCTCATCGGTTGAGAGTGAACCGCCTAAGCCGGTTACCGCAATAAACCCCCTTACAGGTCTTGAAATGGACCTTTCCTTAGCCGAAAATAAGGCTACCGCAGTTACTATAAATAACCTTAATTCCGCGCAAAAGGTGCAGACGGGACTTGGCAAATTCGACGTTGTTTACGAGGCTCCCGTTGAGGGCGGCATCACCCGTCTTTTGGCCCTTACAAACAATATTTCCGCCCTTCCCCAGATCGGAACCGTTCGTTCGGCCCGTCAGGTATTTTTAGAGCTTGCTTACGGCCATAACGCAAACTACGTTCACGCAGGATACGACGCTTATCACTTCCACCAGCTTAAAAAGCGTTTAGGTGTTGACACCTTCGATATAAACACCGGAAGATACTCGAACTACGGCTTCCGCCAGAAGAACGGACTTGCCAGCGAGCACACTATGTACACTTCGGGCGAAAAACTCGCAAAGGGATTTTCCGAC
>JAFXGM010000045.1 GCA_017513195.1 Clostridia bacterium | reverse complement strand
TACAAAAGGTATTGGATACGGCGCTTGGCTTGCAGTTGAGGAATTACATCCCGAAACAAAGGTTTGGGAGACCTGCACTCCATATTTTGAAAAGCGTAATATTCACTTTTACGTTAATAAATGCGGTTTTAAGATTGATGAGTTTTGGTGTGAATACTTTCAGCCCGATCGACCTATGCCCGACGACGAAGAACACGACAAGGGCGAAGGACCTGATGTGATGTTCCATTTTGTAAAGGTAATGAAATAGAAAAAACACCGCTGAGGAGTTTCGATTCCTCAGCGGTCATTTTTATAATGATTGTTGTTTGTCGAAACGCTTGAAAGCGCTTCGACAAGCCACTTTTTAAGCGGAGATAGCAAAATTAAATTCTACGATTTAATTTTGCACAACATTCATTGCAATGGGTATGGACAAATTTTCAAAGAAAATTTGCCGCAAAATCAAAGATTTTGTGTCGAAACAAGTTTGTTTCGACTAACCATAACCATTATAGCCATATTTATTTACAGTCTTTACAAGAGTATTCAGGGACGGTGCGCTCGTTTATGACCGATTCATAGAGCCGCCATCCGCCTGCAAGGTTATAGCAATCATAGCCGTTACCCGTCAGTATTCGGCAAGCAAGGTAGGAACGAAGCCCCGAATGACAATGAACGTATACGGGTTTATCTATCGGAATTTCATCAAGTCGCTCACGCAACTGGTCAAGCGGAATATTGACGAAGCCATCAATTTTACCATACATTACTTCATACGGTGTTCGGGTGTCGAGCAAGAAAACACTGCCGTCACGGGGAAGATTTTCCACATCGTGCCAGAAAAACTGCTTGAGCTTTCCGCTGACGATATTTTCGGCAATGAAACCTAACATATTGACGGGGTCTTTCGCACTGCCGAAAGGCGGCGCATAACAGAGTTCGAGAGTGGTAAGGTCGGTAATTTTCGCACCGAAACGGATGGCGGTGGCAAGCACGTCCATACGCTTGTCTACGCCGTCAAAACCGACGATCTGCGCGCCGATGATCTTAAGCGTCCTCTTGTCCCACAGCGCTTTTATTGACATCTGTGCAGCCCCCGGATAATAGGTGGCATGGGATGCTAAGTAGGTGTAGGTCTTATCGTAATCAATGCCAGCCGCAGTAGCCGACTTTTCGTTAAGTCCTGTGGTGGCAACGGTCATATCAAAGAGTTTAAGCACTGCCGAGCCTTGCGTGCCGGTATAAACGCTCTCGTATCCTGCAATATTATCCGCCGCAATTCTGCCCTGCTTGTTGGCGGGCCCTGCAAGAGGAATAAAGGCAGGTTTTTTTGTGATAAAATCCTCCACCTCAACTGCATCACCGACAGCATAAATATTCGGCATATTGGTCTGCATTTTGTTGTTTACAACAATGCTTCCGCGCCCATTAAGTTCTATTCCGCAGTCTTTTGCAATAGCCGTTTCGGGACGGACACCGACAGACATAATAATCATATCGGCGGTAATTTCGCCGTTTTGCAATATAACGGTGTTTCCGTTTATCGCCTTTACACCGTTATTCAGGTGCAGATAAATTCCTTTGGATTTAATATAACGGTGAACGTCTGCCGCCATATCAAAATCGAGGGGCGCTATCAGATGGTCGGCAAGCTCTACAATCGCGACCTTTAGCCCTGCCTCGACTAAATTTTCCGCCATCTCAACACCAATATATCCGCCGCCGATAACCACAGCCGAGCGAGGTTTTGCGGTATTAATATAATTTTTAATTTTTAAGGTATCGGGAATGTTGCGAAGGGTGAAAACGTTGCTGCCGTCAGCACCCTCGATATTCGGTCGTATCGGTTCAGCACCCATAGACAAAATAAGGTTATCATAGCTTTCGTCATAGGTTTCGCCTGTGCGAAGATTTTTAATTATGACGGTTTTGGTATCGGGGCTTACCTTAACTGCCTCATTTAATACTCTAACATCAATATTAAAACGTGCCTTAAAGCTTTGGGGTGTCTGCAAAGTCAAGTCCCCACGGTCGGTGATAACACCGCCGATATAATACGGCAGACCGCAGTTGGCAAAGGACACGTATTCGCCGCGTTCCAAAATAATAATTTCGGCTTTTTCATCCAGTCTGCGAAGTCGCGCCGCCGCCGTTGCGCCGCCTGCAACACCGCCTATAATAATGGTTTTCATCCTTTTCACCTCTTTACAATATTTTTATGTAAATATTATACCATTTTTTGCGGATTTTCTCAATCCCTAACTGTTCGTTTGATTTCCAGCCCTTTTATATTTTTTGTTTCATCAAACCATGTTTGTTGCAATAGATATAGAGATTCCCACTGCCACGAATGTTTAACCGAGTTTCGGCATTGCCTTCGGGATAGAATTTTACGAATTGCACTCTGTCTGATGTTAAATAGGCTACAAAAGAAATATAATGCTCTTTTGTCATATCATGATTAACTGTAATAAAGTGTTCATCTTCTACTTTTTCTATAGTTATTTGGTGGTTCTCGTCCAATTCCTCCGCTTCAAGAGGCGGTAAGGTAATTCCGTGGCAGCTTATAACTGCATCTCCCACCGAACGGACAATATTATTACAAACAGGGCAAACATAAAACTTTGAGCGCAATATATTAGATGATATATTTTTATTGATAACGGTATCACCGGTCATCAATTCCATCACTGAAACAGAAAGTGCATTGGCAAGCGGTTCAATCAAACTAATATCTGGCAGACCCTTTGCGGTTTCCCATTTAGATACTGCTTTACTGCTCACACCAAGAACCTCTGCAAGTTCTGTTTGGGTGAGTCCTTTTTTCTCTCGTAAAGTTTTTATTGTTATACCGGTTACGTATGTATCCATTTATGTGACACTCCTTTATATGAACATTATAATACGCAGTAATAAATATCACAACCTACGCTGCGTTGAAAAACACCCTGCCAAAGATACACAGGGTTGCAATATTACCCCATTTGTAGTAAAATAAACTTACGGTGAAAGCCGAATTTAATTTTTGGAGAATGCTGTTTGAAAAGAAACAACACCTTGGAGATTGTAGCATAACCGAGAGGTTTGCTATGATTCCGCAAAACCTCTCATAAGATTGCTTCGTCACAATATATTGGAGGTAAAATTAAAATGAACAATTTGACGATACGTTTGGAAACAGAAAAAGACTACAGAGCAGTAGAAGAACTTACCCGTGAGGCGTTTTGGAACGTCTATAAACCCGGTGCAGACGAACATTATTACATACATCGGATGCGAAATCACCCCGACTTCATACCTGAACTTGCATTTGTGCTTGAACTTGACGGCAAGATTGTCGGCAACATTATGTACACGAGGGCTTGGCTTGAAGATGAGAATGGTGAGCGCAAGGAGATCCTCTCCTTCGGACCGCTTTGCGTTGCTCCTGAGTATCAGAGGCAGAAGCTCGGCAAAATGCTGATTGAGCATTCCTTTGAGGTAGCTCGCAAGATGGGCTATGATGTCAACATTAACTTCGGCAATCCGGGTAACTATGTCAGCCGTGGGTTCGTGAGCTGTAAAAAGAAGAATGTAAGTTTTGTAGTGGACGGTAACTTCCCAACAGCACTTCTTGTCTGTGAACTTATTCCCGGTGCGCTTGACGGCAAAAAATGGATGTATATCCCCAGTACCGCCGCCGATTGCTGTGAGGATACCGCCGCAGCCCAGGCATTCGACGCCACTTTCCCACCAAAGGAAAAGAAGTGG
>JAFXGM010000001.1 GCA_017513195.1 Clostridia bacterium | reverse complement strand
TTTAATAAAAACATTATATAACAAAGCACCGCAAAGGGCAACAAATTTTTGCTTGACAAGCGTCGCCCTAAAACATATAATACTATAAGCGGCCATCTGCACGGAGAGTTGTCCGAGTGGTCGAAGGTGCAGCACTCGAAACATAGTCGGGTCTGTCACGCACCTATCTCCGCAAACCCTTTATTTATCGGCGTTTACGCCATGTGCTTATGCACTTTTGAAAACTCGCATCTCGCAGTTTTCTCGCAATTTGGTAATAAGGCTAAAGCCTTTACAATTTTATATGGAGACGTATCGAAGTGGTCATAACGGGGCTGACTCGAAATCAGTTAGCGCATTCGCGCCCGCGAGTTCGAATCTCGCCGTCTCCGCCAAGGCGGAGTTGCTTATGCAACTCCGCTTAGTATTTTTAATGCCGTATTAGCTCAGTTGGATAGAGTGACCCTCTGCTAAAGGGTAGGTCGTGGGTTCGAGTCCCACATACGAATATTTCCATCATCTTGATGTTTATATATTCTTCAAGTAGCATCTTAAAAGTCGCAGTGGCTTTTAAGATGTTTTCTTTTTATCCCAAAGCCGATCCGATCGCCATCGCACTTGCTTTCTTGCTTTCGCTATCAATGTGGCTGTAAATGTTGGCGGTGGTTCCCATATCGCTGTGGCCAAGCCAGTCCTGAATCATTTTCATCGGCACGCCGTTTGCGAGGAGTAGCGATGCGCAACTATGCCTGAGGTCGTGAAAGCGGACGGGTTTTAATCCCTTTTCTTTCAGCACCACTTTGAAATGGTCGGTCACGTAGTTTGGTTTTATCAATTCACCGATTGCATCTACACAGATGTAGTCGGTGTATTTTTTACAGTACCCATGACGCATTACACGCTTCATTTCTTCTTGCTTTTCTTTTTCGGCAAGAAGAACTTCTTCCACTTGCGGTATCAGTGGCAGAGTGCGGTAGGAAGATTTTGTTTTCATAACGTCCATACCAACCACGCCTTTGTCGTTTTGCACCACCTTGTGATTTATGCTGACCGACTTGTTTTCAAAGTCAACCGCCGACCATTTGAGTCCAAGCACCTCGCTTCGCCTGAGCCCATAGTAAGCTGCAAGGAAAATTACAATGTGTATCGGGTCGTCCACCGTTTTGTCGAGCAGTTCTTTCAGCTCTGTGGCATTGTAATATTTGCCGATATACTGTTGTGCCTTCGGTCTGTCGGCTTGCTCAACGGGATTGCTCGGTATCACTCTGCGCTTGACTGCCGACTTGAAAGCGAGATGCAACAGCGCGTGATGGCGTTGCGCAGTGGTGCCTTTGAGTCCTTCATTACGAATGTGGATATAATAGTCGTTGATTTCATCGCCCGTAATGTCTTTGACCTTTAGGTCACCGCACTCACGGAAGAACGGAACCATTCGCGACTGTATCATCAGCTTGTAGCCTTCGTAGGTGGTTTCCGACACGTTTACCTTGTGCGACTCCAACCACTCGGGAAGGTAATCCGCCACCTGCATGTGCGCCACTCGGCTACGCTCTTTGTCGGCATGTGACATATTTTCACGCTTGTAAAGGTCGTCGGTATTATATTGATCAAGGATCTGACGGAGGCGGTGTTCCGCCTCACGCTTGTTACCTTTGTTTGCATCAAGATTCAGACCTTGCCATTTCTCTTTGCGCTTGCCGTCGGTGTCATACAAATTGATGACCGCATACCACTTTTTGTTTTTCTCGGTCAGGTGTCCTGTGATTCGTTTCATTTTCTCACGCTCCTTTCTTTTGAGAATTAGGTTTGGTGTATTCTCGGGCAACACCAACACTATCACAACATCCGTAACAAGTCCAGAGATTATTCGGGACTGTCGGGGACGGTGTCTGATAGTTTCCTGCATTGGTCAAGAACTCAACCAAACAAACCTTCGGCACAATAATTTTCTTGCCCTGCTTGATGCTGCCGATGCGCCCTTCTTTGATAAGACTGTAGACAGTATTCTTCCCGAACTGTAACAGCCTTACCACATCCGGCACGGTCAACACATCGGGTTCATTTTTAAACATCGTATAATAATTTCTAATATTCATAAGCGGTTCCTTTCTTCAAGATTTCCGTACCGGATATCTCAATTACATTTTCATAGTTATTTCGTTTTGTTCTTCCGCGAGATCCTCGGGAAGTTCATCATCGGTGCTGTCGGTTGCGGCAGAGACAAGCCCTACCGCAAGACCGATAACTGCACCGAGGTTTGAGGCATTTTGTTCTGCCTCAATTCTTTTACGGCGTTCCTCGGGATCTTCACTGCCGTCTGTTACACCAGCCAAAGAGCGCAGAGCAGAGTTGATAACACCGCCGCCAATACCGACGATCCCACCGATATCGCCGTGCGGATCAACCATGTGCGGCGATCTGTTTTCTCCTGTGCGTTGGCGATAGCCTTCTCCAGTTCCTTGCCCTGTGCCAAGGTATCGTTCATAACTTTTTCGAGATGACTCCCAGCCTGTTGTTCGTGGTTCTTCATCTGCAATAAAATGTTCTCCACCGCTGTTTGTTGACTGCTCAGTTTGTAGGTCATCTCCTTGATCGCCTTGTCGAACTGTTGCTGTTCTGTTGCCGACCACTGTTCCATCATCGATTTCATTTTTGATACGGTCAGAAGGGTTCTCATCAGTTCGTACACCTTCGGTTGAAAATCCACCGCCGACTGTAACAGACTCACCATCGTATCCCAATCCTTTTCCTGAATTGGAACCATAACGGGCAGAGCGTCTTTGCGCATCTCGGCTATCCCTTGCGCGTTTTTCCTCGTAAGGTTCTCCACCAAACTGTTTTCTGTTCTTGTAGTGCTGTTGTCTGAATTGTAATTCATATTCGATATTCTCCTTTAAATATTTTTCATCGTGCAGAGTTTTATCTCTGCATTTTTTACCGTTAGGACAAGCGAATGTGATATATTTTCGTTCGTCCGTCCATGTGATTTCATATCCGCGTCTTTGCATTTCGAATATAAAATCTTGTTTGCTGCCGCTTTTGTTCATCGCCGAGTCGATGTCGGACATCAACCTGAACTTCCAACTCTCACCCTTGACGGCGGTTCGGTACTCTCGGCTTGATACTTTTGAACCGCCGCCTTCATATCGGGCGAGGGTACTCAGTCCATACGCTTTGCAAATCTCATCACTGAGCGCACGAAGTTTTATCAGGGACTGCGGATTTTGACGAAGCTTATATCCGTTTTCAAAGTTCACCGAGTTTATAACAAAGTGGGAATGGATATGCTCGGCATCGCTGTGGGTAGTCACTAATACTTCGTGACCGGGCCACGCTTTTTGTGCAAACTCCAAACCGATTTGATGCGCTCGCTCGGGAGTAATATCCTCTCTCGGTGAGAAGGACTGCACGTACTGATAAAAATTCATACCCGTTGTTTTGCCATAAGAATTTTTTGTTGTCATAAACTCGGTGTAAGCATTCTCGCCGTTACAATTTACACCGCCAACAAGTCTGCGACCGCTTTGCTCGTCACGGACTTTGCAGTCTTGCAAACAGTAATTGATAAGACCGCGCATTGCACTGACCGACTGCTTTGCTTCGGGAATAAAAGTTACCGTTGCCATTTGCATTCCTCCGTGAGTTTCAAAAGTAAATCGTAAATCTTATTTTGATTTTCGATTACCTCTATAAGATTGTCTACATAGGTCACGCCCGAATTGACCTTTGCTGCGATTTGATTTAGGTTGTTGCCGATGCGCTTTAGTTCCAAAACTATCGGCGCAGTGTCGGGCGGCAACACGATTTTTGTGTCCCTTGACACCACCAAGAGATATTCGGTCAATGTCATCTTGGCTCGCTTTGATTTTGCAATGATCGCCGCCTTTTCCGCTTTGGTGAGTCGGACGGTCAGCGTTTCACTGCGCCTACGGTTTTCTGCCATTTTCATCATTCCTTTCGTAATAATAGTGGGTTCGGGCTACCGCCCGTTTTTATTGCGTTCGGGCGGATAGCCGGACGCTCTGCTTGCCCCAGACTGAAGTCTGGGTGTCAAAAACCCGAAGTTTCCAAAACCGCCCCAAATTTGCGTTTTAATTCGGAGGTGGGGTGGTTACTCCTTTTTGTGTTTTGGTCGCCACACAGGGCGAAACACGGCGCATAATCGGCGGCGGAATTTAACAATGCAACAATGCAAATGACTCCCATTGTCATCATTTTTACAATGCAGAAAGGACACACTGCAATGTTGCAATCTTTATTCGGGTATCGACCACGCCCAGCCTTTGCCGACCTTTCGGGTTTTGATATTCGCTATCTTTTTCTTGGCTTCGTTCACCGTTCGGCGTGAGATATTTTTGCTTTCAGCCATACGGAAAATTTCATCTGCCATAACCTCTTTGCCGTCATCGAGCATATCCCGTATCAGTTTTTCCGCCACCGCTGTTTTGGTTTCGGTAGAATAACCGCAGAGGAGTTCTTCGGCGCTTATCTCGCTGTAACCATCAAGCCAATAAAAGCCGTCCTCGTTTCCGAGGTTGAATGCCATCGACTTTCCTTCGGGCGCCAGCGAAGATTTGTCGTGAACGATGATGCGCACATTCGGTTCTTTGCGAAGGCGACCGACGAGCAACACGCTACGGGCGGCGGCACGGAAGTCGATTGAACCGAGTCCTCGGTACTGTGAACTTGCGCCTTTGGCTTTGTTAAGATGACCGACCAGGACGATTGCACAGCCTGTCCTATCCGCAACGGCAGCAACCTTTTTCAGCACCGTTCGTATTTCGTTTGCGCGGTTGATATCTACATCCTCGCCGATATAACCTTGAATAGGATCGAGTATCATAAGCCGAGCGCCCGTTTCGGTAATTGCTTTTTCGATGCGCTCATCCGACAGAGAGAGAGGATCGGTATCTTCAATGATATTAAGCACCATATTCTCATCTGCCCCTGCTTCAATAAGCCTTGGCTTGATGGTGTCGCCGAGTCCGTCCTCTGCCGTTTGATAAATCACATTAAATGGTTCTGTGGTTTCCATACCGGGCAGAGCCACGCCTGACGAACAAGCAGCGGCAAGCCTTAAAGCAAATGTTGTTTTACCCTCGCCAGGATCACCTTGGATAATGGTGAGCTTTCCGAACGGGATATACG
The DNA here is from genome assembly GCA_017513195.1 of Clostridia bacterium. Classification (GTDB taxonomy): domain Bacteria; phylum Bacillota; class Clostridia; order Oscillospirales; family Acutalibacteraceae; genus UBA737. The sequence goes on along the minus strand of JAFXGM010000001.1, from coordinate 19,862 downwards.
GTTTCCATAGCCACCGTACCTCTTGGAGTTCCACCTCCGACATTTTTCTGATAATTGTTTCTGGCATTCCGCCACTTCCTTTCTGTTTAATTGAATTTGAAATTGTAATCACCCCTCATTCTTTATTTGGGAATTTTTTAAGTTTTCACAACCATAAACTTTTTACCTCCTACTCCTTATTTGGCAAAGAATTTCATTTTGCACCATATTTTTTAACCTCCTCAACGGGTAGAGCACGAGAACAAACAAAAGGGGCAATATTTTCAAAAATATCTCTCAATGGGTAGAGCAGGAAAATTCGATTTTTACAACCTTCAAAAATTTCTTGTTTTTCTTTCTCTCTTACCCCTCCACCTAATGTCAAAAAAACGCACTTTTGTATAGGTGGTTTTGAAAATTTATCCTCATCCTTTATTTGTGACTTTTTTCAGTTTTGAGCGAAAGGAATTTCAACTCTTTCACCTAATGTCAAAAAAGCAGGGTTTTGTAGACCTGTTTTCAAAAAACAACCGTAAATTATTTGAAAAAACTTTCAATAACTTACGGTTATCTATTTCTATTAAATTTTAACTACTATTGACTACCACACTCTGACTCGAACCTGCACGCACATCCTTTGGGACCAACAGACCGAAGGTTCGAATTTTGTCAGTTTTTGTTGGTGGGGGCGTATGGATTCGAACCACCGAAACAATATAATTTGCCGTACAATCGAACAGAAATAGTTTTATCGATCCGTAGGCCGTTTTGAATAAAACAAACGGCTACAAAAGCAAATTAAAAATTCACCCACCGGATGTTGTGGCAAAGTTCCGTCTTGAACCGCCGCATCCTGTGGGTATTTTTATGCTTATTTTAAGTCTGTGTTTTCAGAGTCCATACATACGCAGACGTACCAGTAATATCCGTCATACATAACTCCGACCGCCATATAGGTGTACTTGGAGCTGCCGACATACGACCAGTGTCCTTTGCTGTTTCTGAATCCGTTGGCTATGGAGTAGGCTATCTCATCAGCCGTGCCGCCCCAATTGCCTTTGCCAATGGCTTCGCGCACATTGGCAGTATAATAATTTTCCTCGCCTTCGATGCCGTATAGTGACCAGTCCACATATTCGCCGTACTGTAATGCTTCGGCAGCTGCTCTTTGGTCTGCGGTATCATGAGCAAAATTTGTTTTCAGTTGTGTGCATCGGTATTTACAGTATTCGGTCAATCTGGGGATGACCGTTGCGGTGACATAGCCTTGCTCGGTGCGGAACTGATTTATGTAAGTTTCGACCTTTTGTGCGACTGCATCAGCGCTCGGTTTGGGTGGGATTATGATTTCTTCCGTAGGCGGATCGTCCGTTTCCACTATGGTGATGCATCCGTTATCCTTTGGAGTTTCCGCCGCCGATGACACGGTCGATTTGGATGTCACCGTAGTCTTCGGTTCGTCCTGCGGTTTTTCCGTCACCGTTGTTGTAGGCGGCTCTGTGGCGTTCGTGGTTAGCTCGGTTGCCGGATCCTTGTTCTCCGCGGGGAGAGGTTCTTTTTCTTTCTCTGTCGGCTCTACCGCCGTTACGGGCGGTGCTGTTTCGGTGGGCGTTTCTGTTATTATCGTTTCCGATACCGTTGTAGGTGGACTCTCGGTAGGCGGCGGTGCGGTGTTGCCACCGCATCCTATCATACTTACGAGCACCCCACAGCAGAGAAGAAGGATAATTATTTTCTTCATAAATCCTCGACCTCCTCCAGTCCTTGCATCACTTCCACCATTATGCGAGTGGCTAAGATAAATCCCGAACTGAACGCTTCACGCTCGGTGATGCAGGACAGTTCACTTGTGCAGTCCTTGAACTTTTCAAAGGTTTCCTTTTGTTTCTCTGTGAGGGTGGAGTTTAGTTCTTCCTCGTTCTTGCATATCAGTTTAACGAGTTTGTCTACTCTCGTTCCTCGCTTGATATACCTTTCGTGCGGACTGATATTGCCGTAGTATAAATCTTCAAGTGTTGTCATGTGCGTTGCACCTCCTTTTGCAACACAAACACATACCACAACACTTCCCACAAGTCCAGCGTTTTTTTGATATAAAAAGCAAAAGTGCCGCCTTTCAGCGACACCCTTGACAAACTTATTTCTTGTTCTTTTTTCCGCGGCGCTGATAGTCAGCATTGATATCTTCTGACCAATCAGCCCCCAGCGGTGCACTTGCTCTTACATTGCAAACCGCTTTTGCAACCGATTCATACAGTATATGTGTGCCTTGACCGTCTGCATTGTAGTTTACGGCTCGGTCTTTATCGATACCGTAACGAACTGCCGTTTCGACCGCATCAATATTTGCGCCGATAAATAAGAATTCCCAACCGTATTTTTCTTTTTGACGTTGAATCATTTTCTTTACCTGTTCGCTATTATAACGATGACTTGCATTTTCCTGCCCATCGGTTGTGATAACAAACATGGTATGTTCAGGCACATCTTCGGGTCGTGCGTACTTATGGATGTTACCGATATGATGAATTGCTCCGCCGATAGCGTCGATAAGCGCGGTACAACCTCTAACGGTATAATCTCTATCGGTCATCTTGGGGATATCACCGAGCTTCACACGGTCGTGCAAAACCTCACTTACGTCATCAAAAAGCACAGTTGAAACATAGCAACCGCCGTCCTGTTTCTTCTGTTTTTCGATCATAGAATTAAAACCGCCGATGGTGTCGCTTTCGAGACCTGACATAGAGCCGCTTCTGTCCAAAATAAATACGAGTTCAGTAATATTGTTTTTCATAGTAAAAACCTCTCTTTCATTTGATGTCGCCATTGTACATCAGTAAAAGAGAGGTTGGGTCGCTTGGCATGCGACAAAAATACTCTAAATCTTTTCTGTTTCTTTTTTTACTTCATCCCAATTGTTTGCTTTATTAATTATTTTTACCAAAGAATAAATCCCTAATTTTTCTTTAAATTTGCTTAAAAATTTATCCTTTCTACCCCACAAATAATTGCCCGACTTATCAGTTTGATATAAACCATTATATTTCTCATATTCTTTTAACATATTGTAGGCCTCTTTAATTGTAGGCATCCCTGCAATTTCAGCAATAAACAATAACAATTGTGGACATCTTAAGTATTGGAAAGTCGGTTTGTTATCTTTCCTTCCCAAATTATCGTAATAACTCAAAAAATGATCTTTTTGAGTTATATGAGTTGGCTCAACATTTTTTAAAGAAAGATATCCCCCACAAGTTTGGCCGTACCCATCTTTTACACATTCATCAGCAATAAAGTCATATTCATCGTCTTTTAAATCTTTAACAACTTCACAAATAGCACCAATATTCATAACAACCTCATATTGATTATATGTTGTCCTTCCACTCAACTTCCTTAAACCCTACAAGCACAAAATCGTCACCAATGAGCAAAGGTCTTTTTACAAGCATACCGTCGGTTGCGAGGAGCTTTAGCATTTCATCCTCGCTCATTTCAGACAGTTTGTTCTTAAGGTCTAATGATTTATAAAGCAGACCGCTTGTGTTAAAGAACCTCTTTAATGGCAATCCACTTTTGCTATACCACTCGGTCAACTCATCAAGCGATGGATTATCGTGTTTAATATCCCTCAACTCATATTCAATTCTATTATCATCCAACCACTTCTTTGCTTTTTGGCAGGTGGTGCATTTCGGATAACATATAAACTTAATCATAATTTCACGCTCCAAGTAAACTTTGGTCAAAGGCAAACAACGCTTCATTAATTTCAAAGATATTGTAATTGCCTTTGCTTATAAAATATTCGATTATAATATCAAATTTATTGCTATGGGATAGCGCAAAGCCAGCCTTTTTGAGCATATCCTCAGTTTCATCAAGCGAGAGTTCCAAGGAGATAGCGAAGGCTATCGCTGTTGGCTTGCTCGGTTTATAATGCACATCGCTGCGAATTTTAGAAAAGAGTTTACGGTCGATGTTTGCCTTTTTATAGCACTCAGCATCAGTCATGCCTTTTTCGTCAATCTTGCGGAGAAGCATTTGCGAAAAGCTCTCATCGATCTGCTTAAGTTTTGAGTCAAGGTCATCTTCTGTAAATAGTGCCTTACACTCACAAATTTCATCTGCCATGATCGCTTGCATTGGCACGTTCATGCGCGTGCTTTCGCGGCGGTAATCGGTATGCTCGTCCACATAATTATCGTCTATGTATTCGGCAATATCCGAAAACAACTTCTCACTGATTTTATATGCTGCCTTATCGAAAATAACAATATAGACGGTCATATCGTTTTCAAGCAAAAATGTGCTAATAACATCAATAGCCACCTTCAACGCCTGATCCTTGGGATAACCGTACACACCAGAAGAAATAAGTGGGAATGCCACAGTTTCGCAGTTACGCTTTTTTGCGAGTGCCAAAGACTCACGATAGCACGATTCAAGCAGATCCTTTTCTCCGTGCTTACCATCTTCATAAACGGGGCCGACAGTATGTATGACATATTTAGCAGGAAGATTATATCCACCCGTAATCTTCGCTTTGCCGGTCTTGCAACCACCGAGAGTCTTGCACTCAGCAAGTAGTCCTGCACCTGCAGCATGGTGAATCGCACCGTCAACACCACCACCGCCTAAAAGCGACTCATTGGCGGCGTTTACAATGGCATCTACCGTCATTTTTGTTATATCGTTTCTTACAATTTCTAATGGCATAGGATACTCCTAACTACTTTTGTTTGCTTTTCTCTGCGTTTTCGGAATATAGACTTAAAATGATTTTCTCTATACCTTTTCTGTAGATTAATTTATGTCCGTTTGCAATTTCTTGAAGGGTGTGCTCTTTTTGGTTCTTCCAATATAAATATGCAAACAACATATCTGCTACATTCTGATCAAACGACAATTTCGGATGAAAGCTATATAACTTTTTACGTTCTTCTGTTTCTTTTTTATCTGCGATATAGTTTTCTGTTATAAAGCTGTAGAAATCATTTAATGTTTGATCATCCACCTTAATGTTTAATAATTCACATTTCTTAAAAAGTTGTCTTACTGCTTTGGGTTCGATATTAATATCATAAATATATTCTCTTTTCCCTTTATGGAAAAGATTATTCAGAACAGAAAGCATTGTTAGAATCACTGCAAAACTAATAGACCTATCCTTTTTGTCGGGATTATTCCACGCATAACTATAATAAATTAAATGCTCAATATCATTTTGTTCTACAAATCTAATAAACAATAACGATATTGGTTCGCCTTTAATATCTAAACTATAAATTCGATCTTTTCTATGGAATCTTTCTTTTTCTCTAAAGTCTTCAACATCTTGTTCAAGCGAACTTGATGTAAGATCTATGATGCTCATACGAATAGTTTCAATCAAATCCGATTTTTCAATATCAGATAATTTATTAGAATTAATTATTAAATCATAGATTTTTTCATACATTCCACGCTTAGCAAAATAGTGAATCATATTTTTCGGTTTTGCTAATCTACAATAACTTAAATCAACCGTTGAATACAGATATGTTTGCTGCAACAACATTTTTGCCATATATAAAAGTTCGCTTAAGTACCTTTTAATTTGCATTATATCTTTTAAATCGGAGAATGCTTCTAAAAACGATTCGGAAGTAAAAGCGATTTCCTGTACGCATACAATTTTATAATAATTTATATGCCCTAACAACGAATTATAAATTTGCAAGCCATATAATGCTTTGCCTTCATGAAGCATAGCCAATGCGAACTCGTTTATATGACCTATTATGTCCTGGAAATTTGTGTGTTCAGTATAGTATTCTTGTACTTGTTTCGGTTTGTTGAAAAGCGTAACCTTCAATAAGTTGAAGTACAATAACATATACTCGTTTAATTCGGGATAGTTTTTGTTTGATATATGCTTTAATGTTACAACCTTTAATTTTCGCAATGGCTCTGAAACATGCGGTTCAATTGGCCTTGCTTTTTTCATATGTGTTAAATTACTTTTATAATACTTATAAAATAATTCTTTCCGCAAAGAGCCACGGCTCAAAAACACTGTAGCAAAACGATATAGTATAAAAATCGCCAAATATACTGTTAACAATAAAACAGACAGTGAATATACAAATGGGTAATTGTTTAACATCAAGCAGATATTAGTTAGTAACGAAGCAAAAAGAGTAAGCAAAATCACTTTAAAAGATAGAATCTTCGAAGGGAAAGCAAGATCTAATATTCGCTCCCCATAAACATATTTGTTTTCTATGTTTGAAATTAAAGCAATAAGTGATACGCATATAAGTGTTAGTGTTATTTGGGTTCCTAAAACACCGTTTTTACTAATATAGTCTGTGTAAAAATTAACATTGAAATATGGGATGTGTTTTTCTGTAAACAAAATTATATTTGAGGAAATCAAAATATAAATTAAAGAGCCTAATAATGTAACAAATTTACTCACAGAAAAAATGATTCTTTTATTTCTATGATAATTCATACTGTGTTTGAGAAAGAAATAATCTTTATTCCACTTCATTCTTTCTTTGGCTTTATATCGGCATTTCCTGAAAAAATCCACTATTTTCTGCTTCATTTACATCTCTCCGGCTTTTATTAATTATCCTTCAAATACTTCATAAGCTGCACGGTTGCCTTGCTACGCCCTTGAACACTTGAAAGTCCGTTTTCTTTAAGTTCCTTTAGTGGATACTTGTCCGGGGCGTATTTTTCTATGAGTTTTAATTTCATATAACGGATGTCGGGATCTTTAGCCAACTCTTTATAATAGGGATAGTCCTCGTCCGAGCGGTTTCCGTACAAATCGGCGGCAATCACTTCGCATTTATACATAATGGCTTTGTATTTTTCTCCGACATAGATATAAACGGTATCGCCAACCGATGTATTGGTAGACTGACTCCATTCGATTACACCCAGATTATCAAAAGCGCCTACAATATCGTAATACTTGGGATTGCAAGGGATAATCCATACGTCATCAAGCCGAGAGGAAACCTGACGTCCTTCAGCTTTTGCACGAATATCGTTTAACCACTCGCCGTTATACTTGAAATAGCGCGGTCCAGCAACACCCCATTTACTACCGAGCAGTTCGGTAGCAAGGGCAGAAAGAGACAATTTTCTGCCCTGATATTCCACAGTTTTGTCATCAACAACGCTGCACTTTGCACCAGAGTTTGCATTGCCCTGACTAACGAACGTAATGGTGGCACCTACGGGGATATTGCACTTAGAAAAGGTAAACGGAGCCATACGCTCGATGTGTTGTTCTTCAATATCCTGCGCCATTTCTTCGCTCTGACGTTCTACCGCAGTCGGTTCATACAAGTGAAGTCGATCTTTGCGACCGCCTAAAACTGCAATGGTTTCAAGGATAGAATACGCTTGCTCGGGAGACATGGCATAGAACTCGCGCACACGCTTTTTGCCGTCAACGTTGTCAATCGAACGCAGATTAGGATTAAGTTGGTCGATCAGCGCATGGAGTTTTAGATCCGTCAGTCTTTCCTCAACCTCATATGTAGCATAAATGCGAAAGGCAAACGGAATACACTCGCTATTATTCAGTTGTTTTAACCGTGAATCCACATTATCGGCATAACCGATCTTTACATACTCCTTAAATGAAGGGTTTGTTAATATATAAATTACACCCTTATTTGTTCCCATTTTTCGTTACTCCTAATTTCTCTCTTTCATCGCAAACTTGCAAATATAAATCTGAAAGTCTTTTTTGTATTAAAGTGATATTCTTTGCCCCCTTAGAAGCGCGGGAAGCCATTTCACTGATTTTTTTGTGAAGAGGATTCTCTTTATCGTATAGAGGCAAATATAAGTTGGACTTGTTCAGACTAAATCCATTTGTTTTAAATGAACTGTGAATATAATTAATTACAATATCTGAATTAAGGATACCACAAATATAATTTGCTTCAGCTTGGGAAATGAATCGGCCTGTTTTGTCTTGACTAATGATAATCGTATGTTTAACACAAATAGTTTGTTTTAATTCATCCCAAGGTGTTAAAGTTTTCCTTATTACACTTGCACAGAATTTGCTATTGTCTCTTGCGGCAACAATATTTTCTGCAAAAGTATATGGGCCAATTTTTGATAAAGCATAAAATTCATCTCCACGGTGCATCATTTTGCTTTTTTCCGACTGTTGATCAATCAGTTCTTTATGATTAACAAGATACTCAAATAATTCATTGTTTTTTGTAATCATAGTTGCCGTATCGATAGGTTTTGACGTATCTTTTTTATCATACGGCAAAATGCAGAATTCATTATTGCTTCGATACTTAAACGGTTCGATATTGGGGCCAGTAACAATAGGATAAATAAGGTCAATAGGCAAATTCCAACCGTTTACAGGAGTGTCATCTATTCTGTATTTAGACAATTGGAATTTTTTGCTTTTAAACAAATAGTGACCTGCTTGGGATGATGCGCCGACTCCCTGCAACATGTACAATTCTTGAGGGGTAAACTCAACGCCAGTACGATACAAATAAGAGGTTGGGCCAATAATTTTAGAAAAATCATACTTATCAGATATGTATGAAAAGGCAGTAGATTTTTCAGCTAATTGTGCAGCCTTTCCCTTTTTAAAAATCAAATGTGCTTTGGCTTGCTCAAATGAAGAACAACCGTTTAATTCTAAATCTGTGATATTCTTTTTTCTTGTGATGATTTGTACCGGAATACCCATTTTATAATCGACAATGTTGGAAGAAAAATAGTATGTATTAAAATCTTGAGTTATTGGCTTATCATCACATCTAAACGGTCTTAACGGAGCTTCCCACTTGTCAATCCGTTGCAAATAAAGTCGTTCCTTCTTCTCATAATCTGTATAAAAATTACGGAACCCTTCATATGAATTTTGCGACATTATGCTGTCGGGCATGAGGAATGCTAATACACCATTTTTATTCAACCAGTTTGAAGCTGTAACATTAGAAATCAATGCACAAATATTAAGTTGTGTTCCCCCAAACTGTCCGTCACTCGAAAATATATGTTTAATATTGCACAACTCTTTTATTTTGTTTGCATACATTGCAGGAAGATGTTCCCATTTAACCCAAGGGGGATTACCCACGATTAAGTCAAAGGAATTTAATCGTGCAATCAACATGAAATTAGTGGAAATTCTTATCCAAATGCCATCCCACTTGTTTTTATGTAATTCAGTTAAATTATGTGCAAGCGTTTTTAAGGCATTTATAAGTTCTTCAGAACCTTTTTCCTGTTTTGAAAGTTTATCTTCAATAACAGTGTAAAGTATATTTTCATCTTCTGTTTTTACACATGATTGAAGTTGACTCATAACCCGACCAAAATCTTTCATTTTAACGAATCTTTCTGGAAGAACAACATCAAAAGGAGCTTTTTGGTTAGTCACAGAATATTTATAACACTTTATACCGTCTATTATTTCCTCTACGGGAATAATTGCAGAATCTCCTAAATATACAGGAATTTCAACATTGGATAGTTGCCCAAAAGGCAGTAATGCTAAATAATATCCAACTCTGGCGGACAACACAGAAAGCGGGTTAATATCTATTCCGTATACACGGCCTATAATATTATCGCGTATTTGTTGTTTGTCAGATTCGGACAATCTTTGAATGTTAATGTTGCCTACAATTTTCTTGATTAAGGAAATAATAAATATTCCAGATCCGCAACAAGGATCAATAGCTTTCCAATTTTCGTTTGAAATGCTCTTAAGGCTTTCATTTACAACATAATCGGATAGCCATTCTGGCGTAAAATATTCTCCCATAGAATGCCTAATGGATTTAGGGATGATTCCCATATACAAATCTTTGAAGATATCTATAGGTTGATATGTAATATTAAAACTAAATGAAGAATACTGATCTATACTCTTTATTACCGATAAAACCAATTTCCAGAAATGGGTTGACCACTGATTTTTATCTGCATACCAAGAATAAAAATCTCCTTCAAGAAAATTGAAGATATTATTGCTCTTATATGAATAACCATCTTCCATTTTTTCAAAGAATTTTTGCAGTTCAGTAGAAGTGATATTGGTCAAGTCGTAATAATGTTTTGCGTTATCGTTATATTCCAATTTATCTACTACTTTACATGCGATAAGCTTTACGATAATTGCATAGGTCGTCTGTAATGCATACAAAGCCCTATATTCTGTTTCGGGAGAATCTATTGTATCAGAAAAGATTAACGATAGATCAGCTCTGCGTTTGGCAATATCGTTACCTTTTCCATTATCATCAACAGACAGATGCATAAGGCTTTTCCATTCCTCATACAGCATATGTGTCTTATCGGTTGAATGGTTTTTTAAACTGTCATACAAAACTAAAGCAATAGATTTAGAAATTGATTCCACTGTTGCTGATATTGAGAAGTCCTTTACTATGTTTTCAGGAACAAATCGCTTTTTGTCATTAAAAACAATAGCCTTAATAATATTATCAATGTCATCGTTAGACAAAGGAGATAATGACGAGTATTGAACCTCATTACCAACAAAAACAAAATAGCTGATTCTAATTCCATCAGTTAATATAGCACTATATTTATACTTTTCGGTAACAAATAGCGCATTTAAATAATCCACAACTTGTTGTGCTGCTGTTTTGAATTGTTCTTCTGTTTTTAACTTTGAATTATGTTTATATTCAATCACCAAACTGTTAACAACAGCATCCAATCTTCCGGTTCCAGACTTTCTTTTTTGAAGAGAACCAAATTTGTGTTTTATATTATTAACAGACTTTTCTTTAGAATAAGCAAGCTTTATTCCTGTCTTATTTCTTATCAAATAATAAAGTTCATTTTCAAATATAGAAGCTGTTTGTGATTCGCTTTTAGAAAGTTGAGATTCTCGCATAATAGTAGTGCGCATTTCATCAATTTCCGTAAGATATTCACCACTATTTAGCCATTCAATCGCTTTTACAGATACGGTATTCAATGGATATTCCTCCTAATTACGAATTTATAAACATCATATCATCCAAATCGGGACGATGAGGTTATCTCTGTCAAAGGCAGAGAGGCGGTCGCTCATGCAGAGCACGGCGGATGTACCGAGTACCAAGGGAGATTTATCAATAAGACTGAAAGTCTTTGTAATTCGCTTATCGGGGTTTGCCGTTTTCTTAATTTCCAACGGACACAGTTTGCCGTCGCCTTCGATAATAACGTCAATCTCTCTTGCATCACGGTCACGATAATAGTTGAGGTAAGGTTCCTTACCGGCATTCTGATAACTTTTCATAATTTCGGATACGGTAAAGTTTTCAAGTAATGCGCCACTCATCGCACCGCTTTCTGCCACCTCGGGAGAAGACCATTTTGTGAGATAGCAGATGAGACCTGTATCATAAAAATACAGCTTTGGTGTTTTAATCGTTCGTTTTAGGACATTGTTGGAATACGGATGCAGAAGGAAGATAATGCCTAACGTTTCAAGTATCTGAAGCCATGCTTTTGCCGTAGGCTGATCGATATCTGCATCGTCTGCCATAGCTTTATAGTTAACAAGTTGTGATGCACGGGCGGCAACCGCCGTGATAAATTTCGTGAATTTCAAGGCATCTATCGCACCCGAGAGTTCACGAACGTCACGCTCGATATAGGTAGAAAGATAAGAGGAGTAGTACATATTTCTGTCGGCATACTCTCCGCTTGCGAGACCGGGCATACAGCCGTTCCAGATACGCTCATACATTTGGGGAGTGGTAAGCACTTGGCTGTTTTTGCTATCTTCTACAAGTGCATCAAAATCAGTAGTAAACGGACGGGGTTCTGCACCGATAATTTCCCTTTGAGATAAGGGCGACATATGCAGAAGCGCAACACGACCTGCCAGCGACTCCTGAACACCTTTCATCAAACTAAACACCTGAGAACCGGTCAGCCAAAAATCGCCGGGGTTATGATGTGTATCTACATGAATTTTTATATAGGTGAACAGCTCCGGAGCATACTGAACCTCGTCGATAATAATCGGCGGTTTATGAAGCTGCAGAAACATTTTAGGATCGTTTTTTGCCATTTCTCTTACGGTCAAATCATCAAGAGAAATGTATTCACGACCGATATTTTCCTTTGCAGCAAGGTTTTTAAGCATAGTGGTTTTGCCGGACTGACGTGGACCGGTAAGCAGAATTGCCGACCAAGTTTTTGAAAGTTCGGTTATGCGCTGTTCCATATGTCGATTAATATAGCTCATAATACACCTCATCAGAGTATAATTTCTCGATTACATTATATATTATTATGCGCTCAAAGTCAATATAAAACTCGGCTGAAATATGAAAGTTTCACATTTTAGCCGAGTTTTTTTGAATCGTGTATTTCATAAAAACATTTCAAAGTGACATCCAAAGTTCCAATTTGGCACTTTGGAAATTGCTTTCTATTCGTATAATTCGAGATCTTGGTTGGTTTCGAAACCGTGGAAAAGAAAGTGAATTTTGTCTATACGTTTATTGATATGCCAATGACCGCAGTACCACGCTTTGTAGTCGACCATTTCTTCGATTTTGTCGAGCCATTCTTCTGTGCTCGTATCCACGGTGCTTTGGTCGATGCCGGGGAGGAAAGTTTCAATGGGTTCATATTTGAACGGGCAAGTGTGAGATAGGATTACGTCAAATTCCTTTTCTTTTATCTGCTGCTCAACATACCGCTTGATTTCCTCGGACGGTTGTTCATCTTCCCACCAACCGTATCCGCGGCTTAGTCGGTAGAATTTATCTACGCTGTATGCGCCGCCGATCACCAAATGTTTCGTGCCTTCTATATCATAAATCTCGCCGTCCTTAGCGAATAAGATGTTCGGATATTCTTCCTCATACCACACGGTGCCTCCGTGCCACTCTTTTGTTTTGTATGTAGGAATGTTCCAAGGGCGTATTTCGTGGTTTCCGTGTATGCAAAATATCGTCGGTTCTAACTTTGCAAATTCCGCCTTGAGTTGTGCATCTCTTTCATTTCCGAAGTAGTTGGCGCCTACGTCACCGAGAATTATGATTGTGTCATCTTTGGTGGGCTGAAAGCGCATGCAGAATGTTACGATTTCAAGTTTTGAACCGTGTATATCACCTGTATAATAAATCAATTTTTATCACCTTTTATTATTGCGAATTGTTTCTTTGACTTTCTTCAGCAGATTTTACGCGATATGGAACCTGCTGTATTTTTGAATCAAGATATAAATATTTATCACGAACAGAATCATCTGTTGTGCTATCTAAAACGTTTTGAATATGATTATAAAATCTTAAATAACTACCGTCTTTTTGCCCCCAAACATAAAGCATCGCAAAACTATCAATATGATAAAAAGCATCAAAATCTTTAAGTAAAAGACTATTCATATATGCCTTCGTCATGTCATCTGATAAACAGCAATCAATAGTTTCTTTTGTAATTATTATCCGTGGAACTTTAGCATTTCTTTCTTCCAAGAGATATGCATTAGTTAAACCTGTACCGAATATAATATCACCTTCGGCATACAGATCTCCACGAACTATTCCACCTCTCACCAAAATCGGTTCCTGCAGTCTCCATAATCGTGACTGGAAGTATGCGCACAAACCGATTAGCACTGGGAGCGAGTTTTCTATGTTTGAAGGAGTGTAGAAACATATACTATCTGACATGATCTTCACATGCAGATTTTCTGCATTTATTAATGGCTTGTTTTCTTTATCACAAGTTATTATGTATTCAGTTTTTATCTCATCAAATACTTTTAAAATTTCTTCGCAAGTATGTGTTCTAACCAACTCTTTGAAACCCAATATATCAAGAAAAGCAATATAGGAATTAACATATTCACTACTCATGTTTATAGTACTCCTCATGTTCTTTTTTTGTTATTTTATTATACCACATACTTATCAAAAAATCTATCTCAATTAAAGTTGGCGGCAAGGGTTACTTGCCGCCGGTTTGTTTGAAGAACTTTTGCAGGAGTTTGATGTGTTTGTCTGACATTTGGGAGATGGTGTAGGCGTAGGTGCAGTAAAAGTCGATGAGCCAGAGTTTTGGGATTATTTTTGTTGTTTGGGTTTGGACGGACTTGAGGTGACCTTGGCGGAGCCAGCGGTTGATGGTATTATCGGTGTAGCCAGTGGTGGCGATGACTTGTGGCACGGTGAGTGCATCGGGGACGGTTTCGAATTCTTGTTCGAGCCACGGGCGAAAGGTTGACGGCAGAAAGGACGGAAATCCTGTTTTGCGTGGTCGGGGTTTTCGTGTATTCTCATACTTTGCAGTTGAGAACTCGGCATGAGGTGTAACATATTTTTCGGGGTGCTTGGCGGAGTCCTCTATGTAGGTGAGCAGGTCTTCTTTCAGCACGGTATATTTTCTTGTTCTTTTGCCGGTGTTTTGGCATTTGATGAAGCCGTTGTTCAGCATCCAAGCGCACTTGCGTTTACTGATATGCAAGGCACACCGCACCTGTTCGCCCGACAGCACCTGCGGTAAGCTGCTCAACATTTTTTATCACCTCGGATTGTATATCGCTTACCTTTGTCGTTTGTGGTCCTGACGAGGTAATCTATGAGCATGTCTTTAGTGAAGATATAACCGCCTTTGTAGGTGTAGGATTCAATCTCACCATTTTTGAGTGCAGTGTAGATTGTGTTCTTGCCGACGGGTGACCATCGGTTTGCTTTCATTGGTGTTAAGATATCGGGGCATTTTTTGAGCACCTTTTCGTATGCTTCTCTTAGTTTTTCTTGGTTCATTTTAATTCTCCTTGTGTTTTCTTTGCCCGAGAATACACAAAGGCTTTTAGTTGATTTCTCGCATCTATCTCGCAAATTTCTCGCAAAAAATCATTAGTTTTTCAATTTCTCGCAGAATGGATGGAAATATTGCAGTTTTCAGGGACGGAGAGGGGCGGTGCGGTAAATACTGCCTTTTGCTCGAAATGCTGTAGGGCGAAAGTCCTCTAGGGTTCGAATCCCTAACTCTCCGCCAATAAAGAAAGAGCATTACCGTAAGGTAGTGCTCTTTTTTTATTAGCAGAAATATATAAGGGATTCGAACAAGGAGGGAGCGAAAGCGGAAGAAAACAGTCCGGGGGACTGTTTTCGCCGACGTGGCAACGAGCGCAAGCGAGGCGATAGGCGCATATGCGCCGGACGTTGTCTCCCTTTAGCTTTTGTAGTCAGCCGGAATGATTGAATTGTAAGGATAATTCAATTCATAACGGAGGATTACGAAAAAGACAATATATAATCTATAACTAACCGAAAAAGGTGGCAGGGAGAAATCTCTGCCACCTTTTTTGCAATTATTGATAGGTTTCTCTTTTTACGACATAATTAATCGCATATTTCAAAGAGGTTTTTTCGTGGATAAGTTTAATAGCATAAATAAATTTAGATGTAAATTATGTAATAATGAATTTCTCGATGACGAGATGAGTGAAGAACATTATCCTGCTCGCAGTACAGGAAACGAAGATATTGTTCTGTGCGGGGTGTTGTTAAAATTTAACGATTATAAAGCTTTGTTAAATATGCTATTTTATCGCTTAAACCGTATGGAATTTGGTCGGGTAGCATTCTCCAACGCCAATTACCCTCTTGTGTGCCCGGAATATTGATTCTTGCCTCGTTAGAAAGCTCGAGATAATCCTGCATTTGCGCCACAAAAAGTCGAGCAACGCTGCTCATACCGCCACGGATAGTTCCCCAAACATACCCTTCGTGTTCATTAAGACCAAGATAATCCTCGGCCTTTTTTAAATCACCGGGGGGTAATTGTGAAAGCCAACCCTTTATGGTGTCATTATCGTGAGTGCCTGTATAACAAACGCAGTTTTTATTATAAGCGTGCGGAAGGTAAACGCTGTCTTCATTAGCGCTAAATGCAAATTCCAACACCTTCATACCGGGAAATTCAGAATCCTTTAAAAGCTGTACTACCTCTTGTGATGGATACCCCAAATCCTCAGCAATAAAGCTTATGCTTGGGAAGCGGTTTTTAAGAGTGGATATAAGTGACATACCCGGGCCCTTTACCCAACGGCCGTTCATTGCGGTTTTTTCGCCGTAAGGCACTGCCCAAAAGCTTTCGAAACCACGGAAATGGTCGATGCGAACAACATCATAAAGCTTTGCCGCACCTTCGATACGCTTTATCCACCATTCATAGCCGTTTTGCTGCATAACATCATAAGCATAAAGCGGATTTCCCCACAGCTGACCATCGGCTGTGAATTGGTCGGGCGGTACACCCGCAACCTCGGTAGGAAAGCCCTTTTCATCCAACTGAAAGCATTCGGGGGACGCCCAAACATCAACCGAATCAAGTGCAACATAAATAGGTAAATCACCTATAATTCCAACCGAATGCTCGTGCGCGTATTCGCGCAGCGCATTCCACTGATTAAAGAAAAGAAACTGTATATAGGTAAAAAGGCGGATATCGTCTGCCAATTTCTCAGTGTAAAATTTTATTGCTTCCGGCTTTCTGAGGCGGATGTCCTCATCAGGCCATTCAAGCCACGAAAGCATATTAAAATGCCTTTTAAGCGCCATAAAGAGCGCATAATCTAAAAGCCAATACGAATTCGCACTTTTAAATGCTTCAATGCGGTCAAAATCCCTGTCCCAGCCGCGCTCACACGCTTTTTGCAAAAGGGTGTAGCGGTTTTCATACAGCGCACCATAATCAACAAGGCAAGGGCTATCGCCCCAAAACAGCGCATCAATTTCCGACTGTTCTAAAAGACCGTCCTCTACCAAAATATCAAGGTCGATAAAATAAGGGTTACCCGCATGGGTGGAGGGGCTTTGATAGGGCGAATCGCCATAGCTTGTGGGACCCACAGGCAAAATTTGCCACCAAGACTGATTAGATGCCTGTAAAAAGTTTATAAAATCGCGCGATGCCTTACCCAATGTACCAATGCCATAAGGTGATGGTAGGGTGAAAATCGGCATTAAAATGCCACTGCTTCTTTTGATTTTGTTATCCTTTAACAGCACCGGCGGCAACCCCCTTTATGATGTGCTTTTGACAAAGCAGATAGAATATAACAACGGGGATAATGCTTAAAAGAATCAATGCCATTGTTGCACCCAAATCTACCGTGCCATAGCTGCCTTTTAGATATTGAATATGTATCGGAATAGTTTTATATTCATTGATATCAAGTGATAAATAAGGCAAGAGGTAGTCGTTCCAAACCCACATTATTTCCAAAATACCTACCGATATTAAGGTGGGCTTCATCATAGGAAGCACAACTGCAAAAAAGGTATAAGGCGGGTTGCAGCCGTCTATCGCGGCGGCTTCTTCAATTTCCAAGGGAATAGACTTTACAAAGCCCGAGAACATAAACACTGCAAGACCTGCGCCGAAGCCGAGGTAAATAACAGGAATGGTCCAAGGTGTATTAAGGCCTAATCTGTCCGCGGTTTTAGAAAGAGGATACATTACCATTTGAAAAGGAACCACCATTGAAAAAACGCAAAGGAAGTAAATAGCGCGACAAACTATGGTATCACGTCTTGTAATATACCAAGCCGCCATTGATGTAAATAAAAGAATCAAGAAGGTGGAAAGCACAGTTATAACCACACTGTATAAAACGCTTTTTGCAAATGGATAGTTACCAAAGGTCATACCCTTAATAAAATTTGCAAAACCAACAAAGGATTCGGAACTCGGCAAAGCAAAGGTATCGGTTTTAACAAATGTGTTAGCTTTAAATGAGTTAATTACAACTGCAACAACGGGCAAAATATAAATAATACTGATAACAGACATTATCGCCGTTAAAATATTTTTGCCACGTGAATTATTAACGCTCAATTTCTTATTAGCCATTATTGCTGCACCTCCCTCTTTCTTGTGAAGGACATCTGCAATAAACCAAGAGCCGCAACAAGTATAAAGAATATAACAGCTTTAGCTTGTGCATAGCCGGGAGCCGCAGAACCTTGACCGTAGAAGGTAGAATAAATGTTAAGAGCCAGCATTTCAGTAGTTTTAATAGCAGAGCCATCGGGTTGAATAATGAACGGCTGACCGCCGGTTAAAGCGAGGTTTTGGTCGAATAGCTTAAATCCGTTGGTCAACGACAGGAAGGTACAAATGGTAATGCTTGGCATAACATTGGGAATAATTACACGGAAAAGGGTTTGTGCTCCGCTGGCACCATCAATTCTTGCCGCTTCAAGCATATCGCCCGGTACCGACTGCAAGCCCGCAATATAAATTATCATCATATAACCTATTTGCTGCCAGCAAAGCAATATTATCAGTCCCCAAAAGCCCCAAGTTGATTCTTGAAGGATAGATGTGTCCAATTGGGACAAAATACCGTCAAATATCATAGACCAAATATAGCCCAAAACAATGCCGCCGATAAGGTTTGGCATAAAGAATACGGTTCTAAAAATATTAGAGCCCTTGATTTCACGAGTAAGCACGTAAGCCACCATAAAAGCAAGAACGTTTATAATTACTAAGCTAACAACAGCAAATACTGCGGTATAGCCAAACGAGCGCATAAAGTTTGTATCCTGAAATACGCTTATATAATTTTTGAGTCCTACCCATTTTGCATCGGAGATAAGACGGAAATCACAAAATGAAAGATATATACCCTGTAAAAACGGCCACACAAAGCCAATAGCAAAAGCTGAAACCATTGGAAGCAGGAAAAACCAGCTCCAACGAACCATAGGCCTTTGAAGAGCGTTTTGGGGACGGCGCCTATTTTTCATTTATAATTCTCCTTTTTGATTTTTTCGAAGGAAAGAAAGGAAGCGAGGCAGGCGAAATCTTCGCCCGCCTCGCCTTGCGTGGTTTATAACAATTTAATTATCGTTATAATTATTTGTTGATTTGCTTATACTGGTAAGCCCAACCGTCTACGAAAGCGGTCTTAACCTTTGCCCAGTTAGCTTCGGTCTGATCAGCATTGTATGCATTAAGAGCAGATACTAAAGCTTTACGATATTCATCAACGTTGGGCTGATAGTTAGTGGCCCAATCCATTACATAGCAGCCATCAGCAGAGTACTTGTTAGCAGCAGCAAGGAAGCCGTTGGTGGATTCAGCAGCAGACTTATAAGGCATTACGCCGAAGGTATCAACCAATTTGCGAGAAGCTTTTTCGTTAGTTACGCACCATACCATAAAGTCCATAGTAGCCTTTTGGTCTGCCTCGCTAACCTTAGAGTTGATTGCCCAGTAGTTTTCAGTACCGCAGTTGAGACCGGCTTTTTCTTCGCCCTCAACACCTGCATAGTAAGGAATCATAGTAGCGTTCGGAACTGCTTCAGAAACTGCCGAATATTCCCAAGAACCGTTTACATAGAAAGCGGCTTTGCCGGTTTTAAACTGGTTCTGAGCATCGTGACCGCCGGTAGCTAATTCTTTAGCAGGGGTCATGCTGTTGTTGATGCAAAGGTCATAAAGGTTCTTGAAGTTTTCCATATATGTACCCTTGATTTCAGCGGGGCATTCCTTCCAACCGCCTGCATCGCGAGATTCATAATAGTATTCAAGGTTAGCCATGTGACCTGTGAAACGCCACGAAGACGAATCGTCCATATCAGATGCGCTGAAAGCATCGAAGCCCAATTCCTTAGCGCGCTTGTGGATATCTTCAGCAACCTTCTTTAAACCTTCAAAGTTTTTAAGGTCGTCCATCTTATATCCGGCTTTTTCAATAAGGGTGGGGTTAACAATGATGCCATAGCATTCATAGCAGTAACCGATAGAAACAAGATTACCGTCTGCGTCATACATATTGTATGCATCTGTGTTAAGCTCTTTTGCAATTGCAGAATCTTTAAGAT
>JAFXGM010000044.1 GCA_017513195.1 Clostridia bacterium | reverse complement strand
AGGTTGAAGTGACCGCAAAGTTAAAAGACGGCACAAATATTGTTGTAAATTCTAATACGGCAACTGCCTCTAAAGAGCAAAAGGTCAAGATACTGCACGCTACTAATACATTAAGCTACGATGCCAACGGTGGTGAAGGCGACCCACAAAGCTCTTATACCGGTGGCACAAGCATTAACGTTTCTAAAGAAACCCCAACCAAGGAGCATAATAATTTCATCGGTTGGAACACCGCACCCGACGGCACCGGCGAAAGTTATCAGGCTGAAGATGCTTATATCTTTGTAAACGACAACGGAAACGGTGGCTGCGTGGTGACACTATATGCTAGGTGGAAGCTTGTGGAATACACTATAACATATGTGGCAGACGGCGAATCTGTAGCAACCGAAAAGGTAGAGCACGGCAAGGATGCAACCCTTACCGATGTTCCCCATAAGGACGGATACGTTGGCAAGTGGGACAGCGACGGGAAGAACATCACCGAGGATACGACAATAAGTGCGGTTTACACAGAAGTTCCTGTTGTAAATCCCGATGAAGTGAAGCCAGAAGATAAGACCGACCTTGAAGATACTAAGGCAAAGCTTGAAGAAATGCTAAAGGATGATTCCTACACCGATGACGATAAGAAAGACATCCAAGATGCCATTGACGATATCGATGATGCTCTTAAAGTTATAGGCAATGTAGAAGCAGCCATAGAACTTATCGACAAGCTGCCTGCGGTGGATACCGTGAAGCCCGATGATGAAGAAGCAATCAAGGCGATCGCCGATGCACAGACTGCCTACAACGCTTTGTCCGACTACGAGAAGTCCCTTTTGGATGAAGCTGCCAAGGCAAATCTGGATAAACTAGTGGCAGCTCTTGTGGCTTACGACATCGTAGAGGGCGACGGCAGCTCCTGGACGGAGGACAGCGACCATAACATCACCTTCGTTGTTAACGGCTTGTTCAGCAAGTTCGTTGGTATCAAGGTTGATGGTAAGGATGTTGACAAGGCCAACTACGAGGTCAAGGCCGGCAGCACGATCATCACGCTGAAGGCATCCTATTTGGATACTCTCGCAGTTGGTGAACACACCATTACCGTGGTCTATACTGACGGTAGCACTGATGGTACTTTCAATGTCCACGCAAAGGCAAATTCTCCTGCAACCGGAGATAACAGCAATATGTTCCTCTGGATCGCACTTCTCTTCATCAGCGGCGGTGCAGTGATTACACTGACCGTTGTTGACAGAAAGAGAAGAATGGCAAGCAAAAGATAAATAAAGATTAACCCTAAAGGGCGATGACAGAATCCGTCATCGCCCTTTTCATATCTCAATTTGAAGATTTAAAAACAATTGGAAATTCTACTCATAATTTCTACAAAAAGTGTGATACTAACAAAGAACAAAAAAGCTACAACTCGTCCTAAGTCCTCATTTTTGACTCGACAAAGGGAAAATTTCGAAAACTCGCATAAACACGAGGGTTTTCGCTGGTTTGCCACATTGACGCATTGGTGTCAAGACACGGCTTTTTAAATGATTTTATACATAGTAAATAATTTTATTTATTAACCGATTTCCTTTTCAAAAGGCTTTTTGGTGTGAAGAATCTGTTGTAGAACAAACCTTTTTTGACTGATAGAGGCCAAATGATTAAGCAAATAAGTAAATAATATGGTAGTGCGGCAAAGCCAAACATCTCAATTCCAAGTAAAATTGCGTTTATAAGACTATTTGTAGTACAACAAAACAGCCCAACCAAACCAAGCGCTGCGGAAAAGCCAACATCTAATTCTAAAACACTTCCCAAAACACAGCCGAAGGTTGCACCTATACAGAAAGTCGGAACGATTTCTCCGCCCTTAAATCCCGCAGCCAAAGTGATGGCAGTAAAAATAATTTTTAAAATAAAATCAAACCAATATGAGTTGCCTTTTACAGCTTCAATTGCAATACTCATACCGGAACCATTATAACGCATATCACCAACGATTACGGTCAACGCAACAATAACAGCAGCACCGAGCACTGAACGAAGCAAGGGATTTGAAATTAACTTTTTTACCCAAAGCTCTGACTTATGAAAGAAGAAGCACATAACCTTTCCAAAAACACTTATCCCAATTGATAAAACTATAATTTTGGCAATAGAGTCAAATGTAAACGTAGTTATATTACTTAGATGAAATACTTCCTCAGCTACACCCATAAGAGAAGAAACTTTTTCCGCAACTACTGCCGAAATAAAGCAAGGCAAAATTGCAAAGGAAACAACGTTTGCGGCTAACTTAAATTCCAAAACAAAAAATGCGGCTGTAAGAGGCGTGCCAAACACTCCTGCAAAAACAGCGCTCATACCGCT
Organism: Clostridia bacterium; assembly: GCA_017513195.1. GTDB lineage: Bacteria > Bacillota > Clostridia > Oscillospirales > Acutalibacteraceae > UBA737. The sequence continues at coordinate 3,742 of JAFXGM010000044.1, read as the reverse complement.
CATTATGAACACTGTGCATTCTTTTTCTTTTAATCGCAAAATATTAGAAAGAGCGTATGCGATTGTGCCACCCAACTGAATAGCAGCACCTTCTCGACCTGCAGATCCACCAAAAAGATGTGTAATTGCTGTTGAAATGAATATAAGTGGTGCAGCAATAACTCTTATTGGTCCTTTGTCCTCAAGGCGGTGTATAATTTCATTTGTTCCGCCATAATCACTCATACGGGAAACACGGTGTAGGACAACTGTTACAATACCGCCTAAAGGTAATAGAAAAATGAGCCATGAAGCTGCCTCTCGCACATTTGTTACAAAATACAACAAATGTGAAAAACACCCCCCTACTAATCCGCCAAGAGCGCCAATCAGCACTCCTAGTACACACAATTTTAAGACCCCGAATAGTGTTTTTTTGAAATTAATATTTTTCATAAATACCAGACCTGACAACTAAACAAAGTAAATCTTGTGCTTAATACCGATGAATCGATTGCAAAGCTTAAAAATTGTACCAAGTGTCATTTTAATGCACCAACGTCAATGCTTGTTTGTCATAATAAGGATGAATGTTGGGTAAGAAAATACGACGGTGCACTTTCCTCTCCGGTAGATGCCGTCATTGTTACAACCTATATGATGTTAGCATGTCAAAATGAAGGTATTGGCACCTGCTGGGTAATGCATTTTGATCCCGTAGCAATGCGAGAGATGTTTGGAATTCCCGAAAATACTGAACCCGTTGCACTTCTTGTTATGGGCTATTCTTCGGATGACGCAAAGCCACTTGATTTGCATTTCAAATCTCGCCCCATAGATGAAACTGTATTTTACGATCATTTCAAGTGATTTGTTAATGATTCTATTGTATAATCATTCTGAGAAAATTGTATCTTGGTATTTTAGCTGAAGGTGCATTTGTAAACGATTTTGTGATTTTAATTGTAACAATGCTTAGAAACTTTGTGCTGGAATTTCTGTTCTGCAAATTTGTTGTGTATTGTGGTCAAGAAGATACATTAAAAAATAAATATATTGAATAACGGCAGAGTTTTCTGCCGTTATTTTACTTTTGCCGTGAAAACAAGCGGACGAAAAGTACTACACAGTAACCAAAGAAAAACAGATTGAATAAAAATGCCGTTATCGGCAAAATACAAACGTATGTTGATTTTGCTTCGTTGACATTTTGCCGATATTGTGGTATACTAATAACAGTAAATTTGGAGGTAGGAATATGAAATATCTATCCGTTAAAGAGGTTGCTTTACTTTGGAATACATCCGAGCGTAGCGTTCGTAATTATTGTGCCGCAGGTCGTGTCCTCGGTGCTTTCCTTACTGGTAAGACTTGGAATATTCCAGAAAACGCAGAGAAACCTGAAAGAAGTAATAAAAGCAAACCTGCACCGCAGACCTTACTTGATATTTTGAAGGAGGAAAAGCGTGGTCAGGTTCATGGCGGAATATATCATAAAATACAGATTGAGCTGACCTACAACTCCAATCATATTGAAGGTAGCCGTCTTACACATGATCAGACTCGTTATATCTTTGAAACCAACACCATTGGTTTAACCGAGGAAGGTATTCGTGTTGATGATATTATTGAAACTGCTACACACTTCCGCTGCATTGATGAAATTATTGAAAATGCAAAATCTCAGCTAAGTGAAAAGTTTATAAAACACTTGCATTTTATTTTGAAGACCGGTACAAGTGATTCTAAAAAAGACTGGTTTGTTGTTGGTGATTATAAAAAATTGCCTAACGAAGTCGGTGGAATGGAAACCACCTTACCCGAAGATGTGTCGGCAGAAATGAAAAAACTCCTCAGCTGTTATAATAGCAAGGAGAATATAACTCTTGAAGATATTATCGAGTTCCATGTGCAATTTGAGCGCATCCACCCATTCCAAGACGGTAACGGTCGTGTCGGCAGACTTATTATGTTCAAGGAATGCTTAAAGTACGGAATCGTTCCGTTTATTATTGAAGATAAAATAAAAATGTTTTACTATCGTGGTCTAAAAGAATGGAAGCAGGAAAAAGGATACCTCACTGACACTTGCCTCTCAGCTCAAGATACATTTAAAAATTATTTGGATTATTTTAGGATTGCGTACTAATTGTTATGTGTTTAGATAAATAACGGAGGGAACTTTTGTAATGGAATTTCCAGCATATACAGATGATGCATATTGGACAGATGTCATCGAGCAGTATATCCAGAATGACAACAACCACCCTGGGTGGTATAACATCGAATACTACATGTGGGAGTATTTTAAGGATTGCTTGAAAAGAAGTAATCGTTTTTTCTTTGAGCATCCGCTCATGCCCGTTTTGAAGTCCGAATTCGATCGCAACGCGTGTGTTTTATCACAGGGTACGGAGATTTACCGTGCAAGAATAGATCGTGATAGCAAGCTATGGAATGAATGGAATGATTACTGCAGTATCGAGTCAACGCCTAAGCGATTGAACGATCTTGAGAAAAGAGATGTTCCAGCTGACAAGCTTGCAGAACTCTGGACGGGTTACGAAGAGTTTGTTAACTCCGAAAAAACTAAGGAAATAAAACAACGCATTGAATCTGGCTTTCAAGGGTTCGATGCTATTGGAAGTTCTGCACCTCCAAGGGGAACAGCAGGCGCAGGCCGATGTAATCCTGAGGGGGTATCCTATTTGTATGCTGCTCTGGAAGAACATACCGCTATCGCTGAAATACGGCCTTTTATCAGGGATGCTATCAGCGTTTCCATCCATAAACCGACTCGAGATTTGCACTTGGTGAATTTCGATTTCGAGCCAACAGCGGTAGTTAACGGTAGGGATTTTCTGTTTGACGATATTAGGAGGGACTTCGCTAAGATTAATAAGACCCAAAATGGTGATTATTTTATAACACAATTTATTACGGCCATGATTGAACATCTTGGATTTGATGGACTGTGCTTCAGAAGTTCTCTTGTCAAGGATGGTACCAACTATGTTATCTTTGATCCTGATAATTGTCCCGCTTTATCTTCCAAGTTGGTATTTTTGTCAGAAGTGAACTATGTATACGGGCGGTGCATATAAATTTTGATACTTAAAAATTTGCAAAGTGTTACAAAAACATAGTTTATTTTAATATAGGTTTAGGTTTTGTCGAGAAGTGTGTAATATGAAATCTTGAAAAAATGTGTAAAAGCAACATCAAAAAACTTGAAAAAATGTGTTTTAGGGTAAAACATGCTATTATGATAGCAGATTTTAAATCGTCAAAACGGCATATTTTTATGCGTTTTTCTATCAAAATAGGCGAATTAGCATATTTAAAATCGCTATTTTTCAAAACGAGCAAATTATTACACTTTTATACTTGACACTCGAAAAATTATGTGCTAAAATAAATCCAAACTTAATAGAATTATTGCTTTGATGAATTATGCAAGCTGAGGGTATATGTATTAAGTTACATATTGATGGGTAAGCAATACCGTTGATAGGATGTAACTATACATATTGTCTGTTAGCACAAGAACAGTAAATGTCAAGCACCTATCTTCGGATGGGTGCTTTTGTTATTTTATAGGGGCCACGAAAGTGGGAAATAGTAAAACACTCCATCTCTTATTAAGTTATATTAGATATTCTTTGAAAGGATGGAGGATGAATGAAATCGGACCGATATGATGAACTAGATTACTTAATTGGCTTCACTGTATGTGAGAAGATGATCAATGAAGGTGTTATGT
>JAFXGM010000043.1 GCA_017513195.1 Clostridia bacterium | reverse complement strand
GTAGCAGCTGTAGCAGCTCTTGTAGGCGCAGCATTTGTACTTGTTCGCAAGTCAAAGAAAGCCTAATTAATACACAATGCATAATGCATAATTGAATTAAAACAAAAGCACTCACTGTAGAAATACAGTGGGTGCTTTTTTAGTTGAAAGTTGAAAATTAATGAGTGCCTTTAGCACAGAATTAAAACCGTCGGTTTCTACTGGTGAGTAATTCCGCCGCAGCGGCTCCACTTGTCAGGGGAGCTGGCAAAACCGAAGGTTTTGACTGAGGGGTAGTCCTAAAACAATCATGTTTCTCTCCCTCAGTTTCGCTAACGCTCAACAGCTCCCTCGTCAGAGGGAGCCAAGTATCGTTTAGAGCTATGCCCGAAAATGAAATCCGGCAAAGCGTAGGTTTATTCTACCTTGGCAGATTTAATTTAATCATATATTGTATGTATCAAAAAGGGCGGATATACCATATATAGTTGTGGGTTCCAAACACTGCAAAAAAGCAATTTTGGAGGGTTTGACAATACTTTTGACATTTTCTGACATAAAACCTCAAAAAACAAAAGGTTACAACTTTGTAACCTTTTAAAATTGGGTGTTTTTTAGTCATTTTGCACAAAAACAAAGCTTTTTATATGTTTGACATAGTTAAAAAAATGGGGTATAATACCAATCGTTGGCGCCAAGGTGCCACTTTAGTTAAACTGTTAAACATATTAAAAAAGGAGTCGTTAGATGCTTAGATTTAACAAAAGCGGTTTGAATTTTGCTAAATTTGCAAAAATGCGTATGCCGCTTATGGCTTTACTCTTAATAGCCTCTATCTGTGCAGCAACCTTACTTTTTGGTACTGTAAATACATTTACCGTAACCGACGGTAAAGACACTCATAAAGTTCGTACACTTTCAACCGACGTTAATGACGCTATTGAAATTTCTGGTTTCAATATTGACAAGTATCAGGTTTTAAGTGTAAACAACAAAAACAACGTTACAAACGTTTCTTTGGCTTACAAGTTCCCTGTATATATTACAGTAGGCGAAAAAACCATAGAAACAAGTTCTACAAAATCTACAGTAGCTGCAATACTTAAAAACGCAGGTTATTCGGTTGACCAGTACGATATGGTTGAGCCATCACTTGATACTGTTGTAACCGATACAACGAACATTGACTATACAAATATTGACTACGTTTCAGGTAGCTATAAGGAAGCAATTCCTTGCACTGTGAACACAGTATATTCTTCAAAGCTTGATGCAGGCGTTACCAAGCTTACCGAGGGTAAGGATGGCGAGCAACAGGTAAATTACACTGCAAAGGTTGTAAACGGTGTTACAGTTGAAACTGTTGTTGATAGTCGCATTACACTTAGTGCTGCTGTAAACGGCACAAAGACTGTTGGTACTAAAAAACCAGCCGTTACTACAAGCGAAAACGTAAAGCAGGTTTCTACACTCAAGCCCAACAAGGCAATCGAGCTTGATGCAAAGGGTAATCCTGTAAACTTTAAAAAGCATATTACCGTTCAGGCAACAGCATATACCTACACAGGTAACAACTGCTCAACAGGTGTAGCTCCACAGCCGGGTTATATTGCTGTTAATCCTAACGTAATACCTTATGGTACCAAGATGTATATCAAGTCAAGTGACGGTAGTTATATCTACGGTTATGCCGTAGCCGCTGACACAGGCGGATTTATCAAAAGCCGTCCTAACAACGTTGACTTGTTTATGACAAGCAAGGCTGCTTGCGTAGCTTTTGGTAGAAGAAACGTTGAAATTTATATTTTAGAGTAATAAAGTAAAAGGAAGGATCCAAAATCCTTCCTTTCTTTTATTTTATATTATATAGCTTTAAAACATTTTCGCTAAGTATCATACGCTTTTCGTCATCGGTAAGCGGTAAAGCCATAAAACGCTCAAGCTCGATATCAGGAGAAAAAACAGGGAAGTCCGAGCCAAATAAAACCTTTTCTACACCGTATGTGCGGATTATTTCGGTAGCGCGGTCTATTGGTAATTCGTAAAGACTTGACGAAGAGTCTACGTAAAAATTTTTATAGCCCGAAAGCTTTTCAACCGCTTCGTCCCAAACCGACCAACCGCCCAAATGCGCGCCTATTACAGTAAGACTTTTAAATGTGTTAAGCACCGGTAGTAATCGGTCTGGGTTTGAGTAATCAAAACGGTGGTCACCCGTATGCATAAGAATTGGTATATTCTCTTTTTCACAAAGCTCATATATTTTAAAGCAACGAGGATCGTCTATTCTAAATTTTTGAATATCGGCGTGCAATTTAACGCCGTGAAGACCAAGTTCTTTAAGATGCGCTAAATCTCCCTTTAAATCGCTGCTCTCGGGGTGCATTGTGCCAAGACCGATAAGTTTGTCGGGGAAGGCAGAAACCTCGTCAGAAATGAATTTATTAATGCTTTGCACTTGATGTGGTGTTGTAGCCACCGATTGCACAACAAAACGGTCTATACCCACCTTTTCGCCAAGAGCAAGCAAGGAATTTACTGTGCCGTCACCGAGCGCTGTCATATCGTAAAACCTGCCGGTACTTTCTACGGCAGGTTTTGCAATTTTTATAGGGTATATATGACAGTGTGAGTCGATAACGGTAAACTTGTTATCAATCATTGTTCTTACTCCTCAAGACCCAAACGCTTTGCAGCGTCTTCACGCATCTTGTATTTGAGTATTTTGCCTGCGGCATTCATTGGGAATGCTTTTACAAACTCAATATAGCGTGGCACCTTGTGGCGAGCCATATGGTCAGCAATATATTGCTTCATCTCTTCTTCAGTCATAGTTTCGCCGTCTTTTAAGATGATGCAAGCCATAATCTCTTCACCATAGCGCTTGTCGGGCACACCGATAACCTGAACATCCTTAACCTTATCACAGGTATAGATAAATTCTTCAATTTCCTTGGGGTAAATGTTTTCACCACCGCGGATAATCATATCCTTAAGTCTGCCTGTAATATTGTAGTTGCCCTCAGGTGTGCGACAGGCAAGGTCACCTGTGTGAAGCCAGCCGTCAGCATCAATGGTAGAGGCGGTAGCCTGCGGCATTTTGTAGTAACCCTTCATTATGTTGTAGCCGCGTGCTACAAATTCGCCGTTTACGCCGTCGGGGCAATCCTCGCCCGTTTCGGGGTCAATAATTTTACACTCAACATTTGCAAATGCACTACCAACCGTTTCGGTACGAACCTCAAGTGAATCGTAATAGCTACTCATAGTACATCCGGGGCTTGCCTCGGTCTGACCGTAAACTGATACGATTTCCTTCATATTCATAACCTCGGTTGCCTTTTTCATAAGGTCGGCAGGGCAGTTAGCGCCAGCCATAATACCGGTACGAATATATGAAAAGTCGGTTTTTGCAAAGTCCTCGTGCTGCATCATAGCAATAAACATTGTAGGCACGCCGTTAAAGGCGGTAATATGCTCGTTATGAACACAAGCAAGTGCAGGCTTTGGCGAAAAATAGGGAAGCGGATACATCGTAGCGCCGTGTGTCATAGAAGACGTCATAGAAAGCACCATACCAAAACAGTGGAACATAGGTACTTGAATCATCATACGGTCGGCAGTTGATAAATCCATGTGGTCGCCGATATATTTACCGTTGTTTACAACATTGTAGTGGGTAAGCATAACGCCTTTTGGAAAACCTGTGGTACCTGATGTATATTGCATATTGCAAACGTCGTCTTTATCAACTGCGGCAGCCATGCGGTGAACCTCTGAAAGCGGGACCTGCGCCGCGCGGTCAATCGCATCCTCCCAAGTCATACAACCCTTTTGATTGTAGCCTACGGTAATTACGTTGCGAAGGAAGGGAAGTCTGCGGCTGTGAAGGGGAGAGCCTACCTTTGTTGTTTCAAGCTCGGGACAAAGCTCGGCGATAATTTTGCCGTAGTGTGTGTCCTTTGAGCCTTCGGTCATAATAAGGGTATGAGTGTCAGACTGCTTAAGCAAATATTCAATCTCGTGAATTTTGTAAGCGGTGTTAACGGTTACTAAAACGGCACCGATTTTAACGGTTGCCCAAAACGCAATATACCACTGCGGCACGTTAGATGCCCAAACGGCTACGTGGCTGCCCGCCTTTACGCCCATAGAGATAAGTGAGCGTGCAAAGGTGTCAACGTCGTCACGAAATTCCGAATAGGTACGTGTGTAGTCAAGTGTTGTATATTTGAATGCGTATTGGTCAGGGAAGCACTCAACCATAGTGTCAAGGACCTGTGAGAAAGTAAGGTCGATAAGCAAATCCTTTTTCCAAACAAATTTGCCTGTGTGACTCTTGTTGTAGTAGAAGGTGCGTTCGTTTTTAGAGGTATCGCCGTACTGCTTCATATAACCTACGTACTGTGAGAATATGATTTCCATATCGTCAAGCTCTTGGCACCACGCAGGGTCCCAAACGAGTGATACAAAGCCGTCATAGTTTACCGAACGCAAAGCGAGCATCATATCACCAATTGGCAATTCACCTTCACCTATAAGGCAAAACTCTACACCGTCAGCAGTTTTTTCGGCGTCGTTGATATGAACGTGCTTAATATAGGCACCCAGGTTTTTAATGATTTCTTCGGCGCTTTCGCCACCCTCGAAGTAAGCGGCTGACATATTCCAAAGTGCAGCCAAATTATCACAAGCAAACTGGTCTAAAACGCCTCGAAGCTCTGCTGTTTTGCAAAATAGACCCGACGTTTCAATTAAAATGGTTATGTTTTTTGCCGTTGCTACGGGAAGCGCTTTTTCTATAAAAGAAATAACGGTAGCGTGAGCCACGTCGCTGTCAACAGCCTTTTCTGCCTTTACGCGAATAGCGGGAATATTGAGGTTAGAAGCTATATTTACACATTTTGAAAATTCTTCTATAGCGGCATCGGCCTTGTTAGCGGCAGCAATATCGCAAAGCACGTCGATACAAGGAATTTGTAATTTCTTTTCATAAAGTCTGCGCGCGGTAGCAGCGGCAGTATAATCGTGAAAAGCACCGTCTTTATCGGTGAAAAGGCGATTGTTTACGTTGTGCAGCTCGATACCGCCAAAGCCCAAATCAACCGCTATATCACAAAATTCATCAAAAGTGCTGCTGTGCCAACCCTTTGTAGAAAATGATAATTTCATATTAGTTTGCCTCCTCGTAAACAATCTTGTTTACGGCATTGATATACGCGCGAATACTTGCGCTTATTATGTCGGTAGAAATACCGTTACCCGAATAAAGCTTGCCATTATTTCTAAGCTTTACAATAGCCGAGCCCATAGCCTCTTTGCCCTCGGTAACCGAGGTGATTTGAAAATCGTCAAGCTCGTAGTGATGGCCAATAATTTGCTCTATTGCCAAAAATGCGGCATCAATAGGACCGTCACCAATGCAAATGCCCTGTATTTGCTCGTCGGCTTTTTTAATAGTGATTTGTGCCGATGCGGGAATAATGTTGCCCGTGTTGATAACGTAGTTTACGAGTGAATAGGTAGCAGGTACCTGCAATGCAACGCTTGCTATAATTGCTTCAAGCTCTTTATAGCCTACATTCTTTTTGGCGGCTACGCGTAAAAATTCTTCATAAACCTTTGCTTTGTCTTCTTCTGAAAGGTCATAACCAAGCTTTGCAGCGGCAGTAGATACTGCGTCGATATCATCGTTCTTGTCGAGATGAACGCCTGTATCCTCGGCGGTTTTTATGGCGGTATTGCTGTTTTGTGCAGCACCCGTTACCCAACGGATTTGTTTAACTATGCGGTGAAGCTCGGTTGTCTTGATATTTGAAGTAAAGCCGTAGTCGTTGCCGCAGTTTTTAATCATATCGGCAAAGGTCTCAAGAGATGCGGTTGTGCCATCAACAGCGGTTTTAACGGTATCAACACCCTGCTTCACGGCAAGAATTGCCTGAGCAATTGCTAGCCCATTTTTGTTGTCACATTTAACGCCAACCGGTACTGTGCAGTAGTCGGTAACGCTTGCGGCAAAGGCTGCAAAATCGTCGGGCATCATATTGGCGGCACTATCGCAAATAGATACGCTTGTAGCGCCGGCATTAATTGCTGTCTCGATTGCGGTTTTAAGAAAATCAGCTTCGGCACGTGTAGCATCAACAGCGCAAAACTCTACATTTTGAATAGTTTTCTTTGCGGTGGTAATAGCGTTTTCAATATGTGCCAAAATTTTATTGGGTTTTTTGTGGCAGGTATACTCCATACCAACAGGCGACACAGGAAGCTCAATTCGAACCTGTGCGTTTTTAGCATTTGCAAGAGAAGCAATAGCATTTTCCACACTGTCGGCACTAACACCTGCGGCTACCGAAATTACACTGTTTTTAACAAATGATGAAACGGTTTTAATAAGCAAAATATCTGCACGAGCGTTTGCAATTTCAGGAAACTCGATAACGTCAACGTTTAGGTTTTCGAGCTGTCTTGCAATTTCAATTTTCTCCTTAAAGCTAAAGTGACTGTTCTCGCGGCAAAGAGTCGCATCTGCAATTTTGATTTGTTTCATTTGTGTTTTCTCCTTTTGCGCCGTGTTGGTCGACGTGTTTGTAAAAATAAAAAAGCCCGAAGCAAAGTTAAATAACTTTACTTCAGGGACGAAAATTTGTTTTTCGCGGTACCACCCTGGTTGTTGCAAAAAAAGCAACCGCTTTGTCAAAGCTCCAACAAGCCTTGTGCCTTATAACGGGACAAACCGTAGCGACTTACTTAAAATTTCATTCTGTTCAGCCACTCTGCTCGGGAATGAGGCTTTCTTTTAATGTTCTTATCGTCTTGCACCAACCGACGACTCTCTGAAAAGAAGGGAAGAAAAGAAATAATTCCTTCAAAGCATTTAAAAATATTTGCTCGTATTATATCATAATGAAAAAGGCTTGTCAAGGGTTAAAAACAAAAAATTGCCTTGAAAATTCAAGGCAATTTTGTCTTATTTTTCGTTAGTGTGATTTGCGGTTTTGTTAAGCTCAAGCAGCATATCAAGATGCGCTTCGCAGTCAATGTAATGACCAAACACCTTGTTGTCGCGTTCGGTGGCATCCTTTGAATATGCGCGACCAATCCAACCGTGGTAAACTTCTCTTTGGCTTTCGCAATAGTCAGTATAGCCTTGCTTATAGCTGCCGTCAATTATACTCTGGTCAAGTTCTTTCATAAGGTTTATAATATTTTCTTTTGTTTCGCCCTTTGAAAGTTCAATACCGTTAATTTCGGCATTTATATTAACCGGAATACGCTCAATTTCGCCCGTTACTGTGTCGTAACGAATTACTATTTCAAGCGGCCAGTGTGGGTATTCTGCTCTCCAAGGGTTTACAAAATGGAAGTTGCCCTGCCCATAGCAGATGAATTTACCCTTGTAATACTCGGTACAACCAATGCAGTGGCAGTGCTGACAGGTAACAAGGTCGGCACCTGCATCAACGAGCGCGTGGGTAAGCTTGCGCATACGAGGGGAGGGGTAACGGCAGTTTTCTTTTCCACCGTGGTAAATTACGATAACCTTATCGGCATTAGCTTTAGCTTCACGTACGTCAGCAATAGTATCATAGCAATCGTAAAGCCGAGAACCCATACGGTCCTCGAGCGCATAGCTATATTCACTTTCACATACGCAAACAAAGGCTATTTTTTCGCCATTTTTTTCAAAGTAATAGTTTTTGCGAGCGTCTTCGTAGTTTTCACCAAAACCGGTGTACGCAATACCTTGTTCGTCTAAAGCGGCAACTGTATCTTTATAACCTTGGATTCCATAGTCAAAAATGTGGTTATTTGAAAGACCGACAAGGTTGATGCCTACTTCTTTCATAACCTCGGCGGCAATGGGTGAACCTTTAAGACATGGACCAAATTTTTCAATTCCGCCCTCGCTTTCGGTAAGCGCGCCCTCCATATTTACAAAGTTTATGTCGTTGCCTTCAAACAGTGATAGAGTATCACCAAAAAGGGTTTTGGTATCTTTGATTTTAAAAAGTTCGTTTGTTGTTTTTGTAGGACTAAAGTCACCTGCAAGCAATATTTTCATAAATTTCACCTCATAGTATAATTAATTCAATCCTTTGTTAAAAAATAAAAAAGTTCAGGCAAAAGGTTGTCGGCTTCGGGGTGGCCTTGAACGCCTAAAATGTTGTCACCGTATTCGGTGCCTTCTACTACACCATCTCCTATTGCCGACCACGCGTTTATAGTAACAAGAGTTTGCATTGGTGGAGTGTTAAGACCGTGAAAAGAGCATAGACGCATCTTGTCGCGCCCCAAAACTTTATGTAAAAGGGTGCCGCGCACTATATCCACATCGTGTTTAGCGGCATCTTCATCATTTCTTGCGGGGTAATCGTATCGATGGTTTGGTATTTTTTCTTGTAGTGAGTGGGAAAGAGTTCTTCGGTATTTGCATATGGCTTTTACAAGGTCGCCTTCGTAGCCTTGGTTCTCGACTCTGCGTTTTAGCTCAAAATACACATAGATAAGCTGTTGACCGAGGCAAATACCAAGATAACGCTTGCCACGAGTCAGTGCGTGATGAATAATTTGAAAATGATAGTCGTAAAATTCAGCACCGCCCTGCACTAAAAAGGCATCACACATATCTAATTGCTCTTCGCTAAGCCAATTATCTACAGGACAAAGTCCCACAGGCACGCCGCCCGCTTCGGCCACACGTTTGATGTAGTTATTGCCAAGCTGGTAGTAGTCTTGCATACAACTGTTATTTTCTTTAATTGTAAGTGATTTTGGCGCAACGCCGATAATTTTAGCCACAAAAACACCCCAATTTATAAGTGTATTGTTTTATGAGTTCAGTATAGCACAACACTTTAATCTTTTCAACAAAAAAGCAGATGATTTTGGTCATCTGCTTTTGTTGTTTTTATGCATTAATTTTTTGCGAACCGGTTGGGTTAACAATACTGTAGCCTACGTTTACTAGGTGGTCGGCCACACGTTCAAGACCAACTACAACCGATGAATAATACGGGCTAACGTCTACGCTGCAATTACCTTCTGCAAGTCTGTTAAAGTGGTTTGCAATCAGGTCTTTTTTCATATTATCAACGTTTTGTTCAAGCTCGGTAAGACTAGCAAGTCTTTCCTTGTGTGAATTTTCAAAAGCATCTTTAGAAATATCAAACATCATAATTACCGTGTCACGCATATTGTTTATATCTGCTTGTGCCAGGTCACTGAAAGATATGCTTTTATTCGACATTTCTACACCAATTTCGTAGAAGTTTTCGGCATGGTCGCCGATACGTTCAAGGTCGTTTAGCACGTGAAAATAAGAACCAATTTGTTTTTCGTCACTTACCTCAACGTTAGCAGACAACTTAATAAGGTACTTGGTAAGCTCACTATTGGTAAAATCGATGATTGCCTCGTTTTTAGCAATTTTTTCGCCATACTCGTCAGAACCATCATCCATTGAAATAAAGGAAAGTTTAATGTTTTCTTCTACCAAAGATACCATATAATCAATTTCTTTTTTGACCTGCATAAGCGCAACGGGCGGAGTGGAAATAAGTCTGTCATCAACAAATTTAAAACTAAAGCTTTCGGCCGAAACTGTTTTATCTTTAATAACCGTGCAAGAGTATTTAACAAGATGTTTAACAAACGGTAACAGTAAAACGGTGGTTGTTACGTTAAATATAACGTGGAACAAGGATACTCTCATTTGTAGTGACATTTTGTCGGTTGCGGGGAACGCAGAGGTCAATAAATCTACAACTTGATCCTTAAAAATCCAGATAATTGCCGAAAATACAACTGTGCCAATAAGATTAAACGTAAAGTGAATTAGCGCGACGCGCTTTGAATTTGCGTTTGCACCCATAGCGGCAAGAAGGGCGGTAACGCACGTGCCAATATTAGCACCCAAAATAATGAACAATGCAAGATCCAACGGAAGCACACCGGTGCCCACCATTGTTATAACAACACCCGTAGCCGCAGACGAGCTTTGAATAAGAGCCGTAAATATAACACCTATCAATATAAGCAGTAAAGGAAAATTAACTTTTTCAAATATACCGATAAACATTTCCTCAACAAGCGGATTACCAAATGCTTGTTCGCTGCTCATAACCTCAAGACCGACGAATATTAAACCAAGACCGCAACAAAGACTGCCCGCAAGCTTGATTTTTTCTTTTTTTGCAAATCCCATCATAACGCCGGCAAATGCTAGAATATACATTGCCATATCAAAAAAGTCGTTCTTTAATGCAACAAGCACACCGGTGATGGTGGTACCAATATTTGCACCCATAATAATTGGGGTTGCTTGCATTAGCGTCATAACGCCCGCATTTACAAGACCAATAACCATTACCGATGTTGCAGAAGAGCTTTGAATAATAGCGGTTACACCGGCACCAATACCAACACCCGAAAAACGATTATTGCTGATTTTTTCAAGTAATCGTTTCATACCGTTGCCGGCACTTTTTTCTAACGCTTCACTTAAAAAGTTCATTCCAACAATGAACACACCTACGCCGGCAAGTAGCCAAATAAGGCTTTGAATCAACGGCATAATATTTTCTGAAGATATCATATGTTTTTCTCCTTCTCTTTGTTTGTTTTTTACTTACAATGGTCATTATAACAGTTGACTTTAAATAAGTAAAATAGTATAATTTTATAAAAGTTATATAAATTTGGTTATGTTTATCGGAGGGAAAACGGTATGACAATACGACATTTAAAGGTGTTTTTATGCGTGTGCAAGTATGGAAGCATGACAAAAGCCGCGGAAGAACTGTTTATAGCACAACCTGCTGTTAGTAATACTATTGCCGAAATAGAGAAAAATTATAAAGTAAAGTTATTTGATAGAATAAATAAAAAGTTGCTTTTAACCGATGAGGGTAAGGTTTTACTTATAAAGGCACAAGAGGTTTTGACTGCGTTTAACGAGTTTGAGGAGATTGCGCTAAATTCTTCAAAAAAGCCGCTTTTAAAAATTGGTTCATCCCTTACCATAGGTAAGCAAAAACTGCCTTGGCTTTTGCGTAATCTTAAAGAGAATTTTAAAGAGATAGATTTTCAGGTTTCGATTAACCAAACATCTATAATAGAAAGCAAAATTTTAAACGGCACACTTGACTTTGCCTTTATTCAAGGAAAGCCCTCAAACCCAAGCATAAAATCACGTCTTGTTGACAGTAATACCCTTATAGCAGTTTGCGGCAAAAAATACGATATGCCCGATACGGTAACCCTTAAAGAATTGTGTCGTTACGACCTTTTGCTGCGTGAGGATGAAAGTGTATCGCGTGAATTTTTAGATAATATTTTTGCTCTTGAAAATATTGTTGTAACGCCCGTTATGGAATCTATAAGTAACCAAGCGCTTATCTCTGCCGCGGTGCAAAATCTTGGCGTTACCATTATGCCGGAAGCATTGCTTACGCGACAGCTCAATAATGGAGGACTTCGCAAAATTACGGTTTTGGATTACGAATTTACAAGAAATTCCTATCTTGTATATCATAAGGATAAGAGCTTTGGAGCAGTCAAAAAAGAAATTTTTGATTTTTGCTATAAGAATTACAAATATATGCATAAATAGGATGATATAAAAAAGCAGCCGACAAAAGTCGACTGCTTAATTTTTTATAGTTTATAAGTCCAGTTAAACTCGTCTTCAATTTTTCCCCATTGAATACCGGTTAAGGTGTCGTAAAGCATTTGTGTCACTTCGCCGATTTCGCCATTATTTACTGCATATTTGGTATCTTTGTAGCAAAGCTCACCAATTGGAGAAATAACTGCTGCTGTGCCGCAACCCCAAGCTTCTTTGAGTGTGCCGTTTGCCATAGCCTCAGCCAGCTCGTCAATGCTAAGTAAACGCTCGCTTACCTTATAACCCTTACTGCGTAAAACCTCGAGACAAGATTTACGTGTAATACCGGGGAGTATTGAGCCCGAAAGCATAGGTGTTACAATCTCGTCGCCAATTTTGAACATAACGTTCATAGCGCCAACTTCTTCAATATATTTGCGTTCTACACCGTCAAGCCAAAGAACCTGTGAATAGCCCTTGCGCTCTGCGCGTTCGCCGGCGCGGTTACTTGCAGCGTAGTTACCGCCGCATTTAGCATAACCTGTACCACCGCGTACTGCACGAACGTCCTCGTCTTCAATCATAATCTTAACGGGGTTAATGCCCTCTTTATAATAGCTGCCAACGGGGGACGCGATTATAACGTAGGTTGCATTGTGTACTGCGTGAACACCCAAGGTTTCATCATTACCAAACATAAACGGACGAAGGTAAAGTGAAGTGCCGTCAGCTGATGGTGTCCAGTCCTGTTCAGTCTTTACAAACTCGGTAAGAACCTGTAAAGCCAAATCCTCAGGAATTTGAGGAAGGCAAAGTCGCTCGGCCGATGAGTTCATACGGCGGATGTTTTCCATAGGTCTAAAAAGCTGTACTGTGCCGCTTTTCGTGCGGTAAGCTTTAAGACCCTCAAAAATTTCGGAGCCGTAGTGTAAAACGGTAGAAGCAGGGTGTAGTGCAATAGGCGCAAACGGAACGATGCGCGCATCATGCCAACCCTCTTCACGAGAATAGTCCATCATAAACATATAGTCGGTAAAAATTTTACCGAAACCTAAGGTGGAACTGTCTGGTTTTTCTTTTAAAACGTCAGCTTTTACAAATTTAATTTCCATTTTTGTGTCCTCCTTAAATTAGTTTTCAGAACCTAACTGCATAGCCTTTAAGTTAATGTCAAGCATATCGGCTTTTTTAGGTGGAATAACCTTGCCGAGAACGGTTTTGATTTCATCCTCGTTAAAGTCGTTCATTACCTTAAGCAATTTGCCAAGGATTATCATATTGGCGAGTGACTGTTTGCCCATATCACTTGCAAGCGCTGTTGCAGGGATGTAGTAAACGTCAATGTCGGTGCGGGTTGACTTTGCCTCAATAAGACTTGAGTCAGCAATTACGATACCGCCCGCCTTAACAGTAGGCTCAAATTTTTCAAATGATGGTAGGTTCATTGCAATAAGCACATCAGGCTGTGAAATGATAGGAGAGCCTACTTCTTCGTCGCTTATAATTACGCTGCAGCTAGCGGTACCGCCACGCATTTCAGGTCCATAAGATGGAAGCCAGCTAACGTTTTTGTCAGCGAGAAGGCCCTTGTATGCCAAAAACTTACCAGTAAACAAAATACCCTGTCCGCCAAAGCCGGAAAGCAAAATTTGTGTAGTCATTATTTTGTTTCCTCCTTTGCAGATCTGTCTTTATAAACACCAAGTGGGTAGTAAGGAAGCATATTTTCTTCGAGCCACTTGAGTGCGTTTTGCGGTGTCATACCCCAGTTGGTAGGGCAGGTTGACACAACCTCTACAAGAGAGAATCCCTTGCCGTCAATCTGATTTTGGAAAGCCTTTTTAATAGCTTTTTTAGCTTTAACAATATTTTTAACGTTGCTAACAGTAACACGCTCTAAGTACTCGGGGCCCTCAAGCTCTGAAAGCATTTCGCAAACTTTAATCGGAAAACCGCAATGCTTGGTATCACGACCGTAGGGTGAAGTTTGTGTAACCTGACCCGGAAGTGAGGTGGGTGCCATCTGTCCGCCTGTCATACCGTAGATAGCATTGTTAATAAAGATAATTGTAATGTTTTCGTTTCTTGCTGCTGCGTGTACAGTTTCAGCCATACCGATGGAAGCGAGGTCACCGTCACCCTGATATGTAAATACAACGTGGTTTTCAGGGTCGGAACGCTTAACACCTGTTGCAACTGCAGGAGCACGGCCGTGAGCCGCCTCAATCATATCGCAGTTAAAGTAATTATAAGCAAATACCGAGCAACCAACAGGTGCAATACCAATGGTTTTACCCTCTATTCCTAATTCGTCAATAACCTCTGCAACAAGACGATGCACTATACCGTGGGTGCAACCTGGGCAATAATGCATAGGAACGTCTGTAAGAGCATGTGGTTTATCAAATACTACTGCCATTATTTTGCACCTCCATTTGCGCGTGTTATAGCTTCTAATACCTGTTCAGGTGAAGGAATCATACCGCCTGTACGGCTACAAAGTGTAACAGGCACCTTGCATTCACAGGCGAGGCGTACATCCTCAATCATCTGGCCCATAGAAAGCTCTACCGAGATGATCTCTTTAACCTTGTCAGCCGCCTTTTTGAAAGGTGCTACAGGGAAAGGCCAAAGTGTGATTGGGCGAATAAGACCAACCTTGATGCCTTGCTTTCTTGCTTCGTTGATTGCGTTTTTAGCAACACGAGCGGCAATGCCAAAAGCGGCAATGCAGATGTCGGCATCGTCCATCATATATTCTTCATACATTACTTCGTTTTCTTCTACAACCTTGTAACGCTCATAACGCTCTACAACAAGATCCTCAAGCTCGTCGGGCTTTAAGAAAAGTGAAGTAACAATATTGTGTTCGCGTTCCATTTTGGTACCTGTTGTAGCCCAAGGCTTATCAACAGTTTCTTTTACTTCATAGTCAAGAGAAACAGGCTCCATCATCTGACCCATTGTACCGTCAGCCAAAAGCATAGTTGGCATACGGTATTTATCGGCAAGGTCAAAGCCCTTAACTGTAAGGTCAGCCATTTCCTGAACAGAAGAAGGTGCAAGTACTATCATCTTAAAGTCGCCGTGACCGCCGCCCTTTGTAGCCTGGAAATAGTCGGCCTGACTTGGCTGAATACCACCGAGACCCGGACCGCCACGCTGAACGTTTACTATAAGCGCGGGTAGGTCAGAGCCTGCAAGGTAAGAAAGACCCTCGCTCTTAAGTGATATACCTGGTGAAGAAGAAGATGTCATTACACGCTTGCCAGTAGAAGCTACGCCGTAAACCATATTTATAGCGGCAATCTCACTTTCGGCCTGTAAAAAGCATCCACCAATTTTTGGCATTCTTTTTGCCATATATGCTGCAACCTCGGTTTGAGGTGTGATAGGATAACCAAAGTAGTGCATACAGCCGGCCTTGATAGCGGCTTCGGCAATGGCTTCGTTACCCTTCATTAAAATTTTATCTGCCATTAGTGTTCACTCACCTTTCTACCTTGATAATGCAGTCGGGGCACATCATAGCGCAAGCAGCACAACCAACGCAAGCTGATTCGTCGGTAATTGCTGCAGGGTGATAGCCCTTTTGGTTGATTTTGTCATTGGCAAGTTTAATAAGACCCTTTGGGCATGCGTCAACGCAAAGTCCGCAGCCTTTACACTTGTCGGTTTTAAAGGTTAATTTTGCCATATTCATTCTCCTTTATTAAACAGGTTTTGCTTGCAGTGTCATTGGCAAAAGATTATCTATTTTGTTCTTGAGCCCGTCATAAAGCTCACGCTTTACGCTGGTCATTACAATAGGTAAACCTGATGCTTGCGACACTTCGTTTGCATAGCCTATGGATTTAATTATATCTTCGGCGGTGGTTTCTTCGCCGATGTTTGAATTGTTTACAAGTCCCGTAAATTCAAGTCCGCACGCAGTTTCTATCTCGCGCATAACCTCAACGGTTGATTCTGCGTCGGGGGTAAGCGGTCGGTAGCCGTTAATAACCATTAACATATCGAAATTGTTTTCGGCTTTTATTTCGGGAACAAGGCGGCCCAGCGCATAAGCGCCGCGGTCGTCACCGCCAACGTCGATTACAGCGGTAATGTCTTTATCGGCTGTAAGTCGGTACATATTAGCGGGAAGCGCCGGTATATCAACGTTGGTGTTGGTATACTGGGAGCATATAAGCTCTATGCCGCGAGCCTTGAAATCGTCTATACTGTCTTTTGTGCGAAAATACGGATTTACTATATCAAGGTCGGCTACAACCACGTTATTATACTGCTCTTTTAAGTAAAATGCAAGGTTTACGGCAACATTTGTTTTGCCGCTGCCGTAATGCCCGCAAAGTAATGTTAATCGCTTAAATTTATTCATTATGTATCACTGATTATAATTTATTTCGCTGTATTTTGCCACTAACAGTTTTTGGAAGGCTGTCGCGGAATACAACAATACGAGGATATTTGTAAGGTGCTGTATGCTTTTTAACGTATTCTTGAATTTCCTTTTTAAGCTCTTCGGTGCCTTCGGTGCCATCAACCAGCACAATGCTTGCCTTTACAACCTGACCGCGAACCTCATCGGGTGCGGCCGATACGCCACATTCAAGAACGTAAGGTAACTCCATAATAACATTTTCAATTTCAAAGGGTCCAATGCGGTAGCCTGAGGACTTGATAACGTCATCGACGCGGCCAACGTACCAATAGAAGCCGTCCTCATCACGCCAAGCGGTATCGCCTGTGTGGTAATAGCCGTCGTGCCAAACCTCGCGGGTTTTTTCTTCGTCACGGTAGTAGCCTGTAAATAAGCCGCAAGGCGCGCCATCGGCTACATTTACAACAATTTCGCCCGTTTCACCATCGGGTACATCGTTACCATCGGGGTCAACTATATGCACGTCGTAAATCGGGGCGGGTTTACCCATAGAACCGATTTTGTGAGAAGCGCCAACCAAATTACCAATAATCATAGTGCTCTCGGTTTGACCAAAGCCTTCGATTATCTGTAAGCCTGTAGCCTTTTCAAATTGACGGTAAACCTCGGGGTTAAGCGCCTCGCCTGCGGTAGTCATATGCTGAACAGAAGAAAAATCATACTTTGAAATGTCTTGCTTAATCATCATACGAAGCATAGTAGGAGGTGCGCAGAAGGTTGTGATTTTGTATTTTGCAAACATTGGCAAAATATCTGCCGCATCAAAACGGTCAAAGTCATAAACAAAGGTTGCGGCTTCGCATAGCCACTGACCGTAAAGCTTGCCCCACATTGATTTTGCCCAACCTGTTTCGGATATGGTAAAGTGAAGTCCGTCGGGGTCAACATTGTGCCAGTATTTTGCTGTATGGAAGTGACCTAACGGATACTTGTGATTGTGAGCGGCAATCTTTGGATAGCCTGTAGTGCCGGATGTAAAGAACATAAGTAACAAATCGTCGCCACAGGGGGAGTCTTCAGTGCGCTCAAACTTAGAACTAAATAGGGTGTATTCTTCGTCAAAGCTGCGCCAACCGTCACGTGTGCCGTTTACAATAAGCTTGTGCTTAAGTGTATCGCAATTTTCGGCGGCAATATCTACCTGTGCTGCGGTATCACCGTCAGCAGTACAAACAATGGCCGATACGCCCGCAGCATTAAAGCGGTATTCAAAGTCGTGAACAAGCAACTGATTTGGAGCAGGAATTGCAATAGCGCCGAGTTTGTTGAGTGCCAACATTGAGAACCAGAATTGGTAATGGCGCTTAAGAACAAGCATTACGCGGTCGCCTTTTTTAATACCAATAGATTTGAAGTAGTTAGCAACCTGATTGGATGCCTTTTTCATATCCTTAAAGGTAAAGCGGCGTTCGGTTTTGTCGCGTGATATATGTAACATTGCAAGCTTGTTTGGTTCTTTTTCAGCAAGAGCGTCAACCAAGTCAAATGCAAAGTTAAATTTATCGGCGTTTTTAAATGTAATCGAAGTTGGTGTGCCGTTTTCATCTTCAACCGTATCAATATAATTGCGGTAGATACGGTTTTTCTTATCTCTTGCAGAAACACGGCGGTCTTCAATCTTGGTAGCTGTGGTAAGCTCAGGAATTTCTTCTCCCGTAGGATTAAGAACAATAGCGTAGAATTTACAGTCCTTGCCGTTTACTGCAATCATACCGTGAGGTGTGTCACTATCGAAATAAATGCTGTCACCGGGTCCTAATACCTCGCGGTGCTCACCAACCTGAACCATCAAGTTACCCTCAATTACAATGTCACATTCCTGACCTGCGTGGGTGGTAAGTTCAATATCCTTTTGCTGTGCGCTTTCGTCATAAACGCTGTTTACAAAAAGTGGTTCGGCAATTCTGTCACGGAAAGCATATGCCAAGTTGTAATATGTCATACCGTGTGCCTGAGATACCTTTTGACCGCTACCTGCGCGAGTTACTGTATAGCTTGCAAGCTTAGGGCTGTAACCCTCAATAATATCGGTAACGTTTACGTTAAGTGCCAATGCGCAACGGTAGATAAAAGCAAAGTTTAGGTCGCTTTTGCCCGATTCGCACTCTATATATTCTGCCTCGCTGACGTCGGTTTTGACAGCCATCTGCGCCGTGGTAAGACCTTCAAGCTCACGAAGATCTTTAATACGGCTTGCCATCTCCTGAATTTTGTAATCAAGCGCGGTAATTTGTTCCATAATTTACAAATCCTTCCTACTGGGGACTAAAAAAGCACTCGCCCCAAAGTTATGACTTTGAGACGAATGCTGCTAATTCAGTCATCCGCGGTACCACTCAAATTGCAACCAAAAGGTCACCACTCTCGGAATCTGACAATTCCTATGCTTTTACGCAGCAGTACGGGGAGATTCTACTTGTTAAAATAACTTTCTTTCTCCCGACTCGGAAGCTACAAACATAAACCTACTTTTGATAACTTTCACCAACCGTTATCTCTCTAAAAAAAGCGTTGGAGTATGCCCTCTTCGTCAAAGTCTTTAAAAATTTATGATAGTATATCACAACTTAAACGTTTTGTCAATATTTTAAATTGAAATATTACAGTTTGTTACGCTGGATTTTTCCGCTTATTGTCTTGGGCAATTCGTCACGGAATACTACAAGACGGGGGTATTTGTAAGGAGCGGTATGAGTTTTAACATACTGCTGAATTTCTTTTTTGAGTTCTTCGGTAGGCTCGGTACCCTTAGTAAGCACGATGCTTGCCTTTACTATCTGACCACGAACCTCATCGGGTGCTGCTGATATGCCACATTCGAGAACATAAGGAAGTACATAATTACGCTTTCGATCTCGAACGGTCCAATACGGTAGCCCGATGACTTGATGACGTCATCAATACGGCTTACATACCAGAAATATCCATCTTCGTCACGCCAAGCGGTATCACCTGTGTGGTACATATCGTCGTGCCAAGCTTCCGCGGTTTTTTCATCGTCAAGATAGTATTCTTTAAACAATCCACATGGAACGCCATCTTTTGTATGAACGACGATTTCGCCAACCTCACCGTCAGCAACGGGGTTGCCGTCGGGGTCAACTATGTCGACGTCATATTGAGGAGAAGCTTTACCCATAGCACCAATTTTTGGTGTAGTGCCGCGAAGATTTGCAATGGTAAGTGTGGTTTCGGTCTGACCAAAGCCCTCCATAATTTGAAGGCCTGTAGCCTTTTCAAATTGCTTAAACACTTCGGGGTTAAGTGCTTCGCCTGCGGTTGTCATATGGTGAATAGAAGAAAGGTCATATTTTGAAAGGTCTTCCTTTATAAGCATACGAAGCATTGTTGGCGGTGCGCAGAATGTGGTTATACTATAGCTTGCAAACATTGGCAAAATATCTGCTGCGTCAAAGCGGTCAAAGTCGTAAACAAACACAGCGCCCTCGCAAAGCCATTGGCCGTAAAGCTTGCCCCAAAGCGATTTGCCCCAACCTGTATCAGAGATAGTAAGGTGCAGGCCGTCACGCTCACAGCAGTGCCAATATTTTGCAGTTACAAAATGACCTAAAGCGTATGTGTGCGCGTGAGCTGCCATTTTAGGATTACCGGTGGTACCCGAGGTAAAGAACATAAGAGCGGCATCACTGCCTGCAGATGCATCTTCCGGTCGGTCAAATTTGCCTGAATAAAGCTTATATTCACTATCAAAGTCGTGCCAGCCCTCGCGTGAGCCTCCTACCATAATAAGCTGCTCTACGCAATCGCAGTTTTTAGCTGCTCTTTCGGCAATTTCGGCAGTATCGCCGTCGGCGGTACAAACAAGCGCCTTAACGCCAGCGGCTTTATAGCGGTATTCAAAGTCGTGGTCTTTAAGCTGATTTGTAGCAGGAATTGCCACAGCACCAAGCTTGTGAAGTGCGGTCATACAGAACCAGAACTGGTAATGACGCTTAAGAACGAGCATTACCTTGTCACCGCGCTTGATACCAAGTGAAGTAAAGTAGTTTGCTACTTGGTTAGATGCACGCTTTATATCTTTAAATGTAAAGCGGCGCTCGGTCTTATTCTTGTCAAGATGAAGCATTGCAAGCTTTTCGGGATATTTATCGGCAATGCCGTCAACAATGTCAAAGCCAAAGTTAAAGCTTTCGGTGTTTTTAAACTTAATATCCTGCAAAGCGCCTGTTTCGTCTTCAAAGGTTTCAACAAACTTTTCACAAACGAGCTGTTCGCTGTTTTTGGCCGAAACAATACTTTTTCTTACAACGTCCTCTTTTGTGTCTTCGCCCGGGAGCACGACTGCACAGAATACGCAGTCTTTGCCGTCAATAGCAATCATACCGTGTGGGGTAGAGGAGTTATAGTAAATGCTGTCGCCCTCGTGCAAAATCTCGGTGTGCTCACCGATTTGCACTTTAAGCGAGCCGCTTAAGATAAAGTCAAACTCCTGACCTGAGTGCTTGGTAAGATGAATTGGTTTATTTTGCTGTGAAGCTGAATACTCATATCTAACAAAATACGGCTCGGCGATTTTGTCTTTGAATTTAGGTGCTAAGTTGGTGATGTCGATGCCGTCTTCCTTAGCGGTTTTTTGACCACCGCCCTTACGGGTTACTGTATAGCTTGAAAGCTTTGCAGAATGACCCTCAAGCAACTGTGTCATTTCTACGTCAAAGGCTTGGGCACATTTGTGTATAAATGTAAACGGAAAATCCACGGTTGCGCTTTCATATTCTATATATTCTTGCTCGCTTACTTCGGTTTTTGTTGCCATCTCGGCAATAGACCAACCCATAATTTCGCGCATCTCCTTAATTCGCGCGGCAATCTCTCTTAACTGTTCTTTGGCTGTGTTGGTTTGCATAAAATCTACTCCTTTTCTGCGTGCATTTAGCACAAAATTAAAATAAAAAACACCCGTCTCAAAGCTTTGAGACGGGTGATAATAAACACTCGCGGTACCACTCAAATTGCAGCCTTGCGGCTACCACTCTCGGAATCTAACAATTCCTATGCCTTTACGCAGCAATCACGGAAGGTATCTACTAAGCAAATGCTTTTCGGGCCTTCAGCTCGGAAGTGATGGGCATTTTAAAATCTTTGTTGCTGTCTTGCACCAACCGACAGTTCTCTGAAAACGTAAATTTTAAGCCGTCTTCGTCATAGCCTTTTTAAATTTTTTCACATTTTAACACGTTAAAGCGCGTGTGTCAAGAGTTTTTTTAAAAAAAGTCTTTATTTTTTGAAACGCGGTATGTATAATATAATGTATATTATTTCTAGGAGATATATTATGCGTATAGTAGTAAAACTTGGAACAAGCACATTGGCTCATGCGACGGGGCATCTTAATATTCGTCGCGTTGAAGAAATTTGCAAGGTTATAAGTGATATAAAAAATGCAGGCGACGAGGTTATTATGGTGTCGTCGGGCGCTATCGGTATGGGTGTTGGTAAGTTGTCACTAAAGAGTAAGCCTACCGATATACCAACAAAGCAAGCGGCAGCGGCAGTTGGTCAATGCGAGCTTATGTATACATACGATAAACTTTTTTCCGAATACAATCATACAGTAGCACAGCTGCTTATGACGGGTGCTGATCTTAAAAATGAAGAACGTCATCAAAACTTTAGCAATACATTAAACCGACTTTTAGAGCTCGGCGCTATTCCTATTATAAATGAAAATGATACCGTAGCCACCGAGGAAATTGTTATTGGCGATAACGATACATTGGCGGCAATTGTAGCCGAAAGTGTAAAGGCAGACGTTCTTGTTTTGTTTTCAGATATCGACGGTCTTTATACTGCCGACCCACACAAGTGTGAGGACGCTAAGCTTATAAGTCACGTTGATAAAATCGATGACAGCATAGTTGCACTTGCAGGCGGCAAAGGCACTGCGCTTGGTACAGGCGGTATGGTTACAAAGATTGAGGCTGCCAAAATTTGTATGGCGTGCGGCTGTGATATGATTATTACCAACGGTGCTGTGCCTACAAGCCTTTATGACATAGTTGAAGGCAAACCTGTGGGAACGAAATTTTCGAGGAAGTAATATAATGATAAATTTATTAACTGCGGCTCGTACCGCTAAAGCGCAGGTGTCGCTGCTTACAACCGAGCAAAAGAATAATGCACTTACAAAAATGGCGGATGCGCTTATAAAAAATACCGATAAAATTCTTAGCGCTAACGCTATTGACGTAGAAAATTCACGTGGTGTAATAAGCGATGTTATGATAGACCGCCTTATGCTAAACGAGGCACGCGTTAAGGCTATGGCAGACGGTATACATGACGTGGCAAAGCTGCCCGACCCTGTAGGTCACACTCTAAAAGAATATGTTCGAGAAGACGGACTTAAAATAACACGCGTTTCGGTGCCGATAGGTGTTATTGCCATTATATACGAAAGCCGACCTAACGTTACAAGTGATGCTGCGGCACTATCTCTTAAAAGCGGTAACGTTTGCGTACTGCGTGGCGGTAAAGAGGCAATAAATTCAGGCATTGCTATTGTTGCAGCCTTGCGAGAGGGCTTACGCGAAGCGGGTGTGTGCGAAGATGCAATAAATCTTGTAACCGATACCACTCGTGAAAGTGCAACTGCTTTAATGAAAGCGAACGGCTATGTTGATATGCTTATTCCTCGCGGCGGCGCAGGACTTATAAACGCTTGTATTAATAATGCTACCGTTCCTTGTATACAAACAGGCACGGGTATATGTCATATTTACGTAGAGAAAACTGCCGATTTAGATATGGCAGTAAACATTATAAACAATGCAAAAACAAGTCGCCCCAGCGTTTGCAACGCGGCAGAGGTTTTGCTTGTTGATGAAGATATAAAAGCAGACATATTGCCACGCGTTTATGACAAACTTGTAAAAGGACGCAAAGCAAACGGTCAAATCCCCGTTGAGCTTCGTCTTGATGACAAAGCACAAAGCGTTATTGAAGGTACAGCGGCGGGTAAAAATGATTTTGATACCGAGTTTTTAGATTATATTCTCGCTGTAAAATGTGTAAGCGGAGTTGACGAGGCTATAACGCATATTTCGGCTCACTCAACAGGGCATAGTGAAGCAATAATATCGACTGACGATAATGCTATACTTAAATTTACAAGCGGTGTTGACTCGGCGGCGGTATATGTAAATGCTTCTACTCGCTTTACCGATGGTGGTGAGTTTGGCTTGGGTTGTGAGATGGGCATATCTACACAAAAGCTTCACGCTCGCGGACCAATGGGACTAGAGGAACTAACCACATATAAATATATAATCAATGGCAGTGGCCATATCAGGTGATAAAATGAAATACGGATTTATAGGTTGCGGCAATATGGGTGGCGCGCTTATTCGTGCGGTAGCAAAGCAGACAAAAGACATAATGATTGCCGATTTTGATAGTGTAAAGGCAATCTATCTTGCAAAGGAATTAGGTCTAACGGTTGGCGATAACAAAGAAATTGCTCAAAGCTGTGACAGAATTTTTCTTGGTGTAAAGCCGCAAGTGATGGCTGAAATGCTTGGCGAAATAAAAGATATTTTAAATATTAAAAAGCCTACGCTTATATCTATGGCGGCGGGACTTACTACAAATAAAATAAAGCAACTTGCAGGCGATATGCCGGTAATCCGCATTATGCCAAACACACCCGTTAGCGTTGGCGAGGGGGTAATACTTTATTGCTCAAACGGTGTGTCTTGCGACGTTGTAAACGACCTTGTAAATGATATGCAATACAGCGGCAAGTTGTACCCAATTGACGAAGGTCTTATGGATGCGGGCTGTAGCGTTTCGGGCTGTGGTCCTGCATTTATGTATACCTTTGCCGCGGCAGTAGCAAAGGGCGGCACCGAGTGTGGACTTGACAGACAACAGGCAATAGAGTTTGCGGCCGCTACAATGATGGGGGCTGCAAAGATGCTGCTTACGTCAGACAAAACACCCGATGAGTTGACACAGGCTGTTTGTTCCAAGGGCGGCAGCACCATTGAGGGTGTAACGGTGCTTAAAAACAGTGAATTTGAAAATATTGTTGTAGACTGTATAAAAGCGGCATATAAAAGAAATAAAGAACTTGGCAAATAAATGCACAATTAAAAAAGGCACAAGATTTTGCAAACGCTTAATCTTGTGCCTTTTTATTATACTGTTTACTCGTCAGTTTCCGTGTCGCTGCTATCGGTAATTACTTCAGAAGAATTTTCGTTTTTCTCTTCAGAACTTTCGGTAGGCTTTTGGTTGTCTTCTTTTTTTGTTTCCTTTTTATCAACAAAGGTAACGGTATTTAGACTGTTATTTTTTGTTGTAAGGGTGACGGTCTTTGTGCTTGCGTCACAGGTATAGCCGCTTGGCAATTTTTGAATAACTTCATATTTGCCATAAGAAAGGCCTTCCTTTGTTACCTTGCCGTTGGCGTTTGTTTTGCCAATATTCGTAACTGTGCCGTTTGCCGATTTAACGCTGATTTCAACGTCCTTTATTGCCTTGCCCTTATCGTCTTTAACAGTCACTTCAATTGCAGGAGCAAAACGAATATTTGATGGTGGTGTAACAATAGCTAACATCCACTGTGGATGGGGCAAACGATTCATACGTTCGATAGCGCACATTTCGGGTCCGTTTTCGTTACCAACGTGTGTTACCCAGTGGTAGCCGTTTACCTTGCCGGCGTATATGCTTACGTGTGTTGACCAGTCGGTGCGGTTGTACCAGTTGTTAAGGAAGATTAGCGAACCAATCGGAATTTCTTCGTTTACAGTAAGCTTAAGGTCTTGGTAAATACTGCCGTTATCGCTTGCGGTAAAGTCGATATAGCGTGAATAACCTAAATTTACCCATTGCTTTGCGGCCTTGTACCAGTCATTAGCAAGAACGGGGTTATCAGCTTTTGGAAGCATAGAGGTATCAATGCCTGCAACATTTGGTAAATAGTTAAAGTAAACGTATGCAACGTAGCTTGCACAAACAAGACCCTTTTGCTCAAAGTAGTGAATATCGGGCAGGCCGTTTGCTGTTGTTTCGTAACCCTTTGAACGACCGTAGTCGTCATAGGTTATATTAGAAAGCCAGCCAAGGCCGCGCTTTTGTGAACATAATACGTAATTTTTGTATGAGCCCCACATTCTTGGGTCGGTTTTATAGCCTGTATATTTGAGTGCGTCAAGAAATACGTTGTTGTCGTAACTCATATTAGAATTATAATTAAAATCTGTGTTAGGTGTAACCGGCTTTTGTGGAACAACAGGTTCAACCTTGCTTGAGGTTGTAGGCTGTTGGCTGCTAACAGGTGCATCCTCACTTGAAGCATCTTCTTCTGATGAAGTTTCTTCTTCGTTAGATGTAGGCGCCTGCGGTATAGAAGATACCATATCGCTAGATGTTTGATTTGTATTGTTGCCTGACAAGGTAACGTTGGCCGGAGCCTGCAATACGCTGGTTACAATTATAGCTGCCGCAGTAATGCCTGCTATAGAGGCTAAAATAATAGCGGTAGTTATCTTGTTTGATACAATAAAACCAATCACGCTGTAAAAAGCGCGTGAAAAACCTGATTTCATAGAATTTCCAACTCCTTATATAAATAAGTAATAGGGCATTAGCATTCTATATCAAAACACATAAAAAGTCAAGGGTAGAGCCCATCACATGGTGTAAAAGGCTTGAAATACAGCCTTAAAATATGTATAATAATAAAAACGGAGGGGACAGTGTTATGACGGAGAAAGAGATAGCAAATAAATATGAACTTGCTCGTCGGGCAAAAATGCGGGCAGACTGGAGCGTAGCGGCAACATATTACCAAGCATTATTAGAGGAAAATCCAAACGATTGGGAAGCGTGCTTTTATGTTGGTGTAGCCAATGCTACAGGCTGTACCTTGTCTGAATTTAAATTTGGCACATCCAGATTGCATGGCGCTTTTGCCGATGCACTTGCCTTGGTAATAAGTTATGAAGAAGCCAAGGCTAAACTAATTATTGAAGAAATGGTTGAGATGACTACATTAATTTTAAAGAGTTTTAAGTCATCTGCCCAAAATCTTTATATAAAGTATCCAACAGTACAAAATGCAAAAAATGAATATAACGAACAGCGTTATGCAGTCGCTTTGTGCGCTGCACAGTGTGCAAAAAGTATAGAGGGTTATGTTGAGGATTACGAATTACAAAAGTTATGTTTGCCTCTTTTAAAAATGGCGGTAGAATTAAGATACGATGTGTTAAAAGAGTGTCCGAATTCAATATGGAAAAGTTTGCGAATCAACATAGATGAGTGTGTTGCAGACATTCAAAAGTATGATTCAAAATTTAAAAATCCTGTAGATACTTTGATAGAAAAAAGAAAATTAGAAGCTGAAAAATTTGAATTAGGAGAAAAAATAGAAAGGTTGACAGAAACAATAAACAGCATTGTAACCGAAAGAAAACGACCCAAGTTGCTTTCTTTTTTAGGTGTGCTTATATTAATTCCGACAATACTTTTGTCTATAGGTATAATTGGAGCCAGTTTAACAAACATTAAGGATTTATTTGCATTTGTTTTGGTCGTTCCTCTCTTGGCACTTGCGTTACTGTGCTTTAGAAAAAAACCGTCAAAGGCGGTAATTAAACAAAATACAGCAAAAAAAGAACAACTTACAAAAGAAAAAGCGGCAATAACCAAAAGATTAGACGAGGTTATCCGTCTAACGCGTTCTATGTAGACTTAACAGGTAAAAAACAACCCCAAGCAATCAGCTTGGGGTTGTTTTTAATTGATTTTTTCACAGGCTGTAATTGTATTATTTACATAACTAATTTTAACAGTGTCGCCTGCATTAAGCAAAAGCATATCTTCATTTGCGCCGGCTTTTACTTTAAATATATTATTATCGCTATCAATCAAATAAATATAGGTATTGCCGTCAATATCAATATATTTAATTGATGCTATGGTAACGGTTGCTTCTTTTGTTTCCTCTTTAGTTACAGTGTTTTCTATACCCAAAGCGGCTTTGTATTTTTTTATACATTCGGCCTGGGTAGTAGCCGTGGTAACAATGTTATACTGCTCAACGTTTACAGCGGCATAAAGTTTTACCAGTCCGCCCGAATCCTTTAACACCATAATATATGTGGGGTATCCGTCAATGTTGATAAGGGATGGAAACGATGCCTGATATCCCTTTTCTTGCACTTCGCATTCGGCGGCTGTCATAGCCGATTTTTCATCTGCACCCGCAATTGAATAGTATCGGCTTTCGCCCGTTCTTTCATTTGCTAATAAAAATCCAATGTTAGAACTGTCACCGTTAACCGATGTTACGCCCGTGTAAATCCAAATATCACCGTCTTTGGCAACGTAGCCATAGTCTGATACGGGGGTTTCGTCCTCGGATTCTTCTTCATCGCTTGAGTAGTAGGTAGTAACCTGCTTGCAACCTTTTTTGGTCAAAGTAGAGTTATAGTAATCAAGAGGGAGCCCAGATAAATATAGGTTTAAAAATCAAGGCAAAGCCCTGTATATCATCAAAACTTTAGTTTTGCATATCATCAGTGGCATAGCCGCTGTATCTCATCAAGCCGATGAAATTATGCACACCTTCGGTGTGATGATATACACGCTAAAGCGTGATGATATACCAAGCCTATTGGCTTGAATAAAAAATCCGCCGACAAAGTCGACGGATTTTTGGTGGAGACGGTGGGGATTTCCGGCGCAACGCGCCTATCGCCTCGCTTATGCTCGTTGCCACGTCGGCAAAAACAGTCCACCGGACTGTTTTCTTCCGCTGGCGCTCCCTCCTTGTTCGATCACCATATATACAAGAATAACCAAGCCGTATCATAAAGATACAACTTGGTTATTGGTGGAGACGGTGGGGATCGAACCCAT
>JAFXGM010000042.1 GCA_017513195.1 Clostridia bacterium | reverse complement strand
CATCTCAACGAGTTCGAGAAGCTCTTCGTCGTCAACAAGGTCAGTCTTGTTCATGAATACTACAATGTATGGAACACCAACTTGTCTAGCAAGAAGGATGTGCTCTCTTGTTTGAGGCATTGGACCATCAGTAGCAGCAACAACTAGGATTGCTCCGTCCATCTGAGCAGCACCGGTGATCATGTTCTTAACATAGTCAGCGTGTCCTGGGCAGTCAACGTGAGCGTAGTGACGAGCGTCAGTTTCGTACTCAACGTGAGCGGTGTTAATTGTGATACCACGTTCTCTTTCTTCTGGAGCCTTATCGATGTTTGCATAATCTTCGAATGCAGCCTGGCCCTTGAGTGAAAGATACTTAGTGATTGCAGCGGTAAGAGTGGTCTTACCATGGTCAACGTGACCGATTGTGCCAATGTTAACATGTGGCTTGTTACGTTCAAATTTTGCCTTTGCCATTTGAATTTCCTCCTAAAAAAGTAAAGTTAATTTTTAGATAAATATAGTTTACCAAATAATGCTCAAAATTTCAAGCATTATTTGAAAAGTTAAAAAGATTAGTTTTTAGCTCTGTTAGAGATAATCTTTTCAGCAATGCTCTTTGGAACTTCCTTGTAACCGTCTGGTTCCATTACATACTGACCACGGCCCTGTGTTTTAGAACGAAGGTCGGTAGCGTAACCAAACATATCACCAAGAGGTACGCGAGCGTTAATCTGCTTAAGACCTGAACGGTCTTCAAAGCCCTGAATTTCGCCACGACGTGAGTTAAGGTCGCCGATAACGTCGCCCATATACTCTTCAGGAACTATAACTGTAACCTTCATGATAGGCTCAAGAAGCACAGGATCAGCTATACGGCAAGCTTCTTTGAATGCCATACTACCTGCAATCTTAAATGCCATTTCAGAAGAGTCAACTTCGTGGTATGAACCATCGTAAAGTGTTACCTTAACGTCAACAACCGGGTAACCTGCAAGTACACCTGCGTGTAATGCACCTTGGATACCTTGGTCAACAGCAGGAATATATTCCTTAGGAACGGTACCACCGGTAACAGAGTTAATGAATTCGTAACCCTTACCTGTCTCATTAGGTTCAAGAATGATCTTAACGTGACCGTACTGACCTGAACCACCAGACTGACGTTTGTACTTGGTCTCGTGGTCAACCTTCTTGCGGATGCTTTCTTTGTATGCAACCTGAGGAGCACCAACGTTTGCTTCTACCTTAAATTCGCGGAGCAGACGGTCAACGATGATTTCGAGGTGTAATTCACCCATACCGGCAATAATTGTCTGACCGGTTTCTTCATCGGTGTAGCACTTAAAGGTTGGATCTTCTTCAGCAAGCTTTGCAAGAGCGATACCCATCTTTTCCTGACCAGCCTTTGTCTTAGGCTCGATAGCAACACGGATAACAGGTTCCGGGAAGTTCATTGATTCAAGAATGATAGGATGCTTTTCGTCGCAAAGTGTATCACCCGTTGTGGTGTTTTTAAGACCAACAGCCGCTGCAATGTCGCCTGCGTAGCAGGTTTCAAGGTCTTCACGGTGATTAGCGTGCATCTGTAATATACGGCCCATTCTTTCGCGGTTCTGCTTAACTGTGTTATAAACGCCGGCGCCTGCATCAACAGTACCTGAATAAACACGGAAATAGCAAATCTTACCAACAAATGGGTCGGTTGCAATCTTGAATGCAAGAGCTGCAAATGGCTCTGTATCAGAAGAAATTCTCTGTTCCTCTTCGTCTGTATCAGGATTTACGCCCTTAATAGCTTCTACGTCGGTAGGAGCTGGCATATAATCAACGATAGCGTCAAGAAGTGGCTGAACGCCCTTGTTACGATAAGAAGTACCGCAACAAATCGGAACCATCTCGTTAGCTATAGTAGCCTTACGAATGATCTTCTTCATCTGTTCTTCTGTTGGTTCTTCACCTTCAAAGTATTTTTCCATCAATTCTTCGTCCATTTCAACAATAGACTCAATAAGAGCGGTACGATACTTCTCGGCGATTTCTTTCATATCTTCGGGGATTTCCTCACGGCGAACATCCTTACCGAGATCGTCATAATAAACTTCGGCCTCGTTGCGAACAAGGTCGATGATACCCTTAAAGGTATCCTCACTACCGATAGGAAGCTGAATCGGAACTGCGTTGCAGTTGAAACGCTCTTTAACCATATCAAGTACGTGATAGAAGTCAGCACCCATAATGTCCATCTTGTTTACATAGATCATACGGGGTACTTTG
Source organism: Clostridia bacterium (assembly GCA_017513195.1). Classification (GTDB taxonomy): domain Bacteria; phylum Bacillota; class Clostridia; order Oscillospirales; family Acutalibacteraceae; genus UBA737. Next base: position 52,035 of record JAFXGM010000042.1, on the reverse strand, counting down.
TATTCGTCAGCCTGGTGCCAAACGGTTTCAGACTGAGGCTCAACACCGCCCTTAGCGCAAAGTACGGTTACAGAACCGTCAAGTACGCGAAGTGAACGCTGAACTTCAACAGTAAAGTCAACGTGTCCGGGAGTGTCGATGATATTGATACGATGGTCATTCCAGAAACATGTGGTAGCAGCAGAAGTAATGGTAATACCACGCTCCTGCTCCTGTGCCATCCAGTCCATGGTTGCGCCGCCATCATGAGTTTCACCCATCTTACGGTTTACACCGGTGTAGAAAAGGATACGCTCTGTGGTGGTTGTTTTACCGGCGTCGATATGAGCCATGATACCAATATTTCTTGTCATTTCAAGAGATACTTTTCTTGGCATTTTTAACCTCCATCCGCGTGTCTTACGCGGTCTTTAACAAATTACCATCTGTAATGAGCAAAAGCCTTGTTTGCTTCTGCTGTTCTGTGCATTTCTTCACGTCTCTTAACAGCATTACCTAAGCCGTTAGTAGCATCGATAATTTCGTTTGCAAGACGCTCTTTCATTGTGCGCTCTGAACGCTGACGGCTAAACATTGTAAGCCAACGTAACGCTAGAGTCTGCTTTCTTTCAGGACGAACCTCGAATGGAACCTGATATGTGGCACCACCCTTACGAACTGCTTTACATTCGAGCTGTGGCATAATGTTTTCCATAGCAGCATCAAATACTTCAAGTGGTTCTTTACCTGTTTTTTCACTGATGATGTCAAAAGCACCGTAAACTATCTTCTGAGCTACACCCTTCTTACCGTCAAGCATAATGTTGTTGATAAGGCGAGTAACCTTTTTTGAATTATAGATAGGATCTGGCAATACATCACGTTTTGCAATAAAGCCTCTTCTTGGCATTGTACTTCCCTCCTTCATAGGAATGATATCATAGGTACTCGAGTTGACAAATTCCCGTTAACACCAAACAAGGCTTTCATTATTATATAAAGCCTGCCGGTTTACAGCAGAGATTGTCTATTCTCTAAAAAAATTATTTCGCACCTGCTTTAGGACGCTTTGCGCCATACTTGGAACGACTTTGCATTCTGTTAGCTACACCCTGTGTATCAAGTGTACCTCTGATGATGTGATAACGTACACCAGGAAGGTCCTTAACACGTCCGCCACGAATAAGAACAACAGAGTGTTCCTGCAAGTTGTGGCCGATACCGGGAATGTAAGCTGATACTTCGATGCCGTTTGAAAGACGTACTCTGGCAATTTTACGAAGAGCAGAGTTAGGCTTCTTAGGTGTAGAAGTTTTAACAGCTGTGCATACGCCGCGTTTCTGCGGTGAATCGTTGTCGGTAAGGTTGCGCTTCATAGAGTTGTAGCCCTTTAAAAGTGCAGGAGCCTTAGCCTTCTTTTCAACGGTTTCACGACCGCTACGAACTAATTGGTTAAAGGTAGGCACTATTCACTATCTCCTTTCTTTAAAAAATAGCCAGCACGAAACTACGCACAGTTTCGCACGCTATCATATAATAACACCAACACCCCTATTTGTCAACAGTTTTTTTCTAACAAATAAGGGTGTTTTTTTATTTGATTTTTTTGTTCTTTTTTATATTTTCTATTGTAAGCGTTATTGCCCAAATTATACATGCGCCGGCCGCGATTGATAGCGCATATTGCAAGGTAATATTTGCGTAACTTTTAGCTTCTGCCCAGTTTCGCATTACCGCATTGCTGCAGGTATAATAAAGTGCTCTACCGGGAATTAGCGGAATCACCGAAGTTATAAAGAAAAGTGTTGCAGGCGCTTTTTTTACACGCGCCATAATTTCACTGTAAAGCGCAGATGAAGCCGAAGCTAAAAGTCCCGCAAAGAATATATTATTCAACCAATGCATACCAAGTAAATACAGTCCCCAGTTAAGCAGACCGCCAAGCGCCGCAACTATAAGATATTGCTTTTTAAGTCCAAACAATAAAGCAAATCCCAGTGAACCTAACATTCCGGTTATTAGCTGAATTGTAATTTCATTCATATCGCAATACCTCCCACCAGAAGAATTGCAAGCATAAAGCCGACTGCAAGACCTGCCGCCCAAAGCAAACTTTCAATCAACCGCATAAGTCCCGATATAGTATCACCTACTAAAATATCGCGCATAGAATTAGTGAATGCAATACCCGGAATAAGCAGCATTATAACACCTATTATAACCATATCTGTATGCGTTGTTGGTATAAACCTTGTAGCCATACAAATCAATACGCCCACAACAAACGAACATACTATATTAAATATTATGTTGTTTGGAAAAACGCTTGATAACTTTCTTTGAAAGAAGCAAACCAACAATGCAAAAACTGCAGCAATTATTCCATCAAGAATATTGCCGCCAAAAAATACGGCAAACGCACCTGCCGCTAAAGCAGAGCCTAAATAAAACTTCCACAAATTTGCAGGCTGCTTACAGCCCTTTATTTCAAGCTCCAACTCGTCTATTGGTAACGGATTTTCACAACACTTACGGCTAAGCGCATTAAGACCTTCAAGTCGCCACAGCTTGTTGCTGCCGGGGCTTTCTACACGTCGGCTTTCGGTTATAAGGTTGCCGTCGGCAAATTTCATTGTAAGCACAATACTTGCCGTTATAACCAATACGTTGGTTTCTGTAGCGCCATAAGCCTTGCCCATCAGCGACAACGTGTTTTCAACGCGACGAACCTCACCGCCTGAGCACATCATCATCTCACCCATATCTAGCAACAAATGTAGCAGTTTATATTCCTCTGCCTTTGTAAGTGTCATAATTTCACCGTCCTTTACCGCAACATAATTTAACACATATATAAATTTATTTCAAGTGATAGTTTAAAGTATCAACAACAAAGCTTAAAAATATCTTTTATTTCTTTGCTGCCAAGTTTTATTACGCTGTCTACAGTACGCGTATTATTAAACGTACATAAATCTGTAAGTTTATCAATAGCATCCAAATTTATACCAAATTCGCGTAAGGTAGATGGCATACCTATAGATTTAAAAAACTCTGTCATTGACTCAATACCCAATTCGGCTGCTTTTTTATCATCGACTTCGTTTACACCCCATACATTTCGGGCAAACTGTGCAAAACGAGGTATATTATATGTATATACATATTTGGCCCAGGCAGGAAACAGCACCGCAAGTCCCGCACCATGAGCTACGTTATCATATTCACCACTTACAGCGTGTTCAAGCTGATGCACCGGAAGCGAATTTATTCTGCCACAACCTGTGAGATTATTATGCGAAAGGCTTGATGCCCACATAATATTGGCGCGTGCCTCATAATTGTTGGGTTCTTTCATTACCACCCTTGCCGCATTTATTACAGAACGCAATATACCCTCGGATATTTGGTCGGTAATATCTGTAGGCTCGCAGGGTGTAAAATAGCGTTCCATAGTATGTGCCATAATATCCGTTATTCCGCAAGCCGTCTGATAAGAGCTTACAGTGTAAGTAAGCTCTGGATTGCACACAGCAAAAAGAGGTCTTATTAAATCACTTGCCAAACCACGTTTCATATTAAGCGACAAATCAGAAACCACTGCCGACCAGCTCATTTCGCTACCGGCGGCCGCAATAGTAAGCACGCAGGCCACAGGCAAAGCCGACGTTGGCTTTTGCTTGCCCACAACAAAGTCCCACACATCGCAGTCAGTTACCGCACCAAGCGCTGTATACTTTGCAGCGTCGATAACACTACCGCCACCAACGGCTAAAACAAGCTCTACCCCTTCGCGTTTAGCAATATGCACTGCCTCGCGCACAAACTCTATTTTTGGATTAGGCTCTACCCCGCCCATTTCGACAAACTCTATATCATACTCTTTAAGCAAATTAATAATACAGTCATAAAGTCCGTTTTTCTTAATGCTGCCTTTACCATACTGCAGCATTATTTTTTTATAACCATATTGAGATATAATTTTACCTACTTCTTTTTCTCGACCTTTACCAAAAAACACCTTTGTAGGAGTATAATACTCAAAATCAAGCATTTGTTTTACCTCGTTTACAAAATCACGCCCAAAGACTAACTCTGGGCGTGAAATAAAGTATAAATTATTCTGCAGCTTCCTCTGCTACTTCTTCTACTACAGGAGCTTCAACGACTGCATCTTCAGTAGATGCAACAACCTCGTCCTCGGCAACTGCCTCTTCTTTAACCTCAGGCTCAAGAAGAACACGGATAGAAAGACTAACGCGCTTTTTGTCAAGGTCAATAGCGGTAATCTTTGCCTCAACCTCTTGACCAACGGTAAGCTCATCCTGTGGCTTTGCAACGTGCTTATTAGCAATCTGTGAAATGTGAATAAGACCGTCAACGCCAGGAATAATTCTTGCGAATGCGCCGTATGTAGTCATGCTAACAATCTTAACTGTAACAACATCGTCAACGTTGTAATTGCTCTGGAAGATTGTCCATGGGTTGTCCTCAGCCTTTTTGTAACCGAGAGAAATCTTTTTCTTGTCAGCATCGAGTGCTTTAACGTATACTTCGATTTCGTCGCCTACTGCTACAACCTCTGCTGGATTCTTGATACGGTTCCAAGAAAGTTCAGAAATATGAACCATTCCGTCAACACCGCCAATATCAACAAACGCGCCGTAGCTTGTAAGTGATTTAACAGTACCGGTAATGCGATCGCCAACTGCGATAGATGCCCATACCTTTTCTTCAGCCTCTTTACGAGCCTCGCGAAGTACGCTGCGGATAGAACCGATTGCTCTACGACCGCGGCCGATTTCAATAATTCTGAAATCAACTTCCTGACCCTTTAAGTCTTCAAGAGCATCATTTCTTGAAGCGGTAGCCTGTGAAGCAGGGATAAATACGCGAACATTGTTTGAGTACACTACTACGCCGCCCTTGATTACGTCACGAACTGTGCCGTGAAGCACTTCGCCCGAATCCTTGGCTGCAACTATATTGTCCCAACCTGCAATAGCATCGTAACGACGCTTTGAAAGCATTGCGGTTCCTTCCTGATCACTGATCTTCATAATGATAAGATTGAGCTTATCATCCACCTTAACCTCGCTTAATAAGTCAACTGGTTCTGATGAGTACTCATCTGCAGAAACGTAACCGGTAACACCACGGCCAATATCTACAGTAATTTCGGTAGCGTTTACTGCTACTACAGTACCGCATACCTTCTGCTCGCCAGTAAGGCTGTTGAGCGAAGCTTCAAATGCTTCCTCATCTGTCATTTCTTCGAAGCTTTTTTGAGCAAGCTCTACTTGCTCTTCTACAGGTTGTAAATTTTCCGACATGGTTTTAATAACCTCCTTTATTATACCCGCAGGTGTAGATGCACCCGCGACAACGCCAACCTTATTTGCTGTAAGAAACCACTCGGGCTTTAGCTCGGCCGCAGTTTCTATCAAATGGGTATTTTGACAAAGAGCCACACACACGTCATAAAGCTTGACGGTGTTAGAGCTGTGCCTTCCTCCGATTACAACCATTACATCATTGGCAGCGGCAAGCTCTTGTGCCTCGGTTTGTCTAGTCGACGTAGCGTTACATATTGTATCAAATATTTTTGCATTTGTACATACTTTTTTTAAAAAAATTTGCGCATTTTCCCATTTTTTTGCGTTAAAAGTGGTCTGTGACACCACCGAAACGGGAATTTTCTTAATTTTGGGATGATTTTCGAGCAAATTTTCGAGTTCTTCTATAGAAGAAAAAACGTAATACGGTGACGTACAATGACCTGTGATGCCGATAACCTCGTGGTGTTTTTCGTCGCCGGCTATCAATATTATGTCACCGCCGGCCGATTGCTCTGCAACGATTTTATGTATCTTTGCAACAAAGGGGCAGGTTGCGTCGCAAACCTTTACCCCAACGCTTTCTGCTTCGTCATACACAGCTTTTCCGACACCATGTGAACGAATAACCAATGTTTCATCCCTTTGTGCCTCGTCCGGTGTGTTTACAACGCGCACACCTTTTGAGGTAAGCTCTTCTACCATCTGGCTGTTGTGAATAATAGGACCCAACGTGCAAACCCGTTCACCACTATCAACCAAATCATATACCATTTGTACCGCGCGGTTTACACCAAAGCAAAAGCCTGCGGTTTTAGCAAGTGTTATTTTCAATTTATTCTTTCCTTTATTGCTTTTATAAGATTATCTATAGATTCCTGCAAGGTGTTGCCCGTTGTGTCAAACATAATGGAATCTTCGGCGGGCTTAAGCGGAGCTATCTCTCGGTGCGAGTCGTTATAGTCGCGTGTTTCAATGTCGCTATAAATATCTTCGTATTTAACGTCCATACCCTTTTCTTTAAGCTCTTTATATCGACGTGTTGCGCGTTCCTCTACACTTGCGGTAACAAAGAACTTGAGTGTAGCGTTTGGAAGCACCACCGTGCCAATATCTCTGCCGTCCATTAGCACATTGTTTTCGCGTGCAAGCTTGCGTTGCATTTCAAGCAAAAACGCACGAACAGGTGGCTTTGCCGATACGGCAGACGCCATCATTGATGCCTCTGGTGTACGGATTGCCTCGGACACGTCCTCGCCGTTTAAAAACACGTGCTGTGTACCGTCGATAAATTTAATATCTACCTCAATTGTTTTAAGAATAGCATCTATGTCGCAGTCAAGGTTTGTATCATATCCCTCGCGCATAAATTTAAGACCAACTGTACGGTAAAGTGCACCTGTATCAACGTAAATAAATCCAAGTGCCTTTGCAGCACCCTTTGCCACCGTGCTTTTGCCTGCGCCTGCAGGTCCGTCTAATGCAATAGAAATCATAATTAATTATTCCTTTCATATTTTGCCGCACTTTCCCCCGCTAAAAAGCCGGTTGAGAATGCTATCTGTAGATTAAATCCGCCAGTGTAGGCATCAACGTCGATTATTTCCCCAGCGAAGAAAAGTCCGCCTATAAGCTTTGACATCATAGTAGCAGGGTCAATTTCTTTTACACTAATGCCACCGCTTGTAATAATCGCTTCTTCTATGGGTCTAAAGCCTGTAACGTTAAGTCTAAAATGCTTTATAGCATTTATAAGTGACTGTCGCTCTTCGCGACTTATTTGATTAACCTTGGTATGTGGATTTATTCCCGACATATTTATTATAACCGGAATTATGCTTTTTGGTAAAAGTTTATCTAAAGAATTTGCAAAATCGCGGTTAAGCGATTCCTCAAAATCACGAAGCAGGCGTTTATCAAGCTGAGCCTCGTCTAGAGCGGGCTTTAAATCAATTTCGACAAAATATTTCTTTTTGTCCATATAACGCAGATGAGCCGAAGCCGATAAAGTAAGTGGCCCCGATATGCCTGTATGGGTGAAAAGCATTTCGCCCATTTCTTTATAAAGCGGCTTTTTCTTACCATCTTCAAAGGCTGAAAGCGTAACGTTTTTTAATGAAAGCCCTGCAATACGAGTGCAAAAGCCCTCATGACACTCCAGACCTATAAGTGATGGTGTAAGGTTAGTTACCGTATGGCCCAAAGCCTTTGCCATTTTGTAGCCGTCACCCGTAGAACCTGTTGTGGGGTATGACATACCGCCCGTAGCCACTATGACGCTGTCGGCATCAAGTATTCTGCCGTCAGTAAGCTTTACCGCAGTAATAAAACCGTTTGGCGCAATTATGGCAGATGCCTCGCCCTCGATAATATTACAGTTTTTTTGCACAGGACGAACCAGAGCATCAACAATATCTACCGACTTGTCAGATACAGGAAAAACGCGGTTGCCACGCTCGGTTTTAAGCGGTACCCCCATACTTTCAAAATAGGTCATTGTATCCGCTGACGTAAAATTATTAAACGCCGAATATAAAAACTTTCCGTTTTTTGGGGTATTGGTAATAAGCGAATTTACATCACAGTTGTTTGTAACGTTGCATCTACCCTTACCCGTTATCATAACCTTGCGTGCAGGTCGGGAATTTTTTTCGACAACGGTTATTTGATAAGCCTCATCCTTAAAGCAAAACGCCGCGCTAGACGCCGCCATAAGACCTGCCGCTCCGCCGCCGATTATAACAATCTTTTTCATTCCCTCACCACTCTTCCAAATAATATATTATTTTACACTAAAACCATCAAAATGTAAATAATAAAATGCGGACAACCAGTGGTTGCCCGCTTTTGATTTTCTATTTAATTATCTTTTTTACCTTGTTATGAAGAGTCATCATATAATAACCAGCCATACGAGAAATACCGATATCGTATATTACAAACACAACGTTGCAAAGGCCCAAGAAGCCCCAAGCACCGTATTTGCCCCATTCGCCAAAATCATCGAACGATACGCCTATTACCGTAGACGTTGCAACGTAATAAAATGCTACTGCCGCTATGTTAAAGCAGATAAGTTTAAGCACCCACTCAATAACATGCTTGTGAAGCCTTTCGATAATCGATTTTAGAATTGGATAGTAGCCCAAAAGCATTACGTAGAGAATTTTTGACTCCATTTCACCTACGATAAGTATTATGGTGGCACTTGAAATATATGCGCCAACACTCCATGACACACCACATTCAATAAGCGGCACCATCATAAAAAGTCCTGCAACCGCCGGAATTGCGTATGTGAGATACGGAAAATAGCTTGTAAGCATTATCGTTATTGACAATGCCGCAATCATACCGCAAAGCGTAATTTTCTTTGTGTTTTTCATATTAGCAACAACGAATCAAGTCGCCGCCCATACACTCGCAGCAACAATCGGCACAAATAAGACCCTGACAAATGTCACAAGGATGACATCCTGCACCATAAGCACCATAACCATATGGGCGATATGGGTTATACTGCTGACCACTTTGTCTTTGAGCGGCATTCATAGCGTTTCGATATTCGGGGTTTTGCGGGTTCATACGTACAGCCGTTGCAAAGCTGGTATATGCTTGGTCAAACCAACCGCGACGGTAAAGCACAGTGCCGTTTAGAAAATACCACTCGGCATCACGATTCTGTGGAGGTACGCCATCAAGAATTTCCTGTGCTTGTTCAAGTCTGCCTTGATTTATAAGACTGCGAACTTCGGGGAAATTTGTGTGGTTGTAGGAATTGTTGTAAGTGTTGCCACCCGGTTTTTTAGATGAGCCGTGACGACGTTCATTAACGATGGCGTCGTAAGCCTCGTTAATTTCCTTCATCTTTTCGCCCGCCAAATCAGAAAGCGGATTATCGGTATAATTGTCGGGATGATACTTTCTTGCAAGCTCGCGATAGGCGTCTTTTATTTGATCATCGGTTGCGTTTTTTGAAACGCCTAATACCTCATACGGATCTCTCATTGTCTAACTCCTTTAAAAATGTTTCTTCAAGTCCAAGATAAATAATATTACCAAGTATTGTTTTATATTTTTTGATATCTAATAACTCAAAGGCTCTTGCCGCCTCGTTTGTACAAAAATACAGTTGCTGCTTAATACGCTGCTTAATCTCGCTTTCATCAACGTTTTTAAGCACGTTGTAGCCGCCTTTTTTAGTATCTTCCGGAAGGTCAACCGCGGCATCAAGCAAATAGATGTATCTGCCAAGGCAATAACCCATTCTTTGCAAAACTCGCTTTTGCATTTCGTCATCACTGCAAAGTGTAAGTATTTTTTCCATAACCTTAGCGGTTGGATCTGCCGCCTCATCTATTGACGTGCAATTTGCTTTTTCAAGAGCGCTTTGCGATGCTATATACTCACTTACACTTTCTTCAATTTGAGGGTATTTTTTTGCGGCTTTTTTATGTGCACGGCTAAAGAGTGGCTTTATACACCAATACTTAAACTTTTTAAACCCACGTTCGTCGACTATATTATCAAGTATTTTGTAATATAGCATTATCATAGCCGCAGCGGCGGGCATATCAATAGCATCAAGGTTTTTACAGTAGTTGCATTTTTTAAGCGGATTAAACGCACACCGTTTGCGCTCAAAGCCGTCGCAACCATCTTTAAGCGACATATTAAGCAGTGCCAAAAATGTAAAATCATAACTTAAAGTGAAACGCGAAAGCAGGCCGTAGCTTTTACCAAGCTTTTTACAAAGCGAACAATAAACCGCCTTATAGGTTTCGTACTCTTTGATTTTTAGTTCGGGCTTACAAGCCTTAACATAGCCAAACACAGCTTTCACCTCACATAATATGATAGTTCATTTATAACACATTTGGTGAATAATGTGTAAATATTTGTTATTTTAGCACTTTTTTGAGAAATTGTCCAGTATATGATTTTTTACATTCGGCCACCTTTTCGGGAGTACCTTCGGCTACAATCGTACCGCCACCATTGCCACCTTCGGGACCTAGGTCTACAATATGGTCGGCAACCTTGATAACGTCAAGATTGTGTTCAATTACAAGCACGGTGTTACCTGCGTCAACTAAACGCTGTAAAACCTCAATAAGCCTGTGAACATCGGCGGTATGAAGCCCCGTTGTTGGCTCGTCGAGAATATAAATTGTCTTGCCCGTGCTCTTTTTAGAAAGCTCGGTAGCAAGCTTAACACGTTGGGCCTCACCACCCGAAAGTGTTGTGGCGCTTTGTCCTATTTTAATATAACCCAAACCAACGTCAAAAAGTGTTTTTAGCTTGCGATAAATTCGTGGATGACTTTCAAAAAAGTACATACCCTCCTCTACCGTCATTTCAAGCACGTCATAAATGCTTTTGCCTTTATATTTTACGCTTAAGGTTTCTTTGTTGTAGCGTGTACCGCCGCACACCTCACAAGGTACGTAAATATCAGGTAAAAAGTGCATTTCTATTTTCTTTATACCGTCGCCCCAGCAGGCCTCGCAACGACCGCCTTTTACATTAAAGGAAAATCTGCCCGCAGTATAACCCTTTGCCTTGGCTTCCTTTGTGCTGGCATATAGGTCGCGGATGTCGGTAAACACACCCGTGTAGGTTGCGGGGTTGCTTCGTGGGGTACGGCCTATTGGAGATTGGTCAATGTCGATAACCTTGTCAAGATGCTCAACACCCTCAACCGCTTTGTGCTTGCCTGCAATGGTTTTGGCGCGGTTAAGCTTGTTTGCCAAAACCTTATAAACAATATCGTTTACAAGTGAGGATTTACCGCTACCCGAAACGCCCGTAACACACACAAACTCGCCAAGAGGTATTTTTACATTTATATTTTTAAGGTTGTTTTCGGCAGCGCCTTTTACAAGTAAGCTGTTGCCGTTACCCGTGCGACGAGAAGTCGGAACAGGTATTGCCTTTCTGCCCGAAAGATAATCGGCAGTTATAGAATTTTCATTTTTAAAAAGTTCTTCGGGTGTGCCGCTAAATACTAATTTACCGCCGTGAATACCTGCGCCCGGTCCTATATCTATAATATAGTCGGCTTCACGCATTGTGTCCTCGTCATGTTCGACAACTATTAAAGTATTTCCCAAATCCCGTAGATGCTTTAGCGTTGCAAGCAATCTTTCGTTATCACGCTGATGCAAACCAATACTTGGCTCGTCAAGCACATAAAGCACACCCATAAGAGATGAGCCTATCTGGGTTGCAAGTCTTATACGCTGACTCTCGCCACCCGAAAGCGTACCCGATGAACGCGACATAGAAAGATACTCTAGCCCCACGCTTGACAAAAAGTTTAGTCGTTCCTTTATTTCTTTTAAAATCGGCTCTGCAATCATCCCGTGCATAGCATTGAATTTTAAATTGTTTATAAATGCAAGGGCTTCGCCAATTGACATATCACAAAGCTGCTTTATATTTATACCGCCAACCGTTACCGCCAAATACTCAGGTTTAAGTCGCGCACCCTTGCAATCGGGGCAGGCGCTCTCGGTCATATAGCTTTCATATTCGGCGCGGGCATAATCGCTTTTGGTGTTTTCATATCGGCGTTGTAGATTATTTATAACACCCTCAAACGGAGCATAATACGTACCGCTACCGTATTCCGAGCTGCGATGCAACTCTAACTTTTCGTCACCCGTACCGTAAAGCACGGCATTTTTAGCCTCATCGCTTAAGTCTTTCCAAGGGGTGTTTATATCAAAACCGTATTTTCTTGCAATGCCTTCGTAATACATAAGTGCCAACGTGCTGGCATCGGGGTTAAACCAAGAGTTAACACCCCAGCCCGCCGCTTTGATACAGCCGTCGGCAAGTGATAGATTTTCGTCATTTATTACAAGACGCGGGTCTATTTTCATAAACACGCCGATACCCGTACAGGTAGGGCACGCGCCCATAGGGTTGTTAAACGAAAACATTGTAGGCGTAAGCTCGGGTATACTGATACCATGTTCATCACAAGCATAGCTTTGTGAAAATTGCAGCTCCTCACCGCCAATAACGTCGGCCGCCACAAGTCCGCCCGAAAGCGATACCGCCGTTTCAATACTGTCGGCAAGACGTGAACGAATGTCGGGCTTTATAACAAGGCGGTCGACTACAACCTCTATCATATGCTTTTTGTTTTTTTCAAGCTTAATTTCTTCCGACAAATCGTAAATGTTGCCGTCAATACGCACACGAACATAGCCCGACTTGCGAACGCGGTCAAGCTCTTTTGTGTGCTCACCCTTACGGTTTTTTACTATGGGAGAAAGTATTTGTATTTTACTGCCTTCATCTAGCGCCATAATTGTATCAACAATCTGGTCGGTTGTTTGCTGAGATATTTCTTTACCGCAAACAGGACAGTGCGGAATACCCACACGCGCATACAAAAGACGCAAATAGTCATAAATTTCGGTAACGGTACCCACAGTAGAACGTGGGTTTTTAGACGTTGTCTTTTGGTCAATAGATATTGCAGGAGAAAGTCCGTCAATGCTGTCAACGTTTGGCTTTTCCATTTGACCTAAAAACTGACGTGCATAGCTTGAAAGCGACTCAACATAACGTCGCTGACCCTCGGCATATATGGTATCAAACGCAAGCGAGCTTTTACCGCTGCCCGAAAGGCCCGTAAACACAACAAGCTTATCGCGCGGTATTGTAACGTCCATATTTTTAAGGTTGTTTTCCCTTGCACCCTTTATAACAATTTTATCGTTAGACAAAATCAATTCCTCCAAGAATTTATTTACTCTTTCTTAGTTTTTCTATTCTATCACGCAGATATGCCGCGTGCTCAAATTCAAGAATTTTAGCCGCCTGATGCATCTCTTGTGTAAGTCGTTTAATAAGCGCCTCTTTTTCAGCGCGAGATAGCTGTTTGTCGCTCTTTTCTTTGTCGGCTTTGGTACCGATTTCAATAATATCAAGCACATCTTTTACAATTGTTTTTGGCACTATGCCGTGCGCTTCGTTATACGCTTGCTGAATTGCGCGGCGACGCTCGGTCTCGCGAATAGCGTTTTCCATAGAGCGTGTAACGATATCGGCATACATTATAACTTCACCGTCGGCATTACGCGCGGCACGGCCTATAGTTTGTACAAGCGACGTTTCGCTACGCAAAAAGCCCTCTTTATCGGCATCAAGTATAGCCACAAGAGATACCTCGGGTATGTCAAGACCCTCACGTAAAAGATTAATACCAACAAGCACGTCAAACTCGCCAAGACGCAAATCCCTGATAATCTCCATACGCTCGATAGTATCAATATCATAGTGCATATAACGCACCTTTATATCAAGGTTGGTGAGGTATTCGGTAAGGTCCTCGGCCATTTTTTTGGTTAGCGTGGTAATAAGCACACGCTCGTTTTTGGCAACACGCTCGTTTATCTGCGATACGATATCATCTATCTGCCCCTCACTTGGCTTTACTGTTACAAGCGGGTCTAAAAGTCCTGTTGGTCTTATTACCTGCTCAACAATCTGCGCCGAGTGCTGCTTTTCAAAATCGGCAGGGGTAGCCGATACAAATATCGCCTGATTTATATGCGAGTAAAACTCGTCAAAGTTAAGCGGTCTGTTATCATAAGCCGATGGCAGACGGAAGCCATATTCTATAAGGTTGTCCTTACGACCACGGTCACCGCCAAACATACCGCGTACCTGCGGCAGTGTTACGTGCGATTCGTCAACAAAAAGTAAAAAATCATCGGGGAAATAGTCCAAGAGCGTTGACGGTGTGCTGCCGGGCGCACGCCGCGATAACACGCGAGAGTAGTTTTCGATACCCTTGCAAACACCTATTTCACGTAGCATTTCAATATCATATTCGGTGCGCTGACGAATGCGTTGCGCTTCAATTAGCTTGCCGTTTTCTTGGAAGAATTCTACACGCTCTTCCATCTCAGCTTTAAGGTCTTGTAGCGCTTCTTCAAGCTTGTCTTGCGGCACAATATAGTGGGATGCAGGGTAAATTGCAGTATGAGACAAAAACTGCTTTACCTCACCCGTTAAAACGTTTATTTCACTTATGCGGTCGATTTCGTCACCAAAAAACTCTATACGTAAAGCGTTTCCGTAAGAGTACGCCGGATACACCTCTACCGTATCGCCACGAACACGAAATTTGTTACGCACAAAGTTTATGTCATTTCGTTCGTATTGCAAATCGACAAGCTTTCGGATAAGCTCGTCACGACTTTTTTCCATACCCGCACGCAGTGATATAACCATATTGCGATAGTCAATTGGGTTACCGAGTGAATATATACACGAAACCGACGCCACAATTATAACGTCTCGGCGTTCAGATAAAGCACATGTAGCACTGTGACGCAGCTTGTCAATTTCGTCATTAATGGCGCTGTCCTTTTCGATATAAGTATCAGTCCCAGGTATATACGCTTCGGGTTGGTAATAGTCATAATATGAAACAAAATATTCCACCGCATTGTTAGGAAAAAATTCTTTAAACTCGGTACAAAGCTGTGCGGCAAGGGTTTTATTGTGAGCAAGAACAAGTGTCGGGCGGTTTACACGCTCGATAATATTAGCCATTGTAAAGGTTTTACCACTGCCCGTAACACCAAGCAGTGTTTGTTCTTTATCCCCGCGTTTTAAACCCTCTACCAGCTTGTCAATCGCCTCGGGCTGATCACCCGTAGGCTTGTATTTTGATACAAGTTCAAATTTGTTCACGCTCTCACCTCGCAAATGTAAATTTCCACAAATATATTATATCATATAATTTTAAATAATCAAATAGATATTAAATAAAAAATCGGCAGGAGCCAAGCCCCTGCCCTACAAATTAAACTGTATTTGTCATTGCTAGATGCGTTAGCATCGTGGCAATCGGTATATCATCCGTTTGCAACGGCTGATACAAATTGGTAAAAGTCGAAAGCAGAAATATTGTTTGCTTCTATGCGGAAATTAACACCTTTATGCTCAAATTCTGCAATCATAGTTGTCTGTATAGAGGAATAGTTATGTGACATAACCGAGCCTACCGTTCCGTAAAACTTTACATAAACAGGGCCGTTTTTTGTGCCAACTATAGTCGATACTACCTCTTCATTAGAAACTACAATGCAATCTTTTGGCAAAAAGGTTTTACTTGCCTGTAAAAGATAGCTTCCCTTATCATTCGTATAAACAAATGCATTGTGGTCCATTACCAAGGTATTATCGCTTTTTTTATACCAAGCACCACAGTTTGAAGAATCTAAAACGTATTTTGCATTAACAACGCTAAAATCTACGTTTAAATACTTTGTTGCCTCGTCAATGCTCCAATCTTTATGATAGTGGTCATCCACAGGGTGTGGTGGCGCTATATCGGAATCTTTTGTGCTTTCAATTTGATTTATATAGCAAAGCAATTTTGCGGGATCACTTACTTGTTCGCTGCTTGTTGAACTGTTTCCACTACTATTACTTGGCGGTGGTTGTTGACCTTCACCGTACCAATCACCGTCAATATCGTCTGACGTTGTATTTGTGTCATTAGAATTATTATTTAATTCATCGGGTTCAATATAATCCTTTTCGCCTATAACGGTTGAATCATCGAGCGTTATTGATGATTCATTTTTAAAAGCATCACCTTTTACTGCAAATATGCCCATAGCTACTGCCAAGCATACACTAAACGCGGGAATGGCAATTCGGGTAATAATTTTTCGTTTTCTTAGCCTTGCGGTTTTATATTGGTCTATACGTTCAAATACAGTGCTTATAGTTTCGTCATAATTCTTCAAAGCTAAAGCCCTCCGTTTCAAGTCGTGATTTTAACGAGTTGCGTGCGCGATACACAAGGGTTTCTGTGTTGTGGACCGACTTTTTCATCACACTTGCCGCCTGTTTTAAGCTAAAGCCCTCAAAATAAACCAGCCACAAAATTTGGCGATATTCGGGCTTTAACCCTTGCATTGCTTTGTGCAGCGTGATTTTTCTTTCCTCTTTAATATAATTTTCTTCAAGGTCGGTTTGCGATTTCAGTTCAATACAATCGTCAATAGAAATCTCTTTTCTTTTAGAACTTTTCTTTAAATAATTAATTGCAATATTGCGACCTATGGTATAAAGCCATGTTTTAAAAGAGCCTTTGCCCTTGTCACGCGGTTTTTTGGTGCCAAGCAAAACAAAGGTGTCCTCGGCTAATTCCTCGGCTGTATGTATGTTGCCTACAAAGCTATTAAGATAAAGAATAAGTCCGTCCCTATATTCCCTTATAATTTCGGCAAGACCGCTTTGGTCTGCTTCTTCACGAAAACGGCGGTAGCTACTTGCACCGTTGTCCATAAGCCACTCCTCTCTGAAAGGGTGCTGTTTTTTACCCCTTCACTTATTACACAACAAAACGCACCAAAACCTCACACTTGATTTTATAATATTTTGTAGTATAATTCAACCTGTAAGGAGTGGTTAAATTATGAACAGATTTCCAAATGGAGCGCGTGTTTGCTTTATAGGCGACAGCATTACACACAACAACCTATTTTTAGCACATATTGTAGCATATTACAAAGAACATTTTGGTGATTCAAAGGTAGAGTTTTACAACTGTGGTATTTCGGGCGGCACGCTTACCACAACGCTTAACAGCTTTGACGAGGACATACTACCATATAACCCTACCCACGCGGTAATTATGATAGGAATAAATGATTCTGACCGCAATGCCCTTATAGGTGCTAAAGAGCATAAATATTACTCACTAGAGCGTGCATATAATAATTATAAAACAAATCTTGAAAAGCTTTGCAAAAGACTTGAAGGTATCGGCACTAAAATAATTCTTTGCACTCAAACCCCGTATGACGAATACCTTGAAAGTGACGATCAGGTGCTTCACGGCGGTAGCGCATTGATGCTGGGCTATGCCGAATTTATTAAGGCCTTTGCAAAAGAAAAGGGATATCCCGTTTGTGATTACCACTCACACATAACACGCATTATACAAACCGAAACAATCTATAACCCCGACCGTGTTCACCCAAACGACCGCGGACAGTATTATATGGCAAAATGCTTTTTAGAATTTCAAGGTTTAGATATTGGTGAAGAAAAGCCTTTACCAAACAATGTTCAAAAATGGCACGAGGTTGTTGGCAAACTGCGTAACACCATTGCCACCGAGCATTTTATACTTAAAGATGATTTCACCACAACTAAGCAACAGCGTTGGGACGCAATAAAAGACTACCTTGAAAACGAGCAAACCGGCGAATATGTCGAATATTTTAAATTTCTTGCGCGCGAATACCAAACCGACAAACCAAAACAAGCCGAAAATATACAATTCACCATAGATTTTATGAAAAATCAGTAAATATCCAAGACCGTAGTTTCAACTGCGGTCTTTTGCTCTAATTTATATAATACAATCGTACTATTTTGTATGGATTTTCTATTGTGTGTTTTTTAGTCGATATCTCATCATTTTGGTTGCCATTTTTTGCAATATGTACGTAGATTATCTTGCCGCCTAAATCAAGTGTGATCTTCAACCATTGCACTTGATTTTGTGTTTTTTTATGTTATAATTCAACTTAAAAGGGGTGGTAAATATGAGTAGATTTCCAGATGGCGCCAGAGTTTGTTTTATAGGCGATAGCATTACACACAACAACCTATTTTTAGCGCATATTGTTGCCTATTACCGCGAGCATTTTGCTGACGCAAAGGTAGAATTTTATAACTGTGGTGTTTCAGGTGGTGCAGTTGCCACTGTACTAGGTTTCTTTGACGAAGACATTGCGCTTTACACCCCCACACATGCGGTTATTATGATAGGTATAAACGATTCGGATCGCAACGCACTTAACGGTCCTGCTGAGCACAAATACACCGCGCTTAAAAACGCATTCGAAAGATACAAAAAAAATCTTTCTATCCTTTGTGAAAAGCTTGAGAAGATGGGTGTTAAAATTACTCTTTGTACCCCTACCCCTTATGCCGAATACATAGAAAGCACCGAGCCCGTTTTGCGCGGCGGTAGCGCATTAATGCTTGGCTATGCCGAATTTATTAAGGCTTTTGCCAAAGAAAAGGGATATCCCGTTTGTGATTATCACTCATACATAACACGCATTATACAAACCGAAACAATCTATAACCCCGACCGTGTTCACCCAAACGACCGCGGACAGTATTATATGGCAAAATGCTTTTTAGAATTTCAAGGTTTAGATGTTGGTGAAGAAAAGCCACTACCGCAGGACGTACAAAAATGGCATGAAACGGTAGGCAAAATTCGTGATGTTTATGCTACCGAATATAACGTTATACGTGTATTAACCGGATTCAAGATGGAATGCTACGGCCTGACTAACGAAGACCGCGCGGCAAAAATTAAAGAATATCTTGATAACGAGCAAAACGACCCTTACGTAGATTATTTTAAGGATTTATGCAGTAAATACCAACCCTATAAAGCGCAACAGCAAGAAAATATACAGTTTGTAATTGATTTTATGAAAAAACAGTAAAACAAAAGCCACCGAATTCTCGGTGGCTTTTACTTATTCAAAATCTATTTTAAAAGGTAGTGTTCCTTTGGCTTCGAGTTTGCCTGCAAGCACGTCTATAGCGTGAAGCTGAGAATCGGGCATCATATAGCCAAAAAGACGACGTGGTGTATGAAGAAGTGGCTTTACAGCAAACGGATTGCCAAAGTGCAAAACAGCCGATACCTTACCCGACATAATAAGCGAATTGATCACATACTCTGCTCTGCGTGTAAGGCAATCGGTACCAAGGTATGGCCCTGTTGCACAATAGGTAATAAACAGAACCTCACTATGCTTTGTAGCAGCAAGAAGCACGCGCTCATTGTCGGTAGCGGATGGAAATTCGGGGAAAAACTCTATATCAGAATCGGGGAATTCTTGTCTGATTTTATCGGCAATATTATTCGGGTTATACCATTTACCAAAACACACTTCCCCTGCTATTTCTTTTGAAGTTTTATTGTCGGTAAGTATAACAAATAACTTTTTATTATCGGTATCAAGCGCCGCTGTAACACCGTCATCGGTTATTGCGGTTATGCAGTCTTTGGCAACGTTATCAAGAGCTATGCGGTCAGCATCGGTAAACTCGAAACTATCGGGCGCGCTACCCAACATTTGCTGTACTGCAAGTACACGACGCACCGCCTCGTTAAGTCGCTCCTCGCTAAAGGCACCGTCATAATAATTCTTTTTAAGCATTTCAAACGACTGCTTGTTGGTAGAGCGATAGTTTGGCAATACAATATCGTTGCCTGCCGCTACCGCTAACCCCAAAATATTTTCTTCGCCCCAATCCTGCAAAATAGCCATCATTGCCATAGAATCGGTAAAGCAAAGGCCGTCAAAGCCCATATCTCTTATAATATCATTTACCTTTTTAGAAAGAGAAGCAGGGTGCTCGGGGTCAATGTCGCGAATAACTCGGTGGCTTGTCATAATTGATGGCAACAAACCTTTTTCCATCAAATACTTATATGGCACAAGGTCTAAGTTTATAATTGATTCTTTTGATACGTCGGACGGTGTGTTGGTCATATGTAAATCTATAGTTACCGCTTCACCACCGGGATAATGCTTGCCGCAGGTTAAAAAATTGTTTTGAGCGCAAACCTCGGCTATAAGCTCGGCCGCGCGACCTACACGCTCAGGGTCATCAGAAAAATGCCTATGCACACTGCAAGGACCATCCGACTGTAAAACGTCTAAAACAGGGCCCCACATACTGTTGTAGCCATCAAGCCTTGCCTCGTAAATTGTGCCGCGAGCAAAGGCGCGATAATATTCGTCATTGTCGCAAGCAGCAAGTGCCATAAGCGGAATTTTTGGTAGCTTACCATTGGGGTAGCCCATTTCCATATCGGTAATTATAATAATGGGATAATCTGCTACAGCCAGCACCTCTTTCATAACATCAAGTTGAGAAAGAGGCACCTGAACACAACCAAGAGAATGATTTTTTATAAGCTCTAACGTATATTCTAAATTTTCTTTATCATTGGGATGAAAATATCGCGCGCACATTAGCATACCAAGCTTTTGTTCGGTTGATAGCTCATCTATGTTTAACAAGGTTTTCATAAAGATTCTCCTTTTCTATGGAGTTTTTTAAATTATATCAGTTTGTTTTATTACCGTCAAGCAACCGTGACTTTACAATTAAAGCAATTAAAAAATATAACCCCCACGATTTTTAAAGAATCGTGGGGGTTACTTTTACCTTGTATAGTATGATTGTGTTATTTTGTATGGGTTTTCTATTGCATTTTTTGCCGATTCGACCGCAACGTTTAATTCTTCTGATGAAATCATACCGTTTGCAGCAAAATTTGTGTCATAAACGCCTTGCCCCGTAAGATGGCAATACCATGTAAATGCCGCAATATAATAACCAAATTCTTCGCTTAGATGCGAACCGTCATCAAGATGAACACTATTTTTAAGCTTTGAAGTGCGAGCATTCATAATGGCGGCACCAACAGGCGCTACCGAATCAAATTTACCGCTTGGAATAACCGTATCATTTACGCGGTCAACAATACTTTGGTACATCAGTTTTTCATCGCCGTTATAGTTATTAGGCGTCAACCATTCAGAACCCTCTTGATAACTCCAAATATGATGCCAGATAAGTTTTGAGTTCGGACACTTGCCTTTTATATAATCCGCAACGTTATCAAGATTGTCAAATCCCTTACTGTTACCAGACCAATAAGAACTGTTTTGTGTAGTTATAACATCCCAATCGCCCTCGGCTAAAAGGCTGTCAATAGTACAGTTTGGAGTAGAGATCCATTTACCGTTATTATTTCTAAACACTTCATACGCGGCATTATTATTTTGAATGTTTTCCCAGTGCTGATCAAGCGAACAGCCTGCAATATACATAACCGCAATATCTACGTTTTTAACGCCTTCTGATTTGCAAATATCATACAGCTCCCACAAAGCGTTTTTGCCGTAGCTGTTGCTTATTGAAAGCAGCTTTATACTTTCTATAGGGTATTCCTTTGTATAGCTGTCACCGCAATTTGAACAAGTAAAGCTTTTTGTTCCCATTTTAAAAAGCTCTGCCTTTTGTGTGATTTTTTCGCTATATTGATGCGAACAAGTCGAAGGGGTGATAACCGTCGATTCAACCGATGAAGTAGGTTGTGACGAAACTTGATTTTCACTTGTTATATCATTTGATACTATACCTTCGTTGCTGCTTGTTTCACTTGTAGTGTCGCTAACAATAACCTGCTCTATAATTACATCGTCAGAAACATCTGATTGTGTATCGTTTTGACTGCTACAACCACATAACATTGATAAAATTAAACATACGCTTACCGCAATACCAATAAATCTTTTCATATTTTCACCCCAACAAAACATCTAAAACAAGCATTACGCAAAAACCAACTATCATAGAGTAGGTTGCAGCGCGCTCGTGACCGTGGGCGTGGGTTTCGTTTAGCATTTCGTCACTTACAACGTAAAGCATTGTACCGCCTGCAAAGCTGAGCGCAATTGGCAAAATAACCGTCGCAACGTTTACTGCTAAGTAACCAATAAGCGTACCAATAACCTCGACAACGCCCGTAGCAATAGCGCAAACCATAGTCTTGCGTGGGCTAATGCCTGCCGCTAGCATAGGAGCTATAATTACCATACCCTCAGGAATATTTTGAAGCGCTATACCGCTTGCTATAAGCAGTGCTTGTCCGTTATCGCCCGTACCAAAACCAACGCCTGCGGCAATGCCTTCGGGTAGATTGTGAATAGCAATAGCCAGTACGAAAAGCATAACCTTATTTATATTTGCGTTATTGTGATTTTCACTGTCTACACCCGCAAGCCGATGCAAGTGAGGAATAAGCTTGTCCATAAGGTTTAAGCATATAGCACCCGCAAAAATGCCGATAATAGCATATAAAAGCCCCCACTTACCACCTAATTCTACCGATGGCAGTATTAGACCGATAACCGCCGCCGCAAGCATAATGCCCGCAGCAAACGACATAACAACGTCAGAAAATTTGTGCGATACTTTTTTAAACGCAAAACCGATTATAGCACCTATGACGGTCGCCATACCGACGCCAAGTGCTGTTATTAATACTTCTTTCATTTTTGTCCCCTATTACAAATATTTTTTAACCATATCATATCCGCAAAGCAAATAATTTTTGTTATGACAGTCGGATGAGAAAATCATTTTTTTACCGTGCGATTTAAAATACTCAATAATTTCTTTTGATGGATATGGCTCGCTTACGTGGCCACGCGCAATACCGCCGGTGTTAATTTCTACCACGGCAGGTGTTTTTATAATAGCGTCAGCCGCCGCCTGCCACGCCGCAATATAACGCGGATGCTTTGTATCAAAAAGGCTTCCGTCAGCGTTATATTTTGTAACCAAATCAAAGTGACCGATTATATCACATTTAAGCTTATTATAAAGCTCGGCAACGGTTTTGTAATAATCCTCAATATAGGCATAAAAATCGCCGATGTAATGTTTGTTTACAGCCTCTATCTGCTTTTCGCGACTGTAGTCAATACAAAGATATTCGCCGTTTTTATAAATATAATGCACTGAACCTAAAATATAATCATAATCATCCGTCGGCTCGTTGCTATGATAATCATATTCTATACCAAGCAGTATTTTAATTTTATTCTTATATTTTTCTTTTAAAGCATTTATTTCTTTTTTGTAAAGCTCGGTGCCCGCGCGCGTCATACAAGGCTCAAGGTCAAATTCGGTATATGAATGTCCCGAAAAACCAAGCTCTGAAAGACCAAGCTCTATTGCCTTTTGCACCATTTCTTCGGCGGTGTTTTTGCCGTCGCAATAGGTGGTGTGCGTATGATAATTATAAAGCATTATTTTGTCATCTTTTCCTGTTTTACTTTGTGATCAATTATATGACGGGAAGCAAGCTCGCGGTGAACGTCCTCTACGCTGATGCCCATTTGCACCATAAGCACCATTGCGTGATAAGCAAGGTCGGCAAGCTCGTAAACCGTTTCGGCCTTATCGTCTGCCTTGCCCGCGATTATAACCTCGGTGCATTCTTCGCCTACCTTTTTAAGTATTTTATCAATACCCTTTTCAAAAAGATAGGTTGTGTATGAGCCTTCGGGTTTTTCTATTTTACGCCCTACAAGCATATCATAAAGGTTTTGGAGTGAAAATTCGTGCAATTCTTGCGATTCCCAAACGGGATTTGTAAAGCAAGAATCGGTGCCCTTATGGCAAGCAGGGCCGTCCTTTTCAACCACTACAACCAAAGCATCGTTATCGCAATCGGCAGTAATGCTTACTATATGCTGATAGTTGCCGCTGGTTTCTCCCTTAAGCCAAAGTTCATCACGTGAACGGCTATAAAAACAAGTGAGTCCCTTTTCCATAGATATTTTAAGACTTTCTCTATTCATATATGCTACGGTCAAAACCTTTTTTGTGATACTGTCTACCACAACAGCGGGAATTAAACCTTTTTCGTCAAATTTAAGTTCGTCAATATTTATCATAATTATAACCTCACGATTATGTTATTCTTTTTTAATTCTCTTTTTAAATCAGGAATAGCTACTTCACCAAAATGGAAAATTGAAGCCGCAAGACCCGCATCGATATCGGGGATTTCTTTAAACAAATCTATAAAGTGCTGTATATTACCGGCGCCACCCGATGCAATTACGGGGACCTTTACAGCATCACAAACAAGCTTTAAAAGCTCTATATCAAAGCCTTGCTTTACGCCGTCGGTATCGATAGAATTTACTACTATTTCGCCGGCACCGCTTGCCACACCCTGTTTTATCCAGTTTATCGCTTCGATGCCTGTGTCTTCGCGGCCGCCCTTTGCAAATACGTGAAACGCACCGTCAACGCGTTTTATATCTACCGATAATACAACACATTGGTCACCGTATTTGTGAGCTGCCTCTTTTATTAAAGATGGGTTTTTAATAGCACCCGAGTTAACGCTTACCTTATCGGCACCGCATTTTAACACGCGGTCAAAGTCGTCTACCGTGTTTATGCCGCCACCAACCGTCAGCGGTATAAAAATTTCACTTGCAACTTTAGTAAGTATATCGGTAAAAAGCTGTCTGCCTTCATAAGATGCCGTTATATCATAAAACACAAGCTCGTCAGCTAAACTGTCAGAATAAGTCCTTGCAAGCTCAATTGGTGACGATACGTCGTTAAGACCTTTAAAATTTGTACCCTTTACTACCCTGCCGTCTTTTATATCAAGGCAGGGAATAATTCTTTTTGTAATCATTTAGCCGCCTCCAAAGCGTCTTTTAGGTCAATAGCACCTATATAATAAGCCTTGCCTATTATCGCGCCGTAAATGTTCATTTCACGAAGTTTTTTAACGTCATCAAGGCTTGATACGCCGCCCGATGCCGTAATATTCATTGAATATTTTTGTGATATTTTTTTATAAAGCTCAAGGTTTGTGCCGTGCATAGCGCCATCCTTTGAAATATCGGTGCAAATTATATACTTAACACCTATATTTTGCATATCACAAAGAAAATCTTCAAGAGTTTTTTCGCTTTTTTCAAGCCATCCTTTTATAGCAATAAACCCGTCTTTTACGTCTGCGCCAACGGCAATTTTATCGCCGTATTTTGTAACTGCTTCTTTTAAAAATTCAGGGTTAGTAACAGCCGCAGTGCCAAGTATTACGCGACCTACGCCCGCTAACAAATACTTTTCAACTGTAGCCATATCACGAATTCCGCCACCAATTTCAACAAACAGGCTTGTCTCATTTGCCACTTGACTGACTATGTCAAGATTAGGTGTTGTTCCGTCTTTAGCACCCTCTAAATCCACCATATGAATATGTGTGGCGCCCGTCGCTTCAAAATCACGTGCGATTTCAATGGGGTTTTCGCTGTATACGGTCATATTTTGGTAGTCACCCTTATATAGACGAACTGCCTTTTTATCATACAAATCTATTGCAGGAAAAATTATCATTTTTTACTCCATTTCACAAAAAGCTCGCAAGATATTTAACCCTACCTCGCCGCTTTTTTCGGGATGAAATTGGCATCCCATAATATTGTCTTTTTGTACCGCGGCAGTAAGCTCTTTACCGTACTCTGCCGTAGCAATTACACTGTCATCACAGTCGGTTGCATAGTATGAATGCACAAAATACACACAATCATTGTTACTTATATATTTAAACAAATTACTTTCTTTAGTAAAATGCAATGCATTCCAACCAATGTGTGGAATTTTTAAATCAGCAGGAATACTGTCCTTCATAGGAACAATATTACCTTTTAAAAGACCCAAACCCTCATGGCAACCGTATTCATAGCTTTGCTGGAAAAGCATTTGCATACCAAGGCAGATACCCATAAGCTTTTTGCCCTTTTGCGCTTGTTCAACTATTACTTTATCAAGACCGCTGTCACGCAGTTTGCGTGCGGCATCCTCAAATGCGCCAACACCCGGTAGTATTATTCCGTCTGCGTCGCTTATTACTTGCGGATCTGCAGTAACTACTATATCCGCACCAATTTTATTAAATGAAGAAATAAGCGAAAAAAGGTTACCTACACCATAATCTACTATTGCTATCATGCTATAACACCTTTCGTAGATGGAATATCATCAGCAAAGGCCTTGTCGATAGCAACCGCTGTGCGAAGTGTGCGAGCAATAGATTTAAAGCATCCCTCCATTATGTGGTGAGAATTTTCGCCCGCAAATTTAACCATATGGGTAGTAATACCCGAATTATATGCAAACGCACTCCAAAACTCGTGATTAAGCTCGGTGTCAAAATCGCCTACCTTTTCGGTTGGCATTTCCACCTCGTAATAGCAACCGCCTCTGCCCGAAATATCAACAGCGGTAAGAATTAACGACTCATCCATAGGCAGTGTAGTATCACCATAGCGATTAATTCCCTTTTTATCTCCCAGCGCTTCTTTAAAGGCTTGACCTAATGCTATACCGATATCTTCGGTGGTGTGATGATAATCAACCTCTATGTCGCCTACACATTTTACCGTCATATCAAAGCGACCGTGACGGGCAAAAAGGGTTAGCATATGATCGAGGAACGGACAGCTTGTATTACAAACCGACTCGCCCTTGCCGTCAAGGTTAAGGGTAAGCTTAATATCGGTTTCGGCTGTTTTTCTTATAATTTCTGCTCTTCTCATTTATTAATTCTCCTCTAAAATAAGGGTAATTGTTTCAATTAACTTCTGCATTTGCTCTAAAGTACCTATGGTTATACGATTATATTGGCAAATTGCAGGCTTTGTAAAATGGCGAACCAATATGCCGCGATTTTTAAGCTCAAGATAAAGCTTTTCGCCATCAATTTTGTCATTCTTTGCAAATACAAAGTTTGCTTTTGACGCTAGCACCTCAAAATCTAATTTTTGAAGCTTCGCCACAGTCCACTCGCGATTATCGATAATTGTTTTGCAGTTATTCATATAATAATCGTTATCAATAAGCGCCGCAGCACCTGCCGCATCGGTCATACGGTTTACGTTATATGGATTTGTAGAGTATCTTATTGTATTAAGGTCAGCTATAAGCGATTTATTACCTATTGCAAAACCAAGTCTGGCTCCTGCCATAGAGCGCGATTTTGAAAAGGTTTGTACAACAAGCAAGTTGTCATATTTGCCTACAAGAGAAACTGCACTTTCAGCACCAAAATCTACGTAAGCTTCATCAATAATAACTACATTATTAGGGTTTGATGAAACGATTTTTTCAATTTCTTGAAGTGTAAGTGCTATACCTGTCGGTGCATTTGGATTTGCAATAACCACTGTTTTATTAACTCTAATATAATCGTTTATATCAACAGTAAAGTCGTCTTTTAACGGAATTTCGGTATACGGTATGCGATTAAGCTCGGCAAAAACGGGATAAAATCCATAGGTAATGTTAGGAAATACAAGTGGATTTTTCTCGTCAGCAAAGGCCATAAATGCAAAATTTAATACCTCATCAGAGCCGTTTGTAACTATTACCTGATTCGTGTCTACTCCATAAACTCTTGCAAGTTCACGACGCACATTGGTACATTCAGGGTCAGAGTAAAGCTGCAGTTTTTTACTTTCATTAAGCACCGCCTCGCTTACTGCCTTTGACGGTGCGAACGGTGACTCGTTTGTATTAAGCTTTATATACTGCATATCCTTTGGCTGTTCACCTGGGGTATATGGGGTAAGATTTTTTAATTTGCTTGTAAAAAAATTACTCATTATTTGTCCTCAAATCTAATGGTAGCACTTCTTGCGTGTGCATCCAAGCCCTCTTTTTGTGCAAAGTAAGATACCTTGTCTGCTACTTTTTCTAAAGCATCAGCAGTAAAATATGTAAACTGTGATTTCTTTACAAAGTCATCAACCGACAGCGGTGAAGAAAATCTTGCTGTGCCGCTTGTAGGTAATGTGTGATTAGGTCCCGCAAAATAGTCGCCTAAAGCCTCGGGGCAATATTTACCCATAAAGATTGAGCCTGCGTGTTTAACCTTATCGAGATAATCAAACGGATTTTCGACACATAGTTCTAGGTGCTCGGGTGCTATTTCATTTGCAATATCAATTGCGAGCATTAAATTATCTTTTGCTACTATAATTTTACCATTGTTATCGATAGAAGTTCTTGCAATCTCGGCGCGAGGAAGCTCGGGTATTTGAATTTCAAGCTCGGCACTTACCTTGTTTGCAAAGTCAACGCTATCGCAAACAAGCACAGCGCTTGCCATTTTGTCGTGTTCGGCTTGACTTAAAAGATCGGCCGCTACAAATCGTGGGTTTGCAGTAGAATCGGCTACTACCAAGATTTCACTTGGTCCTGCTATCATATCGATAGACACCTTGCCAAACACCTGCTTTTTAGCTTCGGCAACAAAGGCGTTACCGGGGCCAACGATTTTATCAACCTTTGGAATAGACTCGGTGCCGTAAGCCAAAGCTGCTACAGCCTGAGCGCCGCCCACCTTCAATATTCGGTCAACGCCTGCAATTTTTGCCGCCGCCAATATTACGGGGTTTACCTTGCCGCTAGCGGATGGTGGTGTTACCATAACAATTTCTTTACAACCCGCAATTTTTGCAGGTATGCTGTCCATAAGCACGGTTGACGGATATGCCGCTGTGCCACCCGGTACATAAAGGCCTACCTTTTCAATAGGTGTTACCTTTTGACCTGTTACTACGCCGTCTTGTTCGTTTATAATAAAGCTGTTTTTAACCTGCTTTGAGTGAAAAGCACGAATGTTTTCGGCAGCTTCTTTTATTATGTTTACAAACTTTTCGTCAACGAGTGAAAAAGCCTCGTCAATCTCTTCTGCAGTAACCTCAAGAGATTTCAAATCTGCCTTGTCGAACTTTAAAGCATATTCAAAAATTGCCTCGTCGCCGCGATTTATTACGTTGGCTATAATATCGCTTACAATACCCTCAACGTTGGTAGCAATATTGTCACGCGCAAAGATTTCGTCGTTAGAAACCTCACCGTAATTATAAATTTTAATCATTTGCCTGCACCTGTTTCTTAATAGATTCTACTATTTTTTCAATATCATCGCCCTTAAATTTAAAGCTTGACTTATTAGCGATAAGTCTTGCACTGATAGGAACGATTTCACTTTTTACTTCAAGATTATTTTCTTTGAGGGTGGTACCCGTTTCTACAATATCAACAATAACGTCCGAAAGCTTTAAAATAGGAGCTATTTCTATTGAACCGTTAAGCTTAATAATATCAATTTCGCGACCAAGCGACGCATAGTAATTTGCCGCAATATTTGTAAACTTGGTAGCAACCTTTAAGGTTTTTTGCTCGTCGTCGTGAAATTCGTTTGGAGCGGCTACAGCCATACGGCATTTACCTAAGTTTAAATCTAAAAGCTCGTAAACATCGGGAGCATATTCAAGCAAAATATCTTTGCCTGCAACACCTATGTCAGCGGCGCCACGTTCAACGTAGATTGCTACGTCGGACGGTTTTACCCAAAAATAACGAACTCCTCTCTCCTCGTTTTCGAAAATGAGCTTGCGGTTGTTTTCTTTGATAGAGGGGCATTCGTAACCGGCTGCCTCAAACATAGCGTAAACCTTTTCTCCAAGTCTACCCTTAGGTAGTGCAACATTTAGCATTTATACCCCTCCTTTTATGTTTTTAAGTTCTTTATATCTTATTTTGCCTGTATCGGCAGTTTGAACTGATACAGTCTTACCATTATTTATAATATCGTTTACTGTGTTAATCAAAACTGCATTTTCTGTTTTATCGTCACAAAGCAGTAGAACATCAACATCGTATCCTGCTTTTTCGTTTGGTAAATCCTCAAGCAAATCAAGATAAATAGCAAAACCAATCGCGCCTGATTTTCTACCCATTTTATAAAGCAGATTATCATACTGACCGCCTGTAAGTACACTTTGCGAAAGACCGTTAATATAACCTTTAAATACAATACCATTATAGTAATTCATATCACTGACAGCCGAAAAATCAAATTTTATTTTACCACTACAAGATAGATTGTCAAGCATATATGATAATGTTTTTAATATATTCATATTATCTTTATTTACATATTCATCTAATGTTTCCAATTCTTGCAAAACATTATTTCTTTCACCATAGATAGAAACAAACTTTTGAAGCGCATTTTTATCATTTTCTGCCACGTCGTTTTCGTCGCAAATGCGTGCAAGATCGTGTGCGTTTTTATCGGAAATATATTTTATGGCTTCGTTTTTAAAACTTGAATTTTTGCATATATTATCAAGTAATGATGAAAGCAAACCAAGGTGTGAAATTTCAAGCACGAAATCATCTGATATAAGCGAAAGACTTTCAGCCGCCATAACTATCATTTCATATATGTCGTAAAGGTTTATATCGCCTATACACTCAACACCCGTTTGCATAATTTCTTTAAACTGGTGTGTATTTTCGGATACACGGTATACGTTCTCGTTATAACAAACCTTTTGCTTAAAGCCATCTATATCCTCGCCGTTTTTAATAATAGATAGCGTAACGTCCGGCTTTAGTGCTAAGAGTTTTCCGTTTGTATCATTAAAGGCAATAATTCGGTCGCTTACTAAAAAGTCTTTATTTTGAATATAAAATTCATACTCTTCAAACTTACTCATTTTAAAAGGCTTATAGCCATATTTGCCATATAGTTCCCTTAAAGCAAAAATTGCCTTTTCTTCATTTCTTAAAATACTATTGTCAATCATTATCTTTTACCCTCGCATCTACTAATAACAATATCATAACCACCGGTACCATACTCGCAGCACTTACTTACCCTACTTATAGTTGCAGCACTGGCACCGGTTTCTTTTGTGATTTTAGTATAGCTTACGCCTTTTTTAAGCATTTTTGCAACTGAAAGCCTTTGCGAAATATCAAGTGCTTCCTTTATAGTGCAAATATCATCTAAAAATGCGTAGCACTCTTCCTTTGTTTTAAGTGACAGTAATGCATCACAAAGTTCGTCTGTGCTTTGATTGTGCCAATTACTCATATTATATTCTCCTTTTTCAAAATCACTTTAGCGTGCTAATGTATTAATGTGATGAATTATACTACCATTATTATTAATTGTCAAGTATAAAAAAACAAATTATTTGTCTATATAAAATAAATTTTTCATTTTTTGAAAAAAATGCTTGCAATCTCAAAAGTTTTGTGTTAATATAATGTTCGCTATGTGACCGAGTAGATTGCGGTCGATTCAAAAAGGAGGTGCAACCAATGGCAAAATGTGAAATTTGCAGCAAAGAAATTGCTTTTGGTATTAAGGTTTCTCACTCACACAGACGTTCAAACAGAACTTGGAAGCCCAATGTTAAAAAGGTAAAGGCTATCGTTGATGGTTCACCCCGTCGCATTAATGTCTGCACTCGTTGCTTACGTTCGGGTAAGGTTACCAGAGCTATCTAATTAATTCTTTGACTTAAAAACCCGTGTAAAATTTACACGGGTTTTTTTCTTGCGTAATGAAAGGATAATTTTTATGATAAAAGCAGTTTTATTCGACCTTGACGGCACACTTGCCGATTCGCTTATAGACCTCGCCGATGGTGTAAATCGCGCAATAGCCTCAAAAGGCTACCCCACCCACCCTGTAGAAGCCTTTAAATACTTTGTTGGTGACGGAATACCAAAAATGATTGAGCGCGCTCTGCCACCCGAGCATCGCACAGCAGATGTGGTTAATGAGATTAAAGATATTTTCTTGCCGTATTATGCTGTTCATTATGCCGATAACACCTATGCCTACGCGGGTATGCCCGAGCTTATAAATACATTAAAAAATCAAGGTTTTATAGTTGCTGTTGTTACCAATAAGGAACAGCATATGGCAAACGAGGTTGTAACCTCACTTTACGGCAACGTGTTTGATTTGATTTTTGGGAAACGTGACGGCATCCCTGCAAAGCCTGACCCAACGGCAGCACTTATGGCTATGAAAGAACTTGGTGTAAAGCCCGATGAATGCGTATTTATTGGTGACTCAGGTATGGACGTAGCAACTGCTGTTAATAGTGGTGCTGTTCCCGTAGGCGAACTTTGGGGCTTTAGAAAAGAAGACGAGCTACTCGCTAACGGAGCACGTTACATAATAAGCAAGCCGCAAGAACTTTTAGATATTATCGAGGAGCTTAATAAATGACACGCACATATAAATCTACAAAAATTGCCTGCTTTGCGGGCTTTGTAGTGCAAGCAATTATCAATAACTTTTTACCTCTGCTATTCATTATATTTAATACAAGATATCATCTAAACTACGAACAACTGGGTCGACTGCTGTTTATAAATTTTTTTGTTCAGCTTATTGTTGACGCGCTTACCCCTATGGTTGTAAAACGCATTGGTTACCGTGGTGCTGCAATAGCCTGTCACGGTCTTGCTGCTGGTGGTTTGTGTTTGCTTGGAATATTACCGATGCTATTCCCAAACCATTTATATACCTGCGTTGTAATATCTATTATCATCTATGCCGCAGGAAGCGGTATCATTGAAGTATGTATAAGTCCAATTGTTGAAATGCTACCAGGTGACAAAAAGGGCGCAGACATGGCGTTTTCGCACTCTTTTTACTGCTGGGGCCAAGCGTTTACAGTGCTTATTTCCACCCTGCTTATATACATATTAGGCCAAGATATGTGGCAGCTAATACCAATTATATGGGCAGTAATTCCACTTGTTAATATGTTTAACTTTATGCGTGTGCCCATTGTTGAACAACCCGACGATCCTGTTAGTAAAACCGCCAAAACACTATTTAAAAACCGTGATTTCTGGATTTTTGCGATTATTATGATTTGTGCGGGTGCTAGTGAAATTACCATGGCAGAGTGGGCTTCTATCTTTACCCAGCAAGCACTCGGTGTAAGCAAAACCACTGGTGACCTATTAGGACCTTGTGCGTTTGCCGTTTGTATGGGTAGCGGCAGGGTTATATTTGGATTGCTTGACGGAAAATTCAACCCTAAAAAAGCGCTTATTATAAACAATATTTTCTGTGTGATTTGCTACGTAGGTGTTGCGGTTTGTAGTATAGAATGGCTTTCACTTGTAGCCTGCGCGCTGTGCGGATTTACAGTAAGTCTTTCGTGGCCGGGTACATACTCAATGGCGGCGCGTCACTTTCCCACAGGCGGCACACTTATGTTCAGTGTACTAGCCCTTTGCGGTGATTTGGGCTGCTCTATTGGCCCTTGGACTATGGGTATCGTCGCTAACAACACCACACTTGAAACGGGATTTTTGGTATGCGCCATATTCCCCGCCGCTATGGTTATTGCGGCTCCGTTTTTACGTAAAGAAAAATGTTGAAAAATGTAATGCAATCAGTTACAATATAAATGTTAAAAATTTACCTTGAGGTGTAATTATGAAAAGAGAAGACCACTTAAGCTGGGACGAATATTTTATGGGCATCGCTTCCCTTTCGGCGCTTCGCAGTAAAGATCCATCAACACAGGTTGGCGCTTGCATTGTAAACGAAGAAAAGCGCATACTCTCTATGGGATATAACGGTATGCCGCACCACTGCCACGATGATGAATATCCATGGGAGCGCGGAGAAGGACTTGACTCTAAATATCTTTACGTTTGCCATGCCGAGCTTAACGCAATACTTAACTGCAATACCTCATCGGTAAGGGGATGTACCGTTTACGTAACCTTGTTCCCTTGTAACGAATGCACAAAGGCTATTATTCAGTCGGGCATTAAAGAGATTGTGTATATGTGCGACAAATACGCCGACACCGATGGTGTAAAGGCATCAAAGCGTATGCTTAACAGCGCCGGTATTGTTTACCGCCAATATGTGCCAACAAATAAAGAAATTAATATTAAGCTATAAAATACTTAAGCACTAACCGTTTGGTTAGTGCTTTTTATAATTTAGTGGCGAATCACCTAACATTTTTTTAAATGTATAACCGAAATGCTCAACCGAGTTGTAACCGCTGGCAAAGGCTATTTCCTTAACTGTAAGTCCGGTACTGTCAAGCAAGTTACAAGCGTATCTAAGCCGTACAGTATTAAGATAATCCGAAAAAGATATGCCCATCTTTTTCGTAAACTGAACACCAAGATAATTGGGAGTTACGTTACAGTGCTTAGCGAGCAGTCCTAACGTCAACGGTTCTCTAAAATTATTTCGTATATATGCCACCGCGTTTTGCAATAGTGACGGTATTACGGTGTCTTCATTTTGTGACGAATTTCTTATAACCGTAATAATAATTTCGGCTATAAGGTTTTTAATAAGCATTTCGCTAAAAAGACCTCCCCGACTTTCCTCACGTCTTAGAATATCAAACAACTTTATAATATGCTGCACCTCATTTTCGTCCACCGAACAACAAAAGCGGTTTTGACTTAAAAACAAAAAATCATTAAGTTTATCGGGTAAAACATTTTCATTAAACTGCAGCTTTAGCATCTGCATATCCTCTCGTGCCTTCAGCTCGTGAAAATCATAATATGACATTAAATAGATGCTACCACGGCTTAACATATATTTTGTGTTGTTATAAATGTGTTCGCCTTCGCCACCAAGCACTATTTCAAGCTCAAAATAATCGTGCCAATGTGGGCTAAAATATTCACCTTTTTTTATAAAATTTTGTTCAATATAATAATCCTTATCTTGACGCAGTGATGATTCAAACTTGTTTATTTGATTTGACATAAAAACTCCTAAAGTATTGATTTTCTTAATTTTATCATAGAAAATATTATTTTTCAAGATGTACATTTAGTGTATAATTGTATCAAAGGAGTTGAAAGTATGATAGGCTTTGATATAGGCGGAACTAAATGTGCGGTAAGCATCGGTGAAGAAATAGATGGCGTTATGCATATTTTAGATAAAAAAGTCATACCCACCGACCATAGTATTTCGGGGTATGAAATGATATATAAAATGTGTGCTTTGGCCGAAGAGATGACCGACGACTTTAGCCGCATTGGTATTAGCTGCGGCGGACCGCTTGATAACAAACGCGGCATTATAATTTCACCACCAAATTTACCGAGATTTATAGATATTAAAGCGGTAGATTATCTTAAAGAAAAATACGGTGGTTATGTAAGACTTGAAAATGATGCCGATGCTTGCGCCTTTGCCGAATGGAAATACGGTGCGGGTAAAGGCTCGAAAAATATGATTTTCTTAACCTTTGGTACAGGTATGGGCGCAGGACTAATTCTAAATGGAAAACTCTATTCGGGAACAAACGGTAACGCCGGTGAAATAGGCCACGTCCGTATGCGTGACACGGGCCCCATAGGCTATGGAAAAGAAGGTTCTTTTGAGGGCTTTGCAAGCGGTGGAGGCATTGCCCAAATGGCAAAGTCCGCCGCAAAAGAACAATTAGAAAAAGGTATAACACCACTTTACTGCAAAAGTCTTGACGAATTAAGCACTGTAACCGCACAATCGGTTGCCGAAGCCGCATACAAGGGTGATAAAACCGCTATTTCGGTATATAAAAAATGTGGTGAAATGTTAGGCTACGGTTTATCTATTTTAATAGACGTGCTAAATCCCGAAAAAATTGTTATTGGCAGTATTTACACACGAAGCCAAGACCTGTTACAAGAAACGATGATGGAAGCGCTAAAGCAAGAAGCACTTGCGCCATCACTTTCGGTAGTAGAAATATTACCTGCAGCTTTGGGCGAAAACCTTGGCGATTATGCCGCTTTATCTTTAGTAGCAGACAACCATTAAGGAGGAAAATATGAAACAATTAATCGATTTAAACGGTAAATGGGAGTTGTATATAGCACCACATAATCAAGTTTGTGGTAAAGATATTGAATTTATTGATTTTTTAAACCCTAAAAAACTACCCAAAGATATAGATTTTATAAAAATTGATGCCCAAGTGCCCGGTAACTTTGAGCTTGATTTAGAGCGCGCAGGAATACTTCCCGAAATTTTCAAAGGCACCAATCCCCTGCTTTGTCAACAGTACGAAAATCGTCATCTTTGGTATGTAAAGGAATTTACACTGGATAAGATACCAGAAGGTGATGTTTATCTACGTTTTGATGGTATAGATACATTCGCCCATATTGGTCTAAATAATATATGGGTTGGCGAATGTGATAATATGCTTGTAGAACATGAATATCCCGTTTATGATTTTATGCTTAAAAAAGGCAAAAATCAAATCACTATTCACATTTATCCAACTGTAATAAAAGCACGCGAATATGAAGAAAACGCTTTGGCAGTGGGACTTCCCTATAACGAAGACTCTTTACACGTGCGCAAGGCGCCGTATATGTTCGGTTGGGACATTATGCCCCGTACAGTATCGGGCGGACTTTGGCGCGGTGTATCACTCATAGAAAAGCCCCGTCACCGTATAGACGATTTTTATCTTGGCACCGCCAATATGAATTTAAAACATAAAACCGCTCAGCTCTCGGGACAAATTCGCATACATACCGACGATGATTTGCTTTCAGATTATGAAGCTGTTGTAACGGGTGTTTGCGGTGACTCACATTTTGAGCACAGCGTTCGTTTTTGGGGCGTAAACCGCAATTTTAGCATAAGCTTTAGCGGCGCTGAATTTTGGTGGCCACGTGGCGAAGGCAAACAAAACCTTTATGACGTAGAGGTAAGATTATACCGCAAGGGTGAGCTTTGCGACACCTACAACACACGTATAGGCATTCGCCTTATTGAACTCGTTCGTACATCTACAGTCGACGAAAACGGAAACGGCAAGTTTGAATTTTTAATTAATTGCAAAAAAGTATTTATTATGGGTACCAACTGGGTACCGCTTGACGCATTCCCCTCTCAAAATGAAAAACGCGTTATAAAGGCGCTCGAAATGGTAGAAGATATCGGTTGCAATATGATTCGTCTTTGGGGCGGTAATATCTATGAAAGCGATACATTTTACAACTGGTGTGACGAGCACGGTATTATGCTGTGGCACGACTTTATTATGGGTTGTGCTTATTACCCCCAATATGAAGAATTTTGCAACAAACTGCGCAATGAAGCCATAGTTGCTGTTAAACGACTTCGCGACCACGCATCCATCGTGCTTTGGGCGGGTGATAATGAATGCGATGTATTCTACACCTACGCTCTTAAAAACGGAAAGCGTCTTGACCCAAATACAAATATACTCACTCGCAAGGTTTTACCTGAGGTT
This sequence comes from Clostridia bacterium, assembly GCA_017513195.1. Classification (GTDB taxonomy): domain Bacteria; phylum Bacillota; class Clostridia; order Oscillospirales; family Acutalibacteraceae; genus UBA737. The sequence goes on along the minus strand of JAFXGM010000042.1, from coordinate 14,945 downwards.
TTACGTATCTATGACGATTTTAGACCATACTTGCCAAGTTCACCTTACGTAGACGAAACATCGTTTGCTTTAATTGATAAATATCGCCCTGCCGAAGATCATCTTTGGGGACCGCGCAACTACTTTAAGAGTGATTATTATAAAAATGCGACAGCGCTTTTTGCGTCAGAGACAGGCTTCCACGGTTGCCCATCGGTTGAGTCTATAAAGAAATTTATTACCCCAGAAAAACTGTGGCCAATCATTTTACCAAACGGTCGCCCTAACGAAGATTACATTGTTCACGCAGCAAGCATGGAAACCAAGCACATAGGCAAATACGAATACCGCATAGCATTAATGCTTCGTCAGGTCGCAGTACTCTTCAGTGATATGCCCGATGGTAATACAGGTCGTGCCACAGCAGAAGAATCGGTTGACTATTTCGAACGCATGAAAACACTGTTTGGTAACAACGAACAAGCACTCGAGGGTATTGCTAAAGCAAGTCAAATTTTCCAGGCAGAAGCCTTTAAATTTATGATAGAACGCTTCCGCATAAGAAAAGCCACTCACGGCGGCCTTATTTGGTGGAATCTTTTAGACGGTTGGCCACAAATTTCCGACGCGGTGGTTGACTACTACTTTACAAAAAAACTTGCCTACGATTTTATCAAAAATTCACAGCAACCGCTTTGTCTTATGTTTGACGAGCCTGATGAAGAGAATAAACTCAATCTTTTCGTGGCAAATGAAATTCCGCAAGATAAAACCTTTAGTTATAAGGTTACACGCATAAACGACAATGTGGTTGTTTGCAGTGACAAAGCCACAGTCGCTGCTAGCGGTATTTTACAGCTTGATGCCGTAACGGTAGACCCCGATAAAAAGGAAATGTTCCTTATTGAGTGGGAATATGACGGTAATGCAGGTTACAACCATTTTGTAAACAATATTCGCGGTATTGATTTTAACACTTATATTGATTTCTTAAACAAAACAAAAATCGGTCATTTTGAGGGATTTTAATATGGAAACTTTATCTGAACTTATAACAAGATACCCGTTGCTTTCCTCTTGCGAAAGCGAAATAAAAGAGGCTGCCGAGCTGCTTATAAAAACGTTTGAAAACGGCAATCGCTTGTATATATGCGGCAACGGTGGTAGTGCAGCTGATGCCGACCATATTGTAGGCGAGCTTATGAAAGGATTTCTTAAAAAAAGACCGCTTACCGAAAAGCAAACCGCAAAATTTGATGATAAGCAGTTAGCCGCCGGTCTTATGAGGGGCTTGCCCGCCATATCACTTCACTCGCAAACGGCTTTCTTGACGGCATTTTTAAATGACGAGGACCCGTCGCTACTATATGCGCAGGCGCTTTACGCTCTTGGCAAAAAGGATGACGTATTGCTTGCCATTAGCACCTCGGGCAATTCGCAAAACGTGGTGAATGCCGCTAAAACGGCACGCGCCATAGGCTGTAAGGTGATTTCACTTGTTGGCTGTAAAGATTGCAAGCTTGACAGCCTTTCTGACGTTATCATTCATGCAGACCATACTGAAACCTATCGCATACAGGAATTGCATCTGCCTATCTATCACTACTTGTGCGCTGCGGTTGAGGATTACTTTTTTAAAGAATAAATTAAAGGCACACTTTTTTATGAAGTGTGCCCTCTTTTTAGTTATCCTTTTTCTCTTTTGAACGATAATAAAAATAAAGTATTAAATCGGTAGTTACCATAACAAAATTAAGTATATAAACCGCCAAACCAAAATAGAAAATCCATGGTTTTTCTCCGCCGGCAGCAAGAGTAATAAACTTACTTGCAATACCTGCTACATAACCCGTGTCAATAAGCAGTAAAAACAAAAGGCTTTTTCCCTTGGTTGATTTATTTTGCAATGTCTTCATAATGTTGTTTGGCCACGAAAAACCAAACAAAGCAATCATTGCAGTTTCTAAAACAAGTGCTAAAGTCTCCATAAAACTCATTCTCCTTTAAGTATGGTATCAACCGCATTTTTAATTATTCTTACCTTGTTTTCATCGTCACATAATTCCGGTACAAATGAAACGTCATTTGCACTACCGCCAAACAACTTGCAATACCAAGTAAGTGATACTGCATATCTGCCGTAATCAAGTGTCAAATGAAAACCGTCTCGGTTAAGTGAAAGCCCGCCGTTTTTATAATCAAATTCCTTTGTATTATCACGCAAATACTGAATAACATCACCGCTTGGAATAATTTCGGCATCAATACTTTCAGCCGCTTGCTTATATGCATCACACAAGCACTTGTACATATATTTTTGATCATTATTATAATTTGCAAAAGCGTCGCTTGCAAAATCACTTTCGTAAGCCCAAGTCTTATGTATATAAAACTTTGCATTAGGGCATACCTCTTTAACTACCTTATACAAGTCACACAAAAAGGGCTGATATGTTTCATATTTGCCACAATTGGGACTTGCCTGTTGAAATGTTATTATGTCCCAATCTTCTGCCCTGAGTGCCTCCGCAAGTGAGATTTTGCGTGTAGGCTCACCCTTTATCTCATAATCATATGCCGCTTGATCATTAACATAAAAATTCCAATGACCATAAAGCGTGCAACCTCCATAATAAAGGTTAGCATTATAAATTTCTTTGCCCGCGCTTTTACAAACGTCATAAAGCCACTTGTGCGCATCTTGTGAAAAACTGTTGCCAATGCTTAGTATTTTCATACTGTCACCCCACTTTTCGAAATTATATCACTTACTATAACAAAAAGCAATACAAAAAACCCTTTTACTTAAATTTCGACGGCGAAATTCCAAAATATTGCTTAAACATTTTTGAAAAGGTATAAACATCACTATATCCTACCGAAAGTGCAGTTACCGACACACTATAACCATAATCACGTAAAAACACTGCCGCCTGCTCCATACGTGTCTTAAGTAAATACTGTTTTGGCGATAAACCAATTTGCTTTTTGAAAAAATTTGAAAAATATGTACGCTCAAGCCCTACTTTGTCAGCAATATTTTGCACGCTTATATCGTTCATATATTCTGCATTAATAATATTAACCGCCTGTTCAATATAATCAATTTTTTCGCTTTGCGCATCAAATATAAGCGATAATAGTTGCCATACCTTAGAACACAAAAATTCGGTTTTCCCTTTACTCATATTACTGCATTTTTTCATACTTTCAAAAATATGATGAGCGTGCGGCATATACATTACATCGCTAAAACCAAAATCAAATTCACCGCTTGTCGTGAATCCTACCCATATATATTCCCAGGGTTCGTCCTTATCAGCCTCATAATAAGTTTCAATAAAAGGTGGAATAACGAATATGTTGCCGGCTTTTACCGTATATTCGCGCTCTTCAATTTTAAAAATTCCCTTTCCCCTTACAACATAATGCAAAAGCCAATATGTGCGCAGTGCAGGACCAAAGCTATGTGAAGGGCTGCATATTTCACTTCCAAACTGCATAGGATTTATATCTTTATAGCCCTTATTTATAATTGCTTCATTATAGGTTATCATAAACAGCTCTCCTAAAAACAACAAAATGACAAATCATAACAACATTTTAGCATTTACAATAAACACTTGTCAATATACAATAAAATTATAAAATTCGAACGAGGTGTTTTTATGAAGATTACCTTTATGGGTGCAGGTAGCACCGTGTTTGCCAGAAACGTTATAGGCGACTGTATGTGTAGTGATGTTTTGCGCGACAGCACATTTGCGCTTTACGACATCGATGCTGATCGTTTGAAAGAAAGTCATACCATTTTGGAGGCTATGCGCGAACAAAAGGGTTGCAAGGCACAAATCGAATGTTATTGCGGAGTGGAAAATCGCAAGGATGCTCTTCGCGGTGCCAACTTTGTAATAAACGCAATTCAGGTAGGCCTTTATGACCCTTGCACCATTATTGATTTTGAAGTGCCTAAAAAATACGGCTTGCAACAGACCATCGGCGATACACTTGGTATTGGCGGTATAATGCGTGCCTTACGTACAATTCCTGTAATGAAAGATTTTGCCGACGATATGGCAGAGGTTGCCCCCGATGCATTGTTCCTTAACTACACAAACCCAATGGCTATGCTTACAGGTTTCATGCTACGCTATACACCAATTAAAACGGTAGGTCTTTGCCATAGCGTTCAGGTATGCACAAAATCGCTTTTTGAAACACTTAAAATGGACTACAAGCCTGAGGACTGTACCGAGCTTATCGCAGGCATTAACCATATGGCATGGTTGCTTGAAATTAAGGACAAAAACGGTCGCGACCTCTACCCCGAAATCAAGTCAAAAATTGATGCTGAAATTAATAATCCAAACTGCAATAACAAAGTACGCCTTGAGTATATTAAAAACTTCGGTTACTACTGCACCGAATCAAGCGAACACAACGCTGAATACAATCCATTTTATATTAAATCAAAATACCCGGAACTTATTGAAAAATATAACATTCCGCTTGACGAATACCCGCGTCGTTGCATAAACCAAATCGAACGTTGGAAAGATGATTATAAAAACATTCTTGAAACGGGTATCAAAGAGCACGCCCGCAGTTTTGAATATGCTTCGCACATTATGGAGGCGGTTGTCACAAACAAAGCCTACCAAATCGGCGGTAATGTTCTTAACACAGGTCACCTCATAACAAATCTGCCCGAAAACGCTTGTGTCGAGGTTCCCTGTCTTGTTAACCGTCACGGCATAAATCCTTGTTTTGTAGGCGAACTACCCGTTCAATGCGCCGCTATGAATATGACAAATATTAATGTTCAGTTGCTTACAATTGAAGCTGCAGTTACGCTCAAAAAAGAACATATCTATCAAGCCGCAATGCTAGATCCTCATACTGCTGCAGAACTTGATATTGACACAATCAAGAAAATGGTTGATGACCTTATTGACACCCATGGCAACTGGCTACCAAAATATCACTAAACATTAAAATCGCAGGTTCAAAAAACTTGCGATTTTACTTTTTTCACCTTGATTATTTGTGTTTATTATGCTATATTTTAAGTGGATATTATTTCCACAAAATATTAAAGGTGGCGACACTTATGACAGATTACGAACTAAATGTGAAAGTTGAAAGTTTTTGTGGTAATACACCTTGTGATGATATGCAGTTTCACCTTAAGCAATACCATCCAGGTATTCCGGGCTACGCATTAAAATACGATTACTTTGTAACCTTCAAGGGTGAAAAACTAGCCTTCGAGGATTACGACGTCGATTTTAATCTTCCTATGGTGTGGATTATTGCAGATAGAATAGTTATTCCCGATGAAATACGTCAACGCGGTGAAACCCTTACCATTACCGTAACACACAAAGAGTATAAAGAATATCGTTCTACCATACATATAAAAATGCGCAAATACGAGCTTACCCTCGAAGATAATTTTGAAACCTATAATACAAATTTGTGGGAGGGTATGCCCTATGGTGCTAAAACACCGTTGTCTATAACCCCCGTACAAGATAATTACGTTAAAGACGGTAAGCTTTGTCTTGAGTTTAAAAAACTCGATAAACCGATTATAAAAGACGGAAAAGAATATTGGTACACCGATTCAGGTGTTCGTACTAAAGGCAAATTCTCACAAAAATATGGTTGCTTTACCGCTAAGTGCAAGCATCCAAGCTATCGCAAGGGCCTTTTCACAGCCTTTTGGCTTATGCCCGAAGGCAAATACTGTGACGAGTATTTCTTCAAACGCACCGACACAGGCGACGATTTCCACGGTTGCAGTGAAATAGATATTATGGAAATTTTTTGTCACCCCGACACCTTGGGTTCATCCCACACAGAGCATTATTGGGAACCGGGTTGGGACTGGGCAACACAAGGCACTACAAAAAGCTCGCTTGGCGAACAGTACATAATTCCCGGCTTTAAGTACGGCGAATACCAAGAGTATTCTTGTGTGTGGAATGAATATGGCATTTACTACTACGTAAACGGTGAACTTGCAAAAGCAAACACCAATATTGCCCCTGTTGATGACGTAAAAGCGGCATATATCAAATTTACTTGCTATATTGCCCCCGAAGGCAGTAATAGACACTGGGGCGATGTTCCCGATGAGCTTTTACCGCAAGAATTTGTTATAGACTGGCTTAAAGTGTATAAATAATTTTAATATATTATTTCAAGGAGGTTATACCCATGACAGATTTTGAACTAAACGTAAAAGAAGAAGGCTTTTACAAAGGCGAACCGTGTGATGATTTTAAAATTCATCTCGAAAGCTATCATCCGGGCGTACCGGGCTACTCTGTAGTATATAAGTACTACATTATGTTTAAGGGTGAACGTATCAGCGCGCGCGGTTGTAATATTCGCGCCGACTACCCCGATGTTTACTTTAAGGCCGACGAAATCATTATACCAGATGCCACACGCCAAATGGGTGGTTGGATGACCGTTGACCTTCACTGCGCCGAGGACCCCGACTATACAGCAAAGCTTAAAATCAAGCTTCGTAAATACGAACTAACCCTCGAAGATAACTTTGAAACATATAACAAAGACCTTTGGACACCACGTCACGATGGCGCCAAGGTGGCTATGGCTTACACCAAGGTTAAAGATAATTATGTTCGCAATGGCAAGTTATGCCTCGATTTTGAAAAGAATGAGGAACCCGTTATCCGTAACGGCAACGAGTGCTACTATTCTGACGCAGGTCTTATAACAAAAGGCAAGTTCTCACAAAAATATGGTTGCTTTGCTTCAAGCATCAAGGTTCCTGCTACCCCTACTGGTATTTTCTCGGCTTTCTGGCTACTACCCGAAGGTAAATATTGTGATGATTACTTCTTTAAGCGCACCGATACGGGCGATGATTTTCACGGTTGTAGTGAAATAGATATTATGGAAATCTTCCACCACCCTGCTACTCTCGGTTCTGCTCATACCGAGCATTATTGGGAGCCAAACTGGGATTGGGCAAAACAAGGTAAAACCAAAAGCTCACTCGGTTACAACTACACCATTCCGGGTTACAAAGACGGCCAATTTATCGAGTACGCTTGCGTTTGGAACGAATACGCTCTTTACTACTATGTAAACGGTGTTCTTGCGAAGGTTAACGATAAAATCGCTCCTGTTGAAGAAGTATTCCCTGCTTACATCCTTTACACCTGCTACATAGGACCCGAAGGCAGCGGCGCATCTTGGGGCGAAGTTAAAGACGAAGACCTACCACAAACAATGGAAGTTGACTGGCTTCGAGTTTATAAATAAAGCCTTCTCCTTGAGGAGAAGGGGGACCGTTTACGGTGGATGAGGTGTGTTCTGCACCAAGTCTTATGATTATAAGGAGATTATATTATGACAGATTTTGAACTAAACGTAAAAGAAGAAGGCTTTTACAAAGGCGAACCCTGCGATGATTTTATGATTCATCTCGAAAGCTATCACCCAGGTGTGCCTGGCTATTCGGTAGCATACAAGTATTACATTGTATTTAAGGGTGAACGTATAAGTCCGCGCGGCTGTAATATTCGTGCCGACTACCCTGATGTTTACTTTAAGGCTGACGAAATCATCATACCTGACGCTACTCGTCAAATGGGTGGTTGGATGACCGTTGACCTTCACTGTGCCGAAGATCCCGACTATACCGCAAAGCTTAAAATAAAGCTTCGTAAATATGAAATTACTCTCGAAGATAATTTTGAAACCTTCAACACTGACATTTGGAACGCCCTTTCAGGCGTATCAAAAAAGCCGATGGTATATAGGCGAGCAAAAGAAAACTATGTTCGTGACAACAAACTGTGCCTCGATTTTGAAAAATATGAAACACCTATCGTTCATAACGGTATTGAATGTTATTATTCTGATGCAGGTGTAAGCACAAAAGATAAATTTTCTCAAAAATACGGTTGCTTCAGCACCCGTATGAGAGTACCTGCTACACCAACGGGTATTTTCTCGGCCTTTTGGCTAATGCCACAGGGCAGATATCGCGAAGATTATTTCTTTAAACGTACCGATACAGGCGATGAATTCCACGGCTGCAGCGAAATAGATATTATGGAAATTTTCCACTATCCTGCTACCCGCGGCAGCGCTCACACCGAGCATTATTGGGAACCCGGCTGGGACCCAAAAACACAACCGATTACCAAAAGCTCACTTGGAATGGATTACACTATTCCGGGTTACAAGGATGGCGAATATCAGGAATACGCTTGTGTTTGGAACGAGTATGCGCTTTACTACTATGTAAACGGCACACTTGTAAAGGTAAATGATAAAATTGAGCCTGTAGAAAACGTTTTCCCTGCTTACATTCTTTACACCTGCTACTTAGGACCCGAAGGCAGCGGCGCATTTTGGGGCGAGGTTAAAGACAATGATCTGCCACAATCTATGGAAGTTGACTGGCTTAGAGTGTATAAATAATAACCCCAAAGCACAAAAAGTCTCCCCTTGTTAATTCAAGGGGAGCTTCCTTTTTAATAACATAGTTTTTAAGACCAAATCCACAAAGCCCACAAAATACTAATTGCCAAAACACCAAAAACAATCAATAATGCTGTAATAGTATAATTTCTCTTTTCGGTTGCTTTAATTTGGGGTATTTCATACGCTTGATCATATTTTTGAATTTTTTCTGCATATTTTGCTATACTTTCTTCGTTAAATACAGCCACCTTGTAGTACTGAATATGCCCAAAATGCACATTGAGCATACCCTTCCAACAATCAACAGCAAGCTCTTGATAAAATTCATCTTCAATGCCAAATGTCTTTTCAATCGCATTTCCACAAATACACATAATATTTCCAATATTAACCATTCTTTGTGCATATTCGTATTTTGCTTTTCTTTTTGCATCTAAATTTACAGCCGCTGTAATTAAACTAAATGACAAATCATTTTGTGCCAATGCATTATAATACTTGCCACTTACATTTACAAGCCAGGCAGCCGTATCACAACACTGTTTTTTAACTTCCGCAACAATCAATTTTTTCTCTTGTTCATTGTTCACACTTCGATTAATTAGTTCAAAAACCTTTGATATACAATTGCAAACACTTATTGCAACATTTGATATTTCCCCATAAACCACTGTCTTTGTCTTTAAAATCACAAGGTAAAAAAGAGCTTCCCAATCATTAGGCTCAAGTGCGCTAATTTCTTTGTAATGTTTTATTGCGGTATCCACATCACCAGTATCCCTCGCATTACGCGCCGCTTGAAACAGTTTATCAAGCTTATCTTTGTTTTCGTTTACTATTGTTTCCTGTATTATATTTTCTCCCATATTTATTCCCTCCCAAAAAATTCTATTTGTATTTTAGCGGATTTTTCGCTAAAAGTCAATAGCGAATATTTCGCTAAACTATAATAGTTGCATATACTAAACCTTGGTGGTGATTTATATGCCCTTATATGAGCGAATTCGTAATTTGCGCGAAGATAAGGATTTAACCCAAACCGATATGGGCAAAATACTTTCCTGCAGTCAGCGCGTGTATAGTAACTATGAACGCGGCGATATAGATATTCCAACCACGACGCTTATCAAAATTGCAGATTTTCACGAGGTTTCGGTTGACTACCTACTCAACCGCACCGATAATCCCAATACAAACATATAAATCCCTCGAATTCATTTGAACTCGAGGGATTATTTATTATTCGTGCGAAGCACACTTTAATTGTGCATTATGCATTTCTTAATACCCAAACCTAATCATATTCCATGAATGTTTATTAAGTGTCACCTGCTGATATGCAGATTTCTGTACATTAATTTCTTTCGATTTTGGCGCAACATTTTGACATTCTTTAGTATTAACGGTTTTAAGGTCATCGCAGTATAACTCAATATGTTCTTTCATAACCGCCGTATCAAAACCGCCTAAATCAAACGATAATTCCATATCCTCATCTAAAGAACGGTTTACTGCAAAAACAACAATCTGACGCTTTTCTTCGTTTACTATAACCGAGCTTTCAACATACGGAACGATAAATTTATCGGTTGTTGTATAATTTTCGCATTCAGTTACTGTTTTTAAAGCCTTACCCCTGCCAAAGCGTGATGCATACATATAAGGGTAAAATATAGTTTGTGCCCAAGCCGCCCCATCGTTTTCGGTCATAATAGGTGCTATAACGTTTACAAGCTGTGCAAGACACGCAATTTTTACCCTATCACAGTTATTCTGCAGTGTCATTAACATACAGCCTACAAGCAACGCATCCTCTAAATTATAAATATCTTCAAGCAGCGGTGGCGCGATTTGCCAATCTTCAATCTTTGCGCCGTGACTATGGTACCAGACATTCCACTCGTCAAGAGCAAGATTAATTTGTTTTTTAGAACGTTTTTTTGCTTTAACAGTGTCGCACATAGCAACAACCGACTTAATAAACGCATCTAAATGAACCGACCTGCCTAAAAAATCGGCGGTGTTATTGCTTTGGTTGCCATAATATTGATGCAGTGAAATATAATCCACGTTATCGTATGTGTGGTCAAGCACGGTAAGCTCCCATTCGCCAAAGGTTTCAAGTTCACAAACTGAACTACCGCAAACCACCAGTTCAATTTTTGGGTCCACCAATTTCATAAGTTTTGCCGCTTCATTAGCAATACGACCGTACTCGTCGGCGGTTTTATGACCTATCTGCCAATCGCCGTCCATTTCGTTACCAAGGCACCAGGTCTTAATAGCAAACGGTTTTTCAAAACCGTTTTGCTTTCTTAAATTGGCATAATATGTATCGGTGTCGGCGTTACAGTATTCAACCAGATTTTGAGCCTCTTTTGCTCCACGTGTGCCAAGGTTAACTGCCATATTTATTGTGGTATTAGCCTGCCGCGCCCATTCTTGAAACTCGTCAATACCAATCTGGTTGGTTTCAATCGACTTCCATGCAAAATCCTTTTTTTGCGGTCTTTTTGTCTTGTCGCCAATGCCGTCCTCCCAATTATAGCCCGACACAAAATTACCGCCTGGGTATCTTACGATAGGCACATCAATTTGCTTTACAAGCTCAAGTACATCTTCTCTAAATCCAAAATCATTGGCTGTTTTGTGAGTCGGCTCATAAATTCCGCCATATACACATCTGCCCAAATGCTCTACAAAAGAACCGTAGATTCGTTTATCTATTTCGCCTACCGCAAAATTTTTATTAACGATTATTTTCGCTTTCATAAGTGGACTCCTTAATCCTCAACAGCTGCTTTGCGTGAAAGAATATTTTTGAATATTTCAGTGTCAAATTTTGGTTTTCTATCGTATGTATAAAGTCCGTTCTGCTCCTGTTCAACATCGGTAAGCTGTGTATAGCAAAAACCAAACATATTCTCGTTATCAAGCAAAGCATCTGTAAGGCCTTTAAATCGCTCGATAAATTCTTCCGCGCTCTTTGGCGCATTGCCGTAGCTCCAACCCTCATTTACACTCCAACCTATGCCGCCATATTCACTAACAAAAAACGGCATCTTTCCGTCATAGCGCTGACGGTCTTTAAAAGCAGAGAAAAAGTCAAACACATTACTGTTTCCAAGCGGCTCGTAGTGTGAAGCAAAAATCTCGGGATTTTGCTCATAGTCATGCAGGTCATATATATCGGTCACAACGTGATAGTTACCGCTTGTGTCAATACACGGGCGTGTGGAGTCAACAGCCTTTGTGGCCTTGTAAACCAATGCCAACATTTCGTCATACTGCTTTCTACCGTTTTGGTCCCAGGTTTCGTTAAGTGGACACCAACCGATAATTGACGGATGATTAAAATCGCGTTCAATTTCTTCTAACCATTCGGGCAAAATAGCGTATATACTATCGGCATAAGAGTGGTCAAGTCCCCAGTTTGGGTATTCACCCCAAACAATATATCCAAGCTTATCACAGTGATAAAGAAAACGCTCTTCAAAAACCTTTTCGTGCAGTCTCGCACCGTTAAAGCCAAGTGCCTGTGAACGCTTTATGTCAGCGCAAAGCTCTTGGTCACTTGGCGCTGTATATATTCCGTCAGGATAAAAGCCTTGGTCAAGCACAAGGCGCTGAAACACCGATTTACCGTTAATTAAAAATTTCTTGCCATCAAGACGTATATCACGCAGTCCAAAATAACTTTGCACCCTGTCTTCGCCAAATGTTAACACCAAATCATAAAGTCGACCGTTGCCTACCTCCCACAAGTGTTTTTCGTCAAGGTTAATAGTGATATTTACATTACCACCGCCTGATACAGTCTGTGCTTTACCCATCGACACGCCATCATAAAACGCCGCGGCAATAAAGGTACCACTACCGCAAAGAACAGCGTTAATATTAATAGTAGCATTATTTATATCGGTTACGTATTTAACCGACTTAATATGAGCCTCTGGCAAAAATTCAAGCCACACAGTCTGCCATATACCCGTAGTGCGCGTATAATAGCAACCCCAAGATGAGTATTTTTCGCTTTGCTTACCGCTTGGTATCATACGGCTGCGAGTATCGTCCTCCGCGTGAACTGTAACAGTGTTTTTACCCAACACAGCATAGTCGGTTATATCAAAGCTAAACGAAACATATCCGCCCTTGTGACTGCCACATTTATTTCCGTTAATATAAACCGTTGTCTTATAGTCAACCGCACCAAAATGCAAAACAACACGGCCTTCAAGCTGTTTTTTGGTAATTTCGAACTCTCTTTTGTACCATACCGAATTCATAAAATCAACATTTTCTACGCCCGAAAGCTTGCTTTCAGGGCAAAACGGAACGTTGATTTTTTGAGAAAATTCTTGTGATGCTTCAAAAAGCTTTCGTTCGGCTCCACTATTGCCATTATCAATTTCAAACTGCCACTCACCGTTTAAATTGAGCCAATTTTCGCGCATAAACTGTGGTTTTGGATGCTCGGTTCTATAAATCATTTATTATCACTCCTTACAAATTAGAATAACAAAATACTCAAATTTCGTAAATCACATATTCTATAAATATGTTGACATATTCTCTTTTTTAAAGTAAAGTATAAGGGGTGATGTTATGTTAAAAATTACTTCTGTTCGTCATGCTTTTCCCGAAAATCAAGGCTTTGTTATTAATAGACCAAACGGGCACCGAGAATATACGTTTATACATTTTTACAACAGCGTAGAAATTAAGATTAACGGTCAAAAGGTTATTACCGAGCCACATGCGATAATTCTTTATAAACCGGGAACGCCGCAATACTATAAAAGCTATGAGCCGCTAATTCACGACTGGTTTCATTTCATTGGTGATTTTGACACACTTACACTCAACAACTTTAAATTTGATGAAATTTATTACCCTAAAACTTATAATATAATTACTGAAACGGTTGCCGAATTAGAAAATGAATTTTTTGGTGATAAAATCAACCGTAATTTCATTTATGACTCTAAAGCAAAAGAGCTGTTTGTAAAGCTTGACCGCGATATTGCAAACACAAAATGTGAGCCTATGAATACAGAATATGTTGAAGGCTTTCGCTATTTACGTGGTGAGGTTTTTTCACATCTAAACCACAATTGGACAGTATCTAAAATGGCAAAGCATATGGGGCTTAGCGAATCGCATTTTTACCTGCTTTACAAAAAAATATATGGTATTACACCCACAGCCGACCTGATAAAAGCAAAAATTGATAGTGCAAAAAACACGCTGCGTTTTCAAAACATTCCAATAGGTGAAATCGCCGCAAACCTCGGCTACCAAAACACCACTCATTTTATAAGACAGTTTAAAAAGATAGTAGGTCTTTCCCCATCTCAATACCGCAACAAACATAAAAACGGCAGTTAAAACTGCCGTTTTTATGTTGCTTTTTCAAATTCTTTTTTCGCCTTGTTTAGAAGTGTATCAATAAATCATATCAAGTTTAGAAAACAAATCTATTTTCAAAATTTATTTTACTGCTTTTTTCTTTTTGTCAACAACGGTCAGTGTAATCACTGTTCCGCCGCTCACAAACAAGAGCGCAGCCCATAACCAAAGGTTGTTTGTGTTGTCGGTTGCAGGAGAGGTTGTGTCAGCAGGCTTGTTAAGCTCTGCGAGAGCTGCCTTGGCATCGTCAAGAGCTTTCTTTGCGCCCTCGCCCACAAGTGATTTCTCGTAGTTGGTAAGCGCATTATATGCATCGTCTGCCGCTTTGATAGTCGCTTCATCGTCCTTTGTGATGGTGTCGGGCAGCTTGTCGATAAGTTCTATGGCTGCTTCTACATTGCCTATAACTTTAAGAGCATCATCGATATCGTCAATGGCATCTTGGATGTCTTTCCTATCGTCATCGGTGTAGGAATCATCCTTTAGCATTTCTTCAAGCTTTGCCTTAGTATCTTCAAGGTCGGTCTTATCTTCCTGCTTCACTTCATCGGGATTTACAACAGGAACTTCTGTGTAAACCGCACTTATTGTCGTATCCTCGGTGATGTTCTTCCCGTCGCTGTCCCACTTGCCAACGTATCCATCCTTATGGGGAACGTCGGTAAGGGTTGCATCCTTGCCGTGCTCTACCTTTTCGGTAGCTACAGATTCGCCGTCTGCCACATATGTTATAGTGTATTCCACAAGCTTCCACCTAGCATATAATGTCACCACGCAGCCACCGTTTCCGTTGTCGTTTACAAAAATGTAAGTATCTTCAGCCTGATAACTTTCGCCCGTGCCGTCGGGTGCGGTGTTCCAACCGATGAAATTATTGTGCTCCTTGGTTGGGGTTTCTTTAGAAACGTTAATGCTTGCGCCACCGGTATAAGAGCTTTGTGGGCCGCCTTCACCACCGTTGGCATCGTAGCTTAATGTATTAGTAGCGTGCAGTATCTTGACCTTTTGCTCTTTAGAGGCAGTTGCCGTATTAGAATTTACAACAATATTTGTGCCGTCTTTTAACTTTGCGGTCACTTCAACCT
>JAFXGM010000041.1 GCA_017513195.1 Clostridia bacterium | reverse complement strand
TGACGTTCCGGCATATCGCAATATCGGACTTGCTTTGAGAGATAAGAAAACCGCTTCACTTGCGGTGAAACGGTTTATTGAATATTTGCAGTATAGATAATTGCTGATATACTAAAAAATATGGATGGAACATACGCCTGCGCAAATTAGCAGGATTTTGCTAAAAATCCGATTAGCAGGCGATTAGCAAAACGCCGATTTTCTGCTAATTTATAGCTAATCGGGATATGGTGAAAGTTTGATTCTATTTTACTCTTTAAAAACGAAAAACTCACTCAAGAAAACGAGTGAGCAAAGAAAAGTAAAAGTGCCGAAAACATAGTGTTTTCGGCACTTTTTGGCGCGCTTGAAGGAATTCGAATCCCCGACCTTCCGCTTAGGAGGCGGACGCTCTATCCTGCTGAGCTACAAGCGCATATACGATACAATTCAAACCTTTTACCATTTGCCTTTTGGTAAAGGTGTATGTTAAAACACCCACTTAGGAGGGGTCCATTATATCCATTTAACTAAGGGGGCGTGTTTTTTGTTGCTTGTTAATTTTATCGTAAAGCGGAGCTAAAGTCAACATAATCTTGCTTTTTTGTCGGTGATTTGATATACTATATTTGGAATATTAGGTTCGACTGGGGGTGAACGCTATTCGCACACTGTTGAAAAAAGCAAAAAAAACATTCCTTAATGAATATTTTATTAAATTTTGTATATTAGGTATTTTCAATACTGTTGTACACGGTATTTTATCAAAGATTTTTAGTTTAGTTTTACAGCCAAACGCGGCTTTTGCACTGGGATTTTTTGGTTCAAATGTGATAGCGTTCTTACTTAACAGTTATGTCATTTTTAATAAACCCGCTTCACTAAAAAGATATATTCGTTTCTTAATTGCATATATTCCATATTTTACAATTGGCTTTTTAGTTACCTTTATAACCATAAACACGCTAAAGCTACCACAGTTTACAGCAACGGTTCTTGCGGCTGTGGCAGGTGGTCCTATAACCTTTGTTATTATGCGCGTTTATGCATTCGGCAGGAAATAATAATCTGATGTCAGATTTTGTTTTATGATTTTATATTAAAAGGAGTTGCAACACTATGAGCAAATCAAGATACGTAGGCGGTTATCCGGTAATCGGTATTCGTCCTGTCGTTGACGGCCGTAGAGGACCAATGCAGTTGCGTGAAAGCCTAGAAGCACAGGTAATGGCTATGGCTAACGCTGCAAAAAAACTTTTTGAGGAAAATCTTTTCTATTCAAACGGCGATCCTGTAAAGGTTGTTATGGCTGATACAAGTATCGGTCGCGTGCCTGAGGCTGCCGCTTGTGCAGAAAAGTTTAAAAAAGAGGGCGTAGATATTACCCTTTCTGTAACACCTTGCTGGTGCTACGGTTCTGAAACTATGGATATGGATCCCAACACAATAAAGGGTGTTTGGGGCTTTAACGGTACCGAGCGTCCGGGCGCTGTTTACCTTGCTGCTGTTTTGGCAGGTCACGCACAAAAAGGACTTCCTGCTTTTGGTATCTACGGTCATGAAGTACAGGACCGCGACCAAGTATCAGAAATTCCTGAAGATGTAAAAGAAAAGCTTTTGCGCTTTGGTCGCGCTGCTGTTGCAGTTGCTACAATGCGCGGCAAATCATATTTGCAGATTGGCTCACAGTGTATGGGTATTGCAGGCTCTATTATGGACCAGGATATGATGGAAGCATATTTTGGTATGCGTATTGAGTCGGTTGATGAGGTTGAAATCCTTCGCCGAATGGAAGAAGGCATTTACAACGAAGAAGAATACCAAAAGGCTCTTGCTTGGACCAAGGAGCACTGCAAAGAGGGTCGTGACGATAACCCAGAATCAGTAGAATTCTTAGGTGAAGAACGTCGCATTAAGTTTACCCCCGAAGAAAAGGAAAAGCAGTGGGAATTCACCGTTAAAATGTATTGCATTATAAAAGACCTTATGGCAGGCAACCCAAATCTTCCTGAAGCTTTCATTGAGGAAAGAGTTGGTCACAACGCTATTGCAGGCGGCTTCCAGGGTCAGCGTCAGTGGACCGACCATTGGCCAAACTGTGACTACCCAGAGGCATTACTTTCTTCTACCTTTGACTACGAAGGTGCTCGCGAGCCATTTACACTTGCTACCGAAAACGATATTTTAAACGGTATGGGTATGCTTATGATGCGCTTGCTTACACACCGCGCACAAATTTTTGCCGACGTTCGTACATACTGGTCGGGCGAAGCTACCGAGCGTGTAACCGGTTATAAGCTAGAGGGTAAGGCTGCCGAATCTAACGGTATTATCCACCTTCTAAACTCAGGCGCTGCTTGTCTTGATGCTTGTGGCGAGTGCACTGATGAAAACGGCAACGCCGTTATGAAAAAATGGTGGGAAGTTACTGACGAAGATATCAAGAAGATGACCGATGCTACCGTTTGGTGCGAAGCAGGCTTCGATAACTTCCGCGGCGGCGGTTTCTCAAGCCACTATACTACAAAGGCTGAAATGCCTTGCACAATGATAAGACTTAACCTTGTAAAAGGCTTAGGCCCTGTGCTTCAGATTGCTGAGGGTTGGACAGTAAAACTTCCCGATGAAGTTTCTGACACACTTATGGAACGCACCAACCCAACCTGGCCTTGCACATGGTTTGCTCCTCGTTGCGACGGCAAAGAGGGTTCACCGTTTAAGACCGCTTACGAGGTTATGATGAACTGGGGCGCTAACCACGGCGCAATCAGCTATGGACACATTGGTGCCGACCTTATTACAATGTGCTCAATGCTTCGTATCCCTGTTTGTATGCACAACGTACCCGAAGACCAAATCTA
The DNA here is from genome assembly GCA_017513195.1 of Clostridia bacterium. Taxonomy (GTDB): domain Bacteria; phylum Bacillota; class Clostridia; order Oscillospirales; family Acutalibacteraceae; genus UBA737. The sequence goes on along the minus strand of JAFXGM010000041.1, from coordinate 182,625 downwards.
TCGTCCGGCTGCATGGAATGCATTCGGTATGGATAAAGAGGGTCAGGACTACCGCGCATGCCAGGCTTACGGCCCACTTTATAAGAAATACTAATATGGTATAAAAACGACCCCGATTGCTAATTTAGCAATCGGGGTTTAATTGTTGCTTATTAGGTTCCGCATATTTTCATAACTAATGAATGTGGTAATATTTTTGCGAGTAAGCGGTAAAATTTGTAAAATACACGATTTGTGTAAACTGCTTTGCGACGGCGTGATGCTTTGAGTGATTTTACCGCCATTGTGCGCGGATTTACGCGGGGCAGCATATCAAAGGTGGGGCTTGCACCTTTTTCAATATTAGCAACACTCAAAAATTCGGTGCTCATAGGACCGGGGCAAACAGCCAACACGTTTATCTTTCGGTTTTTAAGTTCAAGTCGCAATGCTCTTGACAAACTCATAACGTACGCTTTTGTGGACGAGTATACCGCCATACGAGTGTTTGGCGCAAACGATGCTATTGAGCAAGAGTTTATAATTTCACTGTGTTCGTTCATAAACGGTAGTGTTGCTGCGGTCATTGCAGTGAGCGCTTCACAGTTAAGACGAACCATAGCGGTATTTTCTTGTAGCGATAATTTGTCAAAATTGCCAAGCTTACCAAAACCTGCATTATTGATTAGCAATTTTACCGTGGCGCCCTTTTCTTTTAGAAGAGAAATGTAATCCTCAACTGACTGTGGGTCGGTAATATCAAATGCAACGGGAATGATTTTTTTGCCAAGCTCTGCTTGTAGCTCTTTCAGGCGGTCTTCGCGACGGGCAATTACCCATATCTCGTCAAGGTCGGCGCGGGTTTCATATATGGCTTTGGCGTACTCCCATCCAAGACCGGATGAAGCTCCGGTTATTACAGCAATATTCATATTTTCACCTTAGTTCTTACTAAAATCTTCCAAGATAAGACCGTCGTTCTTTTCAAGCGCCCAGTTAATATTCCATTCACTTGTAAATATAAGCAGGTTGTTACCCTTAAAGTCTTGTACCCATTTTGTGTCAGAGGTAAGATTTAGTTTTGCTACATCTATACCATCATTGCCAATCCAACGTATAAACTGATATGGCATATTACTGCGTATTACGTCAACGTTATATTCGTTTTTAAGGCGGTGCTCAAGCACTTCAAATTGAAGCACACCAACAACACCAACAATAACTCGCTCCATACCGGTGTTAGGCTCGTGGAATATTTGTATAGCACCCTCTTGTGCTATTTGTTCAACGCCCTTTACAAACTGTTTGCGTTTTAAGCTGTCCTTGTGCTCGATAACGGCAAAATGTTCGGGCGCAAAGGTTGGAATACCCTCGAATTCTACCTTGTGCTTTGCTTCGCAGATGGTATCACCAATAGAGAAAATGCCGGGGTCAAATACGCCAATAATATCACCGGCATAGGCTTCGTTTACAATTTGGCGGTTGTCAGCCATCAGCTGTTGTGGCTGGCTTAAGCGAAGTGACCTTCCACCTTGAACGTGATAATACTCTTTATCGCGTTCAAACTTACCCGAGCATATACGCATAAAGGTCATACGGTCGCGGTGCGCCTTGTTCATATTTGCCTGAATTTTAAACACAAATGCCGAGAAGTTTTCACTTTCGGGTATAACCTCGCCTTCTTTTGTGCTGCGGGCAAGGGGAGCTGTAGTCATTTTTAAGAAGTTTTCAAGAAATGGCTCTACACCAAAGTTTGTAAGCGCTGAACCAAAGAAAACAGGGGTGAGCTTACCACAACGAACTTGATCTATATCAAAGTCAAAGCTTGCACCGTCAAGCAATTCTATCTGGTCGACAAGGTCACGGCGAGAATATTCGCCAATAAGCTCGTCTAATTTTTCGGTATCAGTAATATCACATTCTATTGCCTTCAGCTTATCTTGACCTCTGTGAAATTCATTAAAGGTCATAATTTGGCGACGGTCGCGGTCGAACACACCCTTGAAATCTACACCGCTGCCAATAGGCCAGTTAACAGGGTAGGTGCCGATGCCAAATTCTTTTTCAAGCTGGTCGAGAAGCTCGAACGGATCACGGGCATCACGGTCAAGCTTGTTAATAAATGTAAAGATGGGGATATGGCGCATAGCCGTAACCTTAAAAAGCTTGCGCGTTTGAGGCTCAATACCCTTTGCGGCGTCAATAACCATAACTACACTATCTGCCGCCATAAGTGTGCGGTATGTGTCTTCCGAGAAGTCTTGGTGACCGGGGGTATCAAGAATGTTGATGCAATAGCCGTCATATTCAAACTGCATTACAGAAGAGGTGATAGAAATACCGCGCTGTTTTTCAAGCTCCATCCAGTCGGATACAGCGTGCTTTGCGGTGGCTTTGCCTTTTACTGAGCCGGCTGTTTGAATAGCGCCTCCGTATAAAAGTAATTTTTCGGTTAAGGTTGTTTTACCGGCGTCGGGGTGTGATATAATCGCAAATGTGCGACGGCGGTTTATTTCTTGCTTTAAATCCACAGTACTACTCCCTAAATATAATATGTCCAATAAAGTTTACCACAAAATGTATGATGTATCAAGAAAAATAAAAAAAATTTCAAAAAAGTCTTTACATTTTAAATATAATAGTTTATAATAATAGCCGTATAATTGTATTTAACATATTTTATATGGAGGTTTACGAAAATGAAAAAGTTAATCGCATTAGTTCTTAGCGTAGTTATGATTTGTTGCTTTTCTGTAACAGCATTTGCAGCAGATAGCCCATCAGCTACTGAAAAGGTTACCGTAACAATTAGAAAGGCAGACGTTGTTGATCCTGCCGGCAAGGTTGATACCGAATATACACTTGATGCAGGTATGACACTTACCGTTAAGGCTAACTCAAAGTATGGTAAATTTGATAGCTGGAGTGTTTACAAAGAGGCAGCTACAACACCATCAACCGGTATGATTACGCTTAGCGTTTTAAATCTTGCTGCTGCAAAGACTGAGGATGCAGTCCAAGGCACTGATTACGAAATCGTTAAGGGTAGCCTTACAACCGAAGAAATGACAATTAAGCTTAATACATCAGTTATCGTTTGTGGTAACTATGATAACGTTAAGACCGATCCTAACGTATCAAGCAATGCCGATGGTTCTGATTCAGCTCCTTCAACCGGCGATATGACAGTTGCGTATGCACTTGTTGTAATGCTTGCCGTTGCAGCATTTGGCTTTGGCGTTAAAAAGGTTTATTCAAAATAATTTGTAATTAAACAAATTGAAGGGCGTTGCTTAAAGCAACGCCCTTTTTTATGGCAATAGAAAGCCGAGCAATTTATGCTCGGCTTTTGTTGTTTTATTCACCCTTTGCGGTGTCGGCAAGTTCTTTGATACTTCTAATTAATTTCTGATAAGATGCACTTGTTATTTTTCCTATTTGTTCATCGTTTTGACTAAACTGATATTCTATTGCGCCCGATTGATAGAAATTTATTACGGTAGAGCTGCCGTCGTGGAAACGAATTGTAATTGTAGACGCCGCATCAGTAGTTGGAGTTTCAATTTTAAAGCTGGTGCAACGCACGTCAACGAAATCTTGGTAGAAGTTTTGGAAGTCAACAGTTTCTATTGTCTTGCCATTAACCTTTGCGTGATAGGTTTTAACCTGTTCATTGTCTTCGGTATAAGAAAGGTCAATCTTTACTTTGGTTTCGCCTTCAACAAGCTCTATACCAGATACATCGCTAATTGAATTCATAAATGGTTGATTGTAATAAAAATCATCTGCTTTTAGTGATAAAAATGCAAACGAATCAATTGTTACTTTTCGTATCATTGTAGCATCATCATAGATTACAGCGCAAAATTCATCGTCTATTTTAGAAAATTTAAATGATTTGCTTTCACCGTTAATGGTCAGCGTAACAATCGCATCTGGATTATCAAGCCCGAATTCCTTTAATGTTTTATCGTTTATTTCAATCGCATAGTTGCCTGCAACATTGACTGTTTTTGAGAACAATGTTAACGCAGAAGGAACATTTTCCTTTTGAGCATACATTTTTCTAGGTGTTGTTATAATGTAAGGAACGATTTCTACTGTAGCATTTTCTTTTTTATTATTTTCTATAGTAATCGTTTCGTTATATAATTTACCGGAAATAGTAAGCGAATCGAAATATCCGTAAGAGCCGTCAGCCAATTTATTAGATGACGTATCAGTGTCAAATACCGTAGCCGGAATAGCGGTTTTATCGGTAAGATCAAGCAATTCAAACTCAAATGTAGAAAGCTCATCTAGAGGTACAACGTATATCTTATTGGAGCCTTCAAACGAAAAATAATATCCTAAACCATCGGGAGATCTGTTTCCGATATAAAAGGTATAGTTGCCATCTTTAGGATCTGTAACACTAACCTTTACCTTAGCTTTGGTGAGTCCGCATTGCTCTTTGGTTTTTGTATCAATTTCACGCTTGGCGGTAATGCTTGCCACATTGGTGATTCTTTCGTTTACGGCGCTAGAACTTATCTTTGAAACATCGATATCGTTTACGCACCAAAAGGTTTTTGTTTGTTCTTTGCCGGCATCATCTGTGGTTGTGATTTGCTTTGTTGTAAATTTAAAGGTACCTTTTGTATTAGTGATATCAACAGACGTAAAGGCGGTTGAATCTCTGTCAACAAGTGAAATGTCGGGGAATACCTCTTCTTCGGATTGCGTTTTTTCGCTGTCGGTAATTTTATCAATTTCACTTTTAGCAAACAATCCCCCGCAAACAAGAGCAACTACTGCAACACAAGCAATGACGATAGTAACAATTCGTTTGCGACCGTTCTTTTTAGCAGACTTGTCCTTGTGTTCTAAGGGCGCTGAAAAGACGGTACTTTCGTCTTGATTGGTGTTTTCATTTTGCTCATCGCCAATGTTGTCATTGGCGATGGGTTGTTCTAAAGTTTTATCTTGATTGTTTTCGAAAAACTCACTCATCGTGCATTTCTTCTCCTTACGAATATTACAATACCAAAAGCGATAGTGAGCAATGGTACAAGTATCACAAATATGGTATTGATGGTGCTACCGGCACTTTCGTCAGCAATAAAACTGTCGTTTTCAATAAACTTAGAGGTAAATGTTATATCGGTATCGGTTACGTGAGCCGCACGGTCAGAAACCGCCATAACAATGTTTTGGTTGCACAACTCTTTGTAGGAAGCCCATGTTGACTGAATGTATTCAACACTGGCAAATGCCATTACATAGCTGGTTACGGTGTTTCCGTCATTATCTCTAGCGGTTTCTACCGATTGAATAACAGTGTCGAATTGCTGTTTTGTATCACTGTCACTTGGAGCCCATTCTGCCGAGATTCCCAAAGGTGCAATAACTGTTGTGTTGGTAGTTTTCATCAGTGCTGTGGCTTTGCGTGCAGTGGTAGCCGGATCACAAACCTTCATTGGAACGTTGTAGTCGGTAATAGCACCTTGACCGATGTTTTGTGTTATTTTATCATCCTCAAGAGCGACCGGGAACGTGCCAAACGTGGTTTTTATCTTTGCGTAAGCGTTTTCTGAATCTGTTTCAAATATAACGCCTTCTTCAATAGAAACACCCCATTGTTTTAAGAAACCATATAGATTTGGCAAATAAGGACTTGCTGCATCTGCAAAGAATATAAGGCCCTTATTTAATTTGCCGTCATTGTCTAGGAATTTGGATATGATTTCAAGCTCACTTGGAATAAAATCGATTGTAGGTGCAGAAATTATAATTGCATCATAATCATTAGAAATTTCCGCGATGGTTGTTGCGGTGATTTCGGTAATTTCATAGTTGTTAGAAAGCAAGATATCTTTATATGCCGAGCTATAAGGCTTGGTGCTATGACCTGAAATTATAGCTACCTTTTTGCTTTCGGTGCTGGTTACGTAGGATATGGCGCTTGTAAGAGCACTTTCAAGCTTGTTTGAAGCAATTTTGTATGATGTTCCGTAATACGATGAGGAGCCTTCTGTAACGGCATAAATATCGGTAAATGTTAATATCTTTACGCGCTCATTGTTATTTATGGTACAACCAACGATAATGTCACCGTAATAGAATTCAGCTTCGGGGTATTCGGCCTGTATAGTGCTGTATTCAGGAGATTGGAAATCAACATATTTTATATTGATTTTATCGTTGTATTCCTTATACTTTGCAATAAGATTATATGTCTGTTCGAAATAATCAGACATATCCTCGTATTCGGTTGCGTTGCTAACAGCCATTCCTAAAATTTCTTGTGCAAAATAATTAGAGTACGATACGAAGGTTTCCTTGTCTTTGTTGCCTACTACTGTGATGTTGACATCGTATTTTACATCTTCAATAAAATCGATGTTTTCATCTGTCATAGAATATTGAGCGTTTTCTGTCAGGTCTAATTCCAAGTGGAACTGTGTGGAAAGAAGACCTACTAACCAGTTAAACGCAATAAGAGCAGTAAGAACTACCGCGGTAATTATGAGTGAATAACCACCGCGCTTTAGGAACGCTTGGTTTCTGATTTTGCCATGACGAAGGAAGCTTATACATTTTTTGAAAAAGCCGCCAATAGATGAAAGTATATCTTTGAAAGATTTTTTACTTTCTGTTGCGATGGTTGATTCAACTGAGGTTTCAATTATATTGTTTTCGTTTTTGTTTTTCATAATTCTTACCTCCTTATGACCATCTTCTCTTCTCGAGCGCACGCTCGGTGAGGAATATAAATGCTACTATTATGCTTACAAAGTAAACAACATCTTGAAGAGCCAGGGTTTGCTGACCAAAACTGCTAAGCACGCCGTTGAAATTCAATGCGTTAAGAAGTTTAACCAGCACCTGTAAAAATCCGTAGTATATTTTTTCAAGAACACCACTTGTTGTATTAGGAATAGTTATGAAAGAAGCAAATGAACTCGAGAACATGATAACCAGATTTGTAATAAGTGTGAATATAATTGCAGAAATAGGACTTTCGGTAAGGGCTGACACAAACATACCAACTGCTATTAATGCGGCGCCAAACAACAAAATGCCTATTAATGCGTAAAGATAGTAAAACAATGGAATATCTATGTTTTCCTGTGACGAAACTATTATTTGGAAGATAATAGTAGGAATAAATGCCATAGCGTATAGCGCAAACGCAGCAAAGAATTTGCCCAAAACTATTTTTATAAGTTTAACCGGAGCAGTAAAAAGTACCTGGTCGGTTTTGGTGCGTCGCTCGTCACTAAATAGTCGCATGGTTATAACAGGAATGATAAAGAACAGGATGCCTATGTCAGACAAGAAGAATATTACCTGTCCAACATAAGGAATACCATTTGAATAATAGTCTTTAAAAGCAAGACCTAGGAAGAAATAAAATACTGCAAGAATAACAAAGCCTAACGGATTTGTAAAGTATGATTTAAATTCTCTTTTAAATACTGCACGCATTATTAATTATCCTCCTTTTCGTCGTTTTCCTGTGGTATTTCAATAACAATATCGGGGGTGCTTGATATTGGTGTCTCTTTAACGTCAGCTTCATCCAGTCTAAGCATTTTGCGAGCAGCTTCGTTATTTGGAGCTTGGGTAAGCTTTAAGAATATCTGCTCAAGTGTAAGACGACTGCTGGTAAGAGAAAGCAATGTCTTTTTTCGTTCGGCAATGCGGTTTGAAATGCCGGCACGAACGTCGGCGCCCTCTTCAGGTATGATTTCAAAATCATAGGCACCCATTTCTTTTTTGCCAAGTGATACAACATTTTGTACACCCTTAACAGCCTTGAGTGCTGCAAGCATATCACGCTCGTCACATATTACACGTGCAACAATAGAATGATCGGTAGAAAGCTGTTTTGAAAGATTTTCTTGAAGATCGTCGGCAATGATTTCACCATAGTTGATAATTATAATACGATCGCAAACCGCCTGAATTTCAGAAAGAATGTGTGATGATAAAATAATGGTGTGATTTTTGCCAAGACGGCTTATTAGATTTCGAATTTCAATAATCTGCTGTGGGTCAAGACCAACGGTAGGTTCGTCCAAAATAAGTACGTCCGGGTTGCCGATAAGCGCTTGTGCAAAGCCAACGCGCTGACGATAACCTTTTGAAAGGTTTTTGATAAGACGGTTTTGCACGTGGTCAATACGCACAAGTCGCATAATCTCGTCAATGTGTGGTCCTTTTGGAAACTTAACTTTTTTAAGGTCGTATACAAAGTTAAGATATTCGCGCACCTTCATATCAAGATAAAGGGGTGGCAATTCCGGCAAATAGCCAATGCGGCGTTTTGCCTGTTCAGGATTTTCTGCAACATCAAAGCCGTCAATAGTAACTTTGCCCTGTGTTAGCGAAAGATAGCCTGTAAGTATGTTCATAATGGTTGATTTGCCTGCACCGTTAGGGCCGAGGAAACCAACGATTTCGCCCTTTTGAATTGAAAAGTTAACGTTTTCAACCGCAAGGAAAGAACCATACCTTTTACTAAGGCCTGTAACTTCAATCATTTTTACTGCTCCTTTTAAATAAAATTTCGATAGTATCTTACCAAACAAATCAGTATAATTTGTAAATAAAATGTAAAATCATCGATATTTATATATAATATTATTTAACTAATGTATTATACAATATAAAAAGGGAATATTCAAGAAAAATTTTATCGGCTTAAATATGCATTTTTAATCTAAAATCCGATCATAATGTATTGGGTGATAATTTTGAAAAGTATATTAAAAAAGATATTGATAATATTCTTTTGCGGAGCTTCTGTTTTTGCGGCTTCCTACGCATATTTGAATTTTAGCATTAAAAAATCAATGACCAAAATCGATCAAAAAGAAGATAATGTGCCCTATGAGTATGTTCCCGATAATGCGGGAATTGGATTTTTATTGCCTGACGGCAGTGCACTACTTACGTATTTAAACTTTAAAGAAAACTGTATCAACGTAGTAAGCGTTGAGCAATATGATAAAAGCAATAATATGTATTTTGGTTATACAATAGATTATACCGTGCAGGTAAACCATACACTTATAGCGGGATTGATAGACAGAATAGGCGGAATTGTAATTAGGGTAAACGACCAAGCGTTAAGATATACCGGTGTGCAGGTTGTTGAACTTATTTCCAACAACCACAGTGATATAAAACAACAAATAATAAAAGAAATATTTAAACATATTTCCGCTAATGGTTTTTCGAAAGAGGATTTCGTTTATATAATACAAAATTCAAAAACCGATTTATCACTGCTTAATTGTATATATTGGTTGAATCATATAGGCAAAATCCGTAATAATATAACTTTTGTTAATTAAATCAAATGTATCACATTAGTTGACATTTGAGGGATGATAATCTATAATAAACATAATTATATACTTTTCGTCTTTGGGGGAACTAATGTGAAAAGAGTAGATGAATTTTTTGGTATAAATGTTTTTGGCGACGCTGTTATGAAGGAGCGTCTGCCCGAGAACGCATATAATGATCTAAAAACCGCAATATCCGAGGGCAAAAGCATAGACCGCAAAATTGCTGATATTGTGGCAAATGCTATGAAAGAGTGGGCTATAGAAATGGGCGCCACTCACTATACCCATTGGTTCCAACCTATGACGGGCATCACGGCGGAAAAGCACGACAGCTTTATCTCTCCCGATGGTGATGGTAAAATAATAATGGAATTTTCCGGTAAAGAGCTTATCAAGGGCGAGTCGGACGCGTCCTCTTTTCCGTCGGGCGGCTTGCGCGCTACCTTTGAGGCGCGCGGATATACCGCGTGGGACCCAAGCTCTTACGCGTTTGTAAAAGATAACACCCTTTGCATACCTACTGCATACTGCTCGTATAACGGAGCGGCACTTGACCAAAAGACCCCACTTTTGCGTTCAATGGAGGCGATTAGTAAGCAGTCACTTCGCATAGCAAAACTGTTCGGTCTTGACGACGTAAAGAGTATTAACACCACAGTAGGTCCCGAACAAGAATATTTCTTGATAGACAGCGAAATGGCACAATGCCGACCCGACCTTATGTTCTGCGGCAGAACCCTTTTGGGTGCGACACCTCCAAAGGGTCAAGAGATGTACGACCACTATTTTGGTGTAATAAAGCCACGTGTTAAGGATTTTATGCGCGAGCTTGATGAAGAGTTATGGAAGCTTGGTGTGTTTGCTAAAACCGAGCACAACGAGGCAGCGCCTGCACAGCACGAATTGGCACCTGTTTTTACCACCACAAATATTGCGGCCGACCACAATCAGCTTACGATGGAAATGATGAAGAAAATTGCCGAAAAGCACGGGTTTTTATGTCTTCTTCACGAAAAACCGTTTAAGGATGTTAGCGGTAGCGGCAAGCACAATAACTGGTCACTATCGACTAATACGGGCATCAATTTCCTAAAAGCCGGAAAAAATCCAAGCGATAACTTGTTGTTCCTTTTAACACTTGCCGCGGTGATTCGTGCCGTAGATGAGCATCAGGACTTGCTTCGCATATCAGTAGCAACGGCAGGTAACGACCATCGTCTTGGCGGTGCAGAGGCACCACCTGCAATAATTTCTATGTATTTGGGCGATGACCTTAACGAGATTTTAGAATCTATTGAGCGCGGAGAGCATCATATTGACGCCGATAAGATTAAGATGACGGTCGGCACCGACGTAATTCCTTACATAAGAAAAGATAATACCGACCGCAATCGCACGTCACCGTTTGCATTTACGGGCAATAAGTTTGAATTTCGTATGCTTGGCTCGGCATCTTCAATTTCGGAAACAAACGTTGTGCTTAACACAATAGTTGCCGACGTTTTCCGCGATTTTGCGGACAAGCTTGAGGGTTCTGCAAACCTTAAAAAAGACGTTTTAGAGCTTATTCGTACTACCGTAAAAGAGCATAAGCGTATCATCTTTAACGGTGATGGTTATTCAAAGGCTTGGGAAGAGGAATCTGCAAAACGCGGTCTTTTGAACCTTCGTTCTACTGTTGATGCGTTGCCGTATTGGCGCACTAAAGAAAACATTGAGCTTTTTGAACGTCACGGTGTATATGACGGGGCTGAAATAAACAGCCGCGCCGACATAAGCCTTGAAAGCTATAGCAAAACGGTGCATATTGAGGCGCTAACCTTACTTGAAATGGTAAAACGTGATGTTATTCCTGCTATCAGTGCTTATGAGGGTGCTCTTTGCAATACCGTACAGAAAAAGCGTGTTGTCAGTGAAAAAATTAATTGCGACGCCGAGATTGAGGTTATAGAAAAGCTTGCTACATTTAACGAGCATCTTAACCGCCTTGTAAAAGAGCTTGAAACGGCAATTCAAAAAGCGCAGGCAACGGCTGATTTGCTTGCCCGTGCGCAGACATATTGCAACAAGGTACTATTTATTATGGATAATATTCGTCATATTGCCGATGAAGCCGAAACGGTGGTTTCGCGCGATTATTGGCCATATCCCACATACGGCGATATTTTATTTAAAATCTAATAGCATAAGTAAAAAATCGCCCAAAAATTTTTGGGCGATTTTTGCAACCTTTTTATACCTTCGCAAGTATTTAAGTTAAGGAGGGAAAATAATGGAATATAAAATTTCGGCCAGTGAAGCATTCAAAAAACATTCCGATATGGTGTACCGTCTTGCCGTTGCAAGGGTAAAAAACAAGTATGATGCGGACGACATATTACAGGAGGTTTTTTTGCGCTTTATTAAGGTAAAGGATAAGGTAGAAAACGACGAGCATTTAAAGGCGCTGCTTATTCGCATTACTATTAACTGCAGTAAGAGTTTGCTTATGAGCAGCTGGTTTAAACGCACCGAGTCGCTCAGTGAAAGCTTTGGTGTATCGGATGAATATTCCGATACGCTTGATGCTGTGTTGCGTCTGCCTAAAAAATACCGCACTGTAATTCATTTGCATTATTATATGGGTTACAGTGTAAATGAAATTTCCTCCATTTTAAAATCAAAACCCTCCACGGTGAAGTCACAGCTTCACAGAGCACGGAAACAACTTAAAATTGAATTGGAAGGAGAAGAGGTTAATGTTTGACGAAAATTATAAAAAAGCTATGGAAAACGTCAATGTTGACGGGCATACCAAAGAGAAAATTTTTGATAAAATAACGCTAAAAGAAGAAGTGAATAACCACAAAAACCCCGCTGTTAAATGGCGTGTTGCGTTTGCGTGTGCTGCGTGCATAGCGATAGTTTTAGGCGTTTTATTTGTTCCAAAAAATACTATTAAAGAAAATGTAGAGTCTGAAAAATCAGAAACAATAGTAAGTGACGGCACTGTAGCAAAAGTGCTTACGGTATCAAAGTCTTATGATGAAATTTATGAGCTTATAAAGCCAAACGGCGACTTTTCGGTGTATGACGGTACCGCATTAGACAATATGTTGGTTTACGAAGAAGAGACCGATATGGAAACTACGCCAACAACACCTGCAAAGCCCGGCGCTACAACCAGTGCTAATATGAACGGTTCTACAAGCAATTCCAAGAGTGAGGTAGATACCAATAACTCTACAGGCGAAAAAGACGAGTTTTCTAACACCACCGAGCAGGTAGAGGGCGTAAACGAAGCCGATATAGTAAAAACCGACGGCGAATATATATACTATATAAACGATACAACACTTAGTATTGTTAAGGCGGATGGCGAAAAATCCGTTCTTTTAAGCCAAACCGAGCTTTCACACACTCAAAGCAAAGACCTATACGGCGAAATGTTTTTAAAAGACGATAGAATCGTGCTTTTGAAAACCAATTATTATATGAATAGTGGTGAAAAGGTTGTTATAGAGATATACGATATAACCGACCGCACCGCACCCAAAAAGATAGCCGAAAGCTGTCAAGACGGATATTACAACTCGTCACGTATGGTGGGCAATTACGTTTATCTAATCTCTAATTGTCACATAAACGTTCAAAATATTGATAAGGATGATCCTGCAACCTTTGTACCCACAACCGAAACAAACGGTGTGTGTGAGGCAGTACCTGCCGACAGCATCTATCGCTACGAAGGCGAAAATTATACAAATCAATACACCGTCATAAGTGCCTTTAATTATAAAGACGGTATTTTAAGCGATACGTCCAGTCTTTTAGGCGGAACAGACAGTATTTATTGCAGTCAAAACAACATACTTTTAACCAATACCAGATATAACGTGCGCGAAAATAGTGATAACGAGAGTGAGACAACCTACACCACAGAAAAAACGGTTGTTTCAAAGCTTGCAATAAGCAATGGTAAAATTGAATATAAGCTTTCGGGCGAGGTCGACGGTAGACTTAATAATCAATTCTTTATTGACGAGCACAACGGTTATTTCAGATTTGTTACTACCGTTACAAAACGCGTAGAAAAACGATACACCTTTGACAACAGCGAACATCAGGTTGTATCTTACGAGATGGAAAATTCGGCCGCTCTTACCATACTTGACAGCGAACTTAAAAAGGTTGGCGAGATAACCGATTTAGCAAAGGACGAAAGCGTTTATTCGGTACGATTCATGGGAGATTATGCCTACTTTGTAACCTTCCGTCAGGTTGACCCTCTCTTTAGTGCAGATTTAAGCGACCCCAAAAATCCAAAGATTTTAGGCGAGCTTAAAATACCCGGCTTTTCGGAATATATGTATCCTTATGGCGACGGTCTTTTGTTAGGATTTGGTATGGATGCCGATGAAACTAGCGGCAGAACCAAGGATTTAAAGCTTTCTATGTTTGATATTACCGATCCTGCTAACGTAACCGAGCAAGATATGACCACCATAGACGGATGTCAGTATTCGCCTGCACTTTCAAGCCATAAGGCTATGCTGGTGCACTCGGGCAAAAATCTTATCGGCTTTGCCGCAACAGATGATTGGCGAAATGAAAAGTATATGATTTACAAATATACAGGTGATGGCTTTGAGAAACAGGCGGTTATTACTGTGAATGACCAATATAACTACTATGCTATGACCGATATAAGAGGATTGTTTGTAGGAGATAGCTTCTACGTGGTATCCGATGCGGCACTACAAGTGTTTGATATAGATACCTTCTCTCAAATTTTATCAATTAAGTTTTAAATTTTACAAGGTTGCCTGCGTTTTATGCGCAGGCAACCTTTGTGTTTGTGTTGACATTTATAATATGATATGATACAATAAATGTAATAAAGTTCACTTTGTGAACAAAAAGGAGATTTTATGAACAACCAACAACTTCAAAATGAGCTTATACTCGCGTGGGTAAGACTTTCAGGTATTATTAAAAACAATCGAATTACTACCACGCTTAAATATAACGAGGCTATCGTTATGCTTACGGTTTATAGCCGATATTTAAAAGACGGTGTTGGTTTAACCTCGGTTCAGGACATAATAAAAGAAACGGGAATGTTAAAATCTCTTGTAAATCGCACGTTGGGCAAGCTTGAAAGTCAAGGACTTATCGTTTTTGAGAAGGGAACGGTTGACCGCAGAACCAAGTTTGTCAAGTGCGTAAAAGAAAAGCTTGAGGTGTTTTTGTCGGTACACAACACGTCGCTTGGTGTATCACAAAATATTATTGATATAATCGGTAGTGAGGACGCAAAAGCCTTTATAAACATTGTGGAAAAATTAGCATCTGCCGATTATAAAGCCCAACCAAAACGTTAAAAGGGGAATATTATGATTAGAATTCTTGTTGATTCGGCGGCAGATTGTAATTTACAAGACGGTATTGTCGATTTAATTGTGCCAATATCGGTAAACATTGACGGTGTAGAATATAAATCGGGCGTAAATCTTACAAGCGATAAATTTTACGAGCTTTTGCAAACTGCAAAAGAATTTCCACGAACGTCCCAACCCTCGCCGCAAAGCTTTATTGAAATTTTTGAAACGGCCAAGGATGCGGGCGACCAAATTATCTATTTGTGTCTTTCGTCATGTCTTAGCGGCACGTATCAGGGTGCTTTAATTGCAAAAGATATGGTGGATTACGATGATATTTATATAATCGATACAGTAGGTGTTACCCATATTATTGGCATACTTGCAAAATACGCGCGAGAGCTTATAAATCAAGGCGTTTCTGCCGGCGGAATTGTCGATAAATGCGAAGAATTTAAATCTAAAATTAAGGTTTATGCAGGTGTTGATACGCTCGAATATCTTTATAAAGGCGGTCGTCTTAGTCGCGCGAGCGCAGCGGTTGGCGGAATAGCCGGTATTAAACCAATAGTTACCGTAAAGGATGGTAGGGTAGAGGTAGTGGCAAAATCTATAGGCAAGATCCGTGCTATGAATACACTGCTTGAAAAACTAAAAACACACGATATAAATGACGATTTCCCAATATATCCTATGTACACCAGCGGCATAGAAAATTGCAAAGAGCTCGAACAAAAATTAGAGGCGGCAGGCTACAAAACTGCTGACCGATTGCAAATTGGCTCTACCATTGGCGCTCACGTGGGTCCCGGTGTATATGCGGTATTATTTGTAGAAAAATAGAGAAAAATCCCAGAATTAATTCTGGGATTTTTTTAAATCTTCACTAGGACTTATACCAACCACTTTTTTGTACGCTCTAAAAAATGATGAATAGTCATTAAATCCACTTTTTTCGTATGCGTCGCTTATATTGCCGCCTAAAATTAGACGTTGGCGGGCACTGTATATTCTGCGACGTACTACGTACTCCCATACGGTACAGCCCATTATTTCGCGAAATTTTCGGTTAAGTGTTACCTTGCTGCAATAAAGCGCGTTTGCTATGATTTCAAGATTTAGTTCACTTGATAAATTTTTATTGATATAGTTTACCGTCTTTTTGATTATATCGTCTTCCACTTTTGGCTCGGTGGTATGAGAAAGCTTGTTTGAAAGCAGGCCAAAAATCATAGATGCAAAGGAATAAATTAAATTTTTTTGCATATCCTCGGCAGACTTTGTTATCATTAAAAAGCTTTCTTCAAACCATATTTGCTCACGCTTATCAAGCTCGAACAAATTGGTACCCTCATAAATTTTATCACTTAAAGCTTCATATTCGGGTGGTGCCGCCGCGGTGTCAATAAGCAGCGCCATACGCTCGTATGCAACCGATGGCTCAAGTAGAAGGTGGTGCGTCTGACCACTTGCCATAACCAAAACGTTGCCGCGCTCAAGCATAAAAATATTACCTTCTACAACAAAGCGTGCATTACCGCGCAAAAAATAATATACCTCTACCATGTTGTGCGAATGGCTCTTAAACGATACGTCGTCGGTAGCAGGGTCAATTGTTAAAGTGTGGTGCAAATAGGTCATATTGTCCCTATAAACAAACAGCTTTTTCTTTTTCATAGTATCACCGCACTTATTTTAACACATATTGTTTCTTTTTGCAATATATTTGGTTGTATTTGCAATTTAATTGCAAAAATAAAGGTTGTATAATTTAAAATGCAAAATGATATAAAGAGGTGTAATCTTTATGGTTAAAAGTTTGAAAAAAGATAAATTGGCAGTAAATATTTATGAAAATCGTGCCGTTATGGGCGCGGCTGCTGCCGATGATATCGCCGCTTGTATGGAGAAATTGTTGGCTGAAAAAGATCATATCAATATGGTTTTTGCTGCGGCTCCTTCACAAAACGACGTGCTCGAAAGCTTGCTTAAAAAACCACTTGATTGGAATCGCGTAAACGCTTTTCATATGGACGAATACGTTGGCCTTAAAAAAGAGGACCCACAAAGCTTTGGTAACTACTTAAACGAGCATATTTTTAAGAAGGTTCCCTTTGCAAATATTTATTACGTTGCAGATTATGGCCTTAAGTATGAAAAAATACTTGCAGAAAACCATATAGATATAGTATGCTTAGGTATAGGCGAAAACGCTCACATTGCGTTTAACGATCCGGGTGTTGCCGACTTTAACGACCCTGTTCGTATAAAGAAGGCAAAGCTTGATGACGTTTGTCGTATGCAACAGGTGCACGACGGTTGCTTCCTCACCTTTGACGATGTGCCCGAATATGCATACACACTTACAATTCCGCAAATGGTAAGCGCTGACTATATGTTCTGTGTAGTGCCTGCCGCTACCAAGGCAGATGCAGTTTACAACACAGTGAATGAGGAAATAAACGATATGTGCCCTGCAACAATACTTCGTAAACACAATAACGCTATTATGTATTGCGATTTAGATAGCGGTGCAAAGTTGCTTTAAGGAGAAATAAAATGGAAATTAAATTTAAACTTGGTGTTATTACCGATGAAGTAACACAAGATATTTTTGAAGCGGCAAAGTTTTGCCATAAGCACGGACTTAAGTGTATGGAAGTGCGTTCGGTAAACGGACGCTCACCGTTTGACTATACCGACGAGGATGTAGAGCAAATTATTGCCGCTGCGAAGGAATACAATTTAGAGATTTCGGCAATTTCTTCTCCTGTGTTCAAATGTGAATATGACGACCAAGAAGCAATAAAGGCTAACATAGCAGGTTTTGAAAAATGTGCTATAATGGCAAACAAAATGGGCGCTAAGTACATACGTGGCTTTGACTTTTGGAACAAAGACGTACCGATAGAAGTTCGTGCTACAATGTACGGCGATATTATTGCTCTTTGCGAAAAGTATGACGTGTATTGCGCGCTCGAATCTGACCCAGCTATTCACTCAAGCACACCACATAAGCTTGCAGAATTACTTACAGCAATTAATAATCCGCGCATTAAAGCACTTTTTGACCCGGGTAATGAAATATGGGTTACAAGCAAGACCAGCGAGGATGCTTATGATAAACTCAAGCCTTGTGGCATAGTTAATATGCACGTTAAAGATGCTATTCCAAACGGTACGCCGTGGCCACCCGCTGTAAAACCGGGCACGGGCGTTGCTGATTTCGTAGGTATTTTTAAAAAGCTTATCCGCGATGGATACTCAGGCGGTGTAATGCTTGAAACACACTACCGCAAAAATTCCGAGCTTGACGAAGAGCAACTAAAGAGACCTGGCGGCAATGCCTTCTCAGACGGCGCTTATGAAGCAAGTGAAGAAAGTATTATAGCACTAAAAGAAATAATAAATAAAGCCTTGGAGGAATTAAACTCATGAAAAAGTTAAACGTAGCAATTATAGGACAGGGCCGTAGCGGTCGTGATATTCACGGTGCGTTTTTTAAAAGTGAATACAATGAAAAATTCAATGTAATAGCAGTTGTAGATGCTCTTGAAGAGCGCCGAATCCGTGCTAAAGAAGAGTGGGGCTGTGATGTTTATGCCGACTACCGCGAGCTTTTTGGCAGAACCGATATTGACCTTGTTGTAAATAGCTCATTCTCACATATGCACGCTGATATTACAATTGACCTATTAGAGCATGGCTTTAACGTTGTTTGCGAAAAGCCATTTGGTAAAAACTATGAAGAGTGTGACCGCATTGTAAAGGCTTACGAAAAAAGCGGCAAAATGCTTAACGTATTCCAGCAGTCACGCTTTGCTCCATACTATACCGAAATCAGAAAGATTATCGACAGCGGCAAGCTTGGCCGTCCCGTTCAGTACAGCATTGCTTTTTCGGGTTTTGCACGTCGTTGGGACTGGCAGACATACCAAGGCTATAACGGTGGCGAGGTAAGAAACACAGGTCCTCATCCGCTTGACCAAGCACTTGATATTTTAGGCTTTGACGACAATATCACCGTTTTCTCAAAGCTTGACCGCGTTAACACCTTTGGTGATGCCGAAGACTATGCAAAGATTATTCTTACAGCACCAAATAAACCACTTATTGATGTTGACCTCTCAAAGTGCAACGCATACGCAGGTCCTATATACGTTGTTCATTGTCAGTACGGCTCACTTAAAGCTACAATGAGTGCTATTGATTATAAATACTATAATCCTGAAACCGCTCCCGAGCAAAAACTTACGTTAGAGCCTCTCTTTAAAGAGGATCGCACACCTAATTACTGTAGTGAAAAGCTTGACTGGACCGAAGAGCACGTTGACGTTGAGGGCACAGTATTTACAGTAGGCGTTAAAAAATACTATGATATGATTTACGCCAATCTTGTAGACGGCAAAGAAATGGAAATTACACCATATCAGGTACTTACACAGTTTAAGGTTATTGATCAAATACGTGCACAAAACCCACTCGATACAAAAAATGTTGATTAAAATTGCCCACAGCACTATTTTTTGTGAGGGGCGGTACCTTTGTACAGCACCCTCACTTCAAAATGGCACTGTAAACAATTTTCTTTCAACATAAATATGCACTCATATTTTAGAGGAGAAAAAATTATGAAAATTGCAATTCTTGGTGTAGAAAATTCACATGCCGATGCTTTTGGTAAATTGGTAAAAGAAAACGAAAAGTATAAGGATATTGAAATCGTTGGTATTTACAGCGAGGAAGAGGACGCTACTAAGCGCATTATTGACGCAGGCTACGCTACCTATGTGGCTTCATCACCAGACGAATTTGTTGGCAAGGTTGACGGCATTTTAGTAACAGCCCGTCACGGTAACAATCACTATAAATATGCAATGCCTTATGTAAAGGCAGGTATTCCTTGCTTTATTGATAAGCCTTTTTGTGCTGATTTAGAGCTTGCAAAAGAACTTGCTCAAACCGCTAAAGATAACGGTACTTTGCTTTGCGGTGGTTCTTGTCTTAAGTTTATTGATGAATTAAAACCGCTTTCTCGTATGGCAAAAGAAAAAAAGGTTGCAAGCGGTAATATTTGTTGCCCCGTTAATATGGATAATCCATACGGCGGCTTCTGGTTTTACACGCAGCACCTTATTGAAATGCTTATTACCATTTATGGTCGTAATGTAAAATCGGTTGTAGCTTATTGCCCCGATGAAAAGAAAAATCGCCTTACCGTTATATTTAATATGGGCGAATTTGACGTTTGCGGCTGTTACACAGGCGAATTCAGATACACTGCAACGCTTAACACCCTTGATAACCAAACCTATAACACCTTCTGCGACAACGTTGCTTATACATACGTTAATGAGTTTGACGAGTTTGTAGAGATGGTTAAAAACGGCGTAATGCACGACAGCTATGACGATCTGGTATATCCGGTTAAAATACTCGATGCAATAGAGCGTTCATACAAAGAAAAGAAAGAAATTATTGTAGAATGAAGATATTAACTAACGGCAAAATTGTATCGGGTGGTAAAGAAATTTGCGGCTATGATATAGTTATTGATGGTAATAAAATTGTGGACGTAAAGCCTACTGAAACAGTAAACGGTGAAAAGATAGACCTAAGAGGTAATTACATTGCCCCCGGTTTTATTGAAATCCACTGTCATGGCGGCGGGGGATACGAGTTTATTGACGCCACACCCGAAGCCTTTAAAAGGGCTTGTGAAACACACGCGGCTCACGGCACACGCGTTATTTACCCAACAATCAGTGCCACCGATTATGATACTATGGTGCGCGCGCTTCAAACCGCACGCGAGGTTAAAAACAGTTGTGCTTTAGAGATACCGGGCATTCACCTTGAAGGGCCGTATTTTGCACTCGAAATGTGCGGCGGTCAAGCCCCGGGTATTGTGCGTGATATAGACCGCGAGGAATACGAGTCACTGCTCGAAGAATACAGCGACGTTATTGCCCGTTGGGACTATGCGCCCGAAAAGGACAAGGATAATGCCTTTTTAAAGGACATAACAGAAAAGGGCATACTTGCCGCAACGGCTCACTCATCGGCAGAATATGATGATGTTTTACGTGCGTATAATGACGGTAACCACCTTATTACACATCTATATTCTTGCACTTCTACCATCACACGCCATCAAGGCTTTAGGCGTTTGGGCATTGTTGAGAGCGCATACTTGCTTGACGATATGTATGTCGAGGCTATTGCCGACGGTTGCCATTTGCCACTTGATTTGCTTAAAATGATAATCAAGCTAAAGGGTACAGACCGTGTCTGCCTTATAACCGACGCGTTAAGGCCGGGAGGTATAGGCGAAGAGGGTAAGGAATATCGTGATTGCCCCGTACCGTTTGTTATTGAAGACGGTGTTGCAAAGCTGCTTGACAGAAGCGCGTTTGCAGGTAGTATTGCTACAAGCGATATACTGCTAAAAACCGCAGTAAAGGCAGGTTGCAGCGTAGCAGATGCGGTTAAAATGATGACCGAAACACCTGCGGCCGTTATGGGACTTACAACCAAGGGCAAAATTGATGCAGGCTATGATGCGTGCTTTACGGTGTTTGATGAAAATTTAGATATAGTTGATATTGTAATATAAAATAAAAAATCTCCGCAAATTTGCGGAGATTTTTTATTTGTGCACAGCACATCAAAATTCTCAACTTTCAGTTTTAAAAGAATATTCCAAACTCTACAAAGCAGTAGCTGTCTATCCAGTTAGGGTTAAGCCCTTTGCGCCAGATGGGCGATTCGTGGAAAAAGCTGTTGGGGCATACCCAATAATTTTCGCCGTCACTTAAATGGAATGGTCCAAGCAGATTTCTAAGGCTACCGGTTATAGTGATTTCAATATCGTTTTCACCTTCGTGTAAGAGCTTTGAAACATCCACCTCATAAGGCTGCCACATAATTTTGTCAGTGTCCTTGCCGTTCACCTTTACTTTAATTACGGTAGAGCCAAGACGGCTGAATTTAATACTGCGGTTTTTGCATTCGTCGGCGGTAAGGGTGATTTTCTTTTTAAAGTTCATACTACCCGCAAAGAAGGGGTAACCCTGTTTTACAATATCTCCGCTATTTAAGGTGTCGGGAGCCTTTGTTATATAGAAATTGCCGTTTGTGCGCAAAGCATTGCGATCAAGATCCTCAAATTCCTCGTCGGTTTTAACAGCAAAATCGCCTTTTAGATACATGGCTTCAATTTCCATATCGTAGCTAAGCTTATTTTTTTCGGACTCAAAGATAAGCGATTTTTTTGCATTTTCATAAACCTGTTCACTTTGAACAAAATCACACTCAAGCGTTATTTCGTTTTGACCTTCTACGACATAATTGAATATATCAATAACCTTGAATGAAGCATCAAAATAATAGCCGTTTATCTCTTTTTTTATAGCCTTACCGTTTACCGTTATATCAAAAATTTCGGGCGTTTCTACTACAAGCTCGCACTTGCCGAAAGACAAGTCTTTTACATTAAACTTAAATACAAGCTTTGTATTTACCTTTCTTTCGAAGCTGAGAGCCTTTTCCTGAACGTCGTTTACAGGTAGATTTTCGTATGCCAGCTTGCCGTCAAAATAAACGTCACAGTAATCAAGCGTGATGGCATTATCGTCAGACTCTATTTGCCATTCTCCGCTAAACAGTAGCGGCTTTAATTCGGCTTTGTTTGTGCTAAGGGGTTGCTTTACAGCATCGTCATAAACAAATAAAACAACCGAACCGTTACCGTAAATTGTGGATTTAATATCTAATTTATCGCCATTTACTGCGAATTCAACGGCTTCTTCTTCGCCCGTTACAGCATTAAATATTGTGGCACTACCGCCCCTTACGGTAGCGGTAAAATCGTGCTTTACGTTGCACGGATTTACAAGGTAATACATGGTCATTTTTTGCTCGTCAAAGCGACGAACGGCGGTAAGAATTGGATTTTCAAGCTTATCCGCATCATAGGCAAGCTCAATTTTACATAAAGAAGCAGGGATAGCATTTACAAGATTTTCGGCTTCTACGGTGATGCAATTTTTTGAAAATTCAATTATTTCGTCGTTGGTTTTACCGTTTATCATAGTGGGTATGCGTCCTGCAAAAATTACAAGACCACCCTGCGTTTTAAATTCTTTAAGCAGTTTTACCGTATTGCTTGCTAAGCAATCGGATGGTGGAACCACTACAACCGAATAGCTTTGCGTGCCGATAACTATTTTGCCGTTTTCTACCTTTGCGTGACGCTCCATAATGGTGGCGTCGCCCAGATGGTATTGTAACTGATTTTTTTCAAGTCGGTTCATAACGTCAACCATATCACGACAAAGCTGTGACGCATAAACGGGTGATTTTATATCATAGTTTGCCCACGCGCTGTCGGCCGAGTGAAGCACCAAAATCTCGTGCTCTATTTTGCCTTCAGCAATTAACATACCAATACGGCTAACCTTGTCGTTAAATACGCGATAATCGTTCCACCAAGGCTGCTGCTTAAACAGTGTAGCGGGGTAGTCACGCTTTCTGATGCCGCGTAGGGTATAGCCTTCAAGATGCTGACAAAGGTAATTTATGCCGTGCACCATTTGGTGCTCATATATCCAAAGCAGTTCTTCAAAGCTAACGTTCCAACCGCAAGCGGCAAAGGTTTCCGATAAAATTTGTTTTTTGCCAAGCTGATTAGCGACAGAAGATAGCTGCATTTCGCACTCAATACGATTAAGCACACGGCCCAGATTGTCCATGCCGGGCACAGTCATATATTCATAATGCGGCATACAGGCACCGTTTGCGATTAACTGAGCGTGAAGTCCTTCTTCGAGCACAAGATGACCCGTAAGTGCACTACCGTTATCGTTACACCATTTGTAGATGTTGTTCATATAGTTTTCGGAAAACAAATTGGTTATAAGCTTAAAAAAGTTATATTTGGTTTCACTTGAGGTTTCGGTTTCGTAGAACAAATCTAGAAGCTTTGGTGCTAATTCTTCGCCGTAAGCCTTTTTGTACTCTTTTTCTAAAATAAAAGACCAGGGAAGTCCGTTACGAGAAATTTGAGGCTCATCGGTGAAAAAGCCTGCCATGTCGGTGAATTCGTCCCCAAGCTTTTCTTTATATGCTTCGTGTGTTACGCGAATAAATTCAGATATTACCTCGCCGTCGAGCGTATCAACGTAAAAAGGATTAACTTCATAATAAAAGTGAATGTTTTTACCGTTGTACGTAAGATTTGTTATGGTGCAATCGGTCTCTTTTGGGGCCTCGGTTTCTTCGCAACGGAGGTATTTTTGTTGGTATTTAAGTCCGAGACCGTTGACAGCCCCCGAGCCAAAGCCACTGGGCCAACCATTTTCATCATATCCCCAAGACTGCATTTGTAGCTTTTTACCTTGACGGAGTGTAGCCTTTACGTTATCAAACCATTCGTCCGACATATACTCGGTTTGAAGTCCGCCGCGCGCGTGCATAAAATAGCCGCCTATACCGACCTCTTCCATTTCACGCACCTGAGCGGCAGTTTCATTTACATCAAGTTTTTCGTTCCACGACCAAAACGGTGCGGGACGGTATTTATTTGGTGGGTTTTTAAGGTTTTTATAAAACATAACTGCACCTCACAACGATATTTTAGATATTATATCAAATACGGGTAAATACTGTCAACAAAAAGCGTATTGAAAAATGTAATTTAAGGCTATATAATAAAACAAAAGAAAAGAAGGTGCACGTTTATGAAAAAAAGTCTTATAATGCGATATTTTTCTCCCGCAGAAAGTAGTAACGAGGGTTGGGAAAAATATTCTTTGCCCATAGGTAACGGCTATTTTGGCGCAAGCGTTTTTGGCGGTGCCGATACCGAGCGTATACAGTTTACAACCAACACCTTTGCAAACCCATATAGCACCGGCGGTGTTTCAAATTTCGGCGAGGTTTTTATAGACTTTAACCATAGTGATGTCAGCAATTACGAAAGAGGTCTATTGCTTGATAATGGCGTTGCATATTCTAAATATTGTGTAGGTGACATTTGTGTTAATCGCAAGTGCTTTACAAGTTATCCTGATAAGGTGTTTGCCTATAAAATTAACACACAAAACGGCACGGTTGATTTTGATATAAGCCTTTTGATACCGTATCTTGGGGAGCGTTCTTTAGACGATGGTGGCAGAACGGGTGAAATATCGGTAGAAAATAATACACTCGTTATGCGTGGTACACTACCTTCACGCGAACTTATTTATGAAGCAAGACTTGCCGTTGTTACCGATGGTAAGGTTATAGAAAATGATAATAAATTATCGGTTAAAAACGCAAGTGAGGCGGTACTTTTTTATACGCTTGACACGTCTTATAAGCTGTGTCCTGAAGTGTTTATGGCTGGTTGTCATAAGGCTTTGGGTGAGGACCCTCACAATAAGGTTGTTGCCTGTCTTGAAAATGCCGTATTACTCGGTTGGGACGCGTTATACAGTCGCCACACAGCAGATTATTGCAGTTTAATAAACAGAGTAGAGTTTGATTTGGGTGGCATTGACGACGGACGCGACACCGAAAGCATGCTAGAATCATACAAAGCCGGAAATAAAGAGCTATATTTGGAAGAGGTTTATTATGCTTTTGGTAGGCATCTGCTTGTATCAAGCTCGCGTGAGGGCACACCACCTGCGTCGTTACAAGGCGTATGGACAGTACATGATAAGTCGCCTTGGAGCTGCGGCTTTTGGCATAATATAAACGTGCAAATGAACTATTGGCCTGCCTTTAGCACTAACCTTGCCGAATGCTTTAAAGCATATGCTGATTATTGGAAAAACTATCAAAACGCGGCAGGAGTACATGCTTCAAACTGGATTAAGGACGTAGCACCTCAAAACTACGTTGAGGGTGACGGCGAATGTGGTTGGATAATCGGCACGGGTGCTTGGATGTATCAGATTGACGGAATGTCTAAAAACACCCACTCGGGTCCGGGCACCGGTGGTATGACCAGCAAAATGTTCTGGGATTATTATGATTTTACTCGTGATGAAAAGGTACTGAAAGAGTATTCTTATCCCGCAATTCACGGAATGTCTAAATTTTTGACTAAGTGCGTTAAAAATTACGATGGAAGATATTTGTGCAGTTTTTCTGCATCTCCCGAGCAGATTATTTCGGGCAGCTGGGTGCATCAGCACAAAATGCAGCAGTATTGGCACACCGTAGGCTGCGGTTTTGACCAGCAGTTTATATATGAAAATGCTATTGACGATTTAAAATGTGCCGAGATTTTAGGTGTAACCGACAATGTTATTGATACCGAAAAGCAACAACTTGACGGTTACGGTCCTGTACAGATAGGTTATAGCGGTCAGATAAAAGAGTATGACGAGGAGCATTTTTATGGTGAAATAGGCGAGGCACGTCACCGCCATATATCACAGCTTGTAGCGCTTACACCGGGCAACACCGTAACTCACAGTACACCGGCTTGGCTTGATGCGGCGCGCTTAACGTTGCAGATGCGAGGGGATCGCTCTTCTGGCTGGGCATTAGCTCACCGCCTTAATGCGTGGGCACGTGTAGGCGACGGCACACACGCTTATTTGTTACTTCAAAATCTACTAAAGGAACGCACATATCCAAATCTTTGGGACGTGCATCCGCCTTTCCAGATTGACGGTAACTTTGGTGCAACGTCAGGTATGACAGAAATGGTACTTCAAAGCCACGAAGGTTATGTTTCTTTATTGCCTGCAATACCTGATACTTGGGGAAAAATATCGTTTAAGGGCTTGAAGGCCAGAGGTAATTTTACCGTTGATTGTGACTATAACAACAGTAAAATCCAAGATTTAAAAATCAAATCCGAAGTAGGCGGTATTTTAAAACTGCGTTATGAGGGCTTTGACAATGTTTCTGTTACCTGTAATGGTGAAGGCGTTGAATTTTTGCACGACGGTTTCTTTGTTACCTTTGATACTAAAAAGGGTAACACCTATGTAATAAATGGATTCAAAACAGTATCAAAGCGAGAAATACCGACAAACTTTACTGCTGGTTGGTGCGACGATGGTGTACACCTTGATTGGAGTGGCAGTGCTGGCAAATATGCGATTTACCGAGCCTGCGAAAATGATAGTGATTATATCCTTGTTGCTGAAATTGGTGAAGATAACTTTATAGATAAGGCTTATAGCGCAAATAATAAAGCTCGTATTACATATAAGATTATTTGTGCAGATACAGCATACGATTCGGCTACCGATGGTGCACTTGCGGTATTGCACCCGGCATCTATGTTGGAAGAAGAACGTTATAAGTTATTATTTGAAACTATAAATTTAAATCTACCCAAATAAATAAATACTCCTCTGAATTTTCAGAGGAGTATTTTAATTCTAGTTTGTGGTGTCGGATGTTAGTGTAAGATTAATTGTGCGATATCTACCTTCGCGGTATATTGTAATATCTACCTTGTCACCACTCTTGCAGTTATTGAGTTCATCATAAAATACAGTGTATTCGGTAATTTCAACTCCGTTAAATTCTGTAATTATGTCACCGCGTTTAATGCCGTAGTTGTATGCGGGGCTTCCACTTGCAACACTTGATACAACGGCACCCGATGGATAACCATAGAACGACAGAACTTCGCTTGTGTATGTGCTACTGATGCTGACGCCCAAATATGCGTGCGAATCGCTTTTTTGTGAAATGATTTTATCGCATTTTTCTTTTACAATATCTATAGGTATTGCAAAGCCCATACCTTCATATTCTACCGAGGCGATTTTTGAACTGTTAATACCAATAAGCTTGCCTTCGGAATCAAGTAATGCGCCACCCGAATTACCGGGATTTATAGCGGCGTCGGTTTGAATAAGCTTTAGGTCGGGGCTGGTAGATACCGTGCGGTCAAGACCGCTTATAATACCTGCTGTTACACTACCCATAAATTCAATACCGCTTGGCGAACCGATTGTAACAACCTGTTGTCCTACGCGTAAATCATTGCTGTTGCCAAGTTCTATGGGGGTAAGACCCGATGCATCAATTTTAAGCACTGCAAGGTCGCAAGAAATATTATAACCAACAACGCTTGCCCCATATGGCGTAGAGTTGCTGTCGCCTATAAATACATCAATTTTTGATCTGCTTGATCCAACGGCATCTGCAATTACGTGATAGTTTGTTATAATGTAACCGTCGGCTGAATAAATAACACCCGAGCCACCGCCGGCTTGCTGTTCGGTACTGCCAAAAAAGCTTGAAATTGACCGTGTGGTATTGATGCCAACAACACTATTTGTGCATTTTAAAGCAACGGCTTCGGCAACCGAGGCCGACGTGTCGTCAATGGTTATGTTGACGTTGTCTTTGGGTACGCTTTGCTGAACTGACATATTGCTGCTGGTGTTGCTTTGATTATTAGTGGCATTGGTCTGCTTATTTTTTGACAAACCTATGGTTATTGCAGCGCTGAAAACTGCCGCTATAACCGCCGATAAAGCACAAGCGATAATTATAGTTAAAACATTACTGTTGCGTTTTGGCTTTTTGGGAGAGGTAATATTATCTTGTGAAAAATTGTTTTCATAGCCCGTAGAATATGTTGGCGGTGCTTGATGCAAAGGCGCATCTTGAATGATATCGTCAGCCTTTTTGCTGTAGAAATCGTTGTTACCGGTTTCATTATCGGGCGTATAGTTGTTATTTTCAAATTCGTTCATAAAAAAGTCCTTTCTAAATGAAAGATTGTGATTTAAGCCTATAATAATTTTATTAAATTTGTGAAAGAAAAGTGTGAATTATCCGTAAATAATAATAACATAAAAAACAAAAATAAAAAACTCTTTACTTTTTGCAACACTTGTGCTATAATGCTATGGCTGACTATGGTCAGGTACCATGTTCTATGCTTTTGGTGACTGCCAATTATTTGGAACGCTCAAGACCTTTTGCTTGGAATATGGCGGACAATATTATTAAAAAGGAGTGAAAAAGAATGACTAACGAACAAAAACAGCAGGTTATGGCTGAGTACGCAGTTCACGAGGGTGACACAGGTTCTCCTGAAGTTCAGATTGCAGTTCTTACTTTCCGTATCAACGAGCTCAACGCTCACCTTGATATCCACAAGAAGGACCACCACTCACGCCGCGGTCTTCTTAAGATGGTAGGTCACAGAAGAAACCTTCTTGCATACCTTCAGAAGAAAGACATTGAAAGATACCGTGCTATCGTTAAGAAGCTCGGCTTGCGTAAGTAATTATGTAACAAACAAACCGAGCAATCTAAATTTGCTCGGTTTGATTTTGTTAAATGGCAGTAGTATTTAAAGAGGTTTTTTGTTGTTTAGCGGTAAAACGAGAACCCAATAAGTTGAGTTTTGGTTTTATTGCTAAACGGAAAATCTCTTGATAAAAAGAAATTTAAAACAAAAGGAGATTAGAAAACATGTTTGAAAACTTTAAGGTTTATGAAACCACCATTGCAGGCAGACCCTTTAGCCTTGAAACCGGTAAAATGGCCGGCCTTGCAAACGCAGCTTTTATGGCTCGTTATGGTGACACAAGCGTTCTTTGTACAGTTACCGCATCTTCAAAGCCACGCGAAGGCGTTGACTTTTTCCCACTTTCAGTTGATTTTGAAGAAAAAATGTATGCAGTAGGTCGTATTCCGGGCTCTTTCCAGCGCCGTGAGGGCAAAGCAAGTGAAAAGGCTATTCTTTCATCACGTTGCATTGACAGACCTATTCGTCCACTTTTCCCAAAAGATATGAGAAATGACTGCTCGGTTGTTGCAACCGTTATGTCGGTTGACCCTGATTGCTCACCAGAAATTACTGCAGCTATCGGTGTATCAGCAGCTATCGCAGTGTCTGACATTCCTTGGGATGGCCCAATCGCTTCTACAAGCGTTGGTCTTATTGACGGCGAAATTATTATTAACCCAACTCTCGAGCAGCGCGCAGCTACCGAGCTTAACCTTACCGTATCTTCAACCGCAGACTTGGTTGCTATGATTGAAGCAGGTGGTAACGAAATTCCCGATGACCTTATGTTTGACTGCATTATGGCAGGTCACGCGGTAAATAAGGAAATCGTTAAGTTCATTAACGGCATTGTTGCTGAAATCGGTAAAGAAAAATTCGCATTTGAATCAAGCGATCCTGATCCGGAAATCATGGCAGAGATTGAGGCTTTCTGCATTGAAGACGTTAAGAAAGCACTTGATACCGATGATAAAAATGTTCGTGACGCGGCACTTCTTCCTATTTATGACGCCGTTCACGCTAAGTTTGACGAGCGTTTTGAAGGTTGTGAAGCAAAGCTTGACGAGATTATGTATCTTGTTCAAAAGCACGTTGTTCGCGCTTGGCTTAAGGATGAAGGCAAGCGTGTAGACGGTCGTGGTATTGACGACATCCGTCCGCTTGACGCACAAATTGACCTTCTCCCACGTGTTCACGGCTCAGGTATGTTTACCCGTGGTCAAACACAGGTTCTTTCAATCGCTACTTTAGCTCCTGTAAGCGAGGCTCAAAAGCTTGACGGTCTTGACGAAGAGGTAAGCAAGCGTTATATTCACCACTACAACTTCCCATCATACTCCGTTGGTGAAACCAAGCCTTCTCGTGGACCTGGCCGTCGTGAAATCGGTCACGGTGCTTTGGCTGAACGTGCACTTTTACCTGTTATTCCTTCTGTTGAAGAGTTCCCATACGCTATTCGTGTAGTAAGTGAGGTTCTTTCTTCTAACGGTTCTACTTCACAGGGCTCTATCTGTGGTTCTACACTCGCTCTTATGGCAGCAGGTGTTCCGATTAAGGCTCCTGTAGCAGGTATTTCTTGCGGTCTTATCACAGGTGACGAGGGCGTATACGGCGACTTTATGACAATGGTTGACATTCAGGGTCTTGAAGACTTCTACGGCGATATGGACTTTAAGGTAGCAGGTACACACAAGGGTATTACCGCTATTCAGATGGACCTTAAGGTGCACGGTCTTACACCTGAAATTATTAAAGAAGCATTTGCAAAAACCAACAAGGCTCGTAAATATATTCTTGATGACGTAATGCTCAAGTGTATTCCCGAATACCGCAATGAACTTTCACCATACGCTCCTAAGATGCTTACAACCGTTATCAGCCCAGACAAGATTGGTGATGTTATCGGTAAGCAGGGTAAGGTTATTCAGTCTATTCAAGAGCAGTGTGAATGTACTATTAACATTGAAGAAGACGGTCACGTATTTGTTGCAGGTCTTGATCTTGAAAAAGCTCAGGCTGCAATTGATATAGTAAATCTTATTGCAAACGACCCCGAAATCGGTGCAGTCTATAGTGGTAAGGTAACCCGCCTTATGACCTTTGGCGCATTTGTAGAAATCGCACCGGGTAAAGAAGGTCTTGTTCACATTTCTAAGCTTGACGTTAAGAGGGTCGAAAAGGTTGAAGACGTTGTTGCTGTCGGCGATCAGGTAATTGTTAAGGTTACCGAGATTGACGATCAGGGCAGAATTAACCTTTCACGTCGCGATGCTTTGGTTGAAGTAAACGGCGCAGTTGTTGAAGATGACGGCGAGGATGAAGCTCCAAGAAAGAGCGGCAACCGTGACAGACGCGGCTTTAAAAAGCGTGATAAATAATTAAACTTAAAATCCCCGAGGTTTCTCGGGGATTTTTTTAAAAAACAAAATGTAAAGTTTACTTGACATTTTGGAAGAGGTATGATATTATAACAATGTAAAGTTAACTTTACATTTAAAGAGGTGGGTAGATGAAAAACAGAATTGAAGAAATAAGAAAGCAAAAGGGCATTACCCAAGAGGATTTTGCAAAAATATTAGGCGTATCAAGGCAAACTATAAGCTCGCTTGAAACGGGCAGATATAATCCCTCTATTTTTTTAGCCTTTAAAATTGCAAAATGCTTCCAGATGACTATTGAAGAAATTTTCATTTTCGACGAGGAGGATATGAAATGAGAAAATTAAAACTTATAATGAGCGTATTTGAAATTCTTGTGGGAGCAGCACTTTGCGTATGCAATTTGTTTGGATTGATTGATGAATTTTGGAGCGGTTTCGGTGTATCGTTTATAATTATTGGAACGCTTTTTCTATTGCGTAATATTAAGTATTTTAAAAATGGAAAATATCGCGAAGAAGTTGATATTCAAAGTAGTGATGAGCGTAACAAATACCTGTCATTAAAGGCTTGGAGCTGGGCAGGGTATTTATTTGTGATGGTGGCCGCTGTTGGAACCATTATATTTAAACTTATAGACAAAGAAGAGCTAATGATGCTATCTAGTGGTTGCGTTTGTATAGTTGTTTTTTTGTATTGGTTAAGTTACATTATTCTACGAAGAAAATACTAATTTAAAATCCCCGAAAATTTCGGGGATTTTTTCTTATCGCTTACTTGACTACAAAAAAACATTGTACTATAATTATGTTAAATTAAGTAAAAATTCATCGAATAGGGGGATGAAAAATGATTAAAAAGTATTTAAACCGTTTATTTATCGACGGACTGTCGGGTATGGCGTATGGACTGTTTTCTACCCTTATAATAGGCACCATTATTTGTCAGATTGGTACTATTATAGGTGATAATACCATAGGCTCGTACTTTGCCGCTATGGGCAACGTTGCAAAGACCATCACGGGCGCCGGTATAGGCGTTGGTGTTGCGGTAAAATTAAAGGCATCGCCACTTACCAGTATATCTGCCGCTGTTGCAGGTATGGTTGGCGCATTTCCCGACCTTTCAAAGTTTGTGCTAGGCGCACCGGGTGAACCGTTAGGCGCTTTTATTGCGGCATACGTTGCTATTGAAATTGGCGGATTAGTATCGGGCAAAACGAAGCTTGAAATTATTTTAACACCACTTTGTTGCATACTTTCGGGCGCATTGGCAGGGCTGCTTGTCGGTCCGTACATATCTGCTGCTATGAACTGGATAGGCGAGCTTGTTAACGTAAACGTTGAGAAGAGTCCAATTATAGGCGGTATGTTTGTATCGGTAATAATGGGTATACTTCTTACACTACCTATATCATCGGCGGCTATCGGTATATCTATGGGTATCACGGGTCTTGCGGCGGGCGCTGCAACAATTGGTTGCTGCTGTAATATGGTAGGCTTTGCTGTTATCTCATATCGCGAAAATAAGCTTGGCGGTCTTATAGCGCAGGGCGTTGGTACATCTATGCTTCAAATGCCAAATATAGTTAAAAAACCTATAATATGGTTGCCGTCAATACTTGCTAGTGCAATATTAGGCCCTATATCATCGGCACTTCTCCAAATGGTAAGCACGCCTGTAGGCTCGGGTATGGGTTCGGCAGGTCTTGTGGGTCAGTTTGCGGCATACGGCGCTATGATAGATGCAGGTTCTACACCTGTACTTACAGTTTTAGAAATTCTTGCAATGCACTTTTTACTACCTGCGGTTGTATGCCTTGGCATTTCAGAGGCGATGCGCAAGCTTGGTTGGATTAAGAGCGGCGATATGAGACTTCAGGATATTAAAAATGGATAAGAAAACAAGGGTATTAAAAGCGGTAGAAGCACTCGAAATACTTTACCCCGATGCTATTTGCTCGCTTAATTACAGCGATGCTTTTCAGTTGCTTATTGCAACACGCCTTTCGGCTCAGTGCACCGATGCGCGCGTAAATATGGTTACGCCTGCGCTTTTTGCGGCGTATCCCGACGCAGCATCTATGGCTGCAGCACCTATTGAAAGTGTTGAAGAGCTTATAAAAACCTGTGGCCTTTATAAGACAAAAGCAAAGGATTTAGTGGGCATTGGCCAAATGATAGTAAGTGAATTTGGCGGCACTGTACCCGACACCATTGAGCAACTGACAAAACTACCGGGTGTTGGTAGAAAAACGGCAAATCTTGTTTGCGGTGACGTTTACGGTAAGCCTGCAGTTGTTACCGATACGCATTTTATAAGATTGTGTAATAGGCTAGGCTTTGTTAAAACAACCAATCCATTACAGGTTGAAAACGCAATGCGAAAGCTGTTGCCGCCCGAAAAATCGAACGATTTTTGCCATCGCAGTGTGCTTTTTGGACGTGATATTTGCACCGCTAGAAAAACGTATTGCGAGCGCTGTCCGATGGCAGATTTTTGTCCATCAAAAACGGATTTTGAATAGGAGTAAATATGAGTTTTAAAACCAAAGTTTATAATTTAA
Organism: Clostridia bacterium; assembly: GCA_017513195.1. Classification (GTDB taxonomy): domain Bacteria; phylum Bacillota; class Clostridia; order Oscillospirales; family Acutalibacteraceae; genus UBA737. Next base: position 148,735 of record JAFXGM010000041.1, on the reverse strand, counting down.
TGAAGTCTTGGTGCGATGAGCTTTTAAAGACTCAACTCGATATGCCAGACCCACTGCTTGACGGTGCTATTTTATGCCCCGGTTGTGCGGTGGTACACGGTCGTTGTGCCGATATGGTTTTGCCACTTGTTCTTTTGTATAAAGAAACAGGCGAGGAATACTATCTTACAGCGGCTAAAAAGCTCATTGATTGGACTGAACATAATCTACTGTCTGAAAATAAAGATTACCGCAATGACCTTGCAAATCGTTGGAAGGGTACTAACATTTTCACCTGCCTTATGCTTGGCGAAACGCTACATAGATTTGGCGATATTTTAGATAAAGAAACCTTCACTAAATGGGATAAAATTTTCCGTGAGCGCGCTACAGCGGCAATTGGTTGGTGTGAAGCGGCAGGACCGCATATAAACTATAATGCGGGTGCTGCGGCTATGTTTGCCTTTGCTTATAACTACACAGGCGAGCAAAAGTTTTTAGATAACGCCTTAAAGCAAGAAGAATTTTGTCGTGCTCATTTTGATAATGAAGGTCTTTTCTTTGGCGAGGGTAAGCCTCTTGACGGTACAACGGACAAGGGCTGTCACTTTATTGATATGGGTTATAACCTTGAAGAGTCTATTCCGCTTCTTGTGCTTCATTCTATATGGCTTAAAGATAACGAAAAAATTAAGTTTTATACAGACCGTGCAATTGACCATTTAGGATTCTTACTGTCTGATGGTGCTATCGACAACAGCTGGGGCACTCGTCAAAACAAATGGACCTATTGGGGCAGCCGCACTAGCGACGGTATGCACGAGGGCTTTGTATATTTGGCAAAAGAAAACCCCGTTATTGCAAAGGCGGTTCGCCGCAACATAGAGCTTTTAGAAAAATGTACGGTTGGCGGCAGACTTTACGGCGGTCTTATGTATCATTCGGCAGACGAGCCTGCTTGTATTCATCACGCATTCGACAAGGTTAAGTCGCTCGCTGTTATGTATCTTGAAATGGGCGACGAGTTTGACACTTGCGAGTCGGCACTTTTACCGCGTGAGGTTGAGGGTGTAAGGAAATACCAAAACGGTTATCTCTACACCGTTACCAAGGGCGATTTTACGGCTACCATTAACGCTTGTGACACGCATATTTATACTGCAAGTGAAACGGGCGGCGGCGCAATAAGTATGCTTTACAACCGTGATTACGGCGCGGTTATGGCGGCAACACTTTATCGCTTTGTTACCACCGAGCCTATGAATATGCAAATCCAGCGTCACGTTGATAATGAGATATGTAATACGGCGCGTCTTGATCGTAGTGACACTGATAAAACAGTTGCACTTACACAAAATGATTACACTATTACTGCAAAGAGCGAAAAATCAGGGTTTGAAATAAAATATGATTTTACGGAAGATGCAGTAAATATTTGTGTTTTATCTAACGGGGATAGCGAATATGTTTTACCAATAGTTAGTCAAAGCGGTGACAGTGTTGAGCTTACCGATAATGAGGTTATATTCAAAAATATGTTGTCGGTATCGTTTGACGGTGAATATAGCATAAGCCCCGCAGACGAAAAACGTCATTTCCACCCCGTAGGCGGTTTTCAGTACAAGCATTTAACGTTCCCAATTAAAGCAAAAAAGGAACTTAATATAAAAATTCAAATGATAAAGTAAGAAGGTTTATTTATGCAAAAAAGAGTAGCAGCAATTCACGATATTTCTTGCTTTGGTAAGTGTTCACTTACCGTAGCGCTTCCTATAATTTCGGCGGCGGGTATTGAGTGCGCAGGCATACCCACAGCGGTGCTTTCTACCCATACGGGCGGTTTTTCGGGTTACACATTCCGCGACCTTACCGATGACATTATGCCCGTAGCAAGTCATTGGAAAAAAGAGGGTCTTACATTTGATGCGGTTTATACAGGTTATTTAGGCTCGGTAGAACAAATTGACCTTGTGTGCAAGGCGGTAGATACCTTTGGTACCGACAATACCCTTTTAATAGTCGATCCCGTTATGGCGGACCACGGTCGACTTTATGCAGGTTTTCCCGAAAGTTTTCCAAAAGAGATGGTTCGTCTTTGTGCCAAGGCCGACATTATAACCCCAAACATAACAGAAGCGGCATTTATGACCGATATGCCTTATATGGAGGCACCTCATAGCAAAGAATATATTGAATCTTTGCTTACCGGACTTCGCAAGTTTGCAAACGGTAAAATAGTGCTTACCGGTGTTTGCTTTAAAGCGGGTGAAATCGGTGCTGCTTGTATGGAAGGTGAAAATGTAGAATATATATTTACTCCACACGTTGATGCAGCATATCACGGAACGGGTGACATATTTACAAGTACACTTACTTGCGGTGTTTTAATGGGCAAAACATTACCTGAATCGGCGCTTATAGCGGCAAAGTTTACTGCGGGCTGTATCAAAATTACAAAGGAACAATACCCCGAAATGAAATACGGTGTAAACTTTGAATCACAAATTCCAAATCTTTTAAAATTACTTGAAATAATATAAAAACAAAGACATACTACGAAATTTTGTAGTATGTCTTTTATTTTAGATGAGGCTGTAGTGCTGCATATAGCAGTGCAAATATATTTTCTTCAGTTTGTTCATTGTTGGGGATTTCATCGCGTAATACTTTTATCGCAGAAGAGAAAATAACATCAAATGTATGATTAAACAACCACCAAACATTAGCGTCTTCCCTAAAAACGTTTTTCATTGAAAGCAAAACGTCACGATAAATTTTTTCACGTTCATTTCCGCATTGTTTTGTGTAGTATCGGGAATAGTAATATCTTATAAAGAAAGAACATTTTTCCTTATCGTTTAGGGCAAACTCCCATATTTGAGAAAAAATTTTCCTAAAATAGTTGCGCATTGAGTTTTGGGTTTTGGAAATATCTTTAAAGCATTTTAACAAATGCTTTGCAAACTGTTTGTCGATATAAGTAAAGGTTTCCTTAAACAATCCGTCTTTGCCACCAAAAATACGGTAAATATACACTTCATTAAGGCCTGCATTACCGGCAAGCAGCTTTGTTGTGGCACGATCTACACCAACCTCAGAGATGGTGTGTATAGTGCTTTCTATTAATTTTATGCGCATTTCTTCTGTGTGCATATATAATCCCTCACATTGTAAGTGTTTACTACACCAACGTACGAATTATATGTCAAAACACAAAAAATGTCAATAGTTAATATAAATTTTTTGTCCAGATGGTAAAAAAATTGGTTATTTAGTTTTTAAAATACTGTTTTATTGCAGGGTATAGCAGGTTAAAAATATTTTCCTGTGTTTCTTCGTTATCAGGGATTTCGTCTCGCAACACCTTAACGGCAGACGAAAATACAACGTCTAAAATATGATTGAATAACCACCAGGTGTCGGTGCCTCGTTCAAATGCAGTATCAATTTTTTTCATAACGGCTGCATAGATTGCTTTACGCTCTAGTGATAATTTGCTAGTATAACAACGGGAATAATAGTATCTAATAAAGAAAGAACATTTTTCTTTATCTGATGTTGCATATTTCCAGACACGCTTAAATAAATTTTTAAATCTGGCCTCGGTGGTGAGACTTTGACTATATGCTTTCGGCAAAAGGTCTAGCAAGGTTGCTGAAAAGTCATTATCAACAAAAACAAATGCTTCTTTAAAAAGATTTTCCTTCCCACCAAATATTCTATATATGTAAACCTCATTAACACCGGCATTGTTAGCAAGTAATTTGGTTGTTGCACTGTCTATACCAACCTTAGCTATAGTGTGAATAGCACTATCAATTAGTGCTCGTTTGATTTCGCGTTGTTCCATTTTTGACTCCTAAACAATACTTGTAGTATTCACTACAATACAATAAAAAAATTTCCTCCCTCGTATTGTAGTATTTGCTACGGGAGAGGGTAAATATAGCGAGGCTATAACCCCGCAAGTACGACGTTTTATTGCTCTAAAACGCAACGCTTTAACACAATGATGTATCGCATTATAATACATTACAATGGAAATGTCAAGTGCTTTTGTTACATTGTTGCAAATTTTTATAACGGCGAATGCGGCAAGAAAAACCTCATTCGCCGTTATTTTATAATTATATTTTCTTTATGTAACAGCGGCGGCGACGGTGTTGACGCTTTTCAAAGTGCCTCCACATACTGTGAACGGCGGTGTTTGTTTCAAGCATTGGACCTGTTTCACAAAACTTTACACCGTTTGCCATAATTTTTGGCGTAAGGGTGTTTATTAGTATAGCAGGGAGTCCCTGCACCTGATAATCGGGATGAACAGCCACAAAAAACATTTCCAAGGTATCATTTTTGCCCTTTAGTGCTTTTAATAATCTAAAAACGCCAAAAGGAAGCATTTTACCATTAGATTTTTTAAGTGCTTTTGCAATAGAGGGAACAAGCACGCCGAAGCCGATGATTTTACCGTCTTTATCTTTTATAGAGCATATATAATCAAGATTTACCAAAGGTATATAGCCGTCAAGCGTGTGTTTAATAATTTCAGGAGTTAGCGGGACTGTGCCATACAGCTTTGAAAAGGCAATATCAATAACCTTAAATGCTTCTAATGCATCGGTATATAAAACCTTACGATTGTCGTAAGTTACCACTTGATAGCCGTGCTTTTTAATTAGATGATTGCAAATTCGCTCAAATCGCGGGTCAAAAGTTTCCGGAACGTTGATACGGTATTCAATCCAGTCAATATCTTTTTGAAGTCCCAAATGCTTCATGTGTTCCAAATAATAAGGATGGTTGTAGAAGGTAATGGACATATTAAATTCTTCAAAGCCTTCAACCAGCATTCCCTCATGATCCATATCGGTAAAGCCAATAGGCCCCATAATTTCGGTATAACCACGTTCTCTGCCCCAGGCTACCACCGTTTCAAATAAAGCTTTTGAAACGTCATAATCGTCAATAAAATCAAAACGCGTATATCTAATCGCATTTTTATTCCATTTTTTATTATAAGCGTGATTTATAAGACCGGCGATTCGGCCTACAATTTTATTATCTTTATATGCTAAAAAAAGCCTTGTTTCGCAAAAGGCATACGCAGGATTTTTGTCCGGCGAGAAGGTTTCCGCCTCGTCATTCGCCAAGAACGGAACATAATATTCATTACCTTCATAAAGAGTATTGGGAAATTCAATCCACTTTTTTAAATCTTTTTTTGTAGAAACTTCCTTGATGATTATATTCATAAATTTTGTCCCCTTAAAACTTATGCTTTTTTATAAAAAACTTTAAAAACCAATATTTCTGCAAGCAGACAAACCGGCAATGCCGCAAAGAAATCCAGCGCGGAATGCTGCTTTATAAACATTGTAGAAATGCAGATTAGGATGGCAATAATAACAATAGCTGCCTTCCAAAGTTTTGATACATCCTTAGCTTTTAACCAAACCGAAGCAATACCAATGGAATAAGCACAGTGTAATGACGGGCAAACCCCGGTATTAGTATCAAACGAATATAAAAATCCGATACAATCGGTCAAAAAATTATCTCGCGGAAACTCGTTTGGTCGCAGATTTTGACAGTTTGGATAAACAATATATACAATCATTGCACAAATTTGCGTTATGATAATAAAGGTTTGCAGCTTCTTGAAACTATCTATATCATAAAGTGCAAAATATAGAAGTGATATAACAATTAGTGCATACCAAAACACGTATGGTAACAAAAACCACTCACAAAAAGGGATAATATCATCAAGTGCACAATGAATTACGTGGCAATTTTCTACCGGAATAAGATTTTCGGTAAGAAAATACATTATAAAATACCCAACCCAACCGAGAAGAAGCTTAAGATGAGAAAACTGTGGACTATTAAGCTTTGAAAAACGAAATTCTCGATAATCGACAACGGGAGTTTTCATTATTTCGCATCCTTGCTGGTATTTTTTGGATATTGCTTTTTGGGAATATTGCGATAAGGAATGACAGTGTGCTCCGGTAAAGAGCGTGCAATATCGGTGATTTCGCTCATTAGATAATCGCATATACGGCGACGTTCTTCTTCAATAGGTTTGTCAGCAGAAAATTTTATTGGTTTGCCTAAATGCATTCTTTTAAGCTTTGGCGCCAAATAAAGTGGTACAAACGACAGCTCCTTGCCTGTGCGTTTATAATACAGCTTGGCTAAATCGACAAAACCTTCTTGAAAATCATATATGATATTATTGTATATTTTATCATATTCTGGGAAAATTACAATATTATTTTTGTTTTCTAATTTGGTAATAGATTCTTTAAAGGTTTTTAAAACCCTATTGTCTTTGTAAACCGCTATTGTTCGTGCGTTATTAAAAAGCAACACACATAACGGTGCAATTATATATGATATTAATTTAAACAGTGGTCTTAGAGGTTTTGGCTTTCCGGACCAAAAATCTTTGTACGTGTATGCCGGAACTTCTTTTAACTTCATCATTTGTGAAGCGCACCAGGTATAATAGTTTTCGGGCAAATACAGTTCGCAAGCAATGGGACCGTGTATTTGTGAATGATTGCCCACAATTACGCAAGGTTCATCCGGTAAATTTTCAAGTCCTATTATTTCGGTTTTTTGATAAACCAAACGCACTATGTATTTAATAAACCTAAAAAGCCGGGATTTCTTTTTGTTCAAGGTATATCTTTCCTTCTATCGTAAGTTATTTAATATATGATACATAACAAAAATAAACTTTTCTTCAAATAAAGTTCAACATTTGTTGAACTTTATTTGAAGGTGAGTTGAAAATACTGCATTAAGATGTTAAAATGTAAATACAAACCTTATCGTAAGGGGATTAAGACAATGCTTAAAATTTTAATTGTGGAAGACGATAAAGAGCTACGCCATTTATTTGCCCACGTTCTTATTAAAAACGGCTATACGGTAAAAGAGGTCGGTGATGGCAAAGAGGCGCTTAAGGCAACCGATTCAGAATACTTTGACCTAATTATTTCTGACATTATGATGCCGGTAATTGACGGTTATGAGTTTGTGCGACTGCTTCGCGAGGCGGGTAATACCACTCCCGTTTTAATGATTACCGCCAAAGATGCTTTTGATGATATGCGCAAAGGCTTTATTTCGGGAACTGATGATTATATGGTCAAGCCAATAAACGTGAATGAAATGGTGCTTCGTGTAGGGGCTTTGTTGCGACGCGCACAGATGATTAACGAGCGCAAGCAGACTATAGGCGGCACGGTGCTCGAGTGTGATACCTTTACGGTTACAAGCGAAGACGGCATTATGACACTTCCTCAAAAGGAATTTATGCTTTTATACAAAATGGCCTCATTTCCGGGTAGAATTTTTACCCGTCAGCAGCTAATGGACGATGTTTGGGGTTACGATACCGACAGCGATACTCATACGGTTGACGTACATATTGGCAGACTTAGAGATCGTTTTAAAGATAACAAAGATTTCAAAATAGTTACCATGCGCGGTGTTGGATACAAGGTGGTAAAATCATGAAATTTTTTCAAAAGCGCAGTTCTAAAAAAAGGTTTTTATCACTCAGAGTTCGCATGGTGATATTGATTCATTTAGAACTATTGTTTTGTATAGCCTTTGCTTTTTTGATTGATAAGATAGCAAATACGCTAAATGAAAATTGGAGCATTCCAATTTGGTTAGAGATTGTTATTGTAAGCACGGTTGTCGGTGGTGTGTTGACAACAATTATATCAAGAGCTTTTTTCAATCCAATAAAAAAACTGAGAAAAGCGATGGACAAGGTTGCAAACGGAGATTTTTCTATACAACTTGACGTCAACGAATCATCTTCACACGATATAAAAGAATTATATTCAGGCTTTAATCTTATGACGCAGGAGCTAGCCGCTACAGAAATTCTACAAACAGATTTTATATCTAATGTATCGCACGAAATTAAAACTCCCATTAACGCTATCGAAGGGTATTCGACCTTGCTTCAAGGATGTGAAAATTTAGATAGTGACCAACAGCAGTACGTTGAAAAAATATTATTTAATACAGGTCGTTTGTCTTCGCTTGTAAGCAATATATTACTTCTTTCAAAAATCGAAAATCAGTCAATACAAAGTAAAAAAGAGCTTTTTTCATTAGATGAGCAAATAAGAGAGGCAATAGTTGCGCTGGAATCTGCGTGGGTTTTAAAAAACATAGAGTTTGATGTTGAGCTTGACAGTGTTAAATATAACGGAAATGAAACGATGATGCGCCACGTATGGAGCAATCTTATCGGTAATGCAATAAAGTTTTCGCCCGTAGACAGCACAGTATATATAAAGCTTGAAAACCAAGTGGATAAATTTGTCTTTAGTGTTACCGACTGTGGTGAAGGCTTGTCGGACGAAGCCCAAAAGCATTTGTTTGATAAATTTTATCAAGCGGACACTTCGCATAAATCAGAGGGTAACGGTTTGGGATTGTCGCTCGTAAAACGCATTTTAGCAATAGAAGGTGGCGATATTATCGCCGAAAACCTAGATGGCGGCGGTTGCCGATTTACCGTTATATTGTATGAAAAAAATCAATGAAAAATTTAGAGGACGTCGATTTTTAAATCGACGTCCTTTTACGATGTCCTAATATAATATCATAAAGTATATAAATCTCTCATATAATTAACCAAGTTCTTTTGAGGTGGTAGTTGTATGAGAGGTTTTTCGCGTGATAGGGCAGAGGTTTTAGCCGAATATATTATAGATACCGGCGCTACGGTACGTGCTACTGCAAAGGTTTTTAGAATAAGTAAATCAACCGTACATAAAGATGTTACCGAACGACTTTTTAACATAAACCGTGAGCTTTATTATAAGGTGGATACTGTGCTTCAAAAAAACAAGAGCGAACGTCATATTCGCGGGGGTCTTGCCACACGAAAAAAATATAAGGGCGAATAAAAAATCACAGCCATTAAAGCTGTGATTTTTTATTTTTGAAAAATTCCGGAATTTGAGCAAGCACTATTGCTGCGAAAACCAAAAGGCAACCGATAATTTCGTTTCCCTTTAGTGCACTGCCGGTAATTACCCATCCGCCAAGGGCCGCGAATACGCTCTCTAAACTCATTGAAAGCGATGCAATTGCAGGCTCGGCATATTTTTGACCGACTATCTGCAATGTATATGCAATACCGCTTGATACAATGCCCATATATAAAATTTCGGGTATTACTGAAGCAATCTTTTGAATGTTTATTAAATCAAGTTCAAACACAAGTGCCATTATGCCTGAAATAATTGCGGCAAAAACAAACTGAAACGCTGAAAGCCGCACGCCACCGACGATGTCGCAGTATTTATCAATTATAATAATATGCAATGAAAAGGTGAATGTGCAAGCAAGCACTAGTATATCAGCAAGATAAAATTTACCCGTGCCCTCATAAAGGCATAGCATATAAAAACCTGCGATTGCTACAAGTGCCGAAATCCAAACCATAATCGGCACCTTTTTTCTTATAAATACCGATAAAATCGGAACAACGATTACATATAGCGCAGTTATAAATCCCGACCGCGCTTCAACCGGCGCGCCTTCAGGGTAGGCGGCAATGCCAAACTGTTGAAAGTTGGTAGAAACGGCAAGTGCTAATCCGCACAAGGCACCACCCACAAGCAAAAGCTTTTTATTCATTGTTTTAGGAACAATTACATAGTCTTTGTTTTTTATGGACATTATAGCCATAAATCCAAACAAAAACAGTGCCCCTATAATTGAACGAAGACAGTTAAAGGTAAATGGAGGAATTTTGCCTGCCGCACGGTTTTGCACCACAAAGGCAAGTCCCCAAAGTAGTGCCGCAAGACAGAGTATAAGACTACCTTTTAAGTTGCTTTTTTTAGTCATTGTTTAGCTTGTCCTTTCTCATTGTAAGAGAAATTCGCTTTTTGCTAGGTTCTACTGAAAGCACCCAAACTGTTACAATATCGCCAACCTTAAGCACCTCTGATGGATGCTTTATAAAGCGATTGGTTATTTGAGATATATGAACAAGTCCGTCTTGGTGAACACCAATATCTACAAACGCACCAAAGTCTATTACGTTGCGCACAGTACCTGTAAGCTCCATACCGGGTTTTAAATCTTCCATACTCATAATATCTTGGCGTAGCATTGGTTTTGGTAGCTCGTCACGTGGGTCGCGACCGGGCTTTTCCAGCTCTTTTGCAATATCTATGAGTGTTGGTACACCAATACCAAGTTCTTCGGCAACAGAATCTGCACCACGTGCTTCAAGTTGCTCGGTAATGTCGCTGATTTTACGCTCGGCAACATCCTTTTCGCTAAAACCGCAAAGCTTTAAAAGGCGGGTTGCGGCATCATAGCTTTCGGGGTGAACGCTCGTATTATCAAGTGGCTTTTTACCGCCAATAATACGCAAGAAGCCGGCGCATTGTTCATATGCTTTAGGACCAAGTTTTGATACCTTTTTAAGCTGTGCGCGGTCGGTAAATACACCGTTTTCCTCGCGATAAGCTACTATGTTTTTTGCTATTGCGCTGTTAATACCCGACACACGCGAAAGTAGTTGAACAGATGCCGTGTTAAGGTCAACACCAACCGAGTTTACGCAATATTCTACAACACCGTCAAGGCTTGTTGCAAGCTCGCGCTCGGGCATATCGTGCTGGTACTGACCTACGCCAATAGCCTTTGGTTCTATTTTTACAAGTTCTGCTAACGGATCTTGCATACGGCGAGCAATAGACACAGCACTTCTAAGTGCTACGTCAAACTGTGGGAATTCCTCGGCGGCAAGCGGGGACGCCGAATATACACTCGCTCCCGCTTCGCTTACTACCATATAGTTGAGTCCGTCGTTTATTTCTTTTATAACCTCTGCCGCAAAGCATTCGGTTTCGTGGCTTGCAGTACCGTTGCCTATTGCAAAGGTGCGGACATTGTGCTTTTTAACAAGGTTTTTAATTATCTTTTTGGCTTCTTCGATTTTGTTGTGAGGGGGCACAGGGTAGATAACGCCGGTGTCAAGCACCTTGCCGGTACCGTCAACAACAGCAACCTTACAGCCTGTACGATAGCCGGGGTCAAGACCTATAGTTACAGTATCTTTTACAGGTGGCTGCATAAGTAATTGCTGTAGGTTTTGTGAAAATACTTTTATTGCGTCAGCACTTGCCTTATCGGTAAGTGCATTTCTCACTTCGCGTTCGATAGAGGGGAATATAAGACGTGTGTACGCATCTTCGGCGGCCGCCTTTACAACCTCGGTACAAGGTGAACCCTCTTTTATATGGTCGCGAGAGATTATGAACATTGCTTTATCGCGGTCAAAATCCACAGAAACCTTTAAAAATTCTTCCTTTTCACCGCGGTTGATAGCAAGCACGCGGTGATTTGCAATTTTTGAAAGCGGCTCTTCAAATTCCTTGTACATTTCGTAAACGTCAAGCTCTTCACCTGCAGCGCGTACTACGAGCTTACCGTGTGCCATACAAACGAAGCGCATACGTTTGCGTATATCGGCGTCATCGCTTATAATTTCTGCAATGATGTCCATAGCACCTTGTAAAGCGTCTTCTGCAGTTTCTACGCCTAATTCTTCATTAACAAAATCAGCAGCCAAAACAATAGGCTCGGCGCTGTCCGGTGCTTGAGCATATATTAAATCAGCAAGAGGAGAAAGTCCCTTTTCTTTCGCAACCGAAGCGCGAGTCTTACGCTTTTTCTTATAAGGACGATATAGGTCGTCAAGCTCGGTAAGCGTTTGCGCCGCGTCAATAGCGGCAGAAAGCTCTTCTGTTAAAGCGCCCTGTTCTTCTATAGCGGCTTTAATTTTTTCTGCTGTTTCCTGCATATTGCGCAAATAACCAAGACGGTCGGACAGTGCGCGTAAAACTTGGTCATCAAGACTGCCGGTAACCTCTTTACGATAACGTGCAATAAATGGCACTGTGTTACCTTCATCCAGTAATTTTACAGCGGCTTCTACCTGCCATGTTTTTAAATTCAATTCACTTGATAATTTTTGTGTAATGTTCATTTTAAAACTCCATTTTAAAAATATAACACATTATACCATAAAATGTAGCGTTTAGTAAATAATAATATTGCTTTTTTGATGCAAAAACTGTATAATAACTATGTATGGATGCAAAAATTGGAGGAAGTACATGTTACAGCTTAAAAATATTTCTTTTTCCGCCGAAAATGAGGACGGCAAGAAAGAAATTTTAAAGGATATTACAATGGACATTGGCGACGGATTTTTGGCCATTACAGGACCAAATGGTGGCGGCAAGTCCACATTGGCAAAAATTATTGCCGGTATTATAAAACCAACAAGCGGCAAGATTTTGCTTGACGGTGAAGACATAACAGACCTTTCTATTACCGAGCGTGCTCATCGTGGTATCAGCTTTGCCTTTCAACAGCCGGTTCGTTTTAAGGGCATCACGGTAAACGACCTTATTCGTTTAGCATCAGGCAAAGAAATAAGTATGTCAGAGGCTTGTGATTATTTATCACAGGTTGGTCTTTGCGCTCGCGATTATATTAATCGTGAGGTTAATGCGTCACTTTCAGGCGGCGAGCTTAAAAGAATTGAAATAGCTACTGTTTTGGCGCGTGGCACAAAGGTATCACTTTTTGACGAGCCAGAGGCAGGCATTGACCTTTGGAGCTTTGGAAACCTTATAAATGTTTTTGAAAAAATGCACGAAACCTTGGGTGGCTCTATTATTATAATTTCGCACCAAGAGCGTATTCTTAATATTGCCGACAAGGTGGCAGTGCTGTCTGCAGGCAAGCTTAAATCCTATGGCAAGCGTGATGATATTTTGCCCGAACTGCTTGGCAAAACTAACAGTGTTTGTCCTGTGCTTACCAACAATATGAAGGGGGCGCAGTAATGAACGGTATAGAAAAAGATTTACTTAAAATTATTGCAGATATGGATGGTGCTACCGGCGGTGCGTTCAATATTCGTGCAAACGGCTCATTGGCAGAGCGCCACGTTACCGAAAACGTTGACATACGCAACAAGACCGACAAAGATGGTATTGACATTGTAATTCGTCCAGGAACCAAGGGTGAAACAATACACATTCCGGTTATTATTAGCGAAAGCGGTGTAAACGATTTGGTTTACAATGATTTCATAATAGGTGATGACTGTGACGTTACCATTATGGCTGGCTGTGGAATTCATAACTGCGGAAGTGAAGAATCACGTCACGACGGTATACACAGCTTCTTTGTAGGCAAAAATGCCAAGGTTAAATATATAGAGCGTCACTATGGTGAGGGCGACGGCACAGGTGGCAAGAATATGAACCCTACTACCGTTGTAAATATAGCCGAGGGCGGTTATATGGAAATGGAAACAAGTCAGATAAAGGGTATTGATAATACCAACCGTATCACCCGCGCAACACTTGATGCCGATGCAACACTTATTATTCATGAAAAACTTATGACTCATGGTACCCAGCGTGCCGACACCGACTTTTCGGTTGACTTAAATGGCGAAAACTCTAGCGCAAACGTTGTTTCCCGTTCGGTAGCAACCGACAATTCAGTACAGGTTTACCGTTCAAATATTAACGGTAACAGCAAGTGCCACGGTCATACCGAGTGTGATGCCATTATTATGGGTGATGCTCGTGTAAGCGCAATACCGGAGATTAATGCAAACCATATTGATGCTTCACTTATACATGAGGCGGCAATCGGTAAAATTGCGGGCGAACAGCTTATCAAGCTTATGACACTCGGTCTTAGCGAACAACAAGCCGAAGAAGAAATTGTAAACGGTTTCTTAAAATAAAATATGTTGATTGTTTTAAAGGGGGATTTATATGGATATCGATATAATGGTTAGCGCGTCTATAGTTACCTATAACGATATAAACCGTGCACCCGATACCGTTAAAAGTATTATTGAAAACACTAAAAAATACCCCCTAAAGCTTTATGTTATTGATAATGCGTCAACCGATGGTACCGCCGATTCTATAGAAAAGTCCGGACAAGCTATAGTTATAAGGCAAGAAAAAAATCTCGGCTTTGGTGCGGCGCATAACGTTGCTTTAACGCAGCCACTTGGTAAATATCATTGTGTTATAAATCCCGACATAACAATATCGTCTGATGTTATATCGGATATGGTTGATTATTTTGAAGCTAACCCCGACGTTGTGATGGCAATGCCTAAGATATTAAATTCCGATGGCACCGAACAAAAACTACCAAAAGAACGGCCGACATTTAAGAGATTGTTTTTAGGTCGCCTTTCTGATAAAATACGTGGCAAATATGTATGGGCGGACAAAGAAATAATCGAACCTACCGAAATATGCTTTTGTACAGGATGCTTCTTTTTAATTAGAACCGATATGTTTAAAAAACTGCTTGGTTTTGATGAACGTTATTTTATGTATCTTGAGGATGCCGATTTGGCACTTAAAGCAAAGTCAAAAGGCAAAGTTATGATGCTGCCTCAATTTGAAGTAACTCACGCATGGGAACGTGAAAGCTCAAAAAGTATAAAATATTTACTTATCCATATAATTTCAAGCTTTAAATTCTTACTCAAATGGAGGGGAAAATACAAATGAAAATTATGATTACAGGTTGTAACGGACAACTTGGTAATGAGCTGCAATCAATTCTAAAAACAGGCAAAAGTGAAATAGGCGCAGCACCATCAGGTGTAATTGGTGCCGAAATTTTGCCGGTAGATATTGATACGCTTGACATTTCCAATATGTCGGCAGTAAATGATTATATTTTAGCAAATAAGCCCGATGTTATAATCAACTGTGCTGCTATGACAAACGTTGATGGTTGTGAAACGGCTTATGACGTCGCATTTAAGGTAAATGCACTGGGTGTTAAAAATTTGGCTGTATGCGCTGAAAAAATTGGCGCAAAGCTAATTCACGTATCTACCGACTACGTATTTGCAGGCAATGGTAAAAAACCATACTGCGAGTGGGACAAGGTAGACCCACAAAGCGTTTACGGTGCATCAAAAGCACTTGGCGAAAAATATGCTTTAAGTTTTTGTAAACGCTCGTTTGTAGTGCGTACGTCTTGGCTTTATGGCTATATTGGTAAAAACTTTGTTAAGACCGTGCGCCGTGTAATAAAGGCTAACGGCGGTATTGGTGTTGTATGTGACCAACGGGGCAATCCAACCAACGCAAACGATTTAGCACATCATCTTCTCAAACTTGCCGTTACCGAAGAATATGGTATTTATCACTGCACGGGTGAGGGCGAATGCTCTTGGTATGATTTTGCAGTAAAAATTGCTGAATATTCCGGACTAGGTGATACAGTAACACCTTGCACTACCGAAGAATACAATGCAAAATTCAATGTACCAACCAAGCGACCGGAATATTCATCACTACGCAATTTGGCGCTTGAATGTACGGTTGGCAATGAAATGCGCGATTGGGAAATCGCTTTAAAAGAATATATTTCAAAGGTGGAGGACTAAACTTATGAAAACTTATTTAGTAACAGGCGGCGCAGGCTTTATCGGCTCAAACTTTGTAATCTATATGTTAAACAAGTATGACGACATAAAGATTATCAATGTTGACAAACTAACTTACGCCGGCAATCTTGAAAACCTAAAGAGCGTAGAAAACGATCCACGTTACAGCTTTGTACAAGCTGATATTTGCGATAGAGAGGCTATCTCAAAGATTTTTGCAGAAAATGACGTAGACTACGTTGTTAACTTTGCAGCAGAAAGCCACGTTGACCGCTCTATCACAAATCCTGAAATATTTGTTAAGACAAACGTTGAGGGTACTGTAAATATGCTTCAGTGTGCAAAGGTTGCTTGGACTATTGGTGACGACCAATACAAAGAGGGCGTAAAATACTTACAGGTTTCTACCGACGAGGTTTACGGTTCTTTAGGTGAGACCGGTTACTTTATGGAGACCACTCCTCTTGACCCACACTCACCGTACTCATCATCAAAAGCATCTGCAGACTTTTTTGTAAAAGCATTTGGTGATACATATAAGTTCCCAATTAACATTACCCGTTGCTCAAACAACTACGGTCCATTCCAGTTCCCTGAAAAGCTTATTCCGCTTATTATGAATAACACTCTTCAGCATAAGGACCTTCCTGTATATGGTGACGGTATGCAAATTCGTGACTGGCTTTACGTTGAAGATCACTGTAAAGCTATTGATATGGTTATCACAGGCGGCAGACTTGGCGAGGTTTACAACGTTGGCGGTCACAACGAAAAACCAAACATCTTTATTGTTAAGTCTATCATCGAATACATTAAAGAGAACGTTGACTCTACCGTTGGCGAGCATATGATTAAGCACGTTACCGACCGTAAGGGTCACGACCGTCGTTATGGTATAGACCCACAGAAAATTAAGGACGAGCTTGGCTGGTACCCAGAGACCTGCTTTGAAGTTGGTATAAAGAAGACACTTAAGTGGTATCTTGACAACAAAGAGTGGTTTGACAACGTTACAAGCGGCGCTTATCAAAAGTATTATGACACAATGTACAGTGGGAAAGAGGAACTTTAATGGGTAAGTTTAACTTTATTAAAACCTCAATTGACGGTGTTGTAATTATTGAACCTGCTGTTCACGGTGATAACCGCGGCTACTTTATGGAAACATATCAGAAAGAGGACTTTAAGGCTGGCGGCATTGACATAGACTTTGTTCAGGACAATCAATCTATGTCAACCAAGGGCGTTCTTCGAGGTATGCATCTTCAAAAGAATTTTCCACAGACTAAGCTTGTGCGTTGCATTCGCGGAGAGGTGTTTGACGTTTGTGTTGATCTTCGTGAAGGCTCACCAACATACGGTAAGTGGGAAGGCGTTATTCTTTCTGCTGAAAACAAGCGTCAGTTCTTGGTTCCAAAGGGCTTTGCACACGGTTTTGTAGTGCTTTCTGACGAGGCCGAATTCTGCTACAAGGTTGATGATTATTATCATCCAAACGATGAAGTGGGCTTTATGTGGAATGACCCCGATTTTGGTATTGAATGGCCAATACCCGCAGATATGGAAATAATTCTTTCCGATAAAGATAAGATTCATGCTCCGTTTAGTGAGTATAAGAAAAATAAATAATTAAAATAATAACCTCCCTTCAAACGGTTAAACTAATCGTGAAGGGAGGTTAATTTTATGTCTAAATTAAATGGGATGTCTTTTGTAAAGGGTATGGGTGCAGGCATGATTGCAGGTGCAGCAGCGGTTGTGGTCGGAAAAATGGTATTACAGGATAAACATAATATTTCAAAAGGCTCTGCCAAGGTTGTAAAAGCTGCAGGCGAAATTGTAGATGGTATTCAGACAATGTTTAAATAATAAAAAGCACTCGCCGTTTATCGACGAGTGCTTTAAACTTATAAAAATTACTTTGCTGCTTTTCTTTCTTTCCACATAACCCAAAGTGGACCTGATACAAATATTGATGAGAAACATCCCGATACAAGACCAAATACCATTGGTATTGCGAATGAACGAAGTGATGTAAGACCAAATAGCTCTGATACAACAATTATTGTAAGAACTGCGCAAACTGTAGTAACGGTTGTTACTATGTTACGAACAAGAGTGCTTCCAACGCTCATATCCATATTTTCGCCGATTGTGATATTTGGATAAAGGCGTTTATTTTCACGAACACGGTCATAGATAACGATGGTATCGTTAAGTGAATAACCAAGTATCGTAAGCATAACTGCCATAAAGTTCATATCAATAGGCAATCTGAATATAACAGCGATAAAGAATGCTGTAAGCAGGTCAAGTATAAGTGCGCAAAATGCGGTAAGAGAAGCCGACACGCCGCCAATTTTTCTAAACCTGATTGCTACGTAAATAACAACCAAAATAGCAGTAATAAGTACAGCAACCAAACATTTTGCAAAGAAGGTATCTGCTAAAGAAGCATCAACCGAATCAGAGTTATAAAGTGCAATCTCGTTCTTTGGGAATTTCTTTTCAAGTGCTTGAGTAATCTTTAATTGCTTATCAGCATCAATAGAATCCTTGCCCGACAAAGTTACAACGTAAGATTTGCTGTCACCTGCAATAGAGGTGTTTTGACCTACGTTAAACTCTTTATCTAAAACCGAAGAAACGGTTTTGGTAAACTCGTCTTGTGATACGTCGCCTGTATATGAGTAAGAGAAGGTTGTGCCGCCTACAAAGCTGATATCAAGCTTTGGACCGGCTACCAACGTAACAATAATGCCTGCGATTATTAAAATAGCGTAAGCAATGATTGAAACTTTAAAACATTTTTTAGTGTTTATAGTCTTATTAGCCATTTTTCTTACCTCCGTAAAAAGCAGGATTTCTCATAAACTTGAACTGTGAGATGCTGCGAAGCATATATTTGGAAGCAAGAACGCCCATAATAAGGTTGAATATAACGCCGATGAGAAGTGTGTAACCGAATGAGTAAATTGTACCGGTTATTGATGTGCCAAAGATTGACATAACAGGTGAGAAGATTTTGCCTAAGAAGCTGTCTGGTGAACCAAATGCACCCATAAGTACTATTGCTACAATAACGATTGTAACGTTACCGTCGATAATAGCTGAAAGACTGTTCTTAAAGCCGGAATTTATAGCGGCATCAAGTGGCTTGCCTTTTTTGAATTCGTCGCGGATACGTTCAGCTGCAATAACGTTACAGTCAACGCCAACACCGATTGAAAGTATAATACCCGCAATACCCGGTATTGTAAGGGTAAAGCTATCGCTACCCGAGAAGAAGCCCGAAATACATGCGATTGAGCCTGCCAACTGACCAAGAAGTGCAATAGCAGCTACAACACCATTTACTCTATAACGCACAATCATAATTAAACATACAACGGCAAATGCAATTATACCTGCAATTACCATTACGTTTAGAGCGTCAGCACCAAGTGTTGGAGAAATGATTTGAAGATTTTTAACCGCAAGGCTAAATGGTAGTTTGCCGCCGTTAATCTTTTCGGCTATATCGGTTGTTTCTTCTAAGGTCATAGGCTGCTGCTTGTTAGAGATAACACACTCGTCGGATGATATTACCTCGTCAACTGTAGCAGAGCTTATATTTGTCTGGGTTGTAACCTCTTTGCCGTTTTCGTCGTAGGTTGTGGTACTAAGCCAGATAGAAATAAAACTTTCGGTTGAGCCTGTTGTAGAATCCTTATATTTAGAAGAGGTTGCCGAATTTACAGCCTCTGCAGTAGCGGCTGTAAACTTTTGCTTACCGCTGCTGGTGAAGTTAAGAATAACTATCGGGTCATTGTTTTTTGGGTCAAGACCTGCTGTTGCTGACTTTACGTCTTCAGAACCTTGAAGAATTATTTCACCGGTCTCAGATGTACCTTTACGGAAGATAACCATTGCCGATGCACTAAGTTCGCTTACAGCCTCGTTTGCGTCAAAGCCTTCTTCTTGGTTATTGCTTGGGAATCGAACAACAACTCTGTTGTTGGTGGTGTCGGCATAAATCTCGTAATCAGTAATCTTTTTGTTTACTAATCGTGTCTCTATAAGATTTTTTGCCGCATTAATGTCTTCGTCGGTAACCTCTAATTTGGTATCAGCAGGAGCAAATACTGCTTCTACACCGCCGTTGATATCAATGCCCCAACGGATATCGTTGGCACCCTTTGCATAAACAATTCTTGTGTCACCATAATAATTCTCGATACCAAAGAAAGCCGAATAAGCAAGGGCTAGGATTAGTATGAGGATTATAAAAAATGTTGACTTACGGGAAGTTTTAGACTTCATTTTTTGAAACCTCCAATGTGATTTGAATATCATTTAATCATTATACTAAAAAATAGTAATAAAGTCAATTAATTTAAAAATTACTTGCAGAGCAATTTTTCAAGTGCGGCAACCTTTACCGCTGCACAAAGAATAACAGCTGCGGTTTTAATTTCTTCGGCACTTGGATAGGTTGGCGCTATGCGAAGATTAGAGTCATCGGGGTCAATACCGTATGGGTAAGCCGCACCTGCGGGTGTAAGAATAAGCCCCGCATTAGCGCAAAGCTGTTCTACTCTTTTAGCACAACCCGGCAATACATAAAGACTTATAAAATAGCCACCCTTTGGATTGGTCCAGTTGGCAATGCCCGTGTCTTTTATGCGTGCGTCAAGTTCGTTAAGCACACTCTGGAACTTTGGTCTAATAATATCAGCGTGCTTTTTCATATGCTCGTACAGGTCGTTTGCCGACTGGAACATACGTGCGTGGCGAAGCTGATTAAGCTTATCAGGACCAATGGTCTGGAACTTCATACGGCTTTTTAAGATTGCTACGTTATTATGACTACCTGCCGCTACCGCTACACCTGCACCGGGGAAAGAAATTTTTGAGGTTGAAGCAAATATAATAGGTAAATCGGGGTTGCCCGCCTTTACACATTCATCATAAATGTTGAGCAAGGTGTCGCCATCGTCATAAAGGTCGTGAATACAGTACGCATTGTCCCAAAAGATTTTAAAGTCTTTTGCTGCGGGCTTTAGCGCTGCAAAACGGCGAACAACCTCATCACTATAGGTAATACCTTCGGGATTAGCGTATTTTGGTACGCACCAAATACCCTTAACCTTTTCGTCTTTTATAAGCTCTTCCACTTCGTCCATATCGGGACCATCAGCGTTGAGTTTAACAGGTACAAGTTCAAAACCAAAATATTCGGTTATAGCGAAGTGACGGTCATAACCGGGGGCAGGACATAGAAATTTAAGACCACTCTGCTTACCCCAAGGCTCGCCGCCTAGGCCGTGTGTCATAGCCTGTGCAATGGTGTCGAACATCATATTAAGTGATGAGTTACCACCAACAATAATTTGGTCGGGCTGTAGACCTAAAATTTCACCAAACAAATTTTTAAGCTCGCAAAGTCCGTCAAGACCGCCATAGTTGCGGCAGTCGATACCGTCAATATTTTTAAAACCGGTGTCGTTGCCAACAAGGTCAAACATCTTTTCACTTAAATCCATATTGTCGCCGCCGGGCTTGCCACGTGACATATCAAGCGACAGGTGCAAAGCTCGAAGCTGTTCATATTCGGTTTTTGCCGATTTGAATTCAGCCTTTAATTCATCTTTGCTCATTTGCAAATAATTTGACATATAAAAACCTCCAAGGGAAAATAGCAAAATTAAATACTAAATATATAATATAATATATTTCCGTACATTTTTCAAGTCCCAAATAAAAACACTTGACTTTTATGTGTTAAAGTGATAGTATATTTTACATAGAAAAACCTACGATTAAGAGTAGTAACCTTAGTTTGAAGCTTGCAGAGAGCTGTCGACGGTGAAATGACAGTAGCGGAGATTTTGGTGAATGGACTTATGAGGGCGACCGAACGGCATTTTGCTTAGTAGTAATCGACGGTGGCACCCGTTATAGTGCGGCTTATATGTTGGTATAAGTGTGAGTGGATGATATTTTTCATCAATCAGGGTGGCACCGCAGGATTTTATCTTGTCCCTAGACTTTAGGGATGGGATTTTTTTATTTTTACTTCCCTTGCCTTACGGGATGGGGACCGCAAAAGCGGTGGAGGAATAAACTTATGATACTTTTAACAAAACGATGGCGAATTTGTTTTTCATCACAATAAAATGTATTTTTTAAGGAGAAACAATTATGAAACTTAACAATGTAGATTTTGATACTTATTTTAACAATTACCCCGACAAAGACGGTTATTTCGGCAAATATGGCGGTTGCTTTATAGAAGATAAGCTTAAAAACGCTATGGCCGAGATTACCGAGGCTTATTATTCAATATGCCAATCACGTAAATTCATTGCCGAGCTTCGCCGTATTAGAAAAGAATTTCAAGGTAGACCTACCCCCGTATCTCACCTTGAGCGTCTTTCTGACGCTTTAGGCGGCAAGGTTCAGCTTTATGCAAAGCGTGAAGACCTTAACCACTCGGGTGCACACAAGCTGAATCACTGTATGGGTGAGGCGCTTCTCGCTAAATATATGGGCAAGAAAAAAATTATTGCCGAAACGGGTGCCGGTCAGCACGGTGTGGCGCTGGCTACTGCGGCGGCTTACTTTGGACTTCAGTGCGATATCTATATGGGTAGTGTCGATATAAAGAAACAGGCGCCAAACGTAGCACGTATGAAAATTTTAGGTGCAAACGTTATCGAGGTTACACACGGTCTTGCTACTCTAAAAGAGGCTGTTGACGCGGCTTTTGACGCTTATAGCAAGGAATATAAGGACTGTATTTACTGTATTGGTTCGGTGCTTGGTCCTCATCCATTCCCAATGATGGTGCGCGATTTCCAAAGCGTTGTTGGTATTGAAGCTCGTGAGCAGTTTATTGATATGACAGGTCATTTGCCATCAGCCATTGTTGCTTGTGTTGGTGGTGGCTCTAATGCGGCGGGTCTTTTCTCGGGCTTTTTAAATGACCCGGTTGACATTTACGGCATTGAGCCTCTCGGTCGCGGACCAAAGCTAGGTGACCACGCGGCAAGTCTTAAATACGGAACTGAGGGCATTATGCACGGCTTTAACAGTATTATGCTTAAGGATGAAAACGGCGAGCCTGCTCCCGTATACTCGGTAGCAAGCGGCCTTGACTACCCGTCAAGTGGCCCTGAACACGCATTCTTACAAGATATTGGTCGAGTTAAGTATGACGTAATCGACGACGAAGAAACCATCGACGCTTTCTTTAAGCTTGCACGTCTTGAGGGTATAATCCCTGCAATCGAGTCCTCTCACGCTGTAGCATACGGTATGAAGCTTGCTAAAACTATGGATCACGGTTCTGTGCTTATTAACCTTTCAGGTCGCGGTGACAAAGATATGGATTACGTAATCGAAAATTACGGAATTAGATAATGCACAATTGAAAACACAAAACAGCGATGACAAATCATCGCTGTTTTGTTTTCTCTCTGGAACATATTGCGTCGCAGTAATTGAGTATATGTGGCAACTATCGGAGTTACAACCACATATTACAACACTTTACAGATACTGTGTTAAAATATGAACACTTTTGTTGTAAGTAATATTACAGTTACGTATTATGCGTTATTATGTCTTGAATATTACTTATTATTTTGATATAATAATAAATAAGTATTACCAAATTTTATCGGAGGTGAATTAGGTGACCTTTTCAGAACGTAAAAAAACGTTGCTTGTACCGCAAAAAGAAAAGAAATTATTTACTTTTTTGGTGGCGCTAATTACTGCGGCTTGCCTTTTTGTGCCTTATATGATAATGAGTGAGGGTTATTTCACCTTTTACGGCGATTTTAACGTTCAGCAAATTCCATTTTACCAAATGTGTCACGGCGCAATAAGAGACGGTAACATCAACTGGAACTGGCTCACCGATTTGGGCTCTGATTTTGTGGGGGCTTATGCATTTTATACACTTGGCAGTCCGTTCTTTTGGGTAACGCTTATTTTCCCGAATAGCTTTGTGCCGTATTTGATGGGCCCACTGCTTATCTTAAAATTTGCATTTGCAGCCCTTACAGGCTATATGTATATACGTAGGTTCACCAAGACTTCCTATGCCGCAAGCCTTGGCGGTCTTTTGTATGCCTTTTCGGGATTTTCAATTTATAATATTTTCTTTAATCACTTCCACGAGGCAATCATTGTTTTTCCACTATTGCTTTTATCTATCGAACTTCTAATAACCGAAAACCGTCGCGGCGTATTTGCATTAGCGGTTGCGTTTTGTGCAATTACCAACTATTTCTTCTTTTTTGGAATGGTGGTATTTTGTGTAATATATTTCTTTGTGCGATTATATTCGAAAGCCATAAAGGTAAAAATTACTCGTTTTTGGACCTTTGTGTTCGAGGCTATTTTGGGTGTGGCATTGGCGTCTGTATTGCTTGTGCCGGCATTAAATGCCGTTATGGGTAATGAGCGAATATCAAGTATTTTGATGGGATGGAATGGTATAACCTACGGTAAAGAACAAATATATCTTTATGTTATACAAAGCTTTTTCTTCCCACCCGATATACCCGCGCGACCGGTATTTTTCCCCGAAGCAAACGTAAAATGGTCCTCGGTAGCAGGATGGCTTCCGGTGTTTAGTATGACGGGATTTTTTACTTGGTTTAAGCTACGTGAAAAAAGTTGGCAAAAGCGACTATTGGCAATATGCGCGCTTTGCGCATTAGTGCCTATTTTGAACAGTGCGTTTTATGCGTTTAACACTTCCTATTATGCTCGATGGTTTTATATGCCGGTGCTTATAATAGCACTTGCTACTGTAATGCTTGCCGAAGATAAAAAGGTTGATTTTTCTTATGGGCTCAAGTGGACTACGGCTATAACCTTGGCATTTGTGTTGGTTATAGGCTTTTTCCCTCAAACCGTTACTGAAAATGGTAAAGAAAAATTAATTTTTGGTCTTTATACCCAAGATAGCAATGGCACCTATGCCCTCCGTTTTTGGACAACAAGCTTAATAGCTTTGATTTGTTTGGTTGTGCAAAAACTACTATTCATTGCACGCCAAAAAAGCCACACAAAATTTTATATGGGCGCAATTGCTTGCGTGTGCGCCGTATCTATTGTTTACGGTAATGTGTTTATTGCTACGGGTCGTATGCACTCGTATGAAGTAAAGGATGTTGTGATTGATTCGCTTATTGAGGGCGAGGTAAATCTGCCCGATGATAGTGAATATAGAATTGACGTATATGACGGCGTTGATAATACCGGTATGTATTTAGGATTACCATCTATAAATGCATTTCATTCGGTAGTCAGCCCATCAATAATGGAGTTTTATGATTATATCGGCGTTGAGCGCAGTGTTGCCAGCCGCCCCGACACCGACGTTCCGGCAATACGCTCACTATTATCGGTGAAATATTTGCTTAATCGTACGGACGGTGACAGCTTTATAGACGAAGACGGCGAAACACTTATGCCGGGCTTTGAATATTTAAAAACCAGTGGTAATTACTATGTTTATGAAAATCAAAATTACGTACCATACGGTTTTTCTTATGACTATTATATGAGCTACAAGTTTTGCGATGACTATAGCGAAAGCCTGCGCTCGCAACTTATGTTAAAGGCAATTTTGCTAACAGATGACCAAATAGAAAAATATGGCGATTATATGACTAACGTAGAAGAATTACGTTATCAAAGCTCATACGATGACAGCATAGTATCGTTAAACTTTAATGACAACTCTATATCGGTTGATGCCGCCGCTTTGCGACAAACCGCCGCAGAAGAATTTAAGGTAGATAATAAAGGATTTTCTGCACGAGTAACACGTGATAAAAAATCACTTGTGTTCTTCTCGGTTCCTTATGATAAAGGTTGGACCGCTACCGTAAACGGTAAAGCTGTCAACGTAGAAAAGGTAAATGCAGGCTTTATGGCAATAGCGGTAGACGAGGGTGTATCGTGGATACGCTTTGATTATCAAAATCCGGGTCTTGCACTTGGTGTATCGGTTACCTTGGGTGCTGCTATAATCTTTATAATTTATATGATTGTAAGTTCGTATTATAAAAAAAGAGTATCAACCGACACCGAGTATCCCGAAGGTGATAAGCTTCTAAACGCTTGGAAAGACGAAACCGCTCCAGAGTACGAGGTGCAAGAATCAGAGGGTTCAAGTCTTCCAATCCAGAGCATATTTGACCTATTGGAAGAAGAAAAGTTTCCGACAGAAAACAATGAAATCCAGGGTGGATTTAAAATAGACTCCAGTGTATTTGATGAGGGGAAAAAAGATGAAACTTAAATATCAGTTTGTTATAAACAACGTTGCAGGTGAAACGGTTGCCGTTTCGGTAGGTGATAACGACGGCCGCTTTAACGGCTATATTAAGCTTAACGAAACGGGTGCGTTTATCTTTAAAATGCTTAAAAACGACACAACACGTGAGGCTATCATAGATGCGTTGCGCAACGAATACCCTGACGCATTAAAAAGCGATGTAGAAGAAAGTGTTGACACACTTATAGAACAACTATCTAAGGCAGAGCTGCTTGTATGAAAACCTACGATATAAATGATGCTTTAAATCAGCTAAAAACGCAAGAAAGCGCCGCTTTTTTTACAAGCGGCGCCAGTATGCGACCTCTTCTTCGCACGCACAAAGACATTGTTATAATTGCAAGACCTGCTTTCCCATTAGCAATAGGTGAAGTCCCGCTTTATAAAAAACGTGGTGTGGACAAGCTGATTTTACACAGAATAATAGGTATTGCAAACGACGGTACGTACATAATACGCGGTGATAATACCTATAAAAAAGAGTACGTCAAGCAAGAGGATATCGTCGGCGTAATGACGGCGCTTTACCGCAGTGGTAAATACGTAGATTGCGCCAATTCAAAGCGGTATAAATTGTACGTTAAATGGAACAAACTAACATATCCTATAAGATATGTTTGGAAAACCAAAATTCGCGCATTTTTAGGTAAAGTGAAAAGAAAAATTTTAAAATAGACCGAGGTGAGCTTATTTGCGCAAGATAATAGCGATTGTATGTATGCTTTGTGTTGCTGTGTATTTTTCTGCTTGTAAAAGCGCAAATAGCACCGACACAAACAGCGTTACGTCAAAGCCGGTAGTTTCTGATACTCAATCAAATGTAGAACAAGACGCTACTTTAGAAACACCAATAGTTGATTCGACCCCGTCCGATACCGAGTCAAAGCTGCCTTCGGCGGTTGTACCACAAACGCAAACTACGGGCAAAAAGATTGTTGTAAGTGGCGCACTTCAAGACAACCAATACACCGAAAAAATAGCTGAGCTACAACAAACACTTAATTCCCATAAATATAATATTTCACTCTCGGTTTATGCTGTGGATGGCAGCAAAGGTCTTGATTATAATACCGAAACCGGCATTTTTGGTGCATGTACTGTAAAAGCGGCGTATACGCTTTATGCTTGTAAGCAGATGGAAAGCGGCAACGGTAATTTGCAAACGCAAATGACCTATGAGCAAAAGCATTACGAGCCCGGTACGGGGGATATGCAATATTCACCTTTTGGCACGGTATTTTCAATGGAAACAGCACTACATAAAAGTATGTCAATAAGCGATAACGTGGGCTATCTAATGTCGGTTGATTACTTTGGACGCGACGGCTATAACACCTATATGCGTGAGCTGGGCTGCGATTCTTTACAAATAAAGCCAACTGTATGGAGCCTACGCACCAAGGCTGACGATTTAGTAAAAATATGGTGCGAGATATATAACTATTTTGGTACCGATACCGAATATGCACGCTTTTTAAAAAACAGCTGCACAAATACCGCGGGTAACTATGCTACCGAGTCGCTTCAGGGTGTGGAATATTCACACAAGCAGGGGCATAACAGCACAGGGGATTGGTTGTCGTTTAGTGACGCGGGAATTGTGTGGAAAGGTGATATACCATATATCATAGCAATTATTACCGACGCACCGGGTCCTAATTCTTACAGTAAGGGCGAATTTGCAAAGATAATTGATATAGTGCATAACAATTTATTCTAAAAACAAAAGCCCTCGCCATTTGGCGAGGGCTTTAACTTATGCTTTGGTTTTCTCTTTCTTTGCTTCAAGTTGTTTTAATCGGTATATTTCCTCTGTTGCAAAGGAAAGCTTGGTTATTACGTTTTGCTTTGTTGGGTAGCAGTAGAACGAATCCTTATCGGTTGAAATATCAACGCAGTCAAAAGGTTTTATATAGCAGTAGTCATATTCAACGTGCAGACCAATTTGACCTAATGGCTTACGCTCTATTTTATAACCCTTACCACGGTAATGCCCTGTAAGGATAAAGCCATCGTTTATATCGTGGGTTAGTGTTGCTTCACCCAAATGCATAAAGCGCCAACAACGAGGTAGGGAATAAACGTCAACCTTATCTTCAAAACGGTATGTACCATTTTCGATTTGCTTGCGTACCTCACCGCGTTCCCAACGGAACCAATCGGGCACGTGGCTAAATTCGGTTTCGCCATCGTTAGCTTTAAGATTACCATCTTCCAAGAGAGTCCAACGCTTGCCGCACTCTTCACAAAATATTTCAGCGCCTTTGGAATTCATTTTGTGCTCGGTTTTGCACGCAGGGCACTGGTAAAGTATTTTGTGTAATCCTTCGGCGCGGAAGGGCTCTGTTATTTTAATGCCGTTTTCTTTTTGGTAACGGTATTCGTCATACTCAAGTGATTTGCGTACAACACTGTTTATTTCGTCTACCGACATTTTTTCGACGTCCTCGGCGGTAAGAATTTGTGTAAAGGTGGTGTGTAACGGCACCTTGCGTTTTTTTCTAAAATTCCAAAACGGTGTGCGCAGATGATTGCCGTGATGCACTATACACGCAACAGGAACTTTATTCATTTTTATAAGCTTGCCGATAGCTTCGGGCAATATTGCGGTAGTACCGTCAGGGCTATAACGCGCTTCGGGGTACATACAAAAAACATCACCCTTTTGTAGTACGCGGCGAATAGATTTTACAAGGTGCAAATCGTTTATAAATTTACGCTTGCAAATAGAGCCAATCAGCTCCATAAGCCATGGTCTGCGATAATAGCCGTCGATAGATACGACGTTATTGATTCTGTGCGGATAGGTGGCAATCGCCGCCAGTTCAAAGTCAACAAAATACTGATGATTGCTAAGCAGTATATAAGGTGGTTTTAGATTTTCTATATTTATTTTTTCTATCTTTTTCTCTTGCCCGATAAGCATTATTTTACTTAAAATAAATATAAGCCAGGTGATAATTTTAGGCTGGCGGATAGGATATTTTGCCGTGTTATAGCTTTTTTTGTTTTTGTAATTTACTTCCATAAAAGTCCCCTTAAAATTATTAACACCAACATAATAACACAAAACCCGACAAAAGTCACCAAAAAATTAAGTTGCCAAAACTTGTTAAGGGCGGTATAATAATTTTAAAGGAAGTGGTTTTTATGAAGAAAGTATTAGTAGTTGTAGATATTCAAAACGATTTTGTTGACGGTGCTCTTGGCACACCTGAAGCCGTAGCGATAGTAGATGCAGCTGCCGAGAAAATTAAAAACTTTGACGGAGATATTTTTGTAACCTATGATACGCATTTTGAAAATTATATGGACACCTTAGAAGGCAAAAAATTACCCGTACCGCACTGCATAAAAGGTACTAATGGTTGGGAGTTAAACCCTAAAATTGCCAATGCTCTAATGGGAAAAGACTATGCAGCGGTCGAAAAACTTACCTTTGGTTCGGTTGATTTACCGCAACTTGTAAAAGAAAAAATCGGCAATCAAAAGGCCGAAATTACACTCATAGGCCTTTGTACAGATATTTGCGTGGTATCAAATGCATTGTTGCTGAAAGCCAATATATTAGACAGCGAAATTTTTGTGGATTCGGCTTGCTGTGCGGGAGTAACACCCGACACACACAACGCCGCACTTGACACTATGCGCTGCTGCCAGATAAATGTTATATAAAAACAGCCAATCAGGAAATAATTTCTTGATTGGCTGTTTTTGATCTTTGTAAAAAAAGACTGTGCAATTGCACAGTCTTAAAAATTTAATTAAAATGTATATGTACCAATTACGCTACCATCCTTGGCGCGGTATTCAAAGATAACACCATCTATACCGGTATATACCCTTGTAAGAGAATCGGCTAAAGACTTAAGACTATCTTTTGATGCATCAAGATTTGCCTTAACGGTATTAAGATCGTTTATATCAAACGAATATTGATAAACATAAGTCAAATAGTTGTCTCTTGCTTCAAGTACACAAGACTGTCCTTGTTCCTTCATACTTTCCATTTGAGTTTTCCACTCGTCACTGTTAACAAGAAAATCAACAACTTTTTTGGCATCCATGCTAGTGGTTGCACCGGCATCTTCTGCTTTATCGGTGTAGTCATCTAATGCACCGGTCAAATCGTCTAGATCTCCACTGTCTGCCGCATCTTTCAATTGACTTTCTGCATCTGCAAGCTCTTTTTTTGCTTCAGACTGTGCGCATGCTGTCAAAGAAAAAATCATGCAAAGCACCATAAGTAATGCTAATAATTTTTTCATTTTTCAAAACCTCCAATTAAATAAGTTGTGATTCATTATATTACAATTATTTGCAGGTGTCAAGGAGTATTTCGACAAGATTTACATTAAATGAAAATCTTATTTTACCTGCCTAAATTATTGACAAAACGATACCTCTGCTATATAATCATTGTGTATGTTTATATCTAATTATATATTTATATTAAGGAAGTAATAGTTATGAAATGGATGTCACTTAACGAACTTAGAGAAAGGTATTTATCATTTTTTGAATCAAAGGGTCACCTGCGTCTTGGCAGCTTCTCTTTGGTACCAAACAATGATAAATCATTACTGCTTATAAACTCGGGTATGGCGCCTATGAAAAAGTATTTCACAGGCGAGGTTACCCCACCAAGAAGTCGTGTTACCACCTGTCAAAAATGTATTCGTACACCCGACCTTGAGCGTGTTGGCATTACCGCCCGTCACGGTACATATTTTGAAATGCTTGGCAACTTCTCATTTGGTGATTACTTTAAAAAAGAGGCTATTCCGTGGGCTTGGGAATTCTTGACAAAGGATTTAGAAATTCCTGCGGAGCTACTTTGGCCATCTGTTTATGAAGAGGATGACGAGGCTTATGCACTTTGGCGTGACGTTATCGGCGTGCCTGAAGAAAGAATTGTAAAGCTTGGTAAGGCAGATAACTTCTGGGAGCACGGTACAGGCCCTTGCGGTCCTTGCAGCGAGATTTACTTTGACCGCGGCGAAAAGTACGGCTGTGGCAGTCCTGATTGTAAGCCGGGCTGTGAATGTGACAGATATATGGAAATCTGGAACAACGTATTTACTCAGTTTAACAATATGGGTGACGGCACCTACACCGAGCTTGAACACAAAAACATTGATACCGGTATGGGCCTTGAGCGTCTTGCTTGCGTAATGCAGGGCGTTGACAATATGTTCGAGGTTGATACCATACGCAACATACTTGACAAGGTTTGTGAAATCTCGGGTAAGACTTATGGACAGGACCAAAAGGTAGATATTTCTATCCGCGCTATTACCGACCACGCACGTGCTTCTACATTTATGATTAGCGACGGTATTATTCCTTCAAATGAGGGACGTGGCTACGTGCTTCGCCGTCTTATTCGTCGTGCTGCCCGTCACGGTCGTCTTATAGGTATTGACCGCGCATTCCTTGTAGAAATGGTAGAGGCGGTTATTAAAGAAAACGCTTCGGGTTACCCCGAACTTATAGATAAGCAAGAGCTTATTAAAAAGGTTATCGCAAACGAAGAAGCAAGCTTTTCAAAGACTATCGACCAAGGCCTTACAATACTTGCTGACCTTACAACAAACGGCGGCACACTCTCTGGTGAGGATGCATTCCGTCTTTACGATACTTATGGCTTCCCACTTGACCTTACACGTGATATTTTGGCCGAAAAGGGTATGACCGTTGACGAAGACGGCTTTAACACCCTTATGCAACAACAGCGCGAAAAGGCACGCAATGCGCGTAAAGCAAGTGATGGTGAAAGCTGGAGCAGTGACGGCATTAACTTTGACGATATTGCCGCTACCGAATTTTTGGGTTATACACAAAATGAATGTGTTGCTACCGTTCTTGACATAGTTGTTGAGGGCGAGCACGTATCTTCGGCAATGGCAGGTCAAAAGGCTATTGTTGTGCTTGACAAAACCGTTTTCTATGCTGAAAGCGGTGGACAGGTAGGCGACAGCGGTGCTATTACAGGCTTTGATGTTGTTGATACCAAAAAGACCGTAGACGGTATATTTACCCATATTGGTACCGCTACCAATACAATTACGGTAGGAGATAAGGTAAACGTTAAGATTGACATTGCTCGTCGTGAGGCTATCCGCCGTAATCATACTGCAGCTCACTTGTTGCAGGCGGCTTTGCGTCAGGTTCTTGGCACCCACGTTGAGCAGGCAGGTCAGCTTGTAAATGAAAAGGCAGTTCGTTTCGACTTTACTCATTTTTCGGCCCTTACTGCCGAAGAAACCCAACAGGTTGAAACTTTAGTTAATACCGCAATTCTTGACGGCATTGTGATTGATAACCGTGAAATGCCTATTGACGAGGCACGCGCACTTGGCGCTATGGCACTCTTTGGTGAAAAGTATGGCGACATCGTTCGCGTTGTAAAAGCAGGCGACTTTTCTACCGAGCTTTGCGGCGGTACCCACGTTGACAACACGGGCAAAATCGGTCTTTTCAGAATTATAAGCGAAAGCGGTATTGCAGCAGGTACAAGACGTATTGAGGCATACACAGGCTTTAACGTTGTAAATCTTATAAATCATTATAAATCATTGCTTGCAGACACTGCGGCTACCCTTAAAATCGGTAATATCGAGGATGTAGCAACAAAAGCTGCGGCTACTGTAAAGCAAATGAAAGAGGATTCAAAAAAAATTGAATCACTTGAGGCAAAGCTTGCTTCGGGCAAACTCAATGACCTTATGGCAAATGCTATCGATATAAACGGTGTTAAGGTTGCAACCGCAAAATTTGACGGCACAGCTCCCGACGAGCTTCGCAAGATGATTGATACCATTAAGGCAGAAAATGATGACGCTGTAGCAGTTTTGGCAGCCGTTAACGGCGAAAAGCTTACCTTCTGCGCAGGTGTTGGTAAAGCGGCGCTTGCAAAGGGTGCTCACGCAGGTAACATTGTAAAGGCAGTGGCTCAAATTGCCGGCGGTAACGGCGGCGGCAAGCCCGACAGCGCTATGGCAGGCGGTAAAGAAATTGCAAAAGCCGACGAAGCTTTAGCTGCAGTAAGCTCTATAGTTGAAGGTCAGTTGAAATAAGTATTATGAAAATTAAATTTTTAGGTACTGCGGCGGCCGAGGCATTTCCCGCAATGTTTTGCGATTGCGAAAATTGCAAAAAGGCAAAAGCTCTTGGCGGTATAAATATTCGCACACGGTCACAAACACTTATAGATAATAATTTATTTATAGATTATCCGTGTGACACCTATTATCACGTAATAACGCACAATATAAATCTTTTAGACGTTAAAAATGTTCTTATTACCCATATACATGACGATCATTTTTATCCTAATGATTTAAACTGGATGGCAAGAGGTTTTTCTTGTCCTCCTGAGGATTGGCAAGGTATTACGGTTCACGGTAGTTGTGATATTGAGTCACCACTTTCCGAAATAGTGGCAAATTCGCGCGGGTTCTTAAGGTGTGAATCGCATCCCGCTTTTGAGCCTTTTTATGTGGGTGATTACAAAGTAACTGCCCTTAAGGCTACTCACGGCACCGAAAATCCGTATATATACGTAATTGCAAAGGAAAACAAAACGCTACTTTACGCGCAAGATACAGGCTTGCTACCCGAAGAAACTTGGGAATATCTAAAAAACAGCGGTCTTTATTTTGATGCGGTTGTAATGGACTGTACCGCAGGCACTACCGATATTTCCTATTCGTCACACATGGGCTTGCCACGCAATATTAAAACCCGTGACGAGATGTTTGCGTGCGGACTGGTTGACGGCAACACTAAATTTATACTCAATCATTTTTCACACAATGGCGGAGATGCCGTGTATGATGATTTTGTGCCTATTGCAAAAGAAAATGGGTTTATTACTTCTTATGAAGGCTTAGAAATAGAGATATAGGAGAAATAAATATGTCTGATTGTCTATTTTGTAAAATAATCGCGGGGGAGATACCCTCTACCAAGGTTTATGAAGACGAGTGGGTTTACGCTTTTTTAGATATTGATCCACAAGCGCCATTCCACGCAGTTATAGTGCCAAAGATACACATTGCATCTGCGGCTGAAATAAATGCAGAAAACAGTCATTACGTTTCAAAAATTTTTGAGGCTGTGGCTAGAATTGCAGCGCAAGAAAAACTTGAAGATGGTTTTCGTGTGGTAAACAACTGTGGTAAAGACGGTGGACAAACGGTAGGTCATATACACTTTCACCTACTTGCACGCAGATATTTACAGTGGCCACCGGGCTAAGTTTGAGTAAAATTACCCACAGCACCACTCGCTTAAAAAAGGCGCTGTGAACAATTTTCTTTCAAACTAAATATATTATCAGATAGGAGAAATAAATATGTCTGAATTTTATACTTTAAAAATTGCGGGTCTTGAGCGTAAGCTCGAAAAATTTCCCGTAAGTGACAAGCTTGATATTGCCGCTTTTATAATCTTTGGTGATGTTGAGCTTACTATTGCAGGTTGTGCTGAACTTCTTAAAAAGGTTCCCGAGTTTGATGTAATTCTTACACCAGAGGCAAAAAGTATTCCTATGGCTTATGAAATGGCAAGGCAAAGCGGCAAGCCTTACATAATTGCTCGTAAGGGCGTAAAGGTTTATATGCGAAATCCGCTTGACGTTTCGGTGCGTTCCATTACAACACAAAATGAACAGCATCTTTACCTTGGTGAAACCGAAGTAGAGCAGATAAAGGGTAAGCGAGTGCTTGTTATTGATGACGTTATCAGCACAGGCGAATCATTAGCCGCTGTTCGTGAACTTTTAAAACAGGCAGGAGCCTTTGAAGCCGCTGCTTGCGCATTCCTAGCTGAAGGCGATGCCGCAGACCGTGACGATATAATCTTTTTAGAGAAATTACCATTATTCTTTAAATAAGGTGAAGCTTATGAACGGGTTTGAAATTAAAATTCTTGATTTTATACAAGATCATCTTCGTTTTGGCTTTTTAGATGATATGATGGTGTTGCTTACCCGACTTGCCGACGACGGTATAGTTTGGATTGTTTTGGCAATAGCACTTATTTGTTTTAAGCAAACACGCAAAATGGGTATAACACTAGGCCTTGCACTACTATTAGGTCTTATTGTCGGTAATTTGGGGCTTAAAAACCTTTTTGCACGTCCGCGTCCATACGACGTAAATCCCGATATAGTTGATAATATGTTAATCGAGCGTTTGTTTAACAGCTACTCTTTCCCATCGGGTCACACACGTTGCTGCTTTGAAAGTGGTATGGCAATGTTCCTTTGTGACAAGCGCTTTGGTAAAGTTGCGTTTGTGTTGGGTGGGTTCATAGGCTTTTCAAGAATCTACCTTTATATGCACTACCCAACCGATGTTATAGCAGGCGCGTTATTAGGACTGCTTAACGGATTTATCGCATTTATAATAGTTGATAAAATATACAAAGCTATTGACAACAAAAAGTCTAGATTGGTGAAATAATATGTTAAAAGAAATACTTAAAGAACGCGACTTACTACCTATTTTAAAAATGAACGACGGCAGCGTAGTTACAGTAGAAAATTGGCGTGAGCGTCGAGCCGAAATGCTTGACGATTTGCAAAAATATTCTTATGGCTATACTCCCGATTGTTTAGGTGAGGGTACGGGCGAAGTGATTTTTGAAGATAAAATTGCCTATGCCGGCAAGGTAACCGAACAGCATATAAACATTACCTTTAATACGCCAAACGGACCGTTTACATTTTATAGTGAATTATATATTCCAAACGGTGTAGAAAAACCACCTGTATTTTTAAATCACGCGTTTCGTCGCGCACCGGACCGTTATTTACCTATTGAAGAAATAACCGATCAAGGCTTTGCGTTGTTTATAATGGTTTATACCGATGTTGTAAACGATAATTTGGGTGGCGATTTTTCAGACGGAATGGGTAAAATGTTTGGTGTAACACACCCCCGTCAAGATAAAAGCGAATGGGGTAAGATTGGTATGTGGTCGTATGCCGCATCACGTGCGCTTGATTACCTGCTTACCCGCGACGATATTGATGCTACACATACTGCGGTTGTTGGTCATTCACGTCTTGGTAAAACGGCGCTTTGGACCGCCGCACAGGATGAACGTTTTTGGTGTGCAATATCAAATGATTCGGGTTACGGCGGAGCCGCAACCTCAAAGCACGGCACAGGCGAGCGTATTACCGACTTTTTTAGATGGGGCAGTTGGGATTGGTTTTGCGAATATTTTAAGGATTTCGTAGACGCTGAAGACGATAAACCTTACGATCAGGCTTATGTTATAGCGGCAATAGCACCACGGCTTGTGTGTGTTGGCTCGGCGGTAGAAGATTGGGGCGCTGACCCCGTGTCAGAGTTTTTGACTACGCTTCATGCAAGCAGCGCTTGGGAGCTTTTGGGCGAAAAGGGGCTTATTACTCCCGATAAAATGCCCGAAGTAAATGACCACTTAACCGACGGTAACATTGGTTATCACCTACGTGCGCACAGACATTTCTTCTCACGAGAAGACTGGAATCATTATATTAAGTTCTTAAAATCTAAATTATAAAAAAACAAGGGATGGCAACAGCCATCCCTTTTGCTTTTATAATATTATGCTCTCTTTGAAAGAACATCCTTTTCGTACTCTTGAACTTTACTAAACCATTCGCCGTCTACCGGTGCGCCACAGCACTCGCAGTAATAGTTCCAAATATCACCGAAAGGTAATGTCTTAACCTCTTCGCTTCTTACCATAAGCTCGGTGTAATTGCCCTTGTCTTGCAATTCTTTGAGTTGGGCGTTTGGTGTAAGCATTGCCATAAGTAAAGCCTTTTGCCAGCTACGAAGACCAACAGTCCATGCAGCAATACGGTTAATGCTTGCATCAAAGTAGTCAAGCGCCATATATACGCGGTCGAATGCGTCACAGCGAACGATTTCCTTTGCCATCTCGCGTGTTTCATCATCAAAAAGCACTACGTGGTCAGAGTCCCAACGGATAGGACGTGTAATATGTAACGCGATTTCTGGGAAGAAGGCAAGAAGCGCCGGAATCTTGTCAGATACAACCTCGGTTGGATGATAGTGACCGTTGTCCATAAGTGGTAAGCAGCCGTCGTGTGTTGCGGCAAAGGTTAGTGAAAATTCAGCCGAGCCTACGGTGTAAGCCTCTACACCAATACCGAATACTTTAGATTCTACGCAAGGCTTAACAAGATTTTTGTCAAACGGCTCTGATAAAATAGCCTCGATAGATTCTTTATATCTAACGCGAGGTCCCATTCTGTCAGCAGGAATATCCTTAAGACCGTCGCCTGTCCAGATGTTCATAACGCAGGGTACGCCTGTTTCTTTTGCAAAATACTCAGAAATTCTTACACAAGCCTTACCGTGCTCAATCCAGAAATTACGGATATTCTCGTCAGGGCTTGAAAGGGTAAGACCGCTATCTGCCATTGGGTGCGAGAAGAAGGTTGGGTTAAAGTCAAGACCCATACCGTGCTTCTTTGCAAAGTCTACCCATTTTTTAAAGTGCTTTGGCTCTAACTTATCACGGTCAACAAAGCCGTCCTCGAAAATCGCGTAGCACGCGTGAACGTTAATCTTTTTCATACCCGGGCAAAGTGATATTACCATATCCATATCTGCCATAAGCTCGTCTGGTGTGCGTGCTTTGCCGGGGTAGTTACCTGTGGTCTGTATACCACCGGTAAGTGGGCCGTCGTGGTCAAAACCGATAACGTCGTCACCCTGCCAGCAGTGAAGTGATACAGGCTGTTTTTTTAGTGTTTCAATTACAGCGTCAACGTCAATGCCGAGCGCCGCATATTGTTTTTTAGCTTCTTCTAATCTACTCATTTTTATACCTCTAAATTAAATTTTTGAACAACCGTGACAGTTTACAAGCGCATCAATTTTTTCGCCTGCTTTACAAAGTGGGCATTCGTGTGGCTTGTAGTTTTGGTAATCGGGAAGATCTTCCGGATTAAATACCGAATGCACAGGAATACCTGCACGCTCTTTTTTGGTAGCAAATATTGAGCATATACCAGCAACGTTACCGCCATAATATTTAATAGCGTCAACAGCAGCTTCAACCGTGCGACCTGTAGCTACCGAAACGGCGAGTATAAGCACATGCTTGCCTTCAATCATCGGAACAATGTTATCACGGAATAAAAGCTGGCTAGAACCTGTGATTTCAGGTGTTACAACGTAAATTGTTTGGTGAGCGTTCATATTAGCATAGTTTGCTTCGGTAAGACGAGAAGCCAAACATGCGCCCACAACCTCCATACCGTCGAGGCACAAAATAGTGTCAACTATTGTATTGGTACGGTAGTAGCTACAAAGCTCTTCAGCAACGGCACGTGCTTCAGAAAGACGTGTCTTTTGTGCTACCACGTCAATGTAGTAGTTGCTATGGCTGTTGCTTGTAGCAAAGTGGCCTTTGCACACACGCAAAAACAAATTTTTGCGCTTGGTTTCAATTTTCATTGTGTTAGAAGTTGGCATTGTTTAGTCCTCCTAATATCATTTAAAAATATTTTACAATAAAAAAAGCACAAATACAAGTGTATTATTGATTTTTTTACAAAATTATTATATTATATAAATACAAAGAAATTGGTCGAAAAACGATGATTTAATATAAAGGAACGTAAAATGAAAAAGAAAACTAAACGACAAAAGGCAATAATACGCAGAAGAATTTTTGTAACTGTTTTATCACTGTTTTTAGTAGCGGTAATAGCACTGCTTGCTTTTGTGATAAATGCCGTTTTTAAAACTAGTGATAATCCGGGTGAAAATATCAGTTCTCAAAATAGTTCGTCACAGCAAAATGACGATAATTCCTCATCGTCTAAGCCCTCTAAAAAAGAAATTACCGCTACCGTACTGAATACGGGCGATATTCTTATACACGATAATATTTTGTGGGGTGCCGAGCAGTCGGACGGCAGCTATGATTTTTCAAAGCTTTTTAATAAGTCAAAATCTTATATAACAAAAGCCGATTATGCAGTGGCAAATTTAGAGGTAACTTTAGGTGGTGCCGAGGCTGGTAATTACCGCGGCTATCCCGGTTTTAATAGCCCTGACAGCCTACTCGATTACGTAAAGGCAGACGGATTTGATATGCTGCTTACAGCAAATAACCACTGTCTTGATACGGGGCTTGCGGGGTTAAAACGTACGGTGCAACAGCTAAAGACAAAGGGCTTTGACTTTTTAGGCACAAAGGAAACCGCCGATGATCCAACTTATATTGTAAAAGATATAAACGGTATCAAAATCGGTATGGTTGCTTACACATACGGCACCAACAGCTCATCTGGCGGGGCCGGTAGTCTTATTAACTATTTTAGCAGTTCTAATTTAAATAAGTTCTATACCGACGCGCAATCGGTAATTGATAGTATGAAGGCTGATGGCGCCGAGGCAATAGTGTTTTATATGCACTGGGGTAATGAGTATCATACAAAGCCAAACACCTATCAAAAAGCCGCGGCACAGCAGCTTTGTAATATGGGTGTTGACGTAATAGTCGGCGGTCATCCTCACGTATTGCAGCCGGTAGAGCTTATCTATGCCGAGGGTAGCGATCACACAACCGTTTGCCTTTATTCTATGGGTAATTCCATATCAAACCAAAGAATTTCCGAAATGACAGGTCTTTGTGAAACGGGTCACACCGAAGACGGCGTGTTGTTTAATTATACCTTTACAAAAAGCAGTGACGGAGAGGTTTCTCTTACCGCGGTCGACATTATACCGACCTGGGTTGACCGATACGGAACACCAAGAAATTACCAGTATACAATGTATCCGTTAGAAACCTCAGATATGGCAGAAAACTACGGTCTTGATGCCGACACGGTAGCCAAGGCAAAGGCATCTTACGAGCGCACAAAAAAGATTATGCAAAAAGGTCTTACCGAGTGCCAGCAACATTTGGGTTGCGAAATACGTTTTGCAGAGTAGGTGACAAAAATGTCAAAACTTGATATATTGCTAAGCGGCCTTAAAATCAGCATAGAGTATAGCCATGACTATATGTCAAACTTTTGCAAGGATTATATATCACAGTTTGACGAGCCACAAATACTTGCAAAGGCAGAACAAAATGCTATTTTAAAGGAAAAAGAGCTAGTACCCGGTGCGCCTATAGAAGCGTGCGAAAGTCTTTGTATTTACCGTGCAATTGCCGAGCAATTACCGCAATTTGACCGCTTTGTGTTTCACGGTGCGGCTATAGAGTATGACGGCAGCGCATATCTGTTTACAGCGCCAAGCGGCACGGGAAAAACTACGCACATAAACCTGTGGCACAAATATTTAGGCGATAAGGTTGATGTAATAAACGGTGACAAGCCGATAATTAGTGTCGATAAAACCTCTACCGTTTACGGTACACCGTGGGCAGGCAAAGAGGGGTATCAGCGCAACGCAAGCGCACCGCTAAAGGCAATTTGCATATTAAAGCAGGGTAAGGAAAACAAGATAACAAAGCTTGAGGTGGCTGAGGCTGTAAACCATCTTATGCGACAGGTTTATCTGCCAAGTGACCCATCAGCCCTTTCAAAAACTTTGGAATTACTTGGCACAGTAATAGAAAACACACCCGTTTATATACTCGAGTGTGATATATCAAAAGAGGCGTTTGAAACCTCATTTAACCAAATGACTAAATTATAGAGGTAAATTATGTCAATCAAAGCAATTTTGTTTGACCTTGACGGCACGCTGGTTCCTATGGACCAAGACGTGTTTGTAGGGGATTATTTTAAAAGAATTTCGACAAAGCTAGCTCCCCACGGCTACGAGCCAAAGCAGTTTGTAGAAACAATATGGAAAGGCACCTACGCTATGATTAAAAATAATAGTGACAAGTGCAATGAAGAGGTTTTTTGGGACTACGCTAAAACCGTATACGGCGAAAAGATTTTGGCTGATAAGCCACTTTTTGACGAGTTTTATGAGCAAGAGTTTGACAAGGTAAAGGCCGTTTGCGGCTTTAACCCACAAGCCGCTGAAACGGTGCACAAGCTAAAAGAACTTGGTTATAAGGTGGC
This sequence comes from Clostridia bacterium, assembly GCA_017513195.1. Lineage (GTDB taxonomy): Bacteria > Bacillota > Clostridia > Oscillospirales > Acutalibacteraceae > UBA737. Next base: position 107,830 of record JAFXGM010000041.1, on the reverse strand, counting down.
GCTTGCTACCAACCCAATTTTTCCTGAACGCGCTACACGCTGGCGTATAACTTGGGCAGGATTAACGCCTGATGATTTCGAATTTTATACTACATACGAAAATATAAATTCCTGCAAGCCTAACCCCGCTTATTACATAGAGTGTGCTGCCCGAATAGGTTGCAAACCAGAGGAATGCCTTATGGTAGGCAATGACGTTGGCGATGATATGGTAGCAGAAAGCATTGGTATGAAGGTGTTTCTCTTGACCGACTGCCTAATAAACAAGACAGAGAACGATATATCAAAATACCCCAACGGCAGTTTTGATGAGTTGATGGAGTATGTCAAAAGTCTTGCGTAAAAACAAACACAAGGAACCGTCCCCTGTGTTACATATTTAGAAAACAGTAAAAAGACTGGTACTCGAGTTTGGATTTTTTATTAAACGAGGAGTTATATATGAAAAATTTTTCTTTATTAAAATCCCGAATAATTATTATCACTATAAGTGTTATGCTTGTTTTTCTTTGTTCATGTACAACAAATGAACAAATTGAATATTATTCACAAAAAGATAATTACATAACAGCAACAGGAACGGTTTCGTTTATAAATTTTGATGATAATTATAAAACATTATATATTGGTTTTACTGAATTGTCTCCAACATTTGATGATACATGTTTTAAATTGGTCGGTAAAAATCTAGAAAAATTAAAAGATAATAAAAATGTTGATAAAATTAAAATAGGAGAAAAGATAACCTTTATTACTGCACCTAAATACTTTGGAGATGGATATGTAATGCCTATCGTACAAATATCTATAAACGGGGAGTGCATATTGGAATTTAATGAAGGATATACAAATTTTTTAGGTTGGTTATCTAACACAGGGGACGGTTCCTTGTGTTGATAAAAACAACACAAGTGACGGCTTCTCGCCCCAATAAAACCCACAAAACAGGTAGCACTCGACCCGAGTGCTACCTGTTTTTATTTCAACAATTAATGTCAGTAAAAAGTGTGCTATTTTATCTTTCTATAAACTCTAAAATATCTTTAGTCATTTGTTCGCGACACGTGTCGTTATGTATCTCGTGGCGGCAGTTTTCATAAAGAATCATTGTTGTGTTTTCTTTGCCGCCTGTTTTAAATTTGTTACACACTTCTTTTATGCCTTTTCCGTAATTGCCAACAGGGTCCATATCGCCGGCGATTAAGAGTATAGGCAAATCACTTTTAGTATCGTTAAAGCATTTTTTGCTGTTGCAAACCTTTATTAGCTTTATCAGGTCGTGTAGCGCCGATACTGTAAAATGGAAGGTGCAAAATTTGTCTTTAGAGTATTTGTCAATTATCTCGCGGTCTTTTGTAAGCCATTCATATTTTGTATCACCGTCAAAACGCTTGTTGTATGAACCAAATGCTATATTCTCTAAAAAAGGTGATACAGCGCGCTCGCCGCGGAAAAGCCTGATTGTTTTGCAAAGCAGCAGCCCAACACCTGCTACGGGGTTTGCGCTTGCAGTGCCGCAACAAATATATTTATCGGCAAGGTCGCTATAACGTGATACTGCAACACGTGTAATAAACGAGCCCATACTGTGTCCCATTAAAATATATGGCATATTTGGGTAATCAGACTTTATACTATCGGCAAATAATTTTACGTCATCTACCATGTAGCTCCAACCGTTTTTTGATGCAATAAATCCCAAATCTTGTTCATTTGCGGTATTGCCGTGACCAAGGTTATCGAATCCGCAGCATAAATAACCTTCACCAGCAAGGCTTTCAAAAAGAGGCTCATATCTGCCAATATATTCGGTCATACCGTGCACTAGGTGAAATATGCCGCGAATATCACCGCTTGGAACATACACAACGCCCGACAGGGTGTTTTTTTGATCGCTGGATTTTATCTTTTTTTCAAGTTTTATATATGTCATATAATCATTCCTTTGTAAAAGAAATTGTACTGTTTACTGCGCGTTTCCAACCGCTTAAATTATGGCTTCGTTCGTCGCTTTCCATACGGGGTGTAAAGGTTGTTGCGGAGATGTTTATGTTGTTGGTATCTTTAATTATACCCGCTGTAATTCCTGCAAGTAATGCGGCACCAAGTGCTGTGGCCTCGGCATTGTCGGGGCAGATAACATTTATATTAGATATATCTGCTTGAAACTGCATTAAAAACTTATTTTTACTAGCGCCACCATCGGCTTTAAGGCTGGTTACCGTAATGCCTGCGTCGTTTTGCATAGCATTAATAAGGTCGTTCGTTTGGTATGCTATTGACTCAAGTGCGGCGCGTACTATGTGATTGCGTCCGGCACCGCGGGTTAGTCCGCAAATGGTGCCTCTAGCATACATATCCCAATAAGGAGCACCAAGGCCTGCAAAGGCGGGGACTATATATACGCCCGCGCTGTCACGCACATTCAGTGCGCACTCTTCACTTTGAGCTGCCGTTTCAATTAGCTTCATTTCGTCACGCAGCCACTGAATTACCGCACCGCCTATAAATACACTGCCTTCGAGTGCGTACTGAGTGGGTGCGTTTTGTGTTGTGGCGGCAATGGTGGTAAGCATACCGTTTTGACTTTTTACAGCCGTTTCGCCCGTATTCATAAGCAAGAAACAGCCCGTACCGTATGTGTTTTTAACGTCACCAACATTTACACAGTGCTGACCAAACAATGCGGACTGTTGGTCGCCTGCAACACCGCAAACTGAAAGCGGCACGCCCATAATATCAATATCGCCAAAAACACTACCGCTTTTTTGAACGGTGGGCAGCATGCTTTCGGGAATATCTAAAATCTCGAGTAGCCTTTTGTCCCAACACAAATTATGTATATCGTAAAGCATTGTACGCGATGCGTTTGTTTCGTCGGTTGCGTGAATTTTACCGCCCGACAGCTTCCACATAAGCCAGGTATCTACCGTGCCAAAAAGCAGCTCGCCACGCTCGGCCTGCTCACGCGCGCCCTCTACGTTATCTAAAATCCACTTAATTTTTGTGCCGCTGAAATATGCATCTATTTTAAGACCTGTTGTGTCGGCTATATATTGCTCAAGCCCCTGTGACTTTAGCTCCTCACAAAGCGGAGCTGTGCGTCGGCATTGCCATACAATAGCGTTATAAACGGGCTCGCCCGTAAGGCGATTCCACACTATAACCGTTTCGCGCTGATTGGTAATACCAACGCAAGAAATATCTTGAACGTTTAGTCCCGATTTTATTATACACTCGGTTATGGCAGAATACTGTGCCGACAGTATCTCTATTGGGTCGTGTTCTACAAAAGAGGGAGTAGGGTATATTTGTGTAAACTCGTTTTGAGCAAGTGATACAACGCTGCCACATTCGTCAAAAATAATTGCTCTGGCACTTGTGGTGCCTTCGTCTAAAGTAAGAATGTATTTTTTCATAATTTCTCCTTTAATAAAAAAGGGCAATAATACCCCTTGATATTACTGTCCTTTTTTTACTCTTATAACTCGGCTTGATACTGCACAAACCAATTCGTAATTTATGGTACCTACCATATCGGCTAATTCTTCTACGGGCAAGCCGTCGCCAAAAAGCACTACCTCGTCGCCACGTTTAACGTCAGGTATGTCAGATACGTCAACACAAAATTGATCCATACAAACGCGGCCGATAATTTTTGCACGTTTTCCGTTTATAAGCACAGAAGCCTTGTTTGACAAAAGTCGGTAATAACCGTCGGCATAGCCCGCACTTATAGTTGCAATCGTCATATCTTTTTGTGCTTTAAAGGTTCTGCCATAGCTTACCGTATCGCCGCAGCGTATATTTTTTACCTGTGAAACTACCGATTTAAAGCTCATTACAGGTTTAAAATCTTGCGGTAATTTTAAATCACTTGACGGTGTTAGTCCATAAAGCACAATACCTGCGCGGCACATATTAAGATGCTTATCACTATCGAGGCAAAGTGCCGCAGAATTGCAACAATGTTTATATTCGGGGTCTATACCGTTTGCTTTTAGCGCATCAATCGCTTTACAAAAACGGTTATACTGCTCGGCAGTAAAGCCGTCCTCTTGGAGCTTGTTTCGGTCGGATACTGCAAAGTGTGTGAACACACCCTCTATATCAAAGCGGTCTAGTTTTGCCGCTGATATAGCATCGCCGATACCTACAATCTCATCACTTCGGCAATCAAAGCCAATGCGTGACATACCGGTATCGAGCTTTAGATGCACCTTGATTTTAACGTTACATTTAGCGGCTCCTGCCGAAAGCTCGTTTGCGTAATCAAGAGAATAAACACATTGTGAAATATCGTGAGTGGCAAGCTCTTGTACATACTCAACAGGTGTGTAGCCTAAAATAAGAATTGGCTTTGTAATTCCAAGCTCTCTAAGTTCTAGCGCTTCTTCAATATTAGAAACGGCAAAAAAGTCAGCACCTGCTTGTTGTAGCAGCGGCGCTACAATATCTACACCATGACCATAAGCGTTTGCCTTTACAACCGCACAAACCTTGGTGTTGGCAGTTTGTTTTATTGTATTAAAATTGTGTATAAGAGCGTCCACATCAATTTCTGCCCAAGTTCTGCGTAAAAATTTTGTCATGGTATCACCTCAACTTTTTAAAATTTCTTAATATAATAATTATACGTTGAATCTAAAAAGAACAATGTCGCCGTCGTTCATAACGTATTCTTTGCCTTCACTGCGAACAAGACCTTTTTCTTTGGCGGTAACCATATTGCCGCCACAAGCAATAAAGTCATCATAAGCAATAACCTCGGCGCGAATAAATCCACGTTCAAAATCGGTGTGGATTTTACCCGCCGCTTGAGGTGCCTTTGTACCACGCTCTATAGTCCATGCTCGAACCTCGGGCTTGCCTGCAGTAAGGTAAGAAATAAGACCTAACAGGCTATAGCATTTTTGTATCATACGGTCAAGACCTGAACGTTCTAAGCCTAAGTCTTCAAGAAACATTGCTTTCTCTTCATCGTCAAGACCTGCAAGCTCGGCTTCAAGAGCGGCGCAGATGGGAAGTATCTCAGCGTTTTCTTTTTCGGCGGCTTCCTTTACAGCGTTGTAGCCGGAGTTTGAGTCAATACCGTTTCTAAAATCATCTTCACTCATATTGCAAGCATAAATTACAGGCTTTGCTGAAAGTAGGGAAGTGGTAGCAAGAACTTCGGCATCGGTATCATTGGTAATTTCTACCGATCGTGCGGGAAGCCCATCTTCCAAATGGGCTATGAGTCGCTTTAAAAAATCAACCTCTGACTGCATTGATTTGTCGCCCTTTAGTGCTTTAGTTGCTTTGTCAAGACGGCGCTGTGCGATTTCTATATCAGAGAGTATAAGCTCTAAATTTATGGTTTCAATATCACGAAGCGGATCAACCGAGCCCTCTACGTGAATAATGTCGGTACTTTCAAAGCAGCGAACCACGTGAACGACTGCGTCAACCTCACGAATATTGCTTAAAAACTTGTTTCCAAGACCTTCGCCTTTAGAGGCGCCTTTTACAAGACCTGCAATATCAACGAACTCAATAACCGCGGGGGTGAATTTATCGGGGTTATAGATTTCTGCCAATTTTTCAAGACGTTCGTCGGGTACGCTTACCATACCAACGTTTGGCTCAATGGTGCAAAACGGGTAGTTGGCCGACTGTGCGCCTGCATTTGTTATAGCGTTAAAAAGAGTTGACTTACCAACATTTGGAAGTCCTACCATCCCAAGTTTCATATATTTTAAATCTCCTTAAATTTGGTAATTATCAATTTTATATTATATATTATTATATTTGTTTTTTCAATAGAAAAAACCGATTTACTAAACATATAGCAAATCGGTTTTGATAGTTTAATGTTTTTTGATTAAAAACCATAGAATAGTCATAACCTGAACTACGGCGGCAACTATAAAAATAAGATATATCTTGGGCTCGTGGATAAAGACGCTGACCGTCAGCATAATACATAACGCCACCGACCATATAAGCGTAGATATAGAGGCGAAAATATGTATCTTTTTCCACCATATACACGAAAACACAATGCCAACAATGGCGCTAATCGGTATAGCGTAAATATATAAAAGCCACCAGTTATAAACGCCAGGTAAGGTCATTTCGAACAAGAAGAATAATACTGTTGCTACAAGCCATGCAATACCCATAGAAAGCAGTGTAATTATAATCTTGTTGTGGGTGTTCATAAGCTTACGCCGTGGTTTATCTGCAATCAAATCGTTTACTGTAAGGCCAAAAATTTCGGCTATTTGCGCCGTAACCGTAAGGTCAGGAAGTCCGTCGCCGCGTTCCCATTTAGAAACAGATTTGTCAGAATAATTTAGCTTTTCAGCAAGCTCTGTCTGTATAAGACCCGAGGCTTTGCGATAGTGGGTTAAATTTCTTGCAAAATTTTCGCGCAGCTTTTCTTCACAAATCGGCACCAAACTTCACTTCCTTTCGAATGATTTATTATATTATACAATAAATTTTAAATTTGTTCAATAATAAATTATGAATTTTTGATTGTGATAAATAGCAAATAAAAAAGGAACCAACCTTTCGGTTAGTTCCTCTGGTGCGAGTGATGGGACTTGAACCCATACGTCGTGGACACACGCCCCTCAAACGTGCCTGTCTGCCTATTCCAGCACACTCGCAAATCTTGGGCGCCCGATTATTATAGCACTTGTCACCCGACTTGTCAACAAAAAAATTATTCTTTTTTGAAATTTTTATTTTCGTAATTTTAAAATGTGAAAAGCATTGAAAAAGCAGCAAAAAATATTTTTTTAAAAAACCAATTTAATGGGAGTTTTTTGGGACAGTGAAAAAATTATAATAAATTTGTAAAAAGTGCTTGACAAATGTCGAAGCATTGATTATAATAAAATTACAGAAAACGAACAAATGTTCGGCGGAGGAAAATTATGAATTTTACATCTACTTTAATTACATTATTAGAAATTGCAATGGCGGCTTTTGCTATTTGGGCTGTTTTTAACGAGCATAGATTTATCAAGTTTGAGGATCGCATTGTTGCGCGCTTTCGTCGCCGCAAGTTAAAGGTTATACAGGGCGGCTCAAAGGTTAGCAAATCCTATTATCCTGAAAAACACAGAGCATAATGTTTTGCATTGTGTCATTTTAAATACTCTTTCTTTATGCAAAAAAAGGCAGGGGAATTTCCTGCCTTTTTTTGTTGCAATACATACATCTTTGTGCTAAAATCTTTACTTGGTAAATTATTGAATATTCGAGGGAACTTATGTTAAATAAATTAGTGGGGAATAGAGCCTTTTATAAGCGTGTGATTTCGCTTACAATACCTATTATGATTCAGCAGGGCATAACCAACTTTGTAAATATGCTCGACAATATTATGGTTGGCCGTGTAGGACAAGCCGAGTCAACCGGCGTAGCTGTGTCTAATCAACTTATGTTTGTTTTTAATCTGTGCATATTTGGTGCTATTTCGGGTGCGGGAATTTTTGGTGCACAGTATTTCGGCAAAAAGGATTTAGAGGGCGTAAAGCAAACCTTTAGATTTAAAATAATATTCTGCACACTGCTTGCTGTGTTGGGTATTGCACTTCTATACTTTAAAAGCGACGACCTTATAATGCTTTATCTAAATGTTGATGACAATCCCGCCCTTGCGGCAAAGGCATTCTCGTTTGCACAAAGCTATCTATATATAATGCTTATCGGTCTTATACCATATACCATTGCGCAATGCTATGGCACAACATTACGTGAAACAGGTGAAAGTAAGGTTCCTATGATTGCAGGTGTTATTGCGGTAATGGTAAATCTATCGCTTAACTACGTGCTAATATATGGTAAACTTGGTGCGCCAATACTTGGTGTAAACGGTGCGGCAATAGCTACTGTAATATCTCGCTTTGTAGAGCTTGGCATTTTGGTGGTATATACACTTATAAAACGTAAAAAATGCATATTTATAATTGACGCTTGGAAAAGTGCGTATATTTCGCTAAATCTGATAAAACAAATATTTAAAAAGGGTATGCCCCTTATGGTAAACGAGGCGCTGTGGGCTTCGGGTATGGCAACGGTAAACGGATTATATGCGCAACGCGGTCTTGACGTTGTTGCGGCAAGCAATATCTCGCAAACATTTTTTAACGTCTTTTCGGTGGCGTTTTTCTCGGTAGGTATTGCGGTAGGTATATTGCTTGGTCACGACCTGGGCGCAGGCAAGGGTAAGGAAGAGGTGCTTGACACCACCTTCAAGCTTGTAGCGTTTTCGGTGTTTATCGGTATAATTGTGGCAATACTTTACGCTATTGCGGCAATCTTTATACCAAGTATTTACAATATAAGCGATAATGCAAAAAGCATTGCTACTTCCCTTATGCAACTTACGGCGCTTGCAATTCCTATTGAGGCATTTGCACACTCATCGTATTTTGCGTTGCGATCAGGCGGCAAGGTGATAATAACCCTTATTTTTGACTGCGTGTTTACTTGGGTGGTAAGCGTTGTTGCGGCATTCTGCCTTGTAAACTATACTTCGCTCGGTATTTTAACAATATATTTTATAGTGCAAATGCTAAACATAATAAAATGTATTTTAGGCTATGCTTTCATAAAGCAAGGCGCTTGGATAAAAACAATAGTACCGTAAGACTTGTACGGTAAAAAATTGTTAAATTTTTAGCATTTTCGGTATTGTTTTTTCGACAAAAAACTGTTATACTGTTTTTGTATGAAATTTTGAAAGGAGTTACATATTATGAACTACTCACATGAAGTACAAAATATGTGCCCACTCGCTAAGGGTGCATATCACGGTCCTGCTCCTATTCCTGAAGAGGGTAAATGGGTACAGGTAAAAGAAGTTAAAGATATCTCTGGTCTTACCCACGGTATCGGTTGGTGCGCTCCACAGCAGGGTGCTTGCAAGCTTAGCCTTAACGTTAAAGAAGGCGTTATTGAAGAGGCTTTGGTTGAAACAATCGGTTGCTCAGGTATGACTCACTCAGCTGCTATGGCTTCTGAAATCTTGGTTGGCAAGACCTTGCTTGAAGCACTTAACACTGACCTTGTTTGTGACGCTATTAACACCGCTATGCGCGAGCTTTTCTTACAAATCGTTTACGGTCGTACACAGACCGCTTTCTCAGAAGACGGTTTGCCAATCGGTGCAGGTCTTGAAGACTTGGGTAAAGGCCTTCGTTCACAGACAGGTACTACCTACGCTACAAAGGTTAAAGGTCCTCGTTACCTCGAGCTTGCTGAAGGTTACATTACAAAGTGTGCTGTTGATGAAAACGATACAATCATCGGCTACAAGTTTGTTCACCTTGGCAAAATGATGGAAATGATTAAAAAGGGTATGGACGCTAACGAAGCTTTGGAAAAAGCAAGCGGCCAGTACGGACGTGTAGATGACGCTGCTCGCCTCATCGACCCACGTGAAGAATAATTAGGGAGGTAACAGATTATGCCATTATTTGAAAGCTATGAAAGAAGAATTAATCAAATAAACGCAGAACTCAGCAAGCACGGCATCGCTTCTATTGAAGAGGCTAAGCAGATTTGTGACGATGCAGGCGTTGACGCTTACGGCATTGTTAAGGGCATTCAGCCAATCTGCTTTGAAAACGCTGCTTGGGCTTACGTTGTAGGCTGCGCAATCGCTATTAAAGATAAGGTTGCATCTGCTGCTGAAGCTGCAGAAAAAATCGGTCTTGGTCTTCAGTCATTCTGTATTCCGGGCTCTGTTGCCGACGACCGTAAGGTTGGTATAGGCCATGGTAACTTGGGCGCAATGCTTCTTCGCGAAGAGACCAAGTGCTTCGCATTCCTTGCAGGTCACGAATCATTCGCTGCTGCTGAAGGCGCTATCGGTCTAGCCAGAAGCGCAAACAAAGCACGTAAAGAGCCACTCCGTGTTATTCTTAACGGTCGTGGCAAGGATGCTGCTCAGATTATTTCACGTATTAACGGCTTTACCTATGTTCAGACTAAGTTTGACTACTACACAGGTGAGCTTACAATTGTTAACGAAACTGCTTACTCAAACGGTGAGCGTTCAAAGGTTCGTTGCTACGGTGCAGACGACGTTCGCGAAGGCGTTGCAATTATGCACAAAGAGGGCGTTGACGTATCTATTACAGGTAACTCAACCAACCCAACCCGCTTCCAGCATCCTGTTGCAGGTACTTATAAGAAAGAATGTATCGAACAGGGCAAGAAGTATTTCTCAGTAGCATCCGGCGGCGGTACAGGCCGTACACTCCACCCAGACAATATGGCTGCTGGTCCCGCTTCTTACGGTATGACCGATACAATGGGCCGTATGCACTCTGACGCTCAGTTTGCAGGTTCATCTTCAGTTCCTGCTCACGTAGAGATGATGGGCTTGATTGGCGCAGGTAACAACCCAATGGTTGGTATGACTGTTGCTTGTGCAGTTGCAGTTAACGAAGCGCTTAATAAGTAAGGGTTTTCAAGCCTTTTTAAGACTTTCGGGCAACTTGTAAAAGACCTATTATAAAAAATCAATATTAAAAAAGTTAGACACATCATTTTTGAGTAATCTTCAATGATGTGTCTATATTTTTTTGTATGAAAATGGAGGTTTTTTACAATGAAAAAATTAAAAATGAAATCGACAAAATCTATTACTTTTAAGGAAGGGTGTGACAAATATTTAGACTACTGTCGTCAAAGAAATTTAAGACAAGGAACTATAAACCATTATAGACAAAGTTATGTTCAGTTTTTTAAGTTCTTTGACCCCGATACACCTATAGAAGAAATTGATGAAGAAGCTTATAAAAGATATGTTTTACATCTACGGTCAACTTTAAAGAATGACGTCAGTATAAATTCATATCTTAGGGACTTTATAACTACCATGCACTATCTAATGGATGAGGAATATATACACAGGTTTAAGATGAAGGCAATCAAGGTTGATAAGAATCATATTGAAACCTACACCGAAGAAGAACTTAAAAGACTACTAAAAAAGCCTAATCTAAAGAAATGTTCCTTTACCGAATATCAGTGTTGGGTTATGACCAACTTCTTGTTTTCTACGGCTGTCAGACAAAGAAGTTTGATGAACATTAAAGTGAAAGATATTGATTTTGATAATAGTGTTGTGTATGTAAATGTTACGAAGAATAGAAAACCTTTGATTGTTCCTTTAAATTATACTATGGTAAATATCTTAAAGGAGTACTTAAAATACCGACAACATAAAAGTAATGAAGATTACTTGTTTTGTAATGTCTTCGGACAGCAATTAATCAAGAGCACATGCTATCACAAACTATATGAATATAATAAGAGTCGGGGAGTATCAACAACAGGTATTCATAGATATAGACATACATTTTCTAAACAATGGATTTTAAGTGGTGGAAACGTTGTTTCTTTATCTAAACTGCTTGGACATTCAAGTTTAGATATAACACAGAACTATATAAACCTATTAGTAAGTGATGTGGCAAAGCAGGTTGATGAAATAAACGTACTTGATAAATTCAGTGAAAGGAAACATATATCGTTAAAGAAGTGATGTGATAAATAAAAAATAGATGGCCATATAAATAGAAAAGGTCATCTACTTTTTAATGAATTAAAACAATATATAATTATTCTGAAATTATTGCTTTTTGTTGTTCTGTTATTATGGCAACCAGTTCGTCATAATCTAAAACATCTAAAACATTTACACTAGCATAGCAACTTATATGAGACGGTACTTTACTTCGAAATTTATCGCTTTTAAATCTAGGATCTTTTTTATTGTTTATAATTCCTTGAACAAATGCTCGTAGTATCGTAGGATTTTTGCTCATAGTTCTTTCCAAAATAGCTTTAACTGGATCAACAAATTCAAAAGCAGTATGTGTTATTTCAAAATCATCTTTAGAATTAAGACGGTCAACCATTACCCACAAGAACAACAATCCTGTTCTGGAAATTTCTCCTGCATTAAAATAAAATTGCTTTATTTTGTTTTCGGTTATACTGCCAGAATCTTTTAATCGAAGTTCTTTAACGATGTCTTTAAAATGAGTCATAGAAAGGTATGCCCAAAACTCCTTCTCGTAAAGAACGTTCCTTGGTATATCGGCATTATCGAATTTAATATCTTTATGTAATTCCATACCAATTTTTGCAAACTTTGTATAACCAAAAGTAGAATCTTTTGCTATATTTAGATATTTGTTAATATCGATTTCTAATTCAACTTGGTTACCATTAATTAAAATTGGTTCCGAGTTTGATTCGATTATTTCCTCGGGAAAATCAAGAGTATCTGTTGTTTCAAAGGTTTGGGTAATGCTTTTACGCAATTCGTCAAATCTATCTTTTTTGATTTTGCACAATTTAATTAACATACTTAACCTCCATTCTCTTTTACAGTGATAACAGTAGTTTCAAGAGAGTTGTTGATCATTTCTTGTGCAATCTTAAAAATATATGTCATATCGACGCTATGGTCATCTATGGCGCTTGCCTTGAAACTGTCTATATCATCACCCGTTATTTCAAGTGCTTGTGTAAACAAACGATACCATTCTTTGTTTGAATGATCTTCTTTATCTTGTGCGATTTCAACCAATGTATAAACGAATGCTTCAAACACTAGATGGCTGCCTAGCATAGTTGAAATTTTAGGATTATTCAGTGTAGCATAAGCACGTTTAAATTCTGGACTTACCAAAACGTAGATGTGGTTATCATCTTTAAGACTTATACGAATACCTTTACCCGTCATTTCCTCAGAACTACTAATCATAATAAAATCATTTGTGGTTGTATTATAATTGAGCTTCTCATTATTAGAAATAGCCAGTATGTCTCCTTTTTTTAGGAGGATCGAAAAGTTACTACCGAAATATTCTTCAATCATTTCATCTGTTACAGTAAGTTCAAATGAATTTTTTGTTACAACATATGCTGTTAGTGTTATGGTGTCGTTAGCACGTATATCTTCACTATTAATTTCAATATCAATACTGTCGCAAATATCCTCTATATGAAAAAGATGAGAACGAATTCCAGTAACTGTTTTAATTACTAATTCTGCGTTACGGTCTTGAATGTGTTTTTTTAGGGTTTCAGAATCTAATGCACAGCCTATAGTTAAAATAACCTTGTCTTCGTTGTAAACATATTTTAAGAATTCGATATTGAAGACGGCAGTTGACTTGTAAGCTGAATCAAATTCTGTTAATACAGGATAAGGATAACCGTTCATACTATGCCTCCTTGAACCATAATTCTGCGGTCAAACGATACTTAATGTTGCGTTTAGTTTTTATTTGAATTTCATATAAATGGTCTTTAGTTAGTTTCATTTTTGATATACATCCATCTTGAATTTTATATTTTTTCCAACCATCTGTTGCTGATATAAGTAAATCATTGATAGAATTATCGATTTTATCGTCAGAGTTGATGGATCTAATTCTAAACTCACAGTCTTTCATATCATGTTTAACTTTAAATCGCAAAAGATAACCATCATCCGTTTTTAAAAGAATTGGATCAAGTGCGTATGCGTCATAAAATTTTTCGACTTTTACCTTGCGCTTCTTAGGCTCTGGTTTTGGATCTGGATTGGGATCTGGTGTAGGACCTGGTTCAGGTTGTGGTTCAGGAGTGACAGGTTTGCGTCTTTTTTTCTTATTAACTTTATTGCGTTTAATTCTTGCTTTTGAATTGCCTTTCGTAATTTTGGGGGTGAATCCAGGCACAGCTAAAATTTCACTTAAGCCTTCAATTTTTTGATCCTCACCTTCATCAATTTTAGTCTGTTCTAAAATATAATCTTTGATGACTTTGATTAACGTTCTGTGAGCACCAAGTGCATCTTCGCTATAGTCGATATTAGGATCATTTGTGACGAAGTCGTCATGTGCTGCATTTTCGAGATCTGCCAATAATTCATTTAACTTCTTGCCTTCGATAATAGCAATAGCAGAAAAAGCTTTATCAGCACTACTTATATAGTTTTCGCATATTTTCATACCATGACTGCGAACAATTGTGAAGTATTTTTTATTAACTTCACTTTCAGCTTCAAAATACAATCTAATAGAACCAATTTCGTTATTGTGACGTATAACCGGAAGTATAACTGGTTCTTGAGAATAAATACGTAATAAATCACGTAAAGAGTTTTTGAGAGATTTAGTGGGTATGTAATAAGTTTGAAAAATTTTATCCAATGTACCACATTGGATTTCTACTCCAAAAACATTAACCTTTAGCTTGTTTTCTTTAATAGCTATAAAGAAATTTTCTAATACTGAACTGATAATAGCTTTTTGAATATCATCTTCTGTACCATATGCGTTAACGCCAATCATAATTACATCAGTACCAAAATCATCTTTACGAACAAAATATGGATGAATATTTTGAATGCTATCATTTTTAATAGGGAGTATACGCTTTTTTCGGTCTGGGTCAGATTCATTAAGAACGCCAAACCATCCTTTTGGACTCTTTCCTTGCCCATTGGAATCTTCCCAATTAATTAACATTGTTTTTCCCTGTAAAAGTATATCGCTGTATTCTATATCATTGATTACATATTTGTTTTTAGTAGCATAGAAAACAGTGTTGCAAGTGCTTATAATAAAAGGCACTTTTTTTCCAACACCATGACTACCGGCAGAGACAGGTCTTTGCTTTACAGATCTACCTTCGTCATAAACAAAGGCTCCCCACGCTTGGTCGCGTCCTGTTTGAACACCTTTTGTATTTTTGTCTGAAACTTTTAAACAATATACTTTAGGTTTATTGAGTATTTCCAATCCTTTTTTATACGCTTGCTTTGTTTGTTTATTAGCAGCTTGAGTTACACAACGTTCCAATACGTATCTAGTATATGTACCACCAGGAATGTCATTAATTGTTAAACTATTATTTAAATCAAAAGTAACCTCGACAGGTCTACATTCGTCATCGCACGCATCAAGTGAGTTTTGAATAATTTCTCGAGAAAACGATGTCCATCTATCCATACCAAATTTAGAATCGGCCAGTTTATCAACCAATTCATCAGAAGGACTAGATTCATTACTAAAATACCAACCTAACTTCAAAATGTTTCACCTCACAGTTTGAACTTTGTGTTTTTTTGAGAAGAACTATATGTTCTTTCAAGATCAGCAACAGCTGTCTTGAGAGTTTTTATAATCTTAGCAACATCAGCTTCAGTATAGTCATAATTGCTAGTGTTTGCTAAATTACCTAAAAGACTGATACCTTTAAGGACACTTTCCATTCTATTTTCTGCCAATCTAACAAACTTATCACGTTTAGTTTCCATAATATGACACCTCCGTTTGACACTATATTACAACATTTTTGAAATATTGTCAATATATTTTTGATAGATATTTAAAATATTTCAAATATATATCATAGATTTTAACAATATTACCAAAATATTTTTTATATGTAGGGCAAAATTTGTTGTTGCGGCCATTGACAATTGGACAAATTACATGTATAATGGACACATAGCATTTTTGGAGGTTGTTTTATGGATTTTTATTCAATTGCTGAGACTGCACGAATGAGTGGACAAAGTCAAAAAACCATTCGTAGACACATTGCTGCTGGTAAGTTGAAAGCTGATAAAATAGGTAACTGCTATCGTATAACAAAAGAAAACTATAATAAGTGGTTAATATCTGATTTAGACCCTGAACAGGATAATATCTTTAATGAAACTATTGTTGAGGAGCAAACTTCGGATAAAGTAAATTGGGTTGATATAACCGATAGCTGGGTATACGATGGATGGTCTAACGTTAACTATCGTAATGGTTTTAATTTTATTGATTTGTTTTCTGGGGCAGGTGGTCTTAGTTGTGGTCTTACGATGGCAGGATTTACACCAGTTGCTTCAGTAGAAATAATGCCTGAAGCTGTTGCTACATATAAATATAACTTTGTTGAACAAAAAGGGTTTAATGAAAATGTTCAAACAAGGGACATTAGAGAAGAATCTGTAAAACAGGAATTATATGATTCTGTTTCAGATAAACATATACATTTAATTGTTGGGGGATTCCCATGTCAAGGATTTAGTATGGCTGGACATCGTGTGGTAACAGACCCAAGAAACAGTCTTTATTTGGAAATGCTTGAGATTGTCAAACATATTCAACCTGATTTTGTTGTTATGGAAAATGTTGAAGGCCTTCGTTCTATGCTTGATGGTAAAGTTGAAACCAAAATTATCAATGACTATAAAGAAGCTGGATATGATATAAATGTTACAGTTCTAAATAGCGCTGATTATGGCGTTCCTCAAATTAGAAAGAGAGTAATCTTTATAGGTAATAGACATGGATTAAAAAATTACCATCCTAAACCTATCTTCTCACCTGAAAATTATGTTACTTTGGGTGAAGGTATCAAAAGATTTATGTCTATTCCAGAGAATAAACAAATCAATCATATCTTTACACGACATTCTGAAAAAATGATGGAACAAATTGCCGCAGTACCTGAGGGACAAAGCCTATATGGCAACTATTCTGATGCTTGGAAAAAATCGCCTTGGGACAAACCGTCTTGTACAGTTAAGGAGAATCATGGTGGTGTTAACATACACCCTAAATTACCACGTGTACTTACGCCAAGAGAATTGGCTGCACTGCAATCTTTTCCTGATGATTTTATATTCCAAGGATCTAAAAAATGGCAACTAGTACAAATCGGCAATGCGGTTCCTGCTTTATTAGGGAAGGCAATTGGTATTGCTGTTATGAAGGGATTAGCTCAACTGGAGGAAAAGGACTAATGCCTAGATATAATGATATAGATACTAAAAAATGGAAAGAATATACTGATATATTAACTAATTCATTTTGGTCATTCCATAGAGAAAATTCTGGAATCCACAATGCTAGTTATCATGGTAACTTTATTCCTCAAGTTCCTAGGCAATTGTTCAGTCGTTATACTAAAAAAGGGGATTGGATATTAGATCCATTTATGGGAAGTGGCACATCGCTTATAGAAGCTCAAAGAATGGGTCGTAATTCTATAGGGATAGAACTACAAAAAACTGTTGCAGAAGAGGTTCGTGAAAGAATAAAATTAGAACACAATCCTAAATGTTCAACTAATATATTGGTGGCAGATAGTAAAACAATTGACACTAAAAAAATGGTTGACTATTATGGTATTAAAAATGTTCAGTTTGTAATTATGCATCCGCCTTATTGGGATATTATTAAGTTTTCTGAAGATAATAGAGATTTGTCAAATAGTGAAACACTAGAAGAATTTCTTACTTCATTTGGAGAAGTCATTGATAATACTACTAAGGTGTTAGAGAAAAACCGTTACTGTGCAGTTGTGATTGGAGATAAATACGCTAACAGTCAGTTGATTCCTTTAGGATTTCATTGTATGAATTTATTTCTTGAAAAAGGATTTGTGATGAAAGCTATTTTAGTTAAGAACTTCGATCGTACACGAGGCAAAGCAAATCAAGGGGCAATATGGAGATACCGCGCATTAGCTAGTGATTTTTATGTTTTTGATCATGAGTACATATTTATATTTAAAAAAGTGAAGTAGGCATTCCTACTTCACTTTTTAATTATTTTTCTTTTAAATGTTTCTTGAATTCTATTGGGTCATACCAATAGCAACCAATACAAGCATTCTCTTCCATATTATGATTTGGACCACCGGCATAATAAGAAATAGGATAGCCAAGCTTTTTAGCATCATATCTTATTCCGGTACGTCGACACTCTTTACAGTATTGACGTTTGGCGTCGTTAGCTGCCTTGCTTAATGGCTGAAAGTCCGAAAGTTGTTGATCTTCGTTGCGCATAACACGCCCTTCGTTTTTCATACCATTTTTATGATCAACTTCAGGGTTGGAAGTTCCTAAAACAACACAACGCCGACTTGAGATTTCCCGTTTTATGTCGGCTCGAATATGTTGAGAGAAATCACCATTATTAAAACCAGCTAAACGTATCCTATCAATTCCGTTGCCAGGTGTAACTGACTTGTCAAACTCAATTATGTATCTTTTGGCTAGAGTAGATTCTTTACGCGCCCAAGAAGCCCCATTGCCAAATTTAAGATCTGCATATGTACCGACAAATTCACTTGTATTTATCCATCGACTACAACCATTCTCATCTGGTTGCGCTAATTGTAAAAATAATTCTGTTTTAGTCATAATGAACCACCTTTGATTTTAGGTTGATTCATTATAGCATTTTTCTATATATTAAACAAGATGTAAAATTGATGAATTTATTTCGGCGTATTTGGTTATTTTATTTATTCGAATTTGTTTTGTGAAGTGTCATTCCTACATATTATTTATTATCTATCGTTGTATAATCATCTTCTCCCAAAACGACACCTAATGAAGAACCGCAGTCCCAAGAGATGTGTATTGTTCCGATGTCATCTACATTAACAACCGTACCTTTACTACCCGGAGTAAGTTTAGTGTTATAAGGATCCTTCATTTTTACCAACTCAACTCTTGTTCCAGGAGGATACTGTTTACGTAGGTTTTCTAATGCCTTTTTATCTATAATTTTCATTACATATATTAACTCCTTGAAATTTGGTTTAATTTATCTATTATGATTTCTTCTACTGTAGTTGTGTCGGTGTCATGAGTTAGGAAGTATTTATTTAGATTCGCTACTAGGGTAGTTATATCCTTATATAAATAATGAATAGATGATTCTTCTAAATCACACACCCACCAACAGAAGTCAAGCATTTCTAAAAGTACCGCGCTCAGTTCTTTGGGTACTAGTTTTTCGGATTTGTATTTTTTTAATAGTGTATATGTATCTTCAAAGACTTTTTGAATTTTTTTAAGATCTATATTTTTGAATTCAATTACTTCCCATGTTATCTGGTGCCATTCGGTAGCAATGTTTTTGATGTCCTTAATTTCCATTGTTTTTCCCTCCGTAATGATTAACTATTTAAATTCTTCACATGATGTAATCGTAGAATACTGTCCATCGTATTGTTGTTTAAATGTGTATATAGCCCAGTGTTGAGTATCTGCCTCCACAAAAGCAACTCCGACTATTCCAGCGTTTAAAACTTTTGGACTATATATTATCCTCCAAGTCTTAGTAGGTCCGTAAAGTCCCATATTACTTTTCCTCCTTCAGTTAAGCAATTTCTAATTTAATTTCTTTTTTGTATTTATAGTAAGAATTCCTAGAAATATTACAAAGTATGATTACCTCCTTATCACTAAGTGTTCCACCAAAGTCTATGGAATGCTTTTTTATTATTTCTTTACATTTGATAGACTTATCAGTAACTAAGGTTGTTCCTTTAATAAGACCGATTTGTGTTCCGTTCTTACGAGCTTCTCTAATACCCTGACTAATACGTGAGTGTAGGTCAGTAACTTCTTTTTCAGCTTGGTCAAAAGCAGTTTTGATTTGTTCTTCTGCAATGGCTAATAAGAAATCATTAATGAGTTTTATATTACCTTTAAAGAATGAATCTATAGCTGCGTTACCGGTTTCGATAGTTACATCTAGTAATTTGCTTTTAGTGGCGTCTAGAACACTACTATCAATTAATGGCTCGTTTAGAAAGATAAGGTTTATTCCGGATTCATAAAGTGATTTATAATCTTTAAATCCTTCCTCGCTGTTACGGGCCATACGTGAGACACTATCAAAAACAATAGTATCACCCTTAGTAACCTGTGTTATAAACTTTTCCCATTGTGGTCGGTTTTGAGTGGTACCGGTATAGAACTCACGAATGATAGTAGCTTTGGGATAGATAGACAAGATATTAGTAATCTGTCGACCTAATCTTTGATGTGTAGTTGATACACGAGCATAACCATAAATCATAATTTGTACTCCTTTCAGTATTGAAACAAACTAAAGTTACTTTCGATACTTATATTATGTCGTGTTTTACTTGTTTCGGGAGCCCCCTTTAATACAAATATTGTAAAGGTTTGTTTTGATACTTATTTCCTTATATAAATGAAGAGAGCCCGCTACCTTAAAATAGGGTAGCGGGCTATTTATGTTTTTTGAAAAATTTTTTGAAATTTTATAAAAATGTGAAATATTTTACTGTATAGTAGTGTAGAAAGTATTTTGGAGGTGAATATATTTTAATTTTATAAAAATTAAAAGGAGTTGATGGATAGTTGATTTGATATTTCTAAAATTAAATTTTCGTATGTACTTTGAAAAAATAATAAAAAGGAATGTTGTTTATGAATAATTATTATAATGGTTCGGTTCCAATGAAACCGGAAATGGAAAAGAAGGATTTTGTTTGTGAAGATGATGTTTGTTATCAAGTACCACAAGTTTATTTTGGTTGCATAGGGGAATTGTCTGATTGTACATCAGCGTTTGATTGGAATGATGAGTTTATAATTGTTGTTAAAGATAATGTTATTCTAAAGTATACTGAATCAACATTTTGTGAAACTCTTGTAAAAGATCCAGATGGTGAAAACAATTGGATGAATGGGTCAGTGGCAAGTTTTTCGGGGTATGATGATGAAGATGTACAGGATGTTATCGAAAGAAAACTTTATACAATAGAAGAATATGATTTTAATAAATTTGAAAAAAGAAAATATAAAGTTATTTATGAAGAAACTTCAAGTATAAATGATTTAAATTATTGTGAGCTAAAACATTATGTTAATGAAAAAAATGAACGTAATAGTATTAATTACACACTAACAGAAACACAATAAAATTTTAAAACATACTTTTAGTTGTCTATAAAGATTAATAAATTAGGGCTATAGTTATTACTATGGCCCTAAATAAATTTACATGTGACATTTAATGTGTTCTTCTAAATCGTAAAAAAGTTCGTCGGCAGTATGTTTAATATTAAATTTGTCTATGATATATTGATGTGCAGTTAAGGAGTTTGCTTCATATATAATATCAATTAGGTTCAACAATGTATCAAGGTGTTGATCTAGATGTTCTGAAAAAAGTTTTGCGATTAGTTCTATCGGCAGTATGTCTATAAAATAATAAGGGTGCGCTTTACAAAAAGATTTAAGAAGTAAATGGTCATCGTACGGACTAGGAAAACTTTTATTGAATTCGGCACATAGAACATTAAGTTCGCACCAGAGGTTGAAGAAGTTCTGTGTGCTAATAAAATGCTTGTGATTTGTCCAATAGTGTACAAAGATACTATAGAACATTTTGAACTGAGTGACATCTAGCTTACTTAAAAGTTTATATAATGATCTATTAACAACTCTTTCAAAAAGCGAATCAATATCCACAATAATCGTGCCTCACAATCTATTTAAGTATAACTATGGCAGTACATTTATAACTTCATTTAATTTAGCAATTTTTTAGATGTTGTAATATATTTAATTTTAGAAAGGTAGGAAAATATGATTGAAGTTTTATTGGTGGTTAATTGCGTAATAAAACATAACTAAATCGTGAATTTCACATACACTTTCTATTTAAATTTTTTAAACAACAAATACAAAATATTGTCATTTGTATACTTTAGCTTAAATGAAACTTGATTGTTATCGAAGTTCAGATCATAGTGTAGTATTTAAATATTTTTGCATTTTATAAGATGAATTTAAATTTACGGTACAGAGAATAAATTATAGTAATATCTTCATAGGGAAATTCATTGAATTTTAGAAGATTATGCGATATAATCAAAGTGAAAAGATGTGTTTTAAGCTAGATATTTCTTGCGCATATCACTATACAAAATATAAAGTAAAATAGTATGTTTATAAAGGAGAAGAAGGATGTTCAAATTTTTATTAAATTTATTTAAAAAATCTAATATAGGTAGATTAAACCAACCATCAGAGACGGAATATGTTACATTAACTCCGGATGATAGAATTGCAAATGGTAGCGAGTATTTGAATGCGTTGAACTGGGCAATTGATGGTAAAAAAGCAACAAACATTGCCCTTTCTGGACCGTATGGTTCGGGAAAAAGTAGTGTTATAGAGACTTTCTTAAAAAACAACCCGTCAGCTAGAAAACGATCAATAAAAATTTCAATGGCTACTTTTGCAGAAGAAACAAAAAACGATGTTGGAAATTTTGAAAAGCAACTAATTGAACTTGACAAAGAAGAAATCGAGAAAGGAATTTTAAAACAACTTTTTTATAAAGTAAGTCACAAAAAAATCCCTCAAAGTAGATATAGAAAATTGCATCGGATTAGTTTTTGGAGTATTTTTGCATTCGTGCTTTTTTTCTCGCTTATTTTTACGATTTTACTTTATGTGTTTTGGCCTTCATCTTTTTCTTTATTGATTAATAAAATTGTGGTTGCAGGTGCTACGGTAAAATTCTCTAAGCAAGTTTCGTTAATTTGTGCATTTTTATTTGCTATTGGATGTTTGTGCGGAATATCAACGATATATAGGTTAATTTCTTCAAGGTTTAAAGTTAAGGAGATTAAGCTTCCTCAAGAGGTTTCATTACAAGGAAGTGCAGACGATAAAGATACTGTATTTAATAAAAATATGGATGAAATTGTCTACTTTTTTGAAGAAACAAATTATCGAATTGTGTTTTTTGAAGATCTTGATAGATTGAATACAACATCGATTTTCGTTCATTTGAGAGAGCTTAATATGATACTAAACAATTACGATGCCATAAAAGAGCCTATTGTTTTTGTATATGCTGTTAAAGATGATGTTTTTACAGATGTCGATAGAACAAAGTTTTTCGATTTTATAATTCCGATTGTACCCATTGTAAATTCAACTAATTCAGGAGATATTCTTTTAGAAAAACTGAATAAATCTAAGCAACTTAAAAAGCAACATAATATTTCTGAAAGTTTTATTATGGATGTTTCGCCATTTATTGCTGATATGCGTATATTGCAAAATATTTACAATGAATTTGTGGTATACAAGGCTACATTAACAACAGGTCAAAGTTTAAAGTTATTAGATGAACCAATGCTTGCTTTGATAATATTTAAAAACTTGTATCCTCGTGATTTTGCTGAATTACAAAAGGAAACAGGAGTTGTAAAACAAGCTTTTAAAGATAAGGAAAGTTTTATTTCTAAAAAGCGACAAGAATTACAAGATAGAGTGAATGCATCTTCTAAAATTTTGGAAAGTATAAAAACAGAGGCATTTAGTACAGTAAAATCTCTAAAATATGCGTTCTTATGCGAAATCACAAATGATATGGGCATAGCATGCAGTTTTACTCCATCTGGCAAAAGAACAGTTGATGCCAGTAGTTTTTTGAAGAATGATTATGTCATACCAGATTGGTCAAATATCAATGATTGTTCGGGAGCATACATTAGGTGGAATTCAAGCGGTACATACCAATTTAATTCTTCAAAGTTTGGCAACGCATATGAAAAACTAATTAATAAATACAAAACAGTTTCTTTAATTGAGGATAATAAAATTGATGAAGAAAAGATCTTTATTCAAGAAACGAAGAGAAATATTTACAATTTTTCCTCCAAAACATTAGAAAATTTATTGAATGAATATGGTGTTGATGCGGTTTTATCACAAAATGTGATAAACAATGAACTGCTGGTGTTTTTATTGCGCAGGGGATATATTAACGAAAAATATGTTGATTATATTAACTATTTTAAAGGAACTTCCATAACGACGGAAGATATGAACTTTATTCTAGGAATTAAGAATCTATCGCCTAAAAAATATGATTATAAATTAACTAGAACAGAATTGGTAATTGAGCGTTTGCAACCATATGAATTTGAGCAAGAAGTAATATATAATTTTGATTTGTTGGAATGTTTATTATCATCTAATGAATATGATGAAAAGCTTAACTTGTTTATAAAGCAGTTATCTAATGGTAATGATGCTAGTTGGGAATTCATTGATGAGTTCATTGATATAACTAAACACAAGCAGGGATTTATCAAAATCTTGGCAAAACAGTGGAATAAAATGTGGGATAGCATTTTTGATAATTCAGTTCTTACAGTAGAACGCAAGTTTTACTATCTATCTTTACTTATTTCTTATGCATCAATTGAATCAATTAAATGTATGGACTTAAATGGTAATCTAACTACTTTTTTTGTTAGAAATAGTGATGTTTTGCAACGCTTAAATTCTATAGATGATAAAAAAGTAATTGATACAATATCTTCGTTGAATGTTAAATTCACTGATATTCAGATTGAAAATGTTTCCACAAGTGTTTTGGATTATATATTTGATAATAACTGCTATATTATTAACTTTGAAATGATTCAACATATAGTAGAATATAAAAACAAGAAACTTGTATCACAGTTAAAAGAAAAGAATTATTCTACACTTATCAAACTTAATTATAGTCCTTTGTTAAAATATATTGAAGACAATATCGGTGTATATACAGATGAAATTATCTTATTGCCGTCGAACACTGAAGAAGAATTTGACTCAATTATAAAACTTTTAGAACTCAATGTTGATAGTAAGTGCAGATATGTTCAAATAATTGGTAATGAAAATTTCTATGTAGAAGATATTACAGCTGTTTGCTTAAATTTATTTAAAGAAAATAAAGAGTATGTTAAATCAATATGGGATACTATTATTACAAATGGAAAACTTAAACCTACATGGTACAATTTTGAACGTTATTGGAATTATTGCGGACACACCTCGGTTTCTATTGCTTATATGTGTAAAAATTTAGATATTTTAGTTAAAGATGATAGTTCTTGTATCGATGATTACAGCTTTATAAAAGAACTCATAACATCGGATATAGACTGTGAATCGTTATCAAAACTTTTATGTAAGTTGCCTTGGGATGAATTTGATATTGAGTTAAACACACTTGATAAAGATAAAGTATCTATAATGGTTTCTCAAAAGTATTTTAAATTTGATATAGAACGTTATAATGAATTGTCAGAAGATTTCCCAGATCTATGTGTTGATTTTATAATACATAATCAGTATGAATATATGGCGATTAACGAACAGATTGATATGAATTCGGATCTCTTGGAGAATTTGGTTTTCGATGAACGATTTGCAAGAAGTATGGCCCAAAAAATAATGGAAAAATATTGTGCAAAACATATGACTGTCAAAATAGCAAAGAATTTAAGTTCATTAAATATTGATGTTGGCGTTGAGGTTTTTAATGCTGCTTGGGAACTCTTGGACACCAAACAAAAAGAGCGCTTAATGTTAGAAAACCTTAACATACTTGATGCTGATAAGTTTGAAAAGTGTTTTTCCGAACTGGATGATCCCTATAATGAATTTTCAAAAAGAGGTTATCGTCATGAGGTGTACTTAGATAATACAAATGAAAATCTTCTTTTAGCCAAACGGTTACAAGAGGTTTCTTACATAACGAGTTATGAATATAAAAATAGAACAAAAGGGGATTCTAATAAAAAAGCCATAGAGGTTCGAGTGATTTGTTGTAGAGTAAAGGCGATGTTTTGATTTTAATATGTGTTTAAAGAATATTTTAAAAATAGCTTACAAACACATCCAAACACGTTATAATGCAATTGAGAAAACTTGAAACGATGTGTTTAGTATTATTTAAGTTTACATTTTTATAATGTCACAAAGTAAGGTTTTATAAGGCTTTCGGGCTATGTTCTAAAAAGGTCTTTTATTTACTGATTTAGAGTGCGTTGAGATGATGGGCCTTATCGGTGCAGGTAACAACCCAATGGTTGGTATGACTGTTGCTTGTGCTGTTGCAGTTAATGAAGCACTTAATAAATAATGCAAACGCATAAATCATAATGCACAATTAAAGGACTTGAGGGTTTTCTCAAGTCCTTTTGTCTTGTTAATTCGTTATTGCAAAAAGTATAAGCTTATATTATAATAAAATTATGAAAGGGAGGGTTTTTATGAAAAAGATTTTTGCACTTACAATTTGCGTTGTTTTGCTCATTGCTGTTCTTTGCGGTTGTAGCGAATCGGTAAAGAAGAAAGACGTAGTAAACAAGACCGATTCATTTGTTGTAGAAGAAACTTTAGACAGCGAAACCGTTGCTGAACGCAAGCTTATAAAAGAGATTTCGTTAGATGTAGAAACCAAAGATTATGATAACTATATCAATAGTGTTCGTGCTACTGTTTCCTCAAACGGCGGTTACATAGAAGCCTCCGATGAATTTAACGACTCCGATTTTAGAAGCTTTACCGCTACTATAAGAATTCCTGTTGAAAAGGCCGAAGGCTTTACACAATCGGTGTCAAGCAATGCTACGGTTAAAAGCCGCAGTGAAAACGTGCAGGACGTAACCGAACAGTACGTTGACATAGAGGCACGAATAAAGGTTTATGAGGCGGAAGAAGAAAGCTTGCTTGAAATTATGAAACAGGCGGATAACGTTACCGACTTGCTTTCGGTTAAAGAACGCCTTGCCAATGTAAGAGCGCAAATTGAATCATACACCGCGCAACTAAAAAGCTTGGAAAACCAAACCGACTACAGCACCATAACGCTAACCGTTACCGAGGTTGAGCGTGAGGTTGAAACAGAAGGGTACTGGAGCGAGATTTGGAACAATATATTAGACGGATTTAAAAACGTAGGCAAAATTATAACTATGCTGTTCGCCGCGTTGCTATCGGCAATGCCATACTTTATTGTTCTTGCAATTATTGGTGTAATAGTTCTTGTTATCATCCGTATAGTAAAGAAGAAAAAATAATATACTATAACACAAGGCTTGAGGGTTTAACCTCAAGCCTTGTTATTTTACCCCGTGTTGACTAAAACGTTTTGAAATGATATAATAAACAAAACTTATTATGAGAGGATTTATTATGAACAAACCAATTATTGCCATAATGTATGACTTTGATAAAACGTTGTGCACGCGCGATATGCAAGAATACACCTTTATACCAAGCGTTGGTATGGACCCCGACGAATTTTGGAACCTTACAGGCAAGGTTGCCAAGGCCGAAACAATGGACTCTATACTTACCTATATGTATTGTATGGTAGAGAAAGCACGCGAAACGGGCATACCGCTTACTCGCGAATCGCTTGTTGCTTGCGGCAAAGATATTGAATACCACAAGGGTGTAGAGGAGTGGTTCCAGCGCATTAACCACTATGCCGAGCAGGCGGGCGTTATAGTAGAGCATTACGTGCTGTCGTCGGGACTTAAAGAAATTATAGAGGGTACATCTATCGCAAAATATTTTAAAAAGATTTACGCTTGCGAATTTTTATATAAAGACGGACAGGCCTATTGGCCAAAGATGGCGGTGAATTACACCAATAAAACGCAGTTTGTTTATCGCATAAACAAGGGCGTGCTTGACATAAATAACAACGTTGATCTTAACAGCTCTCGCCCCGACAGTGAAAAGCGAGTGCTATTTAGCAATATGATATACATTGGCGATGGTCTTACCGACGTGCCTTGTATGAAGCTGGTTAAACAGTCGGGAGGACGCTCTATTGCGATTTATCATCCGGGCGAAGATCACAACGCAGCACCGCTACTTAAACATAAGCGCGTTGACTGGATGTTTGAGGCCGATTATTCTAAGGGTAGCGAGCTTGATCGCACAATGGAACTGTTGCTTAAAAACTTGGCTTATCAAAACAAGCTGCAAGAAATCAACGAGCAACAGAAAAAAGATTTAGACGAAGATTTATAAAACAAAATGCTTGAGGTTAAACCTCAAGCATTTTGTTTAATTATTTTCTCTTTGAGCAAGCAATTCTCTTGCCTTTTGTTCTACCAAGTCGTTAAGCTCTTTTTCTTCCCTTTCGCTTTCAAATTTGCTCCAGAGTGAATCAAACTTAAACATAAACTCGTCCATATCTTTTGGATTTTGATATGTAATTGTGCTGCTAAATACTTTCTTTTCTGCCTTGCCTTTAGCACCATGTTTGATAACCTTGTCGCCGAATGAGCCAACAGGATTTCTAAGAATGAGACCGATCATATGAACATCGCCTTTTACCTTTGAAGAGAAAACGCCATCCTTGAATTCTTCCGGCTGGTAAACAAAGTTATATACCATAATGTTGCTGATTTCAAAAACAAAGCTGCCATCTACACGGCAAAGATAGTGAACAGGGTCAACCTCAAAACTACCGTATGAATAATCATCGTCCGGATCAAAGATAGGCTCAAGTTCATTGTTGGTGTACTGCATAAAGTCATAAAGTTCTTTAAAATCTTCAAGTGTCGATTCTTTTGCTTTAAAATCGAATTCATAAGGAATAGTGCCCTTGCACGCAGAACAAATTCTGTTTTCGTCCTTTAGTTTTGAAAAGAACATTATTTTTCCGGTTTTGCCGCAGTTTGCACAGGTTACTTCCTGTGTGAAGTGTTTGTTAATAAATCCTTTGATTGTGTCTGTGAATTTTGACATAATTGACATCTCCTAAAATTGTTTGTTTTTTTGTTTGACTTTTGGTCTTCGTTAATGAAGGGGAATTAAAAGTATAAATGGTTTTATATTTTTAAAAATTTTTAAAATTTATATAATTTTATTTAATAAGTTCTTTAAAGAAATATGGAATGGTTACAAATGCGGGGAAGTAGAAGAATAAAACGACCGCTAAAATAAAACCTATAGCTGCTCCTATTAAGCAACCAAAGCCTAAGAAACAAAGGCCTATTGAAAAGCCGCCTACAATCATCGCTACGGCAACGCCCATAAAGCGAAAAGGACAGGCAAGAAGTGCAGAGGGTAAACCAATAAAGAACATAATACCTGCTGCGGTCATATCGCCGCCAAATAATAGAATTAACGTTCCAATAACTGAAAATACAGATGTAAAGCAGCAAACGCAACGAATAATGTAAATTGCACTTAAGAACTGATTGATTTTGTGCTTAATTTTGTCACAGAGTGAAAGTTGATTGTCAGATTCGTTTTTTAATTTTACCGTTTCCTTTGCTGTGCCGTCGTTAGATGCGAATGTGTTGTTTGTAATAATGTTTTCCATTTTTAAAACTCCTTTAAATTTTGTTTTTATGTGCGACTTTTTATGTCTTACATTAGTTAAGGGGAATTAAAAATCGAAACGGTTTTATTTTTTTAAAAAAATTTTTTAAAATTTAAAAAAAGACAATGCTTGAGGTGAAGCTCAAGCATTGTCTTATGTTTCAATGTGTTTTCAATCTTTGGATAATATAATAATGTCAAAGCGAAAAAATTAGTCGCCTATTTGTTGCCCCATACGAACAGGGGTCTCAAGACCAAGACGAGTATTTTCATATAGCTCGTCGGGCAGCGTAGCCGCATCCTTTTGTAACAACAATACCACCGTTGAGCCACCATAAAGAAACATACCCTTTTCTTCGCCTCGTCTAATTGGTCCACTTCCGTGCAGATTAGCAATTTTACCAACCAACATAGCACCAACCTCAACCTGCACTGCTTTGCCAAAATGAACGGTATCCATCACCGTCATTTCACGACAGTTTTGTGTAAACACAGGGTATTGACCCAGCGCTATCGGACGCACAGTGTGCAAGCGACCTTTTATAAATTTGTTGTCACCTTTGACACCGTCATCAAAATAACTGTAGCGGTGATAATGATTTACGCAAAGTCTAAACACCAGCACTGTACCGCCGTCGAATTCTTTTGCAAGAACATCATCATCTAATAATTCAGCAATACTATACTGACTTTGTTTAATAGGAAGCACCAAGCCGTCTTCAATTGGGTAAACCGATAAAAGACCGTCACACGGTGCAATAAGTCCCTCTTCAAGCGGACGCTTGCCTTCCTTTATTTTGCGGCAAAAACAATCATTAAAGCAGTGAAAATCATCACTGTAAAATTCGTTTAAATCAATATTGTTGTTTTTAACAAATTTTTTAATGAGTCCTTTTGAAAGTCGCGAGCTTAAATATGCACCAGCGAGTTTTGAAATAGGACGAGAAATCAGAGGACGCAATAAAAATCTGCCGAAAGCGTTATGATACAGAAAGCGTAGGGTGCCACCGTCTTTTGGTGGGGCAATCGCTTTTTCAAAATTCAACTTTATCATTTCGGCAGTGGTCCACGCTCAAGATAGAAGAAGAGCAGTACAATACATTCTGCAAGGCCTATGCCAACCATAATTAGTATTCCGCGAAGACCCGGTTTTGGTAATTTGAATTTTGCCAAAAAGGCAAATGCAACAATTAGCATAACAGCTAAATAAACAGGAACAATATTTTTTTCTAAAATGTAGTAGAACAACATGATAGAAGGGAATATTAAAGCGGCCGATGTAACGGGTAAGCCGGTATAGGTTTTACGCACACCGCTTTCTTCCTTTTGACGTTCCATTTCTGTTACGTTAAAATATGCCAATCTAATCATAGCAGCCAATATGTATATAGATACTATGGTATAAACCAAAAAGTTATAGTCTTCATTTGCAACTGTTCCGTTTTCAAGAAGGTAACGGCGCCATTTGCCAACGCAAATACAACCCGGTAAAACACCAAAGGCAATCACGTCACAAAGCGAGTCGATTTGTATGCCGAAATTCTTTTCTCTTTCGGTGCGATTTTTCTTTGTGCGGGCAACCTTGCCGTCAAACGCATCACATAAACCGCAAAACAGCAAGAAAAACGAACCTATAAATGGATGTCCGTCGCCGCTAAATGAAAACACAATACCCAAAACAGCCGAAACTAACGATGCATAGGTTAAAACTGTAGTGTAATCAAAAAATCCTATCATTATTGCACTCTCCTCATTTTATCTTTTAGCATCATAAACAATACAAAACCACCGCAAAGCAATACACACGCATAAAAGGAAACACCGCGTGAACAAAGCTCTAAATTAAGGGCGGAATTGTGAACCAAAGAGCCCTTTGGCCAACAGCTTTCAAATCCCTCAATCAGCATAAGATCGGTTACGCCCATAGCCCCCGGAATAGGAATCCAAGAAGCGCCCAAAATAACAAATGCCTGTAATACACACACTGCAAAAAAATCACTAAACGAACCACCCATTGCAAGGCAAACAAAACCCGAAATAGACGTTAGCACCGCACGTTGCAAAAGATTGTATATGAATGATTTTATTAATGTCCTGCGTTGCCCCGAAACCTGATGAACCCGGTCACGATAAGAATCTATAGCATGGCGCAATTTTACGCGCTTATGTCCAGGTTTTCGTAGTAGGCGTAATTTGCCAAGAATTTTTATTCCTCCATCGCCAATAGCCCACAATATATTACTTTTCCAAAGTAGTAACAAAAAGATTAGCACAAGTCCAATTTGTACCGCAATACCTATGTATATTAATGATTGGGTGTGCCACGGTAGAGAAATAAGAATGTCTGGTTTAAAAATTAAACACAATATTCCAATTACCACAATTGAAAGCGTGTACATAATTAAATTAACCAGCAAGCTAACGGTAGCAACGGTGCCCGGCACTCCGCGTTTAACCATAAAGTAAGCGCTGGCGGGTTGACCACCTGTTGCTGATGGGGTAATTGCCGAGCAATAAATATCAGAAGCCGAGTATAAAAGACCATCGGTAAATTTGCCGGGATAACCCAATGACTTGTTTAATGTAAGCAATGATCTTCCTTCAAGCCATACATAAACACCTATGCCGACTACGGCAACAATAAGCCAAATAATACGATCACTCTTAAACGAGGCAATTAATGTAGCAACAGAAAAATTCTCGTTTTGCTGAATAACTGCCCAAACACTCATAACAGCAATTATTAAAAACAAGATACTCCACAATATTCTATTGTTTTTAGTCTTCTTGATTTTATTTTCCATAATACTCCTTTTTGATTAGCAAAAAACGTGCAATTTGCAAACCAATTTCACCAACAGCCACGCCGGCTATAATATCAACAACAAAATGTTGTTTTACAAGTACGGTCGAGGCAAATACAAGTAGCGTAAATATACCCATTGCCCAGGTGTACCAACGGGGCAATTTTTCTGATAACATAGCGCCACGGAAACAAATATAACTTTCTAAACAGTGAAGAGAAGGACACAAGCAATCGGGTGTGTCGATAGCATAAATTAATCTAGTTAAATAGTCCCAAGGTGCATTTCCCGTAATTTCGGGGCGCACTATTGTGGCAGGAAAAGACAAGAAACAAATTAGACAGAAGAATTTGGCGATCATTTCGCCGCCCAAGACATGATAACAAATCCCCTTGCGTTCTCTGGCAACGGCAATAAGACCGATTGCCCACTGTACGTAGGAGAGCACATAGATTATGATCCATTCGGTACGTAGCGGAATCATATCATCAAGCGGAATTGACAAATCATATTTATCTGCGTCCAAAATAAATAATCTTGAACCCCAATAAGTAATGATATTAAGTGTCAAGAAGCTAATTAACATAATCCAACCGTAACGTGGAATAAGGTTATACAGTTTTTTTACATAATTCTTCATCATAACCAATATTATATCATACAATAACAAATTTTGCAACTACAATAACACAAATTGCAAATACAGGCAGTTGGTAAATTTTATGTTATATTTATATTATAATTTTGCCGGATTCTTTACTAAATAATAAAGGCGCCTTCAAAAATGAAAACGCCCTTTTTATGATTGTGAATTAAATTAATATAAAATGGATTGACCGGTAGTGCCTTCAAGATCTATATACCAATCGTCATCTTCTTTGCACATTATAATCTCTTCGGCTTCGGCTTCTCCTTCAGAGTATAAAGTAACTTTGACCACTGCATCATTACCATTAATTTCTATGCTTTCAATATCAATTTGCACATTCATTGAACCTTTCATTTCTTGCATACCGAAAATTTCAAACATATCGCCGATGGGAAGATCAAAACCAGTCATTCCTCCAAAAATTCCTTCTACAAGACCCAATGACATGTCGTATGTCTTTCTGGTTTTTTTATCAAAGCAATTAATCATTTCTTCAATATCGCCATCGTTACAGGATTCTGAGAAGGTATCTAACCTGTCGCGGATTTTTTGCTCATCACTCTTAAAGAAATTGGCACATAAGAATATTATTGCACCAACAAGAACAATTACGAGAGGAATTAATGCAAACAAGTAGCCTTTAGACTTCTTTACAGATATGTTGGTGTTCATAATACGGGCAGGTGATTGTTGTGGCAAGGAAGTTTGAACGGGTGGCTGATAAACAGGTTGTTGAACAGACTGTTGTTGAGCGGGAGAGGGATTAATTGGCTTACCGCAATTCATACAAAAGGCGGAATTGTTTGGAATTTGAGTGCCGCAATTAGGACAAAACATAATTTTCTCCTCCTAAAAATATATTAATTTTAGATTACCATATTCGACATAATATGTCAATGTTTTATAGACGGCCAAAGAAAAGGAGCTTGGAAAATTCCAAGCTCCTTAAATTATTTATGAAAATCAAATTTTGTGCCTGTGCGCACAGCTTCTACCGCTTGCATAACCTCGAGTGCTTCTTCCTCTTTTATGGGGTAATCGGCACCATTTCGGTAGCTATCAAACATATAATCCCATATAACCGATAAATCTTCGGCTGGAGCAATATATTCTTTTTCTACCCAGTCGATTTCTGTGGCTGAGGCGTATGTACCGCTTGCACCAAATGCAGCTCCGGGTGTGTCGGGGCTTGATACAACGGGAGGAATTACTTGTTGAGGGTTTATATAGCGAAGCTTAATGCTCTTTTCATTGCCGTCTTCACCGCAAAGCATAGAGCCGCGGTCACCATAAATGCTAAAGCGTCTGCCTGTACGTAATGCCATGCCGCCGCTAATGCACATATTAACGGTGCGGCTCGCTTCACTTTCAAAGTGAATAATAACGTGGTCTTCGCAGTTACCACCTGCTGTTACTTGCTTTAACTCGCCTGTAATGTTCTTGATAGGTGAGCCAAGCAGGCGAAGTGAATGGTCGATAATATGGGGTCCCCAGTTAAGCAACTGACCGCCGCCAAACTCGCTTAAAGTTTGCCAATCGTCACGATGTTGGAAAGAGCCTTGTGAAATATTGATTTCATACACATTACCAAGTATACCGGATTCTATTACATTTTTAACCTCGTTGAAAACGCTTTCAAAACGGCGATTGTGACGTATGTAAATTTTGCGTCCTTCTGCGCGGGCAATATCAAATAAATCTTTAGCTTGCTTGAGTGTAAGACCTATAGGCTTTTCCATAAGTAAATCCTTACCACTCTTTAGCACCTTTACGCCGTGCTCAAAATGGTCGCAAGAACGTGTCGCAATACAAACTATTTCCGCGTCGGTGTCAGCCAACATATCATCAATATTGCTATAACCTTTACAACCAAATTTATCTACCATTTTTTGAACGCGTTCGGGTAATAGGTCACAAGCGGCAACATACTGGTATTTGTCAGGCTTTTTTTCAATGTCACTTACGTGCATACCCCAGCCCGCGCGACCTATACCTACAAGGCCTAATTTAATTGGATTTGACATAACATTTCCTCCTATATACCGCAATCTTTTAGGTAGTCGCGGCTGATTCTTAAATCAATGCGTGGGTCTTGTAGGTGAGTATCGTGTTCTACCATAACCCAACCGTTATAACCTTTTTGAATTAAAGTTTCTGCAACGCGTTTTGGAATATCACCCATAACACCACCTGAAAGCTCGCAAAAACGCAGTCGACTTGACCAAACGGAAGCATTAGCATCTTTTATAACGTAGTCCTTAAAATGAACGGTTACAAGGCGGTCAAAATATTTATCTATTATATAAAGCGGATCGCCACCTGCTGCGTGATGATGACCAATAT
This sequence comes from Clostridia bacterium, assembly GCA_017513195.1. GTDB lineage: Bacteria > Bacillota > Clostridia > Oscillospirales > Acutalibacteraceae > UBA737. Next base: position 73,044 of record JAFXGM010000041.1, on the reverse strand, counting down.
CAAACACTATGTAACAATCGGGGCAGCGATGTAAGAATTCCTCTAACTGCTCCTCAGTTTCAACCGGAGTGCCCAAATGATTGTGAATACCCACTTTAATGCCGTATTGCTTTGCTATTTCTGCCTGATGGTTAGCGTGGCGGCAAAAGGTGTCAAAATCAGAAGCTGTTGATTGCACCCAAATATAGTTTTTACCGAGTCCTGATGAAAAGGTGAGTGTATCGGCGGCGTTTGTGCCGCGGCAGGTAGTAAAGTCCATACCCATTTTATGAGCAAGCGCGTTATAACGAAGGGCGGTTTCTGCGTTTGCAGCTTCAAGTCGCTCAATACCGTCAAAGCCTAATTCCTTAAGCATAGAAAGTCGCCATTTGTAATCGTGCATATTACCGTACCACACATTAAGACCGTAATCGGCAATTCCAACTTTGATCATAATAATATCTCCTAAAAAATAATACAGTTAAGCACAAAACTTAACTGTATTATATTACAACAATTTTATTTTTTCAAGTTATTTATGTATTCTTCTACGTCAACAACCGTACCGGTGTTGCGTGCGTGCTCTGCAGCAAAGGTGATAAGGTGGTTATAGCAAGATTCGTCTATAGTAGGAACAGCGTTACCGGTGTAGTTTCCTGTCATATAATCGTAAAGCGCTACAACAATACCGCCGTCACCACCACCGTGACCGCCAAGGATACCATCGGTAGCATTGCAGGGGATTTCTTCGGTTTCTTTGGTAAGGTGGTCATAAACACGAATTGGAGAATCGCCCTTAAGCGCTGCACGAAGTTCGCCCTTGGTGCCGTAGATGTTAATAAATCTACCGCCCGAGTTAAATGCATTCATTGTAAACGTAACGGTAACATCGTCTTCAAATAGCATATTTACAGTTTGATGGTCAACTACGTCGTTGTTGCACTTGAATACGCATTTGCCATAGTTTGATTCCATAAGAGATTTCTTAACGTCTTCATCGCTTGATTTAACAAGCTTTGTAGCGGCACTGCGGAACCAGTTGCTTGAATTCTCAAGATAGAGTTTTGTAGCATCGAAAGGACAACTGTCACTTACGGGGCAACCTTCCAAACAACGATCGGGTGCGCCTTCGGGTGCATTTTCACGAGTGAAGTAAGAAAGCGTACCGAAAGATTGAACTTTTTTACACTTTTTACCAAGAAGCCACTGCAAAATGTCTATATCGTGACAAGATTTTTGAAGAAGCATAAACGAGCTTTCTTTACTGTTGTGCCAATTGCCGCGAACAAAGCTGTGTGACTGGTGAACAAGTTCAACACATTCTTCGTGGTTAATAGACATAATTCTACCAAGGCGACCTGAGTCAATTATCTCTTTGATTTTATCAAATAAGAATGTGTAACGTAAAACAGTACAAATAACAACCTTAACACCCTTTTCGTTGGCGCGATTTGTAAGCGCAATACACTCTTCAGGTGTAGGGGTGATTGGCTTTTCGAGAAGCAGATCGTAGCCCAAATCGATGGCCATCATAGCAGGCTCAAAGTGCTGACGGTCCATTGTAGCAATAAGAGCAACGTCTGCAATTTTGCCAAGAGCAAGAAGAGGCTTATAATCAGTAAAGCACATTTCGTCGGGAATATTGTGTTTTTGCTGAACGTATTCTCTGCGGCTATCTCTTGGTTCTGCAACAGCAACAACTTCATACTTTTCGGGCATATGGGTCATATAGTCGGTATATGTGCCGCCACGGTTACCCGCACCTATAACTATAACCTTTAACTTTTTCATGAAAATTCTCCTTTACTTTTGTAAAGTTTTATTATATATTGTCAGTATATACGGTCTAAAAACATAAATCAATACAAAATTGGTTTAAAATATATAATTTTAGTTCAAAAAGAGGGGATTAAATTGTCTTGGCAATCCTACGAGGTAAATAAACAGGTAGAAATAACAAAATTATATAGCCTTTTTAAGCGGAATTTTGAAAGAGGTCATCACTTTTTGGGTGAGATGCACGACTTTTGGGAGGTTGTGTATGTAGTAGACGGCGAGGTTATAATTTCGGCTGATGAAAATGTGCACAGTTTTAAAAGCGGAGATATAATTTTTCATAAACCTTTAGAACTGCACAAGTTTAATGTTGTTGGCGAGAATGGAGCCACGCTGCTTATTTTCTCTTTTGCTATGTCGGGGGCACTTTGCAAAAATTTAGAAAGACGTGCCTTTCATCTTGATAAGCACAATCGCAATATTATAAAAAATTTTTTAGAATTTTTAGAAGCGGAAATTAAAAATCATCTAAAACAGCAAAACGCTGATACATTTGGTGATTTGCTGCCGCGGTTTGCAAACAATGAAATATTTTTGCAAACGGTAGCAATATATATAAGTCGCATTGTGCTATCGCTTGCTGTCGGGGCGCACACGTTGCCCAAAACAAAAACTCACGAAACCGAACTTTTTAAGCGTGCACTCGAAATAATGAATGCGCGCGTAGCCGAAAACCTTTTGGTTGATGAGTTGGCACGCGAGCTTAATATGAGTATATCAAGTCTTAAAAGACTTTTTGATAAATATGCAGGTATGAGCGTGCACAAATATTTTTTAACATTAAAAATTAAAACTGCCACGCTTATGCTTAAAGGCGGTATGTCGGTAAACGAGGTGTCTGACGCATTGGGCTTTAGCAGTCAGGGCTATTTTTCAGCAACATATAAAAGAGAAACAGGGAGTAACCCATCTCAAATATAAACAAAAAGCACGAAAGCTATTGCCTTCGTGCTTTTTGTTTATCAAGAGAGTTCTGGTGTGAACTTCAAGAAAGCGTGTTTTTATTCTTCGCCGTTTAGTATTGCTTCTTCTGCTTCTGCTTGAATATTTTCGTCATAAGAAAGAATCGGTTTAACGTCTTTTTTCTTTACTTTACGATCAACGTAGTTCTTTGTTATTTTAACAACGAGAGGTAACATAAATAATACGCCTATAAGGTTGGGTATCATCATAAGTCCGTTAAAGGTGTCTGAAATATCCCAGGCAAGCGAAGAAGTAAGTACCGCACCAAATATAATTGTACACACGTGAATTATACGGAATATAAAGGTTGTCTTGGCACCAAAAAGATATTCCCACGCTTTTGAGCCGTAATGTGACCAACCAAGAATAGTTGTAAATGCAAATAAGAACATAGCAACAGCAATAAATCCTTTACCAAAGCCGGGGAACACGGTGTCAAATGCACCACCTACGAGTGTGGCATCAGTAAGACCTGCGGCAATTTCACCTGTTTTAACGTTGAAAACGCCGCCTTCAAGACCACCGGAGGTAAGAACAACAAGAGCTGTCATAGTACAAACTATCATCGTGTCTGCAAACACCTCAAATATGCCCCACATACCTTGCTTAACAGGTTCTTTAATACTTGAGTTAGAATGCACCATAACCGACGAGCCAAGACCTGCTTCGTTTGAGAAAACGCCACGCTTAAAGCCGTTTGTTATGGCAATAATAACTCCGCCAATACCGCCACCTACAAAGGATTCGGTCTTGAACGCGTTTACAAAGATTGCCTTAAATGCAGGTAATATTGCATCATAGTTTATACCGATAATAACGAGAGAACCGGCGACAAAAAGTACTACCATAAATGGTACTATCTTTTCGGCAACGTTGGCAATACGCTTAACGCCACCAAGAGTAATAATGGCAGTAAGTATCATAACCACTACACCTATAATTACATTATAAAGTGAAATGCCGTCAAAAACTTGAATGTTAGCTAATGATTCAACCTTAAAAGCATCTGCAACATTGGCAACGATTTTGTTTACTTGTCCCATGCTACCAATACCGAATGAAGCAAGCATTGCAAAGATACAGAAAAGTACGGCAAGTATTTTACCAAGGTTTTTAAAGCTTGCCTTGCTGTTTTTGTCTTCATATTTGTAACCGCCAAGGCCATCCTGCAAATAGTACATAGCACCGCCAGACCATTCGCCCTTGGAGTTTTTGCGACGGAAATAGATACCCAAGGTGTTTTCGGCATAGTTTGTCATCATACCAAAAAAGGCTGCAACCCACATCCAAAATACAGCGCCTGCGCCACCTATACAAATAGCGGCTGCAACACCGGCAATGTTACCAGTACCTACCGTTGCGGCAAGTGCGGTACAAAGCGCTTGGAAGGGTGAAATGGTACCCTTTTCTTTACGGTGCTTTAAAACCTCTTTTGAAAACATATTACCTATGGTGTTTTTCCACCAAAGGCCAAGCTTGGTTACTTGGAAAAACTTGGTGCAACAAGTAACTATAATACCTGTGCCGACTAGTAGTGCAAGGCCAAATATTCCCCATACTACACCGTTGATACTGCCGTTAATTTCGGCAATTTTGTCAAGAATCATTTTTTGACATCCCCTTATTAAATATTTAAAAAATAAAAATCGGATTACGCTTTTCGCATAATCCGACAAAATAACAAAAACAAAAATACCACTAAAGGTAAAAATTAAAGCTTTGTCCTTTTGCCTGAGAGATTTACGCGCTTATGCGTTTTGCCCCTTCGGCACCTGAATTTAATCAGGTTTCTCCAAAGTGCTATCCACTTACGGTCCTCATCCATTCGGACACCTGAGAGTGTTACTCCTTCGGTCAACTTAAAAGTTATTTCCCGTAAGTATCATATAGCAAATATTAAATTTATGTTCACCATTATATCATATTTCAAAGGCATTTGCCTTGTGTGGTTGCAACCACACAACACAACCTAACGGTTGTGTGAAATATGATGATAACATCGTAAAAAGGAAATCTTCGATTTTCTGCACGTTTACGTGCATTGCCGTAAATACGGCAAATTTTTAAAGATATTATAACACCAAATTTTAAAAAATCAACCCCTTTTTTCGACAAAAGAGGCTGATTTTCAAAAATTATTCTTTATCTTCTTTTATAATAGCTATTGCAAGGTCACCAAGTTGTACATCGTCAACAGGACCGGGGGCACCTGACATAAGCTCAGCACTGGTTGCAACCTTTGGAAAGGCGATAACGTCACGTAGTGAATCACTACCCGTCATTATCATGCAAAGTCGGTCAAGACCTATACCCATACCGCCGTGTGGTGGTGCGCCGTAACGGAACGCGCCTGTAAGGAAGCCGAATTTTTGCTCTGCTTCTTCGTCACTTAAGCCTAATGCTCTAAACATTTGCGCCTGAAGCTCGGGGTCGGTTATACGAATCGAACCACTCGAAAGCTCGGTGCCGTTAAGAACCAAGTCGTAAGCATTGGCGTATACCTTTTCGGGTGCAGTTTCAAGATATGGAATGCACTCGTCAAGCGGAGAGGTAAACGGATGATGCATAGCGTCCCAATTATTTGTTTCTTCGTTATATTCAAAGAATGGGAATTCGGTAATCCACAAGAAATTATACTGATTTTGAGGAATTATATCAAGACGCTTTGCAACGGTCAAACGAAGTGCGCCAAGAACCGAAAGGGTAAGAGCCTTTTTGTCGGCTACTATAAATACAACGTCGCCCTTTTCGGCACCGGTACGCTCTAAAATTGCCTCCATTTCGTCTTCGGTCATAAATTTAGCGAATGAGCAGGTGGGGGTATCCTCTACCCAGCGTATAAATGCAAGACCTTTGGCACCAATGCCCTTTGCCTCTTCGGTGAGCTTGTCAATTTCTTTGCGGGTGTAGGTGTCAACAGCCATTTTTGCAGTAATTGCGCGAACAGTGCCGCCATTTTTAACAGTGTCGGCAAATACGCCAAAGCCGCAGTTTTCGACAATATCAGAAATATCTTTGATTTTCATATCAAAGCGAGTATCGGGCTTGTCAGAGCCGTAATCGTTCATAGCGTCATCATAACGCATACGTGGCAGCGGGGTAGGAATTTCTACATTTAGTACCTCGCGGAACAAGCGGCTTACATAACCTTCAGCTATAGCAAAAACATCATCACGCTCTACAAATGACATTTCAAGGTCAATTTGTGTAAATTCGGGCTGTCTGTCAGCACGTAAATCCTCGTCGCGATAGCAACGCGCAAGTTGCATATAACGGTCAAAGCCCGATAGCATAAGCAACTGCTTGTACATCTGAGGGGACTGCGGAAGTGCAAAGAAACTGCCCTTGTGAATACGGGAAGGCACAAGATAGTCACGTGCACCCTCGGGTGTAGATTTAATAAGGGTTGGTGTTTCAAGCTCTATAAATCCGTTTTCATCAAAATAGTCGCGAGTTACCTTTGCGATTTTGTGACGCATAAGAATATTCTTTTGCAAATCAGCACGACGAAGGTCAAGATAGCGGTATTTAAGGCGTAAATCCTCTTTTGCGTTGCTGTTTTCAACAATTTCAAATGGCGGAGTTTTTGATTCGCCCAAAACCTTAAGCTCATTTACTTCAATTTCAATTTCGCCGGTAGGAATTTCGGTATTTATGGAAGAGCGCATACGAACGTTACCCTTTGCCATAACAACAAATTCGCTACGGAGCGCGAAAGCCTTATCAAAAATTTCACGGTCGGTATTATCGTCAAATGCAAGCTGTATAATACCTGTGCGATCACGCAAATCTACGAATATAAGCGCGCCAAGGTCACGCTGACGCTGTACCCAACCGCAAACAACAACTTCTTTACCAATTTCATTTTTAGTGAGCGTACCGCAGTAGTGGGTGCGCTTTAGTCCGTTCATTCTATCTAGTTTCAAAAAAACACCTTCTAATTACATTACTGATTCTTCCAAAGAAGAAAGCGCGTCATCAAGTTTTATTTTCATAAATTGTTCGCTAAAATTATCAAGACTAACCTCAAAGGTTTCACCTGATTTCATATTTTTAATAGTGCCTTTATTTTCGGCAAGCTCGTTATCACCGAGAACAATACTGTATAAAGCACCAATTTTATCGGCATATTTCATTTGTGCCTTAAGACCGCGACCGCAAACGTCGCATTGTGCTTCAAAGCCATCACGACGAAGCTCGGTGCAAAGGGCGGTTGCCTTAATAGCCGCCATATCGCCCATAGGTGCGATATAAAGGTCACATTTTTCGGCTTCGGGGAACTCTGCGTTTTGGTTTTGTAATGCAAGCATTAATCGCTCAATGCCCATACCAAAGCCAAGAGCCGCAACCTGTGGGCCGCCCATTTGTGATACAAGTCCGTCGTAACGGCCACCGCCACAAACGGTTGACTGTGCGCCAATATCGCCCGATACAAACTCAAATACAGTTTTGGTGTAGTAGTCAAGACCGCGAACGATTTGTGGGTTTACGGTGTATTTGATACCTGCTGCATCAAGATGTGCCCGAACACCGTCAAAGTGATTTTGACAGTTGTCGCATAAAAAGTCGATAACCTTTGGTGCATCAGCAGCAAGGGATGAGCAAACTGGGGACTTGCAGTCGAGTATTCGCATAGGGTTGCGCGAAAGTCTGTCGCGACAGGTTTCACAAAGGGTGTCTATATGTGAAGCAAAATATTCGCTTAGTGCCTTATGGTAATTCTTACGGCACTCCGGACAGCCGATTGAATTTATTTCGAGTGAAATGTTTTTAATGCCAACAGTTTCTAACACCTGAAGTCCAAGTGAAATAACCTCGGCATCAGCAGCGGGCGACGCCGCACCAAAGCATTCAACACCAAATTGGTGAAATTCACGAAGGCGTCCTGCCTGTGGTTTTTCATAGCGGTAGCAACCACCTACGTAACAAACCTTTACGGGCAATGCGCCGTTTACAAGACCATGTTCTATTACGCTTCTAACCACACCTGCGGTAAGTTCGGGGCGCAAGGTTATAGAGCGACCGCCCTTGTCGTCAAAGGTGTACATCTCTTTTTGAACAACGTCGGTAGTATCACCAACACTGCGCTGAAAAACTTCGGTATGCTCAAAAACAGGCACGCGAATTTCACGAAAGCCATAAAGCGATGCGATTTCAAGCATTTTGCCTTCTACAAACTGAAATTTGTGAGAATCGGCGGGTAACATATCGTTCGTGCCTTTTATTGCACGGTTAATTTCTGCCATTATTTAAACTTCCTGACTATATATATTTATGAATTTTTAAGAATTTCTCGCCAATCGAGATCTCCACGCTCAAGGCCGTGTACAAGCACCTCGGCGGTAGCAATATTTGTAGCAACGGGGATGTTATGAACATCGCAAAGTCGCAAAAGAGCTTGCTCGTCGGGTTCGGTTGGCTTTGGATTTAACGGGTCGCGGAAAAGTAGTAAAAGGTCGATTTCATCACAACCAATACGAGAAGCAATTTGCTGTGCGCCACCTTGAGAGCCTGCTAAAAAGCGTGTTATCTCTAGACCTGTAGCTTCGCCTACGGTTTTGCCCGTAGTGCCGGTTGCCACAAGATTATGTCGGCTTAAAATTCCGCAATATGCGATACAAAACTGCACCATAAGTTCCTTTTTTGCATCATGCGCTATTAAAGCAATTGTCATTTTAAAATCCCCCTTGTTATATTTTTTTTACTTTAGGTAATCTAACACTTTCGCCACAAAGCCTTCTGGCTATGCGGTAAAGTGCTTTAAGTGCTTTGGATTTTTTGTTTATATTATGTGTTACGCTTAGCAACATAAGCTCGCTGCTTTGAGGTACTAACCCCAGTAGCCTAAAGCCCGATATATCAATTATATCATCAATATTATTATATATTTTTCTTTTTATATATTCTGCGTCGAAGCGGTTGATTATTAGTCGAGCATCGCATTTTGTTTGCGGTAATCGTGCGCAAACTGCTGCTGCATCACGCACGGATACAGGATCCGGATTGCAAATAGTTAAGAACTGCGCATCATCACCGATTGCGGTATATAGTGAAAAATCAAGACCGGCAGGGAAGTCAAAAATTACTACGTCGTAGATGCTTTTAACCTTTTGTGCAAATTCTCTTAACAACTCTGGCGAAATTTTGCCTATTTCAGAAGGTGCGGGAATAACGCTGATTAATTGGTTTTGCGGTAGCGTATAAGTGGCGTTCGCAATAGGCGCACCATTTAAAATATCAGATAAATCAAACACAACACTATGGTCAACGCCCAGCAATAAATCCAAGCAGCGAAGTCCTTCGTCCATATCTACAAGCAAAACACGTTTTCCCATTTTTGAAAAAGCAATTGATAATCCACAAGAAATTGTTGATTTTCCCGTGCCGCCTTTGCCGGACGTGGTAGCTAAACAAATGCCCATGTTGTGTTTTCACCTGCCTTTTTTCCAAGTATTCTACCATAAAAGGTATTTTATGTCAATTAATAATAGTCCTATTTTATTTTAAAACAGTAAACGGTGGATGCTCTTCGGGAAGCTCGCCTGTATTAAAAAAGTATGCATCTAATATTTGTCTTACAAGACTACCTGCGGCATAGCTTGAAGAAGCGTGCTCCAAAACTACCGATATAGCAATCTCTGGCTTATCATAAGGTGCAAACAAGATAAATGTTGAGTGATCCGCCTTGCCGTTCACCTGTGCGGTACCTGTTTTACCACCAAGCTTTATCGGGTAATCGCCAAGTGCCGCTTGACCTGTACCGTCAACAGTCACAGAAAGCATACCGGTTTTAATTGAAGATATAGTATTTTCTTTTAAAGATACGGTGTTTACAACCTGTGGCTTGCAGTCATCATAAACTTTGGTCATATCGTATGATACAATTTTATCGATAAGTGTTGCTTTGTAATGGGTGCCACCATTTGCAAACGTAGCAACGTAATTTGCCATTTGAAGTGGGGTAAAGGCATTCATTTGACCAATAGCAATCTGCAAGGTATCACCGCCAAAGCCGTTGCTTGTAGGTTCAACCAATATGCCTGCGCTATCGTCAACCTCTACGCCTGTTTTAACGCCAAGACCAAATTGTTTAAAATAGTCGGTCATGGTAATCGCACCAATTCGTCTGCCTAGTTCAAAGAAGAAGTAGTTGCAGCTTTTTGAAAGAGCTGCTGTAAGCCCCATATGCTTGTGATAATGCATACAGCTTGGGGTATAGTCATCAAAATATTTATACTCTCTGGCGCAAAAGATGGTCTCACCATTATTGTATAGTCCGTTTTCAAGAGCCGCTGCCGCAACAATGGGCTTTATTGTAGAGCCTATTGGATAAACACCTTGAAATGCACGATCTGTCAAGGGCTTTGAAGGATCGGCGAGAAGCTTATCATAATTTTCCGATAGATTAGCGGTATCATATGTCGGATAGTTTGCCGAAGTGATTACACCACCGGTGTTTATATCAATAACAACAGCCGAACCTGCGGTTACGGTACCACCCTTGCTTTGAAGCTCGCGTACAGAATTAGCAAGAGCATCTTGCACGGTACGCTGCATTTTTGCATCAAGTGTTAACATTACCGATTTTCCGGCAATCGGTTCTTTAGTGATTTTTTTATCAACAATATTACCATCGGAATCCAGATAATAGGTTATTTCGCCATCGGTACCACGAAGATATTTTTCCGCCCAGTATTCAATACCGCTTTTGCCAACCTTATCATCATAGGAATAGCCGCGATCTCTATAGTTTTCGCCTTCGGCCCAATCTTCTTCAAAAATGGGGCCTACAGTACCTATAAGATTTACAGCCAATGAAGTGTCCGGGTAATAGCGGAATGGAACAATTTCTACCGAAACTCCATTTAGCATAAAATTAGATTCTAAAATTTTACGCATAAGCTCGGTTGGAATATCTTCAGCAAAGGTGTAAGGATAGGAAATTGAGAAATCTTCAATTTCCATACTGTAACGCACACCGGCGATTTTACGTTGCTGCTCGTGCGTGTATTTTTCAAGCTCATATCTTTCTACAAGACGAGAAAAGCAGTTAGCAGCAGTTGCATAATCAGCAAGATCTAATGTTTTAATAAGTTTTTTTGTAGATTCGCCTTCTTTAAAATTATATGGCGCATTATATTCAAGCGGAAGCCTGTCCTTATGTTCCACCTGTTTTTCATCCAAAAGATTAACAAGGCTAAGAATGATATCATTGATATTGTCTTTGACGTAAGCCTTGTTGAATACAACGTTATATCCATCACGATTCGCGGCAATTTGACGGCCAAAGCTGTCAAGAATTTCACCGCGAGGTGCCTTTAAAACCGCTGTACGTGAAGAAGAACTACCATTGGTATTAGATGAATACTTGTCGGCATTTATTATTTGTATGTTATACACTCTTGCAGTATATAAAACTATTACAAGAGCAAGCAAAACAGAAAGTACTGTAAGTTTTGCCTGGTGTTTTCTGGTAAACGGCATTTAAAGTCACCTCCTTACTATAGGATTAATTGTTTATTTATAAAATTTACCGTAAAGTTTTCTTTCGAGATAATAAAAGGGAATAGAAAACATTGCAGTATATAAAACCGAGGGGAATATTGTGCGCATAATGTAGGTAAGGTTTTCTGAAAAATTTGCAGAAAAAGCAATGCAAAAAGCCCAACGCAACAGTAAATAAAATGCGGTGCATAATGCACAAAGTGCTACACTTGCAAATATATTATTGTTAAACAAATACTTTACAACAAGCGATGCACAAACGCCTAACACCATAAAAACAATAGCGTTAAATCCCGGTGGAGTTGATGCTACGGTGTCAATAAAAACACCAACTATTAGGCCCGATATTGCCGCTGTTAGTTCGGAACAAAACATACATATAGTTACAAGTAATGCGAGCGGTAACATAGGGCTTGCACGCGATATACTGATTGTAAACACGCCATTATACTGTATAAAAAGCAAAGCAATAAATATTAGCGTGTTTACAAGTCGTAGTTTTAAAATGTTCTTTCGGTTCTTCATAGGGCTATTTACCACCCTCGGCTTTTATGCCACCCTGGCCATCAAAGGATGTAATTACCATAACAGAACGAATTTCACTTAATTCGGTAAACGGCTTTATTTCGGCGTATATAGAATTATTGTTTTCATCCACACCAATATTATCAACCAAGCCTATAAGTAAGCCTTCCGGAAATATTCCTTCGCCGGAAGTTATAACGTAATCTCCAACGGCTACGGTGCACGAACGTGAAAGGTTTGCAAATCGGCAAAGGCCTTTTTCTGCTAATGATAACGAACCGGTAATAATGCCGGAATCGTTTGTCCTATTATCAAGTGCGCCAAGTGTAAGGTCGGGGCTAAGTATGGTGGTTACCTTGCAAGAGGTAAGTCCAACCTCGGTTACGTAGCCTACAATGCCGGACTTAGTAATTACGGGATCGTACATTGCAATATCGGAGGTAGAACCTTTGTTTATTGTGAAGCTTCCATAAGGATCATCACTGTCACGGGCAATAAGAGTAGCATCAGCAAAAGAAAAATCGGGGTTATTTTCTTTTATTGCTAAAAATTCTTTATAAAACTCGTTTTCTTGAGTGATTTTTTCATAATCAACAATTTGTTGGCGCAACTCATTAATTTCTGATTTTAATTCAGCGTTTTCTAAGCTTAATTCGCTGCCACTGTTATAGTCGTTAAAAAAATCATCAATAGCATTAGATACACTTGTGAAAACATTTCTGATTGGGGTCGCGATTGAACTTGCGATATCGGTTTGTGGTGACATATGCTTGCCGACAATCACAAAAGAAAGCGTAATTAAAACAACAACGCAAAAAACTGCCAATATTATTTTAAATTGGCGGCTGCGAAGAAAAAATCGCATTATTATTTCTCCTATCTGAATTTTTTACCTCTGCGGAAGGTGTAGTTTGCAAATCCAACATCACCTTCAAGGCGCTTTTTAGCACCCAAAACAACACAATCAAGCGGATTTGCTGCAATGCTTACAGGCATACCGGTTTCTTCAGCAATTAGCTCAGCAAGTCCACGAAGAAGTGCTGTACCACCGGTAAGAGTAATACCGGTATCAATAATATCGGCTGCAAGTTCCGGCGGAGTTTTTTCAAGTGTTAAGCGAATAGCATCTATTATTTGATATATAGTATCAAGTATAGCGCCACGAATTTCGGCAGATGTTATTGTAACGTTTTTAGGCAATCCGTCCACAACGTTTCTACCCCTTATTTCGATAGATGTTTCATTTTCATAGGGCTTTGCAGAGCCTATGTCTATTTTGATTTGTTCCGCAGAGCGTTCACCTATGAGCAGGTTGTGCTTTTTGCGCATAAAGTTGATAATGGCATCGTCAATATCATCACCTGCGATACGAAGTGATTGTGCAGTAACAATATCACCAAGTGATATAACGGCAATTTCACTTGTGCCGCCGCCAATGTCTACTATCATATTACCGGTGGCTTCCTGAACGGGAAGCCCTGCGCCTACTGCTGCCGCCATAGGTTCTTCAATAAGGTCTATATCGTAAGCGCCGGCTTGTTTTGCGGCGTCATACACCGCACGGCTTTCAACCTCGGTAACACCTGTAGGAATACATATTACCATTCTAACACGTGAAAAGAACGAGCCCTTAAGTGCTACGCTTACAAATCGTTTTAGCATAGCAGCCGTTACGTCAAAGTCGGCTATAACGCCGTCTTTTAAAGGACGAACAGCTACGATTGAACCCGGGGTTCGACCTATCATTTCTTTGGCTTCTTTGCCAACCGCACGAACAGCGTCACTTCGAACATCATACGCTACAACAGAGGGTTCGCGCATTATTATTCCTTTACCTTTTACACAAACCAGGGTGTTGGCTGTGCCTAAATCTACACCGATATCTCTAGTGAACATAGTATATATTACTCCTTAGATTTTTTAGATGTTTTCTTTTCAGATTGATTTGGGATTGTCAAATGTAATGCTGATGGTACATTCTTTATAGTAACGGTTTCACTACCCGCAGAATACTCGCCGTCGAGTGTCCACGCAACATTTTCTCCACCTATTACTGTAATTTCGCTTGTGTGGAAAAAATCGATTCCCTTGTGTGTTAGGTCTTTACGCAATATACCGTCAACAATAGAAGTGAATTCTGATAGCGAGGAGGGTTTTTTGATTAAAACAACCTCAAACATTCCGTCGTTTAGTTTAACAAGATTCTCTTTAAACTTTACAACGCCGCCAACCGACATTGAGTTTGATATTGCACCAAAAAGATAGTCGCCTTCAACCTCTTTATCATCGTATTTAAACTTTAAGTGGATGGATTTTATATCTGCAAGACATTTGATGCCTCCCAAAAGATAGGCCGCTTGCCCTAATACGTTTTTAACCTTTTGCGACGTGGCATAAGATGCTTTTGTAAAAGCACCAAAGGATGCAGTGTATGTAAAAAACTTATCGTTGAATTGACCAATATCAAGCTGCGTATATTCTCCTGTAAGAATATCCTTTGCCGCAGTTAAAGCATTGCGTGATATATTAAGACTTGATGACCATTCATTTAAGGTGCCCAGCGGAATATAACCAATAGTGCATTTTAATTTGCTTTGCATAAAGCCGGTTATTACTTCGTTTAAGGTACCGTCACCACCACAAACAACAATACGGTCATATTCATTTTCTTTGATTTGTGAGGCAAAGACAGTTGCATCACCACGTGCCTTTGTAGGATAAACGGTAACCAAATATCCATCGTTTGAAAAAATTTGAACAATTCTAAGTAGCAGGTCTTTAACCTTTGCTTTACCTGATTTTGGATTAGCTATGATGAGAAGCTTTTTGTCTGGCATAAGAAAACCCCCAATTATCGATAGTTTATAGGTAGTGTTGCCGTTGCGTTAAGTGTTGCATCGCCTATATTGCCGCTTTGATATTCGTAGTAGCCTTGAACACCGACCATAGCAGCGTTATCTCCGCAGTATTTAAGCGGTGGGTAGTATAGTGTGATTTCTCGGTTATCACATTCTTGTTGCATACGTGTTCTAAGCTCGGAATTTGCCGAAACACCGCCTGCCATAACAAGTGTTTTATAGCCGTGACTTTCTACGGCGGACAAGGTTTTTTTAATAAGAATATCGCAAACCTTTTGTCTTATGGTAGCGGCAAGTACGGGAACATCAATTTCTTCACCCTTTTGGTTTTTGTTATGAACAAGGTTGATAACCGCAGTTTTAAGTCCCGAAAAGCTAAAATCAAACTCATTTTCGGTGTGTGGGGTGGGAAGCGGATATTTTTGTGTGTCTGCCTCGGTTGCGATTTTATCTAGGTTTACACCACCTGGGTAGGATAGACCGAGTGCGTGGGCAGTTTTATCAAAGCATTCGCCTGCAGCATCATCGGTTGTGCGACCTATAGGATTAAAGGATGTGTAGTCGGTAACCTCGGTTATTATAGTATTTCCGCCCGATACCGTAAGGCACATAAAAGGCGGTTTTAAATCCGGCGCTTCAATATAGTTTGCAGCTATATGCGAACGTAAATGATGCACCGGAATAAGCGGTACACCAAGAGAATAACTTAGCCCTTTTGCAAAGTTAACTCCTACAAGCAGAGCGCCTATAAGACCGGGAGCAAAGGTTACGGCTACGGCATCAATATCTTTGTATGTAATGTTGGCTTCTTTTAAAGCCGCATCACAAACTGCACTTATAGCTTCAGTGTGTCTGCGCGAAGCAATTTCGGGCACCACACCGCCGTAGATTTTATGCTCGGCAATTTGGGTAGATATTATATTTGAAAGAATTTTACGCTCATCGGTAATTGCTACCGATGTTTCGTCGCACGACGATTCTATTGCTAAAATTATCATTAAATCACCAATTATATCAGTTGAAATATTTTGTCATTATAATTGCATCTTCTTGTGGGTTTGTGTAAAAGCGTTTGCGAAGACCTGCACGTTCGAATCCAAATTTCTCATAAAGTGAAATGGCGGCTATATTAGATACCCTAACTTCCAATGAGATGAATTCAAGCTCAGCTTTCGTGTTATCGATTACATGCCCCAGAATCTTTTCGCCTATGCCAAGACGTCGATATTCGGGTAATACAGCAATGTTTGTAACATAGCCTTCGCCGACAATCTTTGAAAGTCCCATGTATCCTACAATCTTGTTGTTTAAACAAGCTACGTAAAATATAGTTCCCGCATCTATTGATTCGCGAATGGCTTTTTCACTCCACGGTGTAGAAAAGGAATTGTTTTCAATGTTTGCAATATCTTTTACATCGTCTATATTAGCAACAGATACTGTAACTTGACTAAAAAAGCTGTTTTTAATAAGCTTATCGATATTACTGAAAATTTCATCGCGGCACGTACGATAGGTATCGATATCACAGCCAAACGGATCGGCAATACCGTCACCTAAAACATATAGCTTACTATCATTTGCACCGTACAGCAACAGCATTTGCCGATGTGATTCGGTCATACAAATAATAGCGTCGGCGTTTTGAACCTCATCAGCGGTAATGTTTTTTGAAATATGGTTTGATATATCGATGCCGACTTCTTTCATAACGGCAATAGATTTTTCATTTGCACTATCGCCACCGCTAAAGCCGCGACTTTTTACGCTAACGTCATTTAAATTTTTAGATTTTAGATAATACTCTGCCATTGGGCTGCGGCAGGTGTTACCCGTGCATACAAAAATTACATTCATTATCCTTTTGCCTCAAGCCAATTCTTACCGCTGTGGGCATCTACTTTAAGCTCAACAGAAAGTTTAGCGGCACTAGACATTTCTTCTTCAAGAATTTTACAAACAGCAGTCTTATCCTTTTCTTCACACTCAACAATAAGTTCGTCGTGCACCTGTAAAATAAGCTGTGCGGTAGGGATTTCTTTTTGTAACCTTTCGCTTACCTTTATCATAGCAATTTTGATTATATCGGCCGCAGTACCCTGTATGGGCGCGTTGCGGGCTACACGCTCACCAAAAGCGCGCAACATACCGTTTGATGCTGAAAGCTCAGGCAAATAGCGGCGTCGGCCAAATAGTGTCGTAACAAACCCGTCAGCCTTTGCCTGTGCGATAGTGTTGTCCATATATGCGGCAATGCCCTTGTAGGTATCAAGATAATTTTTGATATAGGTATCGGCTTCCTTGCGGCTAACACCAATATCTTTACCGAGCGAGAAAGCACCAATGCCGTAAACTATACCAAAGTTTACAGCCTTTGCGCGACTACGCATAACGGGGAGCACCATATCAATCGGGATATTAAATACCTGCGAAGCGGTAACAGTGTGAATGTCGGTGTCACTTCTAAAAGCATCAATCATTACGCTGTCGTTTGCCATGCTGGCAAGCACACGAAGTTCTATCTGACTGTAGTCGGCGTCGCAAAGCACGTAGCCTTCGCGTGCCATAAAGAATTTACGCAAAATTCTGCCCTCATCGGTTCTAACCGGAATATTTTGCAGATTAGGCTCAAGCGAGCTTATACGACCTGTTCTTGCTTCGGTTTGGTTAAAGGTAGAGTGTATTCTGCCGTCTGCACCTTTACAAGCAAGCAAACCGTCACAGTAGGTGGATTTTAGCTTTGCAAGCTGTCTGTACTGCAGTATAAATTCAACGATAGGGAAGTCATATCGAAGTTCTTCAAGCACTTCGGCATTTGTGCTAAAGCCACTTTTAGTTTTCTTTTTGGCGGGAAGCCCTAACTTAACAAAAAGAATTTGCCCTAATTGTTTAGGAGAGTTTATGTTAAATTCTTCGCCTGCAAGATTGTATATCTCACGGGTTAAATCATCAATTCTTGCTTGTAAAACCTTTGAATGCTCTGCAAGTCCGTCAAAGTCTGCAAGAAAACCTACAAGCTCCATATGACCTAGCACACGCGCAAGCGGAAGTTCGATATTATAAAGCAATTCAAGCTGACCGCTGCTTTCAAGCGATGCCTCAAGAGCGTTACAGCATAGTGTAAACTGTGCGGCACTAAGCAGCAATTCATCATCACAGTTTTCTATTTGTGCGGTAGTAGCATATTCGGCAATAACGCGAGTAAGAGAATAATCGGACGCCGATGGATTACATAGATATGCCGCAAGCATTGCGTCAAACCTTACGCTTTTGATGTTTTGATACTCTTTATATAGATTTTTGTAATCATAAACTCGCTTTTCGATATATTCGTTTTCTAAAACAAGCAATAGCTCGATATCGTTAAGCGGGCAAACAGTATTTCCGCTTACAGCGGCAGCACCGTTTTCGGTAATATAAACATCGGCCAAATCTTTAATATTTGCAGCAGTACCAATTTTAAAACAGGTGTTACAGTCTTCTTTTTTATCGGTTATAGCGGCACTTGGTGTAATGCCCATCTTTTCCATAAGCTTAAAAAACTCAAGACGTGTCATAAGAGCTGCAAGCGCAGACTTGTCACCCTCGCCAATTTTATAGCTTTCAATATTTTTATCAATTGGTGCGTCTTGACTTATGGTGCCGAGTGTACGGCTTAAAAAGGCATTATCTTTACCGGCGGCCAATTTGGTTTTTACACCGTCTTTAACGTCAAGCGTGTCTAAATTTTCATAAATATAGTCAATACTATGGTATTTTGTTATAAGGTCAGTGGCAGTCTTTTGACCGACACCTGCAACACCGGGAATATTATCAGATGAGTCACCCATAAGTGATTTAAGTTCAATCATTTCACTTGGGGTAAGGCCATAATCTTCAAGTAATTTATCGGGCGTGTAATCGGTAATTTCAGGATGCCCCATCTTTGTAACGGCAAGCAATACTCTGGTAGTATCTGATACCAACTGTAAAGAATCGCGGTCACCCGTAGCTATTACGCAGCTGTTGCCGCTAATATCGGCATTATGTGCCAGCGTGCCTAAAATGTCATCGGCTTCAAAGCCTTCACATTCAATGTAGCTGTAGCCTGCAAGGGTAAGCCATTCTTTAAGCACGGGAAACTGTGCGCGCAGCTCATCCGGCATAGCGTGACGTCCGGCTTTATATGCGTCGTACATTTTGTGACGGAAGGTTGGTGCCTTAAGGTCGAATGCTACTGCTACACAATCGGGATTTTCTTTTTCAAGCAAGCGGTTTAAAATATTTATAAAACCGTAAACTGCATTAGTGTATGTGCCATCTTTAGTAGATAGCAATTTTATGCCATAAAAAGCACGGTTTATTATACTGTTTCCATCGATTGCAAGCAGTTTCAAGACGCTATTCCTCCTTGTAGCATATAATTATATATATTATATCATCTAAATATCAATTTGTCACTATAAAAATTAAAAAATTGACATAAACTTATATTTCTTGTATAATCGGTTTGCTATGAAGATAAAAGATGTTGAAGTAAAAGGATTTGCAGCTCTCGCTCCTATGGCAGGTGTTGCCGACAGAGCAATGAGAGAAATATGTGTGCAGTATGGTGCGGGCTTTACTGTTGGTGAGCTTACGAGTGCCAGGGGTGTTATGCAGGGTGATAAAAAATCGGCACGTTTGCTTGAGTGCTTTGGTGATTCGGTTTGTGCGTCACAGTTATTCGGTCGCGATCCTGAAATCATGGCTCAAGCGGCACTAAAAGCCCAAGAGCTAAACCCTGATTTTATAGACATAAATATGGGTTGTCCGGCCCCTAAGGTGGCAGGTCACGGTGGTGGTAGTGCACTTATGAAAGACACGCACCTTGCGGCTAAAATTGTAGAGCAGGTAGTAAAAGCATCAAACGTGCCAATAACCGTAAAAATGCGTGCGGGTTGGGACAACGACAGCCTTAATGCAGTTGAACTTGCCCAAATGTGTGAAGCTATGGGTGCCGCGGCAATAACCGTTCACGGCAGAACAAGGAAGCAAATGTATGCTCCACCTGTAAACTATGATATAATTCGCGATGTAAAAAGTGCGGTTAAAATTCCCGTTATAGCAAATGGTGATGTGACCGATGCAAAAAGCGCTAAATTCATGTACGAATATACGGGCTGTGACTACGTTATGGTAGGTCGCGGAGCGCAGGGAAACCCCTTTGTATTTGATGAAATAAATGCGTATTTTGAAGGCCGAGATTACACGCCACCCACTTTAGAAGAACGCTTTAAAACCTGTTTTAGACAAATAGAGCTTATGCACAAATACAAAGAGCCGCGCACCGCTATTTTAGAGTCGAGAAAGCATACCGCTTGGTATCTTACGGGACTTCGCGGTTCGGCAGCGCTAAGGCGTATGTGTGGCGAAATATCAAGTCTTGAAGATATAAAAATAATATTTGAAAAAGCACTTGAACAAAACCGTGATTTATGATAAAATATCGTGGTTAAAATAAACTTTTTTAAGAAGGTAGAATTTATGTCAGGACATTCTAAATGGAATAATATTAAAAGAAAAAAAGAAAAGACCGATGCTGCAAAGGCTAAAATCTTTACAAAAATCGGTCGTGAAATTGCTGTTATAGTTAAAGCCGGTGGCCCTAATCCGCAGGAAAACAGCAAGCTTAAGGATGCTATTGCAAAGGCAAAGGCAAATAACGTGCCTAACGATAACATTGAACGTATTATTAAAAAGGCTGCAGGCGAGGGCGGTGCCAACGAATACGAAGAACTTATCTATGAAGGATACGGCCCCTGCGGCGTAGCCGTTGTGGTAGAAACACTTACCGATAATCGCAATAGAACTGCGGGTGAAATGCGTCACTATTTTGATAAGTGTGGCGGCAATTTAGGCCAAAGCGGCTCTGTTATGTTTATGTTTGAGCGCAAGGGTGTTATTGCTATCGAGGGCGAAGGTCTTGACGAAGATACCGTTATGGAAGCAGCTCTTGAAGCAGGCGCTGAGGACTTTAGCTTTGACGGCGACGTATTTGAAATTACAACCGAGCCTAATGATTTGGGTACAGTTCGCGACGCATTGGAAGAACAGGGTTACACCTTCCTTTCAGCCGAGGTTCAGTACATACCAAGCACTACAACAGCTATCGATGACCCCGATATGCAGGCAAAAATGGAAAAGCTTATTGATATGCTTGAAGATAATGATGACGTTCAGGCAATTTGGCACAACTGGGAAATGCCAGACGAAGAATAATAAAGATTTTTTTGCAACCGCAAACTCGTTTTGAGTTTGCGGTTGTTTTTTTGTTCTATTAAAAAAATTGCCGACATAAACTTAAATAAAGTTTACGGACAAGGATATGTAAAATGCCCAATGAATTTAACAATGCAATTATGCAAACGACTGAAAAAATAAAAAGAACACTTCAATTTATACCTGATGATATAAAGCAATGCTGTGAAGAAATCAGGTTAAGAGAGGGAAAACCCGTATGCTTGACGGTAAAGGGTAGAGTGTTATTTGTATGCGAAAGCAGTGCCGTTTGCGATGTGTTGCCAAAAAATCCTTTAATAATTTCAAAGGAGGAACTGCAAAAATCACTGGCATTGCTTTGTAAAAATTCGGTTTATCTGCACGAGGCTGAAATAAAGCAAGGATTTATATCGTTGCCAAACGGTGGCAGGGCAGGTGTGTGCGGTGTTTTTAATACCGAAGGTATGCTGGTAGCCGTTTCATCTATAAACATAAGAATTGCGCGCGAGATAATTGGTTGTGCGAATGATTTGTTTCCTTACGCGAGTGGCGGTTTGTTGATTGCAGGGCCTCCCGGCAGTGGCAAGACCACAATGCTTAGGGATTTAATAAAACAGCTTTCAAACGGTGAATGCGGTAGATATTATCGCGTGGCTGTAATAGACAGTCGTGGCGAAATCTCGGGCGGAGGGGCACTTGATTTAGGCATAAATACCGACGTTATTAATTCGGGTGATAAAGCGGCAGGTACGCAAATGGCATTGCGCACAATGTTTCCAAACTTTATTGCATTTGACGAGCTGGGAACAGCTGAAGAATTAGAAAGTGTAAAAGAATGCTTTAACGCAGGTGTTTCAATTATTACTACCGTTCATTGTGGGACGAAGGGTGAAATTTTTACACGTGAATTAATAATGAAAATTATAAATAGCGGAGCAATTAAAACGGTAGCTTTTTTGTCGCAAAATTTAGGTGAAAAGCCATTGATACTAACATATTCGGAGATAAAAAATAATGTTTACAATTAAAATTATTGGTGTTTTATTGGTGGTTGTTACGTGTTCGTTTATAGGCACCTTAAAAAGCAGAGCGTTGTTTGAAAGACGAAAAAAACTATTGCTTGTTTTAGACGGTGTAAATATGCTGCACGCTTATATTGACCAAGGTGAATTTGAACTGCATATCGCCATAAATAATGCGTTTTCAAAATGCATATTTTTACGTTTTTGTGAAGATAAAATACTATGCGAAGATGAAGATTTAAAAAACGATAAATCCCTGATAGAAGAATTTTTTTCACAACTTGGTAGCACTACAAAAAAGATAGAATGCGACCACATAAATCATTTTATTCTAAAACTAAAAACACATTTAAAACAATCAGAGGAAGATATTGAGCAAAAAAGTAAAATATATCAAATAATGGGGATTTGCGGTGGACTAACAGCAGGAATTTTACTTATATAGAGGTATTAAAATGGACGTTGATTTTATATTTAAGGTGGCGGCTATTGGCATCATAGTTACGGTGCTACACCAACTACTTGTGCGATCGGGTAGAGAGGAACAAGCTATGCTTGTAACACTTTCGGGACTAGTTGTAGTACTGCTTATGGTGGTAGATGCTATTGCAGATTTATTTGGCAGTGTAAAGGGTTTGTTTAAGCTGTGAGCGGAGAGTTAATTAGAGCGGTTGCAATAATAATTATTGCGGCGGTTTTGGTGACGGCGTTACGCAACCGATTAGGAGAATATTCTCTTCTTATAGTGCTTGCCACAGTTTGTATAGTGCTAATATCAGCGCTTGGAAATTTGTTTAATACAATAGGTAAGCTTGAAGATTTATTTACCCAAAGCACAAACGTAGGTGTGTATTTTATTACTGCTTTAAAGGCACTTGGAATATCGTATATTACTACGTTTGCCGCGGATTCGTGTCGCGATTTTGGACTTTCTGCATTAGCGCAAACAACCGAAATCACAGGCAAAATTGCAATTTTTGTGTTAAGCCTGCCGCTTGTTACCTCAATACTTCAAGCAGCGTTAAAATTTGTAGGATTATGAGAAAAATAATTGTTTTTATAATTATAGCATGTTTTCTTTCTGTTCCGGTAAAGGCCGATGAAATATATGACATTCAGTATGAAAATGTTGGTGCAGACAAGTTGGATAAAAGCCTTGATGAGCAAACGAAAGATTTTTTTAGTGAGAACAATATAGACGCCAAAAATCCTGACTGGGTAAATCAAATTACGAGTGGCAACGTTTTATCGCATATATGGAATCTCGTTACAGGTGGTATAACGGTGCCCGTAAAAACAGGAATTTTAATAGCCTGCATAATTTTTTTGACTGCCTCGCTTACAGCGTTTAGTTTGTCGTCACACTTTGAAACAGCCATATATGCCGCAGTTTTGGGTATTGGAGCCATTGTTGCAACAGATGTATGGCAAAGCGTTGAGGCGGCAGTAGGCGCCGTTAAGGGCTGCAGCTCATTTATGCTATCATTTGTTCCGGTGTTTGCAAGCGTTTTGGCACTTTCGGGGCATACGGTTACAGCCCCTAGTATGAGTGCGTTGTTACTAGGTGCCAGCGAAGCGGTGTCTATGGTAGCATCGTTTTTTGTGCTACCGCTTATGGGTGGGTATCTATCTCTAAGTATCGCTTCGGGCGTATCACCGCTATTTAATGGTACGGGAATTGTTGATGGTATAAAAAAGATAGCAATGTGGATAATGTCGTTGCTTGGAACATTATTTGTTGGAATTTTGGGAATTCAAACGGCTGTAAATTCGGCGGCAGATAGCGTTACTTTGCGTACTGCAAAATTCGTTTTAGGCACGTCTATTCCAGTAGCCGGCAACGTACTTGGCGAGGCGGCATCTACAATATCTGCATCTATGGGACTGTTGCGTTCATCAATAGGCATTTACGGTGTGGTTGCGCTTATATTTATGCTGCTGCCCATTGTGTTGGAGCTTGTTATATGGCGTGTTGTGCTTATGCTTAACATATCTTTGGGAGAGACCTTTTCTTTGCCAAAGGTTACGGGAATTTTGCGCGCGGTAGATTCTATGTTATCGGTGCTTTTGGGTGTGGTATTGCTTGTTGGGGGAATGTTTATAATATCACTTTCAGTAGTGATTTCGGCAGGTAAAGCATAATGAGTGGTATAAATTCTTTTATAGTTAGCTTTTGCGGTGGTTGTATATTGCTTGGGGTGCTGTATATGCTATGTCCAACCGGTAATATGTCAAAGTCTGTTAAATATGTTTTTTGTCTTTGCTTCGTGTGCATGGTGGTAGGCGCGGCACTTAGCATAAAGCCACCCGATTTATCTATGTTTGATGATATAAAACATACCGAAATATTAACCGAGCAAAACGTTGCTGTTACAGCTCAGACGGTGTTTGGTGAAGCGCTTACTCAAAAAAGTATAAATTTTAGAAAAATTACAGTTGATACTAATAAAATTAGCGATGGAAGCATAGTTATAAATAGGGTAACTGTTTATACCGATGAGCCACATCAAAAGGTGACGCAAGTGATAGGGTCTGACAGTTACGAGGTGGTAGTTATAAATGAATGAAAAAATTAAAAAGATAATGCAAAACCCAAAGTATTTAATAATCATAGGATTGTGCGGAATAGGACTTATTTTTATATCATCTTTATTTGGTGGAGAGGACGAATCGGCAAAGGGATTTGACAATACCAATACATACACAGTAGAAGAATATTCAGAAATACTGAAAAAAGATATTGAAAACATTGTAAAAGGTATTACGGGCGACCAGAATCCAACCGTTGTTATAACGCTTGAAAGCGGAATTCGCTATAGCTACGCAAGTGCCGACGAAACCGATATGTCAAGCTCTACCGGTAGCACAACCGACCAAAGCAGTGAAAGCAAAAAACAGTCGTACATCACCGTCAAAACAGCTGATGGCGGCGAGCAGGCGTTGGTTGTGACCGAAATTATGCCCGAAGTGCGAGGGGTTGCAATTATATGTAAAGGTGGAAACTTGAAAACAACCGCCGACAAAATTAAAAATGCCGTTACTGCGGCTTTAAATATAACTTCAAAACGAGTATATATTTCAGGAGGAACGAAATAATGAAAAAAGGCAAAGTTTTTGGTAAACATCACGTTGTGTTGACGCTTATGGTTTTAGCTCTTGGTGCGGCAGTGTGGCTTAATATGAAATTCTCTTCAAGCGAAAAATATCTTGGTCAGGCGACACTTGTAGATGACAATGAAATAGCAAGCGGTGAGGTAATACAAACTTCTGCCGATGTAGATGCAAACGCCGATTATTTTGAAACCGCCAAACGCGACCGCCAAAAAGCGCTGGACGAAGCTCAAGAAACAATTGAGGAAACACTAAAATCAGCAAATGCAACTACTGCCGAACGTGATACCGCGCTTAAAAATTTAAATAGTCTTGCCGCAAAAATAGAAAAGGCTAATAATATAGAAACTCTTATCAAAGCTAAAGGCTTTGAAAAATCGTTGATTGTAATAGGCGAAAGCGAAGTAAGCGTTGTAGTAAAGTCGGAAGGACTTACTACGTCTCAAACTCTGCAGATTCAAGATATAGTTACAGCGCATACGGATGTACCGCTTAGTAATATAAAAATTGTTACAATAAAATAATCTTGCAATGTTGTAAGAATTATGCTACAATGTATTTGCAATAATATATACGTATAAGTATTTAACGATTTTTATATACGGAGGATAATAAAATGGAAAACAAAACACAACTTTCCGTTAGTACAGAGGTTCTTGAAAAATTAACCGAGCGAGCTGCTTTAGAAATTGAAGGCGTTAAGGGCATCGCTAAAAAAGCGGTTGATATCAGAGGCGCTGTTAAAGCAAGAAGCGTTGTTAAGGCTGTAAAAATAGAAAGCATTAACGGTGCTATTGGTATTACAGTATATATTTGTGTTGATTCGGATGTAAATATTCGTGAGGTTGCAGAGGCCGTTCAGCAAAACATTAAAGACAAGGTTCAGGGAACAACCGGTTCTGCAGTAACACGTGTTACCGTAAACGTTGAAGATATCGACTTCCCGGAAGAATAATTTATAAAATATAAACAGCAGACTCTATTTTAGAGTCTGCTGTTTTTTTCTTGGCCCGCTTGAAGGGATTTTTCCGCACACTACTGTGTGCTATCGCCTCGCTGACGCTCGTTGCCCACGGGCTTTTCGACCGTTCACCGAAAGGTTGAAATTTGTCTTGCGACAAACCGCCCTTGTTCGAATCCCTTCACAAAGTAGAAAAATTATAACGGAGCAGTATTTTATGATACCACTCCGTTATAATTGGCCCGCTTGAAGGGATTCGAACCCCCGTTCTTCAGAATCGGAATCTGCTGCGTTATCCAGCTGCGCCACAAGCGGTTATTGATATAATGCCCTGCCTAAAAAGCAGGGCATTAACTGTTTTAGTCTTTGTATCCGTTAGGGTTGCCGCTTTGCCAGCGCCATGTGTCCTCGCACATTTCTTCTATGCCACGCTCAGCCTTCCAACCAAGTAGGTTATAAGCCTTGTCGGCATTAGCGTAAACTTCGGCAAGGTCGCCGGGGCGACGTGGGTCAACAACGTATGGCACATCTTTGCCCGATGCTTTAACAAATGCATCACGAAGCTCAAGTACGCTTGTACCGTTACCTGTACCAAGGTTAATTTCTTCACAGCCAAGGTTATTAAGTGCCCAACCAACGGCCTTAACGTGACCGATAGCAAGGTCAACTACGTGAATATAGTCGCGCACGCCTGTGCCGTCTTTGGTATCGTAGTCGTCGCCAAATACGTGAAGCTCTTTCAATTTGCCAACTGCAACCTGTGAAATGTAAGGCATAAGGTTGTTTGGAATACCTTTTGGATCTTCACCAATAAGACCGCTCTTGTGAGCGCCGATTGGGTTAAAGTAACGAAGAAGGGCGATACACCAATCCTTGTCAGATACGTAAAGGTCGCGCAAGATTTCTTCAATAAATAGCTTTGTTCTGCCATAAGGGTTTGTAGCGCCCAAAGGCATACCCTCTACAAGCGGCACTTCGGTAGATGCGCCGTAAACGGTGGCAGAAGAAGAGAATACCAACTTCTTAACGTTAAATTCGGTCATAACCTCAATAAGTGTATGTGTGCTTTCAAGGTTGTTCTTGTAGTACATAAGCGGCTTTTGAACAGACTCGCCAACAGCCTTATGACCCGCAAAGTGAACTACAGCATCAATCTTATTTTCGCTAAAAATTTTGCGAAGAGCATCATAATCACAAACGTTTTCTTCATAAAATTTTACTTTTTTGCCTGTGATTTTTTCTACACGGTTTAAAGATTCCACGCTGCTGTTGTTAAGATTGTCAACAACAATTACGTCATACCCCGCATTAAGCATTTCAACGCAGGTGTGACTTCCTATGTAGCCAGCGCCGCCGGTAAGTAATATTGCCATAATAGGCACCCCCAAGAAGTAAATAAAATTTTCATATATAATTATATATTATTCAAATAATTTGTCAAGAAAATAAAAGGTCGGTTTATGTAAAACCGACCTTTAAATGTTAAATACTATTATATCCAAGAACACAAAGACTAGCTACAGCGATTATAATTCCTACAATCTTAAGCGGGGTAGCTTTTTCTTTGAAAAGAGTTATTGAATAAAGAGCCGAAAGCATCATAACACCGCCGTTGTCAACGGTATAAAGTACCGCTACGTTAAGATAACCCAACAACAATACCAGCACATTTACCGCAAGTCCGGAAATAATAAGAAACAATGCTAAAAACAATGCGCATTTTCTGTTGAAGCGAAAAGCGGCCGCTGTATCTTTCTTTTCCTTTGCAAGTAACTGTACCAAAGCTATAACACCCATAAGTCCGTACGAAATGATAACCATTTCCTGACTTTCACTAGCGTTATATTGTTCTTGCACTTTAAGCAGGGTGCCGTAAAGACCGTTGAATATAAATAACAGCAAGCAAAAAACATAATACGACAGTTTCGAACCGCCAAGCTTGATGTTTTCGATATTCATAAGAACACAGGCGATAATCATTGAAATTATTGCTATGCACTCAATGGTTGAAGGGAATTCGCCCGTAGTGATTGATGTGTAAACAAGCGGTACAAAAATACCACCAAACAGCATCATCATATTCATAAATGCATAAGAACCGCGGTCTCCCGCTTTTATAAGCGAGGTGTTGTAGCCGAAAAGCACTATTGCGTTTAATGCACCGAATATAACAGATACCGGCGAAATTTTGAATTCAAAACCTGCAAATGCCAAACTAATCAGAGCAATTGCAATACTTTGAGTAACGCACAAAACAGGGCTTGAAAGTTCTTTTTTGCCACTGTAGTTGTCTGAATAAAACTTACAAAACAGCGTTTGAAGGCTATAAAGTAAAACCAGTACAACAATGAGAAATATAGACATTTTTAAACAATAGCCTTTCTCTTACAAGCGTCTTTGCATTTACCACAGTTTATGCATTTATCGGGGTTTATTACCGCAACGTTGTTTTCTAGTGTAATTGCCTCGTTTTCACACGCTTTAACGCACATACCGCAAGCAATACACGAAGTAGTACACACCTTAACAACGTTAGGTCCCTTGTGACAGTTAGAGCAAAGCACGCGGGTTTTACTGCTTTTTGGAACGATAGATATAAGAGATTTTGGGCAAACCGCAGCACAAGAACCGCAACCGCCACACAAATCTTCACAAACAACGACCTTGCCGTCTTGAATACTAATAGCACCAAACTGACAAGCGGTAACACAGTCGCCAAGCCCTATGCAACCAAATTGGCAGTCAAGTGGGCCGCCGTGCACCAAACTTGCCGACAAGCACGAAGGCTTGCCTGTGTATTCGTATTTTTCTTTTGAATTTCTTTGACAAGCAACAAAGGCTACCTTTGGTGTGGTAGAAATCTCTATTCCCAAAACCTCACCCAAAGCCTTTGCGGTATTTGCACCGCCGGGTGCACATTTATCTGGTTCAGCTTCGCCTGCGGCAATAGCGGCGGCATAGCCGTCACAGCCTGTATATCCGCAAGCACCACAGTTAGCGCCGGGCAAGCATTCGCGAATTTTTGCTTCACGTTCATCGGTTGGAACCGACATAAATTTTGCCGCAAGGGCAAGGCCAAGGCCCAACAAAAGACCTATAACGGTAACAATAAGTACAGGGATTAAAATACTCATAACATTAACCTCCTATACCGGCAAAGCCTAAGAAAGACAATGCTACTATTGCAGCAGCAATAAGTGTAATAGGCAAGCCCTTCAAAAACTCGGGAACATCGGCAGTGTCAAGCTTTGAACGAACACCTGCAAAAAGTATCATTGCAAGCATAAAGCCGATACCTGCTGCCAATGCATTAACAAGTGATAATCCAAAATTAAGACCATCGTCAATGTTGATTGTTGTAATACCTAAAACCGCACAGTTTGTTGTAATAAGCGGTAGGTAAATACCAAGTGCGTTGTAAATTGGTTTTATGTATTTTTTAAGCACAATTTCAATAAGCTGAACTATAGCTGCGATAACCAAAATAAACACAACGGTTTGTAGATATTCTAACTCGTTGGGCAATAAGAAATAGGTGTAAATAGGATGGGTTACAGCCGTTGCAATAACCATAACAAGTGTTACGGCAATGCTCATAGAAAATGCGGTATTAACCTTTTTAGAAACGCCTAGGAAAGGGCATATACCCATAAAGCGAGAAAGCACCATATTTTCGGTAAGAATTCCTGCAAGAAGTATTGCCACAATAGATGTTGTACTACTCATTGCCGTCACCTACCTTTTCATTTTTTTCACAAGCAGGGGATGCATCGCCCTCTAATACTGCATTTTGACATCCTGCACGGGCAGGGCAGTTTGCGCAACCTAAATGCTCTACTACGGGTTTGCCTTGGCGCTTGGCAATGGCATTTGAAACAGCGACCAAAATACCAAACACAAAGAAACCGCCCGGAGGAAGCAAAAATATTATCATTGGATCTATTACCTCGGCAGTAACGGTAATACCGAATAAAGTGCCTGCGCCCAAGAGCTCGCGAATCATACCCATAAGAGTAAGAGTGGCGGTAAAACCAATGCCCATTCCTAAGCCGTCAAGCACGCTTGGAAGTACAGAGTTTTTAGATGCAAACATTTCAGCACGTGCCAAAATAATACAGTTTACAACTATAAGTGGCAAAAATACGCCAAGTGCTTCGTCGAGAGTTGGGGTAAAGGCTTTAACAAGCATTTGTACCACGCTTACAAAACCTGCGATTACAGTAATGAAAGCAGGAATACGAACTTTATCGGGAATAAAGTTGCGAAGCAAGGAAATTACAAGGTTAGAGCAAACCAACACTATTGTTGCCGCAACACCCATGCCAATACCGTTTATAGCGGCAGTGGTAACTGCAAGGGTAGGACAGGTGCCAAGCATAAGACGTAAAACAGGGTTTTCCTTAATGATACCATTTGTAAAAATATTTAAATTTTTAGATTTCATTTAAGTTCATCCCCCTCCGGTAAAAAGCTTTGCATAATAATGGCGTTATCATCACCATTTGTTTCGATTACCTTTATTGCGTAATTAATAGCTTCGTTTACAGCCCCTGTTACTGCTTTTGAACTGATTGTAGCGCCCGTAACAGCGTTAATCTCGTTTTTAACTTTATCAGCTGCGCCACCCTTTACTGCAACAATATCATGTGGGTGACCTTCAAACTGACCATAAAAGCTTTCTTTTGTAACATTTTGTCCAAGACCGGGGGTTTCGCCCGAAGCATCAAGTATTTCTACTGCGGCAACAGATGCGTCGGCGTTTATGGCGGTCATAACCGTGATTTCGCCGCCATAACCTTTAGCAGCAGTTTTAAAGATATAACCGACAATTTTACCGTCAGTTTTGTCTTTTACAACGTGATAGTTAATTTCATTACCATCAATTGTAATTTTTGCTTCTTCGTAGTCACCATCCATTAACTTTTGTCTTGCCGCATTTTCATTCTTTATTTGCAGCTCTTTAATGGTGCCTTTTGTAAGTAGATTTGCAGAACTTAGTGCCAACGTTACAACAATACAAATAATTGCTAAAATAGCGGTAGGTGTGGCAACGTCGCTTATTTTTTTGTAAAATGCTGTGATTTTATCAAGTATTTTTTTCACGATTTTGCCACCTCCTTTGCACCAAAGGGCTTAGAAAGTGTAAGTCGATTTATGTGAGGTGTTAAAATGTTCATAAGTAATATTGCGTATGAAACACCCTCTGGTAAGGCACCAAACTGTCTTATAACAAAGGTAATAAGACCGCAACCAATACCAAATACAAGTTTACCGAGGTCAGTAGTAGGTGTGGTTACGTAGTCTGTAGCCATAAATATAGCACCAAGCATTAAGCCACCACCGAAGATGGCAAGTTTTAAATCTCCGCCTGCAATAAGTGTTGCAATAGCCACAGTGCCAATAAATGCAACAGGAATAATTGGCTTTATAACGCGGCGAAGCATTAGATATAATCCGCCAATAATAAGCAAGAATGATGATGTTTCACCAATTGCACCACTGTGCATACCAAAGAACAATTCTTTTAAAGTAATAGGGGTGTTGTTAGCAAGTGGAGTAGCGGTAGTTACTGCATCTATAGGTGATACGTAATTCGACATTTGACCTGCAAAAGAAACAAGCAATACAATTCGAGCTGTCATTGCAGGGTTTGCAAAGTTAAAGCCGAGTCCGCCAAACATCTGCTTTACAACAATAATTGCAACCACGCTACCGATAGCCGCAATCCAAACAGGAGTTTGCGAGCTTAGGTTCATACCGAGTAAAAGACCGGTAAGAATTGCCGAACAATCGCCGATGGTTTGAGGCTTTTTAAGGGCTAAATTCCATATAGCCTCACTAGCTACAGCGGTGGCTACCGTTACTACTAGTATAATTGCTGCCCGCAAGCCAAAGAGTATGCAACCGTAGATAGCGGCAGGTAACAACGCAATAATAACGTCAAGCATAATGCCGCGTGTCGAGTCTTCGTGGCGAATATGCGGCGAAGAGGTAACTTTTAGTAGTTTGCTCATTTACTCTGCCTCCTTATCTCTGCTTTGGCTGTGCGCATTACTTGCGTAAGCGGGCGCTTTGCGGGGCATACGTAAGAGCAGCATCCGCATTCCATACAGTAGTTTGTGTTAAGTGAATTAAGCGATTCTTTATTGCCGGTACGAAGTGCTGTTTCTACCATAGCGGGATACAGCGACATAGGACATGTATCGGCACATCTGCCGCAACGAATACAAGCGGTTTGCGGTTGTGGTTTTTTGTCGCGCATTGCAAGAATTGCATTGTTGCGTTTTTCAAGAACCGATTCGCAGCTTACAACGGGGTTTCCCATCATAGGCCCGCCCATAAGCACGCGGTCAACGTTTTCCATATCTACGCCTACAAAATCAAGTATTTCTTTTATAGGTGTACCTATTGGCACAAGCAAGTTTTTAGGCTCGCTAACTGCAGTTCCGTCAACAGTGATGCGTTTTGAAACAAGCGGCATACCTGTTGTTATAAAGCGATAAAGTGTGGCAACACTTGTAACGTTCATAACAATGCAGCCAACGTCACTTGGCAATTTACCTGCGGGTAATTTTCTACCCGTTGCAGAATAGATGATAACCTTTTCGGCACCCTGCGGGTACTTTGAAGGCAGCTTCATAATCTTTACGCTGTCATCAGCGTCGCGGTGGTCGGCGGCTACTTGCATAAGCAGTTCTATTGCACGCGGCTTGTTGCTTTCAACACCGATTACAACCTTTTTGATACCAAGCTTTTCTTTTATAAGGTAAACACCCTCAATAACGTCTTTTAGTCCTTCCACACATTCGCGGTAGTCGGATGTAATGTAAGGCTCACATTCAGCGGCATTTATTATAAGCGTGTCGATTTCTACGTCTTTTGACGGTGACAGCTTAACGTGAGTAGGGAAACCCGCGCCGCCAAGACCTACAAGACCACATTGCTTTGCGGCTTCGGCAAGGTCAGAAAAACTCTTGATTTCGAAAGGCTTAAGCTCTGGGTCTTTTTCCATTTTACCGTCGGATTCAATAATTATGTATTTTTGTAGTGTTCCGTTACCGATGGTAAGGTCCTTTACGTCGGCTACAGTACCCGAAACGCTTGAATGAACAGGAGCACTTACAAAACCGCCTGCTTCACCGATAAGAGTGCCTACAAAAACGTTATCTCCCTTTTTTACAATAGGATTCGCCGGTGCACCTATATGCTGTGATAGCGGAATATACACAGTGCTTGGTGTTGGCATTATCACAGTTTCACATTCGGCTGTGTTTTTTTGATGGTCTAAATGCATACCGCCGCGTATTAGCTTTACGGGGCGTAAAATACTTTCAGGTAATTTCATACCTAACCTCCAAACTAAAATATGCAAGTGAATAAATCGCACAATTCGCCATTTTTAACCATTATATAATATATATAATCAATTTACAAGCAATGTTAAAAACTTGACAAACATAAGTGCTTTGTGTATAATTTGAAATTGAAATCCAATTTCAAATTGAGGCGATGAAATGAAGCAAAACAATTACAATACAAAGCAAAAATCGGCAATAATGAACTGCATAAAAAAATCTAAGGACAAGCATTTTACCGTTGACGATGTGTGTGAAATTCTTGTTAAAAGCGGTGATAGTGTGGGCAGAACTACGGTTTATCGCTATTTACAGTCCTTGTCACAAGAAGGTATCTTACGTAAGTATGCCGCTTCTCAGGGAGAGAGTGTATGCTATCAATACGTTGGTGAACAAAATGATTGCCACGAGCATTTTCATCTTAAATGCGAACAATGCGGAAAATTAATTCACATGGAATGTGAAGAAATGAACGAGCTTGTAAAGCATATAAATAGCCATCACGGTTTTTGTCTTAATCCGCTTAAAACAGTAATTTACGGCACGTGCGAGGAATGTAGCGTAAAATGAAAAAAATATTTATTTGCCTTTTGTGCGTAGTAATGCTTTGCGGTTGCTGTAAAATTTCACCCCAAAATCACAACGAAAAGCTGACGATAGTTACAACAATTTTTCCGCTTTACGATTTTGCAAGACAAATATGTGGTGATAAGGCCGAAATTAAAATGCTTATAAAACCCGGTAGCGAGATGCATTCTTACGATCCGTTACCGTCTGATATGGCGTCAATTTACAACAGTGATCTGTTTTTGTATATTGGTGGTGAGTCGGACAATTGGGTAGAAAACCTGCTTGATGATAACGATGTAAATGCGCTGGCTCTTATAGATTGTATAGGGCATGATGCCCAGCATCATCACGGGCATGACCACGCCGACGAGCATATATGGACTTCGCCTGAAAACGCAGTTTTAATGATTAAAAAAATATATGAGGACATCATAAAAGTTGATGATAAAAACGAGGATTATTATAAGAAAAACTGCGATGAATATATCAAAAAAATCAATACGGCATCACAAAAAATAGAAAGCACTGTATCTGAATATAAAAATCCTTTTATTTTGGTGGCAGATAGGTTTCCGTTTGTGTATTTAACAAAACATTACGGTATCGATTACGAGGCGGCTTTTGATGGTTGTGCAGTAAGCACCGATATTAGTATGAAAACTATGTCACGTCTTACAAAAACAATTAAAAGTAAGGGTGTAAAAACCGTTTTTGTTACCGAGCTAAGTAATAAAAATATAGCGAATGCGCTAAAGGAAGAATTGGGTGTAGAAATTGTCGAACTACACTCGGCACATAACGTAAGCCGTGATGATTTTAACGGTGGAATTTCTTACGTTGATATTATGTATCGTAACGGTAAAGCACTAGAAAGGGGGCTTCAATAATGCCTTTAATAACGGTAGAAAATCTTTCGTCCTTTTATGAAGGTAAAAAGGTTTTTGAAAACTTAAGTTTTACGGTTGAAGATGATGATTATCTTTGTATATTGGGTGAAAACGGCTCGGGTAAAACAACCCTTATGAAAACCGTTTTGGGCTTTGATATTAAGCATACGGGCAGTATAAAGTTTAATGGTTTTACCAACAAAGAAATCGGTTGGTTGCCACAAAAAACACAGCATCAAAAAGATTTTCCTGCAAGTGTAAAAGAGGTTGTGATGTCCGGGTTTGCGGGCGGCGGATTTTTAGGATTAAAATATAATAAATCACAAAAAAATACGGCAAAGAAAAATATGGAATTATTAGGTCTTATTGATATTGCCGAAAAATCATTTAGTGAGCTTTCCGGCGGTCAACAACAAAAGGTGCTTTTGTGTCGCGCACTTTGCGCCGCAAAAAAGGTGATTTTACTCGACGAGCCTGTAACCAGTCTTGACGAATCTGCCGCAGAGGAAATGTATGGTATAATTAAAAAACTAAATGACAGCGGAATGGCCGTTATTATGATTTCGCACGATGTTATGCATGCCATAAATCATTCAAAACATATTTTAAGGCTTTCAAACGAGATATTTTTTGGTACAAAAGATGAGTATCAAAAATATATAGCGGAGGATATGTAAATGGACTTTTTAATTGAATTTTTATCATATCCCTTTGCAAAACGCGCTATTGTCGTGGGGCTTTTATTGTCAATAAGCGCGGCTTTACTGGGCGTTAATCTTGTTCTTAAACGTTTTTCAATGTTAGGCGACGGACTATCTCACGTGTCTTTTGGCGCTGCGGCGGTTGGACTTGCGTGTGGTGTAGCACCGTTGCAGTTTTCAATACCTATTGTAATAGTTGCGGCGTTTTTACTGCTTCGATTAAAGCAAAACAGCAAAATAAACGGCGACGCGGCAACCGCCATTGTGTCAAGCAGCGCTTTGGCAGTTGGCATAACGGTAGCATCACTTACAACCGGTATGAACACCGATATAAACAACTATATGTTTGGTAGTATATTGGCACTTGGAAAAAGCGAGGTTATAATTGCGACTGTAAGTAGTGCTGTTATTACGTTAGTGTATGTTTTGTTTTATCAAAAGATTTTCAGTTGCACCTTTGACGAGGACTTTTCTACGGTTACGGGTGTTAGGGTAAGGCGTTACAATGCTATAATCGCAATTCTTACAGCAGTTACGGTGGTTATTGGTATGCGCATAATGGGTGCACTGCTTATTTCAAGCATAATTACATTTCCTGCACTTTCGTCAATGCGCATTTGTAAGCATTATAAATGCACGGTAATAGCAGCGGCGATAATATCGGTGGTTTCATTTTTGTTTGGTATTTTACTTTCCTTTGCGTTTGATATACCGGCAGGAGCGGCAGTAGTACTTACCAACCTTTTAGCGTTTTTTGTTTTAAGTGTTATTGGAAGGGTAAAAAAGATATAAAACAAATAATTATAATAAACAAAAATTGCCTCTTTACAAAAAGAGGCGATTTTTATATAATGTTTTAAGAACAAATGTTTGATAAGGGTGGGTGAATAATGGCAGACCGCATAATACTACACTGTGATTTAAATAATTTTTTTGCATCGGTTTCACTGCTGTCAAATCCCACTTTGTATGACGTGCCTGTTGCTGTTTGCGGCAGTGTTGAGGCGCGGCACGGTATTGTGCTAGCTAAAAATGAAATAGCCAAAAAATTTGGCGTAAAAACTGCCGAAGCCGTGTGGGAGGCAAAGCGTAAATGCCCCGAGCTTGTCACATTGCCACCCGATTATAAAAAGTATCACGAATATTCAAAAAAAGCACGTGAAATATATGCAAGATATACCGATTTGATAGAACCATTTGGTATTGACGAGTGTTGGCTTGACGTTACGGGCAGCACAATGCTTTTCGGTGACGGTGAACAAATTGCCGATAAAATAAGGCGTGACATAAAGCGCGAGCTTGGTATCACCATTTCGGTAGGTGTTAGCTTTAACAAGGTTTTTGCCAAGCTGGGTTCCGATATGAAAAAGCCCGATGCAATAACCGTCATAAGTCGAGAAAATTATAAGCAAAAGGTTTGGTCATTGCCGGTGAGTGACCTATTATTTGTTGGCAAACGTACCTGTGAAAAGCTTAACCAAAGCGGAATATTCACGGTAGGCGACGTTACAAAATGCGATGATGCGATGCTGATGCGACTTTTGGGTAAGGCGGGCGCACAGCTTAAATGTTATGCCCTTGGAAATGATAACTCTCCTGTGGTGCCACCCGGCCCGGACGATATACCCAAAAGCATTGGCCGCATCACCACACCGCCTAATGATATAGCCTCGCACGATGACGTTTGGAAAATTTTTATCAGTATCGCGGAGGAAATATCTGAAATTTTACATAGCAAAAATTTATATGCATCGACTATACAGGTGCATACACGTGATACAAATTTAAAAACAAAGGAATATTCTCATACCCTTACAAATCCGCTAAACACCTCTATTTTATTGGCAAAAGAGGCGATTAAGATTTTTGATGCAAACTACATATGGGATTTGCCGCTTCGTTCGGTTGGATTTAGAGTAACCAATTTAAAGGGTGATAACGTCGCTTTTCAAGCTGATTTTTTTGGTGAACAAATACTTGATGAAAAACAAGAAATAATTGAAAATTCTATCTTAAACCTTCGCAAAAAATTTGGGGCAGACAGTCTTAAAAGAGGAACAATATGTGATGAATAAAACACGCCAAGGCTTATGGGTTGTACTCATGAGGGCAGCAACTAAATAGTATTAAAAAGATATCTATCAAAACAATTTAGATGGATAGCTTTTTAATTTTCTTTTCGTTTAGTATTTGGTATGCTATAATAATATTAAGATGTTTTTCGAATAATTAATTAGTTTACAAGTGAGGTTTTGTATATGCTAATTCAAATTAGTGAGTTTGTTTCTATTTATAAAAAATACAACTCGCTTGAGTTATCCATTGCTTCGCTTACATTACCTGCAGATTATCTTGTGGAAAATCCAACATCAATAAAAATAAAAAATAACTGGTTTGAGGTTATTCCTATTTCAAAAGTTTATAGAAGCAAAAATAAAGATGGATACTATAGAGCAATTTATATTCAAATAAATTATTCAACAAATGAATATTATATAGGTAAGGTTAATAGAAAACGGTGGTCTGATATAAAAAGATATCAAGGTTCTGGATTAAGATTCGCTCAAAAATATAAGGCACATAGTTCAGAGTTTTGTCGCTACTATATTGCTATATGTAATACTGCAGAAGAAACAGAAAAATTAGAGTCTGAAATTGTAGATGATATCCTACTAGCCGATGAAAAATGTCTTAATCTTGTGCGAGGTGGTGGTGGCACAAGCAAACATATAAATCATGAAGAGATAAGTCAACAACGAAGAGAATATATGAAAAATCATCCTGAACAAGCAAAAGCTATGATTAATAAAGCTAAAGAACTTTATTGTTCAGGAAGTACTGCCGCATTAGAACAACGCAACAAAAAAATAAAAGAAACAATGAGTCAACCATATTATAGGGAACTAAGTAAGGAACGAATAAAAAACTGGCAATCTGCACATCCTGAGGAATATCAAAAAGCTAGAGAAAAAAACAAAAAAGTTTTGCAATCAAAAGAAACTATTCAAAAAAAGCAAAACAGTTTTAAAAAATGGAAAAATGAAAATCCCGAAAAATATGTAGAAATTAGAAAAAATCTTGTTTGTGCTGCTCACACAAAAGACGCGGAAGAAAAAAGAGCAGAGAGTTTAAAAAAATGGAAAGAGCAGAATCCCGAACAAGCTGCATTAAATGCAAAAAAAAGGGCACTGGCATCTGCTGAAAAGAATCGAAAAAATGTTGTGATGAAAGATTTAGATACAGGTGAAGTGTTAAAACAATTTGAAAGTATACATGATGCAGCGCGTTGGCTAGTTGATTCTAAAATTGCTAAAAATACGAATTGCATATCTTCAATAAGTGCCGTTTGTCGAAAAGCACCATGTTCTACGGGATACGGATATAGAAAAAAAGCATATGGGTATGGATGGGACTTCGTTGAAAATAATGATACATAAAATTACAAAATACAACTTTACTAACTAATTTTCCTGTTTGTTATGATATAAGACAAAAATAAAAAGCCTCCCTTGTAAAGGGAGGTGGCAAAACAGAGTTTTGACGAAAGGATTTAATATTTCCTAATAAAAAAATCCCCCAGTCAAACGCTCCGCGTTCGACGGCCCCCTTTAGGCAAGGGGGCCTTTTTTATTGATTATTTCTTATATAATGGAAGATATACTGTTGCACAATTCCACCGTAGTTTCCCACACAGTCGGGAATTTTGCCGTCAAATAAACTATCTAAAGCGCGGTTAATCCACACGTCACGAGGAAAGGCGTTTTTGTGTGATAGACCATACAATAGTACACAGTCGGCAACCTTGGGGCCCACGCCCTTGATGGTCATTATTATCTCACGTGCTGTGTCATAGTCGATGCTTTTTAATGCCTCAAGGTCAATTTCGCCGGAAGCCACTTTTTGTGCTGCGTCTAAAATGTATTTTGCTCTAAATCCCGAACGAATAACCGCCAAATCTTCTACGGTTAGCTTTGCAATAGTTTTGTATGAAGGAAATGTATAGCCGCCTTCAATTTTCTTGCCGAAATTTTCGCAAAGACGCTCTACAATGCCCTTTATTCTGGGAATGTTGTTGTTTTGCGAAATAATAAATGAGCACAACGCCTCCCAAGGTTCTTGGTTTAAAAGTCGTATGCCACCACAAAATGCCGCCGCTTTTGCAACGGTTGGGTGTACGGATACTTCCTTTATTATTTGTCCGTAGTCGCGGCGAAGGTCAAAATAGTCAAACCATATATTTTCAAAATCCGTTTGGTTAGAGCCTTTTATTATTATGTCCCCGTCTTTTTCGTAAAGCTCGATATATTTGTCAAAAGCAATACCGCTCCAAACGCCGTTTTGGTCTTTGCTCCAACGAAAGCACTGACCGCAATCAAGCGTTTCGGCAAGGTCAAAGTTTTTGGGATTTTTTATGTAGATTTTGTTATTCTCAAATTTTATATTCATATTACACCTCTATTTGCAATTATACTGATTTTGTGTTACAATGTAAAGCAAGAAATATATTTAAAGGTTGTGATTTTTTGCGTGATGATATTTGTACCATACCGGTATCTGAGGTGTTTGAGGAATCTGACGGGTGTCCTATATGCCGTATGAAGCAAACGGTAGAACAGCACCTTATAACCTATATATTAGGTGACGCTATGATGGAGCCTGATGTTCGTATAGAAACCAACGCCGTAGGCTTTTGCCCGGAGCATTATAACAAAATGATGTCCACCCGCGGTAGATTACAGTTAGCGCTTATGCTGGAAACGCATATTAAAGAAATAAGCGAACAAATTTTTGGGAAAAAGCTTTTCAACGGTGGAGATAAAAAGGCAAGTAACGTTAAAAAGATAAGCGACAGCTGTTTTATATGCGAAAAGGTAAATTGGGGTATGGAAAGAATGATAGATACCATTTACCGCTGCTATGAAAAAGAGCGTGATTTTAGAGAGCTTTTTAATAATCAGCCACAGTTTTGTATGCATCATTTTGAGCTTTTGATGTCGAGTGCCGATAAAAAGAAAATGCCAAAGTATGCCGGTGAATTTAAAGAAAATCTTACACGCATAACTGCCGACTATGTAAAGTCACTTGGTGAAGATATTTCAAAGTATTGTTCTATGTACGATTATCGTAGTGCCGGTAAGGGCGATTGGGGCAATTCTGCCGATGCTGTTGAACGTGCAGTAGAATTTTTAAACGGCAATTGCGATTTACATAATGCGACAAAATAAACCTGTTTTGCAACCGTTGTGGATAAGTTTTACCCACTAAATAAGCGACTTTTTCCACTTTTCCACCGAGTTTTCCACATTTTTATGTCAACCTGAATATAACAACTTTTCTTTGTCAAAAATAAATTTTAGGTAAAAGAAAGGTGGAATTTTATTGGTTAGAGGTGTAAATAAAACCGTAATAGAGGTTAATAATACGGGCAGTAAGATTTTCGACAGAGTTGTGTTTTACGTTAGTCCGACATATAGTAATTTAAGTCAAAAAAATCTTAACAAGGCAATAAAAAGCTTTACGCTGGGGCTTGATGAACGAGTGCCTCGAAGTCGGATGACCTTGCGCCAGCGACACATTTTGCGGCGAAGGGTAATAATAGCCGCCATCGTAGGCGGCCTATTGTTAATAGGCACAGCATTGGCGATAATTTTGTGAATATATTGTAAAAAAGCAAGGTGTAGTTAAATCCCGCCTTGCTTTTTTGTATTTATTGTAATATAATGTAATGGTTAATATATTGTCGATTTAAGGAGCAATAAATGAAAATTTTTAAAAGTGGTGCAAAACTTTCGGGCGGTATAGTTGTTGCCGTTTTGATAAGCTTTTTCCTTTGCGCATCTATAAATGCTATTTGTCAGGCGGTTTTTACCGACACTATTGGTTATAAGGCGCATGTTTATGCCCAAGACAGCGACAAGCTGGTTGATAGCTGGGAATATAAGTTTTACGACCCTGATGGTGATGGTAAAGATAATGGTACTGACGAGAAAAAGGCAAAATATGAGGAAGAAAACTACATAGTTCAAAAAACCGCAATAGTGACAAGCCTTGAGGGTAAGGGAATGATGGTATATGTTGTTATATCACAA
The DNA here is from genome assembly GCA_017513195.1 of Clostridia bacterium. GTDB lineage: Bacteria > Bacillota > Clostridia > Oscillospirales > Acutalibacteraceae > UBA737. The sequence continues at coordinate 31,442 of JAFXGM010000041.1, read as the reverse complement.
ATACTGTGCGGTATATTAATAATTTCTTTTGCCGGTAGTAACGTTTACAAGCAGGGCTTTAAGGATTCCAACCTTGTTCGTATAGGACATGTTAAACAAGATAAGCTAAAAGGATTTAAAATAGGTCTTGTTGCAAACGTACCATTCTTTTTATTGTTTGGCCTTCTTGTGGCTTGCGGACTTGGCTTGTTACCGACTCTTCGCGTAACGTTATACGGCTATTTAAACAGTTGTTTTTATCCTGTCATTTATTTGATATCGGGTTGCTCTAATGCAACCACAGCAGCTGATTTAAATGCATTACAGTACGTATTGTTATTGGTGGTTCAGCTTATAGTACCGATTATTTCGGGCATTGCATATATTTTAGGCTTTAAGGAAATAAATCTTACCGAAAAAATTGTATATAAAAAAGGGGATAAGTAAAAATGGGGCTTTTCGGATTTTTTGACTTTACCAAAGAAGGACCTGGAATTAGTAAAGATGCACCTAAAAAGAAAGCGTTTTTTGTGTTCTTTGAAACTTTTTTTCGAAACTTTTTCAAGTTCTTTTCTATAAATTTAGCTTACGTTATTTTGTCTTTGCCTATATTTACACATGGTCTGGCGCGTGCCGGTATTACAAACGTTACACGAAACATTGCGCGTGATAAGCATTCGTTTGGCCTTAGCGACTTTTTCTCAACCATACGTAAAAATTGGAAACAGGCATTAGCTGTTGGCACAATCAATTCTATTATTACGGGGCTTTTAATTTTTGCGATTAGATTTTATAATGACTCTTATTTGCAAACTCAAAACACATTATCATTTTTAGGGCTTGTTTTGTGTGTATCATTTTTGGCAATATTTGCTATGATGAACTTTTACACATCAACCCTTATGATTACTTTTAGCTTCAGCACAAAGCTGCTTTACAAAAACAGTTTGAAATTTGTATTTGTAAATCTATGGCGCAACTTGCTTTGCGGTTTGTGTATGATAGCTGTATATGCATTTTACTATCTTATATTGATTTTGGGCGGCAATGACATAAGAGTGTTTGTAATTGAAGTTATTATAGCCGCGGCAACCTTGCCTGCTTTTAGATTTTTGCTTATACAGTTCTTTACCTTTGGTAGCATTAAAAAGTATATAATAGATCCTTATTATGCCGAACATCCCGATGCTGATATTGAAAAACGTCGTGCCTTGGGACTTGAAGTTCCCGAAGAGGATGACGACGAGGAAGAACCGATTTCTTGGGAGTAAAATTTGAAAAAGCCACTGCTTTTGCAGTGGCTTTATTTTATATTAAAGTCTAATATCCTTATACCGTCCTCGCTTATTTCTATGGCTTTTTCATATTTCCCAAATGCAACCTGAACGGTATTTTCCCAAGCGGTTGAAATACCAATCCAGCCGATGCTAACACACAATAAAATAACAAGTGTTATATAAAAAGTTCTAAAGTACGTTTTGGTTTGCCTTTTCATTTTTGAATTCCTTTTTTAAAGTGTATTTAGCAGGCTTATAAGCGCGTTAGAAAGTAGCTCTGCCGAGTATTTGGCTTCGTCAAGCGTGTTGCCGTCGGTACCGATTTCTATAAGCATTGAGCCTGTTGTAAGGCTTTCGTTATAGTTTTTTGACATAAAGTGAATCGACCGCGCAAGGCTTGGATACATGACCTCTATTGTTTGCTGCAGACGGGTTGCAAGCTTTAAGTTTTCTTTCCAATTTGGAAAGTTTTTAACGTTACCGCTTTGTGACCCCATAACCAGCATTATTTGAGCCGCTTTTTTGCCGTCAATCTCGGTTGTTACCTTTACCTTGTCTGTATCATTTTCAGCTAGTGCATCGCGGTGCAGATCGATAACAATTTTAATGCTGGGGTATTTTTCGGTGTATTTGCAAATGGTATCAGCCGCACGCGAATAGCTTTCGTTATACGACGGGTTATCGTGCTGAGTGGTGTCATGCAGCGTTACAATTCCTGCGGCGTTTAGCCTATCGGCAATTATTTTGCCCAAAGCGACCATATTATATGCGTTGTCGGTACTTCTTGCGGTATCGTTTTCGGTATAATATTTTTCATTATGTCGCAGATAACTTTCGGTTGCGTGTGTGTGAAGAATAAGAACCTGCGGCATGCCGTTTTTTTCTATTTTAAATGGGAGCTTTCCGTTTACAAAATCCTTTAAATTTATTTTAAGATCGGTGTTGTTTTTTAGATAAACGTTATTGTAAGAAGTGTTTGCTGTATAGGGGGAAATAAATTTTTCTATAACCTTGCCTTGCACAGCTCCGCTTGCTGATACCGGTACGGATGCGGTAGGGCTTGAAACGGCAGAACTTGCGTTATCTTGTACGGTAGAATTTTGAGAGCTTGGGTTTTCAAAAACGGTACCGGCAGATGACGTATAACTTTCCGTAATTGGCGCTATCGTTTGTATAACAACGTCACCGCCACTATAGCTTAATCCTTTTATGCTTGTATATGTTAAAAACAGCGCTACAATAAGCGCCGATGCGCAGAAGCGTATTATAGCACCACGATTGCTCACGATTTATCACCATCCACAAAAAATTTTATGCTGGTGATAATATTTTTATGTCAGGCTTTCTATGGTGTCTATATCTATTTCGGGTTGTAAAAATATGTTTATTGCGCGAGAGATAATGTCCGCCGCTTTTTCTACAAGCAGGTCAATTTCTTTTGGTGTTACCATCATATTTTCGTCTGAATTAAAAAAGCTGTTTGCATCTATTACGGTAGGCACACCCAGTGCAATAACCGGTATGCCCAGTGTGGCAAGGTTTAACGGCTTTCGTGCATTGTTTACACCCGACCCTGCGCAAATTCCGCTATCGGCAATTTGTATTGTGCGGCAAAGGCGCTCGGGGTCGCGGCAGGCAAGGGCATCTACGGCAATTATAATATCGGGCTTTATTTTTTTAGCGGTAGCACTTACAAGGTCATAGCTTTCAATACCCGTTTTACCCAGCACGTTTGGTGTTATTGTGCTAACGCTTTTTAAACCGTCAAGTCCCAAATCACGCTTTAATTCGTTGGTCAAATGCCTTGTGGCAAGCACCCTGTCTGCAACAATTGGACCTAATGCGTCGGGCGTTATGTCGGTATTGCCAAGACCTACCACAAGTGATTGATTTATATCTGATTTTATAACCGCTTTAAGTGCTTTTACAGTGGCATTTATTATATCGAGGGTTTCACATACAAAATCAAGGCGGGGGAAAGATATTGTACAGTATGAGCCTGTTGGTTTTTCCAGCGTTTCGGATGCTTTTTCGTCGAGAATTTTCACGGTAGAAATATTAACGTCGTTTATCTTTTCTTCTATTACTTCAACACCCGATATATCGGGCTGTTTTTCAGCCTTTATCTCGGCAACAAGGTCTGTTCTTATATTCATATAATCACCCATATTATCTTGTCCACAAAAAAAGAAAACTCTGCTGAATTTCAGCAGAGTTTTTAAATTATTTGTTTTCAGCCTCATATTTTGCAACTGCGGCTTTAATTTTATCTACAGGGTCAAGTAACTTGCTTATAGAATTATCGTTGTTGAGTGTTTCAACCAACAGAGCTATGTACTTTGACATATTTACGCTGCAATACCATTCACGAGAGAGAAGCTCGGGTGTTTGGTAGATAAGGTTGGTTGTAAAGATTTTATCAATAAGACCATCAGCATAATATTGGTCGAATTTCTGGAGTCCGTCAACAAAAAGACCAAAGGTTGAGAATATAAATATTCTTCCGGCGCCTCTTTCTTTAAGCTTTGCGGCGATGTCCAGCATTGATTCGCCACTAGATATCATATCGTCAACAAGAATGAGGTCTTTGCCCGTAATATCGTTGCCGAGGAATTCGTGTGCTTCGATTGGATTTTTACCGTTTACAATTATAGAGTAATTACGGCGTTTGTAGAACATACCAAGGTCAAGCCCTAACACAGATGAGTAGTAAATACATCTGCCCATACCGCCCTCGTCAGGAGAAACAATCATGGTGTGTTCGCGGTCAAGCTTAACATCAGGAACGCTGCGGAGAAGTGCCTTAATCATTTGGTAAGCCGCCTGAACGTTATCAAAACCATCATAAGGAATAGCGTTGTTTACGCGAGGGTCGTGAGCGTCGAAGGTGATAATGTTTTTGACACCCATTGAAACAAGCTCTTGAAGTGCCATTGCGCAGTCCATAGACTCGCGTGCAGTACGGCGGTGCTGACGACCTTCGTAAAGCATTGGCATAATAACGGTAATTCGGCGTGCCTTACCGCCAAAAGCCGCAATAACGCGCTTGAGATCTTGGAAGTGATCGTCGGGACTCATAGGAACGGTTTGTCCATACATTTTGTATGTAACGTTGTAGTTAAAGCAATCGCAGATAATAAACGCGTCAAGACCGCGAGCCGAATGGTGAAGAACGGCCTTTGCTTCGCCTGTGCCAAAACGTGGACAGTTAACGTCGATTACAAAGGATTGATCTTCATCCTCAATACCGCGCCATTGTTTCAGGTAGAAATCTACCTGTGAAGAAATGTCTTCACAGCCGCGCATGCTGATGATTGCAAGATCGCCGTAGGGTGTGTGCTTAAAGTTAATACTGGACATATGAAATCCCTCCGCAAATATATTAAATTTTTATGGGTACATTGTAGCATACTTTTAGTTACAAAAAAAGACTTTTTTAAAAATTTTTTTACATTTTTTAAATATATACTAATATTATAAAATTTAATTGATATTATTTGTGCGATATGATATAATGACTATAACTGTAATTACGTAAATTTTGTCAGGAGATGTAAATTTATGCCTAACGTTATATTGTTAGCCCACACACCCAATCCAGAAAAGACGGTAGCATCAGCTGCAAAGCTTTGCTACAGCTCGTCGAATATAATGGATTTATATGATGGCCTTACCGATGAAAAGGCCGCCGACTTTGTGGAAATGCTTTCCGAAATTGGTCATGAAAGCCCTATAGAACACGCTTCGTTTACGTTTGGTATAGAGGGTGTGTCACGTGCGTTTTTAGCACAGATAACACGTCACAGAATGGCGTCATATTCGGTTAAAAGTCAGCGCTATGTTAAAGAGGGCGCTTTTGAGTTTGTGACTCCTCCCGAAATAGTGGCAGACCCCGTAGCGCTTGAGGCTTATAAAGAATCAATGCGACTAGCACAAGAGTCTTACGACAAAATTTCTGAAATACTTACCGAAAAGCACAAGGCTACATTTATGGCTGAGGGCAAAGACGAAAAAACCGCCGCAAGACTTGCGTCTAAAAAGGCCATTGAGGATGCGCGCTTTGTTCTGCCAAATGCGTGTGAAACGAAAATGGTGGTTACTATGAACGCTCGTTCATTACATAACTTTTTCCGTCATCGTTGCTGTAATCGCGCCCAGTGGGAGATACAAGAGGTTGCCAATCAAATGCTAAAGCTTGTAAAAGAGGTAGCACCTGAACTATTTAAAAAAGCAGGCCCGCCTTGCCTTAACGGTCCTTGCCCCGAGGGCAAAATGAGCTGCGGCAAGGCAAGAGAAATAAAGAAATTTTATGAGGAAATGAAATAAATGGGTAAGTTGATTGTAATAGAGGGACTTGACGGTTGTGGTAAATCTACCCAACTTGAGCTTTTACCGCAAAATCTTTTAAAAAACGGAATAGAAAGCAAAAGTGTTTCTTTTCCCGACTATGATAGTAATTCAAGCGCCCTTGTAAAAATGTATTTGGGCGGCGAATTTGGTAAAAAACCGGGCGATGTAAACGCCTATGCGGCATCACTTTTTTATGCGGTTGACCGATTCGCTTCTTATAAGACAAATTGGGGTGATTACTATAATCAAAACGGCGTAATCGTTTCGGGCAGATATACCACCTCTAATGCCGTTCATCAGACCTCTAAAATGGATGAAAGCGAGTGGCAAGGATTTCTTGATTGGCTTTATGATCTAGAGTATAACAAGGTTGGAATTCCAAAGCCTGACAAGGTTATCTTTCTAGATATGCCGATAGAGGTTTCACAAAAACTACTGTCTGGCAGATATAATGGCGACGAGGGTAAAAAAGATATTCACGAAAGTGATACGGCATACCTTGATAAATGTCGCAAAGCCGCCATGTTTACAGCAAAATATTCCGGTTGGACAATTATTCCTTGTGCAAAAGACGGCGAACCACGCACCATAGAAGATATTGCAAAAGATATTTTAGAAGAAACACTAAAGGTGATATAAATGGTATATGTATTTTTAGCAAAAGGCTTTGAAGAACTTGAGGCATTAGCACCCGTTGATGTTTTGCGCAGAGCCGGAGTTGAGGTTAAAATGGTTGGTGTTACAGGCAAGCAGGTACGCGGCTCGCACAATATATCTGTAAGCTGTGATATTACCATAAACGAGGCTGTGTTTGACCAACTTGACGGTATTATTTTACCGGGCGGTCTTCCGGGCACTACAAATCTTGAAGCGGATGAAACGGTACAGAAGTTTATAGATTATGCTGCCAAAAACGGAAAGATTATAGGTGCCATTTGCGCGGCCCCTATGATTTTAGGGCATAAAGGCTTGCTTCGCGGTAAAAATGCTGTGTGTTATACAGGCTTTGAAAAAGAGCTTGACGGTGCGCATATACTTGACCGACCTGCTGTTCGCGACGGCAATATTATTACCGGCTGGGGTGCAGGCGGCGCTATGGATTTTGCCTTGCTTTATTTAGAAACACTTTATGATAATGCTGAAATTGCTAAAAAAATAGCAAGAAGTATGCGTTACGGAACATATTAATTGGAGTTGGATATGCAAAATAATAATTTTAACATAAATGATGAAGATTTTATAATTGGTAAGGGCTTTAGTGTCGAGGAAACAGCATCTAAAGAAAAGAAAAAAAGCAAGGGTAAAAAACGCTCGGTGCTAAAAAACATAATATGGATAGCCTCTATTCTTATTGTGTCAGTTTCGTTGGCTGTTACTATAGTAATAGGTCTTTTTGATTACGTTGGTTTGGGCTTTGGCAGAGGCGAAATGGTTCAAATAAACATACCCGAAGGTACGTCGACAACGGTTATAGCTGAAAAGCTTGAAGAGGTTGGCGCTGTAAAAATGCCATTTCTTTTCAAGCTGTATTCAAAATTGAATGATTATGATAGTAAGTACAAATACGGTCTTTATACCTTTAACAATGAAGCAGGTTATTCTAAGATTGCGGATATGCTTGTAAATAACGGTGCTAAGGCCGATAGTGTAAAGGTAACTATTCCGGAGGGTACGGGCATAAACGACTATACTCATATTGTAGACGGCGAAGAAAAAACAATTAAAGGACTTGCAACAATACTAGAGGAAAACGAAGTTTGTACAAGAAAAGATTTTTTTGAAGCATTAGACGAGGTAAAGGCTACGGGCGATTTGCTTAAAAATTGCGATGAAGATAAAACCTATTATATGCTTGAAGGTTATCTTTTCCCCGACACTTATGAATTTTACTCTTATGACTTTAGTGATGAAGACGATTCGTATGAGTGCGCAAGTATGGTAATTGAAAAAATGATTAATACCATGGAAAGCAAGATTACCGACGAAATGTACGCTCGTGCTGACGAAATGGGCTATACCATGAACGAAATTTTGACCATGGCATCTATAATACAGATGGAATCGGGTCAAAGCACTGACAGTATGAAAGATGTTGCGGCAATTTTTTATAATCGTTTAGACAGCAAAAACTTTTCAACCCTTGGTTCGTCACCAACCTGTTATTATGGCAATTCGTTTAAACACGACAACGGCAGATATGATACCTATAAGGTAGAGGGCTTGCCACCGGGACCATTGTGTTCACCTGGCCTTGATGCTATTAATGCGGCGCTTTATCCATCAACCGATAAAGAGGAATTTTACTATTTTGTTACCGATAAAAACGGTAACTTCTATTTCCACAAAACGTTGGCAGAACAGAATGCCACAATAGCAAAACTTCAGCGAGATGATAATTGGGTATATGAAACATTCGAATAAAAAATTAGAACTATTGTGCCCTGCGGGTGATTTAGTACGTCTTAAAACAGCGGTAGATTTTGGCGCAGATGCCGTGTATATAGCGGGTGAAGAGTTTGGTATGCGAACAGCAAGCGCTAACTTTAACCGCGAGGATTTAAAGCAGGGCGTTGAGTATGCACACACTCACGGCGTTAAGGTGCACGTTACTTGCAACACCATTCCGCACGAGGATGAAATTGTCCGTTTGCCCGAATTTTTGACATATCTTAACGAAATCGGCGCTGACGCGGTTATTGCGTCCGATCTTGGCACAATTGGTATGGTTAAAGAGTATGCGCCAAATTGTGAGTTGCACGTATCGGTGCAGTCGGGTATTGTAAACAGCGCAACGGCAAATGCTTTTTATAATATGGGTGCAAAGCGTGTGGTTTTGGCGCGTGAGCTCTCACTCGAAGAAATAGCAAAAATTCGCGCAAACACTCCGCCCGAGCTTGAAATAGAAGCCTTTGCTCACGGTGCTATGTGTGTATCTTTTTCGGCAAGATGCTTACTTTCAAGCTATATGACAGGACGTGATGCTAACCGCGGCGACTGTGCTCAGCCTTGCCGTTGGAGCTATAGTCTTATGGAAGAAAAGCGCCCCGGTCAGTACTTTGACATTACCGAAACCGAAAAGGGCACTTACATACTTAACGCTAACGATATGTGTATGGCGCCGCATCTTGACAAAATGCTAGCGGCAGGCGTATCGAGTATTAAAATAGAGGGTAGGGCAAAAACCGAATATTACGTAGCGGTTACTGCAAATGCATATCGTGGTGCAGTTGATAGTCTGCTTAATTGTGATGGCGAATGGACATTGCCTAATTGGGTAAGCGAAGAGCTTAATAAAATGAGCCACCGTACATATTCGACAGGCTTTTATTTTGGTCGCCCCGAAAACGCGCAGACCTATGAAAATGCAGGCTATATACGCGACTATGCTATTGCGGCTATTGTTGACGGTTATGAAGATGGGTGTATAGTAGCCACACTTAAAAATAAGTTCGCAAGTGGCACAATGCTTGACTGTCTTGAAGCCGGTAGCATACCTTTTAACATAGATACAACTGTTTTGTACGATGAAAAGGGTAAGCAGATTGAAAGCGCTTATCAGCCTATGAGTAAAATAAAAATTCCTTTTAACCGTGAGGTTAAAGTGGGCTCAATGCTTAGAATGAAAGTGTAATAAGCACTTGAAAAATATGTCAAATTATGGTAGAATGACTCTACCCCAAAAATAAAGGAGACTTTTATTATGAAAAAGGAAGTATTAGTTGAAATTTCAGCTCGTCACGTACACGTGACACAAGCTACACTTGAAACACTTTTTGGTGCAGGTCATACTCTCACCAATAAGAAAGACCTTTCACAGCCGGGACAGTTTGCTTGTGAAGAAAAGGTTACAGTTGTAGGTCCTAAGGGTAGCCTTAAGGCTTCAATCCTTGGCCCTTGCCGTCCTGCTGATCAGGTAGAGCTTTCTCTTACTGATGCGCGCACAATCGGTGTAGTAGCACCTATTCGTGAATCAGGCGACGTTGCAGGCTCTGGCGCTTGCAAGCTTGTTGGTCCTTGTGGCGAGGTAGAGCTTACCGAGGGCGTTATTGCTGCTAAGCGTCATATACATATGACATGTGCAGACGGTGAAAAGTACGGCATCGTTGACAAGCAGATTGTAAGCGTTAAGATTCCTACCGAAGGTAGAGCACTCATTTTTGGTGACGTTGTAGCACGTGTTAGCGACAGCTACGCACTCGCTATGCACATTGATACTGACGAAGCAAATGCTGCTTGCGTTCCGGGTAGCTGCATAGGTGAAATTCTTGACTAATAGTTTAGGACTATATATTCACATACCTTTTTGTGAGAAAAAATGTAATTATTGCGACTTTTATTCCGCATTTTACAACAAAGATACGTTAAGTGTTTATTTAACCGCACTTAAAGGTGAAATTAAAAAATGGGGCGGCAAGCTTGACCGCCCCATTGATACTGTTTATATAGGCGGTGGCACACCATCGCTTTTGGGCGAGGAGATTATTCCGCTGCTTGACTGTGTGAAAACTAATTTTACGGTTTTAGATAAAGCCGAAATAACGGTGGAGGCAAATCCATCGTCAAGTGATGATTTTCTAGAATTTGCAAAGTGTGCTGGTGTAAACCGACTGTCTATAGGTGTGCAATCAGGGTGTGATGATACCCTTAAAACCTTGGGCAGAACACACACGTCACGTGATGCCGCAATAACCGTGCAAAAGGCACGAGAGTTGGGTTTTGATAATATTTCACTTGACCTTATGATTGCGCTACCTGACAGCAATTTGCAAACATTAAAAAATGATATAGATTTTATCTTGTCTTTAAACCCAGAGCATATTTCATCATACATTTTAAAGATAGAACAAAACACTGCCTTTTTTAAAAAGCAAGATGCGCTAAATCTACCAGATGATGACGATAGTGCCGAACAATATTTGTATATGTGCGATGCATTCGAGAAAAATGGTTATAATCATTATGAAATATCTAATTTTTCGCGTGAAAACAAGGAAAGTCGTCACAATATAAAATACTGGTTAGGTGAAGATTATCTTGGACTTGGCCCTGCGGCGCATTCTTGTCTTGACGGCAAGCGCTTTTACTACCCACGCGATTTAATGGGGTTTATCAAAAATCCACAAACCGTATACGACGGTGAAGCGGGCGGCAAGCAAGAAGCGTTAATGTTAGGTCTGCGGCTATCACGCGGTGTTGACCTATCAAAAATCTACGGTGAAATACCTGAAATGATAAGAAAGAAAATAAATCTGCTCGAAAATGCAGGTTATATAAAGGCGAACTTACCACACATATCGCTGACAAACAGCGGTATGCTTATTTCAAACAGCATTATTACGGAATTGCTTGGTGATTATTTATGAAAACATTTAAAATACATTTAATTCGTCACGGTGCTACCGATGCAAATACTGCTGGTATGTATATCGGCAACCGCACCGATTTGCCACTTAGCCCCGAGGGTGTTCGTGAGTTACAGCAAATGCGCGAAATAGTAGAATACCCCGATATCGAGCGCCTTTATACAAGCCCTATGCTTAGATGCCGGCAAAGTGCAAATATTATTTACCCCGGTTTTGATGCGCACGTTATTGACGAACTTACCGAATATGATTTTGGTGAGTTTGAGGGCAAGACCGCAAGCCAGCTTGAGCTAATGCCCGAGTACGCAGAATGGACAAGCGGTAAGTTAGAGGCACCGTCAGGTGGCGAAACAACACAAAACTTTGTGCGCCGTCAAGCACTTGCTCTTAATATGATTGTGCGTGATATGATGGCTAATGATGTAACCAACGCAGGTGTTATAATGCACGGTGGTGCTATAATGATGCTATTGGCTGCTTGCGCTGTGCCGCGTAAGCATTCGGTTGAGTGGACAAGTGATAACGGCCGCGGCTACTCGATTATGGTAACCCCTTCGCTTTATCATTCAAGTGGTATTGTTGAAGTATACGACTATATTTAAGGTGTGAATTATGGTAAATATAGGTAATGATTGGGACGCTATTTTGGCTGACGAATGGCAAAAGTCATATTACCAAAATTTGCGTGGCTTTTTAAAGACAGAATATGGCAGTCGCACAATATACCCTAATATGAACGATATTTTTAATGCACTAAAGTTTACGTCGTTCGAAAATACCAAGGTTGTAATAATAGGACAAGACCCATATCACGGTGCCGGTCAAGCACACGGACTGTGTTTCTCGGTTGGGCAGGGAATTGAGCCACCACCATCACTTAAAAATATTTATAAAGAGCTACACGATGATATTGATTTTACTATACCAAATCACGGTGAATTGACCTCTTGGGCACGTCAAGGTGTATTAATGCTTAACGCTGTGCTAACCGTTCGTGAGGCATCACCTAACAGTCATAAAGGTATGGGATGGGAGCAATTTACCGACCGAGTTATTGCCGAGCTTGATAAAAAGCAAACACCGGTTGTGTTTTTGCTTTGGGGAGCTAATGCTCGCAAAAAAGCCGAGATTATCAAGAATCCCATACATAAAAAGCTGATTACAGTGCATCCGAGTCCGCTGTCTGCATACAACGGATTTTTTGGTTGTAAGCATTTTTCAAAAACCAACGAAATATTATTATCCACTGGTCAGACTCCAATAGATTGGACTATTGATTAAAGGAGATTTTTTATGAAATCAACAGGAATTATTCGCGGACTTGACAATATGGGTAGGGTAGTAATACCTAAAGAAATACGCAAATTTCTTGATATGACCGAAGGCGTAGATGAGTTTGAAATCTATATGCAAGACGATTGCATAGTGCTTAAAAAGCATAAACCAAGCTGCATTTTTTGTAGCAATGAGGACGACTGCATAGAGTTTGAAAATCAAACCGTTTGTAAAGCGTGTGTTGAAAGATTGCATTTAAAAGTAAAGGAAAACGAAATTATATAAAAATAAACCTCTGTATGACTAAACATACAGAGGTTTTAATTTTTTAACATTAGCAAACAACAGCTTCCCACGCAAAAGGTAATAAATCACGAGCAGTTACTTTTATAAGATTTCCGTCAACATCATTTACTATTACCTTAATATCGGGGCAGTATTCAAAAAGCATTTGACGGCAGTTGCCACAAGGTGGAATAACACAGTTAGTAGCCTTTTCGTGTACCGCTACAATTGTGTCAAAATCACGTTCGCCTTGTGATACAGCAATTCCCATTGTTATATATTCGGCGCAAGAGCCGTGTATTCCGTCACAGTTTACACCCTTATAAATATTTCCGTTTTTACACAAAATTGCACAGCCTACGGTGTGATTGTATATTCCGTCATCAAAGTTTTCTTCTAATACTTTTAGTGCAGCTTGTATGAGTTGCTTATCTTTATCGTTTAATTTGAATTTTTTCATTTTAAATCCTCACAGTAATGCGCCCGTTCTCCGCCTATAAATTTAGGACGGGTTCTTGCACAAACTATTGGTGCTTTACCAATTTTGTTTATAGATAGTCTAACGGGCACGGCAACCTCTTTTAAGTGCATACCGATAAGCGTGTTGCCAATGTCAAGACCGGCACTTGCCTTTATATGCTCAACTGCTACGGGGTGCTCCATATTTTGCCACACGGTTGTCGCAAAGCTGCCGCCTGCCTTTGGCTGTGGCATAACGTTTACAATTTCTAAATTAAATTTTTCTGCCGCTGATTGTTCAATTATAATAGCGCGGTTAAGGTGCTCGCAACACTGTGCGGCAAGATAAATTCCTTTTTCTTTTAAAATGGGGTATATGCCGTCAAACACAGCCTTGGCGGCATCCATGCTTGATGCCTTGCCAATATCTCCACCCATAATTTCACTTGACGAGCAACCGATTACGAGTATATCACCCGATTTAATTTTCGATATTTCTATAAGCTCGGTTACAGCTTGTTTTGCCTGCGTTTTTATATTACTTAACATATCATCACCTATGAGGTATTATAATGCAAAATATTATTATATTCAACAAAATTTTAATGTACCGATTTTGACGCATTAAGATAATTATAATTGTATTGTGGCAGAAAATGTGATAAAATATTTTAAAAGGCGGTGGGCGTATGCTACAGTTTATTTTAGGTCGCGCTTCAAGCGGTAAAACCTATACGGTAATTCAAAAAATTGCAGAGTGCATTGACAAGGGCGAAAACCCTGTTCTTTTGGTGCCCGAACAATTTTCGTTTGAAAGTGAAAAGAACATTTTAGACGCTGTTGGTGACGGTGCGGCACAGCGTGCATCGGTTATCAGCTTTACTCGTTTGTGCGACGAAATTGAGCGCATAAACGGCGGCGTTTGCGGCGAGAGCATTACCGATGCTGATAGAATTATTTTGATGAACAAAGCCATAAAGCTTTGTCGCAGTGAACTTGTTCGCTTTAAAAAATATTCAGCTTCAAAAAGCTTTGCCCGTCTAATGATTGATACTATTGGCGAGTTTAAAATGAATTTTATAACCGCAGAGGATTTGCGCGATATAGTAAATAATACCGACGATGAACAGCTTAAATCAAAGCTTTTAGATACGGCACTTATTTATGAAAATTACGATGCAATAATAGCCGAAAAATTTATTGACAGCACAGACCGCCTTACAAAACTTTATTACGCATTAGAAAAATATAGATATTTTGAAAATAAAACCGTCTTTATTGATTCGTTCAAGGGTTTTTCGGGCCAGCAGTACAAAATACTCGAAAGAATAATCTCTCAAGCAAAATCGGTTACGGTAACCCTTACCGACAATCCGGATGATAATCGCGAATTTGGAATTTTTGCTAATATAAAAAGGGTTAAAAGCCGTATTTCATCCATTGCGCGAAGGTTTGCAGTAAATATTTATGATGATATAATTTTGTCGCGTAAATATTATAATAGTGACGAATTATCAGCGCTAGAAGATTTTATGGCAACAGGTGTTACCGATTTTAAGCAAAAGTGCGAAAACATTGCCATTTGTCAGGCAGACAGTGTTTATAGCGAGGCCGATTTCGTGGCGCGAAACATACGCAAAATCGTGCGTGAAGAGGGCGCAAGATATAGCGACTTCGTAATAATTGCACGTGATATAGCGCCTTATGAGGACGCGCTCGACATAGCCTGCAAAAAGAATAATGTAAGTTGTTTTATTGATAAACGCATACCGCTTATGACCTTGCCTACAGCGGCGGCTGTTTTATCGGCGGCAAACACTGCCAAAAACTTTTGCACCGAAAATATACTTCGTTTTCATAAATCGGGTGTTGACGTATTAACGCTTGACGAAATTGCAACACTTGAAAACTATGTATATCTTTGGAATATTGACGGTGCACTTTGGCAAAATGAGTGGACCATGGACCCGAGCGGTTTTTCGGCTAACAAAGAATTATCGCAAGCAGGAATAGACGAGTTAGCCAAGCTAAACGAGCTTAGAAAAAAGGCGATAGAGCCGCTTACAGTTTTAAAGAATAATTTTAAAGACACCGCGCAAAATATGGCGCGTGCTTTGGTGCGCTTGCTTGAAAGTGTAGGTGCCGCTAACCAGTTTAAAAAGCTATATAAGCAATTTGATACAAATTATAGTGACGCTATAAAGCAGTCGTGGGACACCGTAATGCGCATACTTAACAGCCTTGCTGTTTGTTTTGGCGAAGCAGAAATTTCAAAGGCAGAATTCTGCGACGCGCTTAGAGTTGCACTATCTCTTGAAACTATAGGTGTAGTTCCGCAAATGATGGATGAGGCGGTATTCGGTGCCGCCGACCGTATACGCCCATCAAGGCCAAAATATGCCTTTATTGTAGGTGCAAATCAAGACGTTTTTCCAAGACTTAAGCAAAACAGCGGCCTTTTTGCAAATGCAGAACGCGAAAAGCTTATTTCACTAGGTCTTGATATTCCCGACAAGGTTTATTCGCTGGCTATTGATGAGGAATGCCTGCTTTACAGTAGCGTTTGTTGTGCTACTAATAAGGTGTTTATAAGCTATGCCACAAAAGTAGGCACTGCCGCAGCCGAGCCATCATCCTTTGTAATTGATATTAAAAACAAATTTGATTGCAACTTTTTTGTAGAGCCAAGTAGTCTAAACCATAACAATCTTCCCGAAAGTCAAGAGGACGCTTTTACACGATTTTGTGTTGGACTTTCGAATAACGACACCGACACAAAAACACTTGTATGTGCACTGAAAAACAGTGAATATACCGACCGTATTAGCAGTGTTGCAAGCTCGATGACAAGAACCAATTTTTCTATTACCAATGACACTGCACGTAAGCTTTTTGGCAATAAATTGTTTATGTCGGCATCAAAATTTGATACCTTTAGCCGTTGCCGTTTTATGTATTTTTGCCGCTACGGTTTAGGTATAGAAAGGCTACAGCCTGCAGATTTCAACCCTATGCAGCGCGGTACCATTGTTCACTACGTTCTTGAGCGTGTGATTGTCGATTACGGAAAGAGTGTGTCCGGCTTTGACAAAGCAAAAATTTCAGAGCTTGTTGATAATTATATTAAGGAATATTTTGATTCTATTGTAGGTTATAACGATATTGAAACTCCGTATTTTAAATACCTGGTATCGACTATAAAAAGAAGTCTTAAATATGTTGTCGGACGATTGGCACTTGAATTTAAGCAAAGCGATTTTAATCCCGTAAAATGTGAGTTAGACATCGGATATGATGGCGATTTGCCACCTATAAAAATACAAATTGAAGACGACACTTCGCTCGAGCTTATAGGTAAAATTGACCGACTCGACAGTTGGAATGGCTACATAAGGGTGGTTGATTATAAGACAGGCACACGTACGTTTCTGCTACCTGATATTCTTGCAGGTCAAAATATGCAGATGCTAATATACTTGTATGCAGTGGCAAACAGCGAGGAATTTGGTGGTAAAAGTGCAGGAATACTCTATATGCCTGCAAATCGTGATAGAAAAAACGAAAAAAAGACCCGCCGTATGAATGGACTTATTGCCGCAAATATGGAGCTTGTTACTGCTATGGACAAGGAAAACAAGGGCGAATTTGTGCCACAATATTCCGAGGACAAACCGTCTGAAAACTACATAAAAGAAGAGGATTTCAGTAAAATCTTTAAGTTTATTGAAAACAAGCTAAAGCAGGCAGGTCACGCGATATATAGCGGTAATATTGCCGCCGATCCGATTGACGGTCTTGACAGCGGTGCGTGTAAATATTGTGAATTCAAAAGCGTTTGCCGCATAGGCGATGAAAAAATTAAAAAGGTAGAAAAACTTACAAATTCACAGGTAATAGAAGAAATTGAAAGGCAGGTGACAGAGGATGGCATTTAATCCAACCCCAATGCAACAAAAAGCAATTGACACACGCGGCAACGTATTGGTTTCAGCGGCGGCAGGTTCGGGTAAAACCGCCGTTTTGGTTGAACGTGTAGCCACAATGCTTACCGATAAAACCTCTCCCGTCAGTGCCGATAGATTGCTGATAGTTACCTTTACAAATGCGGCTGCGGCCGAAATGCGCTCTCGTATTGAAAAACGCATTTTTGAAGAAATACAAAAAAATCCCGATGACCAAACGTTACAAAAACAAAAATATCTGCTCCAAAACGCCGATATTTCCACAATAGACTCTTTTTGTATCAGACTTGTTCGCGAAAATTTTGAAAAATGCGGTGTAGAGCCCGATTTTTCGGTGGGTGACGGCTCTGATTTAACCAATATAAATAGCAGGGTTATGACAGAGTTAATTGCCGAATACCTTGAAAACCCAACTGATGACTTTACCCATCTTTTAGAGCTTGCAAACTGTGAATATGATGAAAAGGCACTTACTGCACTTATAGATAGAATATATCTATACAGTCAGCAGATGCCATTTCCGCAAAACTTTATAAACGGATTACTCTCTCCCTACGTGACAGAGTTTTCTGTCGGCAACGATTGGTATGATATGTGCTTTGGCACAGCTGTAAAAAAGCTTGAAGATACCGATGCTTACCTAAATAAAATGGAAACGGCGTCACGATTTGTCGGAAAAAACGCAGACAAGCACGCCGTATATCTTGAAAACACGGTTAATTCTATTGAAGAATTAAAGGCTATTGCGGCTCAAAAAGATTGGGATCAGTTTGTCGAAAAGCTAAATTCTACTACCCTTCCAAGCTGTCCTCGTACCGACAGGGACGATGTTAGTGGCGCCGCCTTTAAAGAAAACAAAAAGAAAATTTCCGAAACCTTAAAGTCGCTTAAGGTTCTGTTTTACACAAAACGCGAAAACGTAGAGCAGGATATAGCAAAGGGTACGGGTGCCGTTAAGCTTTTGGTAGAAATGCTTACAAAATATACTGAAAGACTTTTTGACGCCTATCGCGAGGAAAATTCCTTTACCTTTAGCAATATGGAGCAATTGGCATTAGAGCTTTTATGTGAATATAAAGACGGTAAAATTGTAATTCGCGAGGACACAAAGGACCTTTGTAATCGCTATGACGAGGTTTTGGTTGACGAATTCCAAGACGTAAACGATTTACAAGACACTTTGTTTTACGTGCTATCAAATCGAGAGAAAAACCTATTCGTCGTAGGTGATATCAAGCAAAGTATTTATGGCTTTAGAGGTTCAAATCCCGATAATTTCTTAAATAAAAAGAACAGATATGTATCAATTGACTCTGCCAAAGAGTCTGATTCTAAAAAAATTATTTTGTCCGATAATTTCAGAAGCCGAAAGGGCGTTTGTGATGCAGTTAATTTCATTTTTTCACAGCTTCTTGCAGGGCAGTGCGGACAAATAATCTATGATGAGGATGAATATCTTAACGCGGGCGGCAAGTTCCCCGAAAGTAGTGCATCGGCAGCAGATATTTTGGTTATTGATAAGTGCGATGATGAATCGGAAGATTCATTACTTCAAAGGGAATCGCAAAAAATTGCCGAATATATTATCGGCATAATGAACGAGGGTGCAGTTATTACCGATGGTGACAGCTTACGCCCTGCACGCTATAGCGATTTTGCTATATTGCTTAGCGCTTTTAAGGAAAAGGCGGCAACCATTGGTGACGAGCTTAAAAATTATGGTATTCCTGTCGATTTAGGCGGCGAAGAGTTTATGGAAAGCATTGAAATTTCTTCGGTTATGTCGCTATTACAGGTAATAGATAATCCTAAATGTGACGTCGAGCTATTGCAGGTTATGATGTCACCTGTGTTTGCCTTTACTGCTGACGAGGTTGCGCAAATAAAGGTAAATAAAAGAAAGCAACCGCTTTATTCTGCGGTAGTAAGTGCCGCCGAAAAAGGCAGTAAAAAATGCGCCGATTTTATAGAAAAATTGTCGCTTCTTCGTCGTGATGCGGCGGTGCTACCCATTGACAGACTTATTTCAAAGCTTATTTACTCTACCGACATTTTAAATATGATGTCGGCTTTACCGGGCGGAAATACGAGAAAAGATAACCTTTTTGCGCTTATAAACTATGCAAAAAATTTCTCTGCACATTTTGATTCAGGTATTTACGGATTTATAAAATATATGAAATCTTTGCCCGATAAAAACTTTAAAAGTGATTCGTCCGGTAACCAAAATGCAGTAAAAATTCTTACAATGCATCATTCAAAGGGCTTGCAGTTTCCTGTGTGCATTGTGGCAAACCTGTCGGGAAAAATCAACAACGCCGATTCTATAAGCCGCGTTATATTTAACGAACGTGGCGGTATTGCATTTAAATATTTTGACGAAAGCGTATTAGACGATGTTGAAATGTTTGGCCATAAGGTTATGGCAGAGGCGGCAAGAATTAAAACAATAGAAGAAAAATTACGCCTTTTATACGTTGCTACAACACGTGCAATTGACCGACTTTGCGTGGTGTGCTCGGCAAAGGATTTAGACGACAAGCTTCACAAGCTGTCCGAAAAATTGCTGGAGGAAGAGCCGTATATCAGCCGCGAGTTTTTAGAAAAAGGTCAAAATATGGCCGATTGGATTTTAAGTGCTATGTTGCTTCATCCTTGTGGTGAGCCTTTGCGAAATTATTGTGACGTTACAGCTCCACAGGTGCAAAATGATGCTAATATTAACGTCATCATAGCAAAGGACGATAACGCTGAAGTAACGACCTCAAAAGAAGTGGTTGCAGCAGTAGAGGCTGATACAGATTTTGTAGAGAAAATCAAGGAAAACGCCGAGTATAAATACCCGTACGAGCCTCTACGCAGTCTACAGGCAAAGGCATCGGTATCTCGTCTTGTTCACTCTGCCGAGGATGATCGTTTTGACTTTTGTGAGATGCCTGCGTTTATGCTGGGTGACAAGCTTTCGGGCGCGGCAAGAGGCACCGCAATGCACCACATTATGCAGTTTATAAATCTTACGCCTACAGTTGACGTAAATGCTGAAATCGAGCGTCTTATAGAGTGGAAATTTATAACCGAGCGCGAGGCGGCTTCGGCCGATTTGACGGCGATTGACAGCTTCTTTAGCAGTGCGTTATATAGCCGCATAATTTCTGCAAACAGCGTCCACCGTGAAATGCGCTTTTTAAGCGAAATAGCCGCAAAGCGCATTGACCCAACGCTTGACATAGACGCCGATGATGCAAATATTATCGTTCAAGGTGCTATTGACCTTTGCTTTGTAGAAGACGATGGTGTTGTTGTGCTTGACTTTAAAACCGATAGGGTAGATGATATGAACGTGCTTGTTGACCGCTATGGCGAACAGTTAGACATTTATTCTACCGCGGCAGAAAAGATTTTTGGCTTGCCGGTAAAAGAAAAAATAATATACTCTTTCCATTTAGGAAAAAGCATATCATTTTAAAAAGGGAAGATAATTATGGATTTATTACTTAAAAAAGGAAGACCTGAGTCACTGCTTGGTCGCGAGGCTAAAGAGATAGAGTGCTATGAATTTTTAGACTCTTTGGGTGTCGAATATTACCACGTCGATCACCGCGATATGCCTGCCGATACTATGGAGGCATGTGTTGCAATAGATAAGGCTTTAGAGTGTAAAATTTGTAAAAACTTGTTTTTATGCAACCGACAAAAAACCGATTTTTATCTTCTTATGATGCCGGCAGACAAGCCCTTTAAAACAAAGGACCTCACAGCGCAAATCAATTCGGCAAGACTGTCGTTTGCAGACAGTGATGCAATGCTTAAATATCTTAACATAACACCGGGTTCGGTAAGCGTATTAGGTCTTATGAACGACAGCGAAAACGCCGTGCGACTGCTTGTAGATAAAGATATTTTATCGGACGAATATATCGGCTGTCATCCTTGCGTAAATACAACAAGTATGAAAATTAAAACCACCGATATATTTGATAAAATTATTGATGCCGTATCTCATACAAAAACCATAGTCGAACTTCCGTGGTATGATTAAAAAAAGAACAGTGCATAAGAGTCGTACTCTAAAGGACAGTAAAACAAATTACGAAACACCCATAGTTTTTAAATCTGTGGGTGTTTTTAATATTCTCTTTCTTTGTTAGTCAAGTTGTGCTATAATACAACTAACCGATAAATAAGAATTTGATGAAAAGGTGGGTTGAAAATGATTTGTTGGAAAGTATCTCACAAATACAAACTTATAGACCACATTGAGCGTAAGGATATTGGAATATACAGTTCCTTAGAAAATGCAGAGAAAGCAGTCGCAACACTAAAGGACAAAAACGGCTTCAAGGATACTGTTGACGGTTTTAGAATAACGAAAGTGTTCACTTTATTTAAGCCTCGCCTTTTAGATAACACATATTGGGTTGACGGGTTCGACACATACACATACTGATGTAATCAGTTTGATAAATTCCAATTTATCGAATAGGTGATATTTGTTTAGAAAAGGGTATTAGGTTCTCCTAACAAGTGGAAAATGTGCCGTACATTTTCCCTGCTTGCTACGGTATGAGACAAATATTAAACGGATGTGTAGAATTTTTGCACATCCGTTTTTACTGTCTCAAAATAAAATACTTTTTAATAGTGCTATTGTGAGACAAGTCTCACAGTGATATTTTTGATAAATCAAAAGTGATATTAAAACCTAATGGTTTTAGTGATATTTTATTCGCCTATAAAACTCGCAAAGCGAATAACACTCGGCGAGAGCCGAATATAACTGCGAAGCAATACAACTCGCCGCAAGGCGAATAAAACTGGCGTTGTATCCTTACGGGTACAACGCCTATGCACTGTTCTTTTTATTTAATTAAAGATAAATCGAGAAGAATTTTGGATCGTTGGTGTCAATGTTTGCTGCTGACGCAAAGTCGCACAAAATGTATTCCTTTACTTCGCCGTCAACCGTAATGTGAACTCTAAGTGTCACCAAAACGCCAATATTATTTATAATTGGGCGTGCTATAATGCTATCGATTTTTTTGCCGTAAAGTGTGTCGAGAGAGAACATATCTTCCTCTTTAGCACCAAACTTTTTACTGCGGGCAAGAATCACAGGGCCGCGACGCAAAACAACCTTAGAGCATTTAAGCATCATCTCTTTATTGCAAAGACCAAATACGCCATCGCCCCAACGGTGAGAATGATAATCGCCATCAGGAATCGGCTCCCATTCGCAGTTTATAACCTCGGTTGTCATATCAAAACGAATTTTCATAATGGTGGTATCTTCGTTAAGCTCAACTTCGTAGTAATCACCGCAAACGGGTACTACAACATCGTCACCAAGACCTACACGAATTTTGGTGTTTTTGCTCCATTCAGGAATTCTAAGATAAAGTTTTTTGCCTTTTTCGGGGTTTCTTACTGCAATGCCAACCCAACCGCTGTCAAAGTATCCGGCACCAACACGTATATCGGTGTCCCCAAAGCGCACATAGCTTTGTGTAAACATATTTACAAAGTAGCCTGTATCACTCTTGGTAACACAACTTTCGGCAGCGTTTGTAAGACCGCGACCAACATTGTTAAGACAGCAGTGCTGATACATACTTTCACACTGAGGTTGCGCTCTGTAATGGCGGCCTGCACTACGTACAAAGAAGGCACTCATTTTGCCGTCTTCATAAACGCCTGCCATATATGCGTTTACAAATGCCTTTTCAAATGACTGCATATATTTTGCTTCACCTGTAAGACGGAACAGCTCGTAACAAAGGCGCATCCAGTGAAGTACGTCACAAATTTCGGTAGCGCTATCGGCATAGCTTGCGCCGTGTTGGTAGCGTTCGCAATAACCAACCGAGCCTAAAATGTTGCTTTCGTATTTTTTAAGCATTTCATAAAATGCTTTTGCGGCATCAAGCAAAACCTCGTCGCCTGTAACGCGATACATTTCGATTATACCGTCAAAGCAACTTGTCATTTCATAAGCCTTTGGCACCCAGTCAGAACCAAGGTCGTGACCTTCGTTTAACTTTTTGCTTGAAAGGCCGTACCAATCGGCCACTGCCTCGCCCGATAACGCGTTTGTAATAAGGTTAGGTCTTTCGTTATCTTTACGCGACCACTCTTTTACAATGTCTTTACCAAAGTTAAGGTATTTTTCGTCACCCGTAATTCTGTAAAGCACAAGCATCGGCTTTAAGATAGAGCTTGATGGCATACCATCCATAACGCCGCTGTCTTTAACGCGAGTGCCGTCTAACGCAAATTTTGCAACAATCCAATCAGAAAGCTTGATAGCGCCGGTAAGAATTTTTTGGTCATCTAAATATTCATAGGCTTCGATAAGTGCCCAAAGGGTGTATTTCATACCCCAAACGTTCCAGCAGTAGTTTGCTTCCCAGCCGGAATAAAGGGCTGATTTTACCACGTCAACGGGGTAGAGATTATCGGAATTTCTGTATGTAGAAAGGTAACCGTCTTCTCTTTGATAAGACAGCATTGTATAGCAAGATTTACGCAGTTCTTCCTTTAAAACGTTATCATTTTTGTATTGGCTGCATCTTACGGCGCTAAGCATTAACTTGCCCCAAAATTCGCTTCTCCAATAACCAAAGGTATAAATATCGTCATACTGTGTTTTGAAAAAATTCTCGGCTTCACGCAAAATCTCTTCCAAAGCAAATTTACCGCTTACTCGTTCAAGAATAAAACGGTCAACACGCGCGCCGATTTCACCCTCTAAAAAGCAGTTGCCAAGAGAGGGGACGTCCATAATATTTTTAACCTTGTAATCTACTTTATAGTTCATAGTTTTAACCCCAATCTACAGTTAAAATTTTCTAATACAATTATATATTATATGGCGGTTGTTTGTCAATTTAAAAAGCAAATTGTATAAAGTTTTTTACAGTTGACGAAAGTGATAAAAAAAGGTATAATAAAATGTAAAAATATATTTAGAAAGGTTGATTTTTATGGATATTAAAAAGATTCTTTCATACGTTGATCATACTCTTCTTTCGCAGAGTGCTACATGGGATGAAATCAAGGCGCTTTTAGATGATGGCATTAAATACGGTTGCGCTTCTTGTTGCATTCCGGCAAGCTTTGTAAAGCAGGCAAAGCAGTACGTTGGTGACCGCTTGGCAATTTGTACAGTTATTGGTTTTCCAAACGGCTATTCTACCACAGCTACAAAATGCTTTGAAACCGAGGACGCTGTAGATGGCGGTGCTGACGAAATTGATATGGTTATCAATATTGGTTGGCTTAAAGATAAAAAATACGACCTTTTACTCGAAGAAATAAAAGCGATTAAAGCTTCTTGCAAGGGCAAAATATTAAAGGTTATTATTGAAACCTGTCTTCTTACCGATGAAGAAAAGATTAAAATGTGTGAAATTGTGTCGGCTTCCGGTGCAGATTTTATAAAGACTTCAACCGGTTTTTCTACTGCGGGTGCTACACGCCACGACGTACAAATTTTTGCCGACAACGTGGCAAGCCATTTGCAAATCAAGGCGGCAGGCGGCATATCTTCACTTGAAGATGCCGAAGACTTCATAAACATTGGCGCTACAAGACTTGGTACCAGCAGAATTGTAAAAATAGTAAAAGCTATGGAAAAAGGTGAAGAAAATGACAAACAAGACTCCTCATATTGATTTAAAAAATGATATAGGTTTTGGCAAAACTATTCTTATGCCGGGAGACCCACTAAGAGCAAAATACATTGCCGATAACTTTTTAGAGGACGCAGTACTCGTAAACGGTGTTCGTGGTGTTAACGGTTACACAGGCTATTACAAAGGCGTAAAGGTATCTGTTATGGCAAGCGGTATGGGTATGCCATCTATTGGCATTTACTCTTACGAGCTTTATAAATTCTTTGGCGTACAAAACATTATTCGCGTAGGCTCTGCCGGTGCTATTAATGAAAACGTAAAGGTTCGCGATATTGTTATCGGTCAAGGGGCTTGCACAAACTCTAACTTCATTTCACAATACGGTATGAACGGTACTATCGCGCCTATTTGCAACTTCGATATGCTTGATATCGCTAACAAAATTGCAAAGGCAAAAAATCTTAACGCTCATATTGGCAATCTTTATTCATCAGATACATTCTATGACGATACATTTCCTTCAAGCAATTGGGGCAAAATTGGTTGCCTTGCAGTAGAGATGGAGGCAGCAGCGCTTTATACCACTGCTATGCGTCTTGGTATGCGTGCAATGGCTATATGCACCATTTCTGACATACTTTATCCACCATTTACTGCACTCCCTGCTGATGATCGCGAAAAAACCTTTACACAAATGATGGAGCTTGCCCTTGACTGTGCCGTAGAATATGAAAATCTACCACACTTAGAGGCAAAAGACTAATATGAAAAGAGTATTTTTAATTGTTCTTGACAGCTTTGGTATAGGCGCTATGAGTGATAGCGAAAGCTATGGCGACGTGGGTGTTAACACACTGCTTTCTATATCAAAGTCAGAAAAATTCAACGTTAAAAACTTAAAAGACCTTGGTCTTTTTAACATTGACGGTGTTACCTGTGGTGAAAAGACTAATACCCCCACAGCCGCTGTTTGCCGCCTTGCTGAATTGTCACGCGGCAAAGACACCACTATAGGTCATTGGGAGATTGCGGGTATAGTATCAGACAAACCGCTTCCCACATACCCAAACGGTTTTCCTGCCGAAGTGTTAGACGAATTTTCACGTCGCACAGGCAGAGCTGTTATATGCAACAAGCCTTATTCCGGCACCGAGGTTATTAAAGACTATGGTGAAGAGCACGTAAAAAGTGGTGCGCTTATAGTTTACACCTCGGCTGATAGCGTATTTCAAATCGCAGCCCATGAGGATGTTGTGCCTTTGGAAGAACTTTATAACTACTGTCGCATCGCGCGTGAAATTCTTACGGGTGAGCACGGTGTAGGCCGTGTAATTGCTCGTCCGTTTGTGGGCGAGGCGGGTAATTTTAAAAGAACGTCAAATCGCCACGACTTTTCACTTGCGCCACCCGCTAAAACTATGCTTGACTATATAAAAGAGAGTGGTCTCGATACAATATCGGTTGGCAAAATTTATGATATTTTTGCGGGCGCAGGTATTAGCGAATACGTGTATACTACAGGTAATACTGACGGTATGGCAAAAACCGTGGAGTATGCCAAGCGTGACTTTGAGGGCATTTGCTTTACAAATCTTGTTGATTTTGATATGCTTTACGGCCACCGCAACGACGTCGACGGCTATGCCGCGGCTATAAGCGAATTTGACAAGTGGTTAGATGAATTTTTACTACTGCTTCGTGAAGATGATATTCTTATCATCACTGCCGACCACGGTTGTGACCCTGCATATACCGTAAGCACCGACCACTCGCGTGAGCACGTGCCACTAATTATATACGGCAAAAACGTAAGACCTCAAAATCTTGGCACACGTGAGGGATTTTGTGATATTGCTAAAACGGTATGTGACTATTTGTCGGTTGATGCCGATATTAAAGGCGAAAGCTTTATTAAAGAAATTTTAAATTAAGAGGTGTAAATATGAAACAATATCATATCGCCCTTTCAGAAGAACATAGCGCAAAATACGCTATTATTCCGGGTGACCCCGGCAGAGTAGAAAAAATTGCCGCCTTTTTAGACGATGCTAAGCAGGTAGGCAACAATCGCGAATACAACTCATATTTAGGTTATCTCGATGGTGAGAAGGTGCTTGTAGTATCTACGGGTATTGGCGGTCCGTCTTGTGCAATTTGTGTTGAAGAGCTTGCTAAAATCGGTGTTGATACCTTTATTCGTGTTGGCACCTGCGGTGGTATGCAACCCGAGGTTGCACCCGGTGACGTTATTATTGCAACGGGCGCCATTCGTCAAGACGGCACAAGCCGTGAATATATGCCAATAGAATTTCCCGCGGTAGCCGATTTTAAGGTTACAAGCGCGTTATATCAAGCGGCACAAAATTTGAATTACCCCAATCACGTGGGCGTAGTTCAGGCAAAGGACAGCTTTTACGGTCAACATTCACCCGAAAGTATGCCAACAGCCCCCGAGCTACTTGCCAAATGGGACGCTTGGAAACGTGGCGGCTGCCTGGCAAGCGAAATGGAGGGTGCAGCACTGTTTATAGTAAGTGCGGCGCGTCGTCTTCGTTCGGGCGCGGTGTTCCATTGCGTTTGGAATCAAGAGGTTTCGCAATCGGCTATGCCTAAAGAGCGTACCGAAGATACCTCTTGCGCTATAAAAACCGCCATTGAGGCAATTCGCATTTTAATAAAACAAGATAAGGAAAAATAATTTATGTTTGAGGCAGTACTTGACTGTATAAAAAATTACGATACCATTATCATACATCGTCACTCTCGTCCCGACGGTGACGCTATGGGCAGTCAAATTGGTATGAAGCATTTAATACTCCAAAATTTTGAGGGTAAAACCGTTTATATGGTGGGCGACGCTACAAATTATTTAAGCTTTATGCCCGATAGCGTTATGGACCAAATTGACGATAGTGTATATAACGGTGCACTTGCTATTCTTTTAGACTTTGCTTCCCCTCATCTCGCAAGTGATGATAGATATACCCTTGCCGCAAAAACCGTACGACTCGACCACCACATATACTGTGAAACCTTTACCGACGTTGAGGTTGTAGATAGTAGCTTTGAAAGCTGTTGTGGTTTAGTTACTGCATTTGCAGTAGAATGTGGTCTTAAAATAAATGCAATAGCCGGAGAAGCACTTTATACCGGTATGCTTACCGACTCGGGACGTTTTCGTTACGATAGCACCAATTCTCGCACTTTTAAACTTGCGTCCGAGCTAATTGATACGGGCTTTGACACAAATGAGCTTTACCGAAATCTTTATGCAGATAATTTTGACAGCAAGCTGCTTAAGGCAAAATTCACTTTAAAAATTAAGTTTACACAAAACAACGTAGCATACATCTACACCACACGTGAAGAAATGAAAGAACTTGGTAGTAGCGAATTTTCTATCTCGCGAGGTATGGTTGCCACTATGGCAGATATTAAGGGTGTTGACATTTGGGTAAACTTTACCGAAAGTGATGAGGGTGTATTGTGCGAGCTGCGCTCTAGCCGCTTTAACATTAACCCCGTTGCTGTTAAATACGGCGGTGGCGGTCACCAAAAGGCGAGTGGCGCTTGCGTGCCTGACCGTGAAACCGCTATGGCTATGCTTAATGATTTGGACGCTATTCAAGGAGAATATAATGAACAAAGCAATTAAACAACAAATACTCCAAAAAATAAAAGAATATGACAAGATATTTTTATTTCGTCACATTCGTAACGATGGCGACTGTGTAGGCGCTACAAAGGGCTTAAAACGTATATTACAGCTCACTTTCCCAAAGAAGCAGATTTACCTTATTGATGATGACAAGGCAGAATACCTTGAATTTTTAGGCCCTGAGGACGAGCCTGTAGAAGACCAAGAATATACCGATGCTTTGGCAATTGTAATAGATACCGCAAGCGAGGCGCGTATTTCTAACAAAAAATACACACTCTGTAAAGAGCTTATAAAAATAGACCATCACATTCCACTTGAAAATTATGGCGATATTATGTGGGTAGAAGAGAATCGTTCCTCTGCTTGTGAAATGATTGCTGATTTTTATGCAACCTTCCGTGATGAGCTTAAAATAGACAAAGAGGCGGCAACCTACATTTATACAGGTATGGTTACTGATTCAGGCCGATTTAAGTATGAGGGTGTAAACGGTGAAACGTTACGCTGCGCGGCTATAATGCTTGACTGCGGAGTAGATACTGAAAAGCTGTATGCACACCTTTATCTCGAAGCATTCGGCTATCTTAAATTCAAAGCGGAAATTTACCGACGTATGCAAATTACCGAAAACGGTGTAGCGTATATATACGTAGATAAGGCTATGCAGGACGAATTTGGTCTTACCATTGAACAGGCAAGTGCCTGTGTTGGCACGCTCGACTCAATTCGCGGTGCTATTGCGTGGATGGTATTTATTGAAAATAACGATGACAAGGGCTCTATTCGTGTACGTTTGCGTTCTCGTTTTGTGGCCATTAATCTTATTGCCGAAAAATATAACGGTGGCGGTCACGCTATGGCAAGCGGTGCTACTGTTTATAGCTGGGATGAAGCTGAGCAACTGCTTCGTGACGCTGATGCTCACGTAAAAGAATATAAGGAAACTCACGAGGGTTGGCTATGAGAATTTTAATTACAAACGACGATAGCATATCGGCAGAGCAACTGTTACCACTTGTGCGTTATTGCAAAAAGTTGGGTGAGGTTACGGTGGCGGTACCTGCAGTTGAGCAAAGCGCTAAAAGCCACGGAATAGAACTGCACAAACCATTTTGTGTTAAAAAACAGCTTTTGGATCAAGACGTGGTAACCTATGTTATTGACTCGACTCCCGCTGATTGTATGCGCTACGTAATACTTGGTCTTGAGGAGCGATTTGACCTTGTTATATCGGGTGTTAATCGAGGACTTAATATGGGTAGCGACATACTATATTCAGGTACGGTATCCGCCGTGCGCGAGGCTGTGTTGCAGGGCATTCCCGCTATAGCGCTTTCTACCACACCCGAGAATTACCAAAATGCAACCGTGCATTTAGATATGGTTTTTGATTATATAAACGAGCATAGATTACTTGATATTCATAAAGCGTATAACATTAATATTCCCGCAAATCCAAAGGGCATAAAAATTACCCGTCAGGGTGGTATGTATTACTCTGACGGATTTGTAAACGTAGAAGGGGATATGTATCTCGCTGACGGTAAATGCGTTTATGTGCCGAGTGACGACCTTACACTTGATACCGACGCGACAATATCGGGTTATATCTCAATTATGCCATTAAGCCTTAACGTAACCGATATGGATATATTTAATAAACTTACTAATAACTAAATTTTATTTTGGCCAACAAAAAAAGACTCACCGAAGTGAGTCTTTTTTATATTGCGTTTAATTAGCGCTTTTTGTTTGCAAAAACAAGAGCTGCGCCAGCTACCATAGCAAGTGCTACAACTGCGCCCATGCTATCGCCTGTGTCAGGAGATGTGGTGCTGTCGTTGTTACCAGCGTTGCCGCCTGTTGTAGAACCTGTACCAGCATCGGTGCCGGTGCCAGTACCTGTACCTTCGCCAGTGCCTTCACCTGCGCTAGCAAATTCGAATGAGCAACTAATGAATTCTATAGTACCATTATAGTTTTTAAGATTACCGGTAACAGTAATTGTATCACCAACAGCAAGAGTATTAATATCTATATCACCTGTTGGCTTTAAGTTGTAACAATAAAGTTCTTTTTCACCGTCACTGCCTTCAACAGCAATTGTGAGGCAAACGTCACCATATTGTTCGTTGATTTTTTCAATATTGGTAATCTTACCTGTAAGTGTTGCTGAGTAAGGAAGTGTTTTGCCTGTTTCAAGTGCAAAAGCAGCATCTACGATTTCCTTAGGATTCTCTGGAGCTACAGGAACTTCGCCTTCGCCCTTAACTAAAGCGTCAAGTGTGCAACCTGCATCAAATTCAATTGTGCCGTTGTAGTTCTTGATTATACCAGTAACAGTAATCTTGTCGCCAACAGCCAATGTGTCAGCTCCTTCACCGCTAAGTCTGTAGCACATAATTGGCTTGCTAGCATCAGCGCCATCAACCTTGATTGTTACGGTAATGTTTCCATATTGTGCACTATAAGGAGTGTCAACAGAGATAATTTCACCAGTAAGTGTTGCATTCTTTTCGAAAGCTGCGCCTGATTCGAGAGCATAAGCAGCATCTACGATTTCAGCAGCGGTCTTGCCCTCAGGATCAAAAGCAGGAGTGCTATCGATAAAGTCATCTGCATTGAATTCACCAGTATAAACTGTGATTGTATAAGCACGAGCCTGTGCTGTGAGGTCAAACTCAAATGTATCGGCTGCTGCGTTAAGTGCAATGATTACTGTAGTACCGTCTACTGTAGCAGTAGCAAGACTTGCATCAAAAGAATCGCTCCAAGCGGTTGTGTAATCGTCAGAACCTGCCTTTTGTGCCTTGATAACGATACCAGTCATCTGAGGATATGCGATTGTTACTTTTGAAGATTTGTAGAAACGAGCAGGATTGCTTGAATCACGAACATCAGTAGTAGAATCGTCCTTGTCACCTGTTACGGTAACGCCATTCTGTGCCCATACCTGCTGTTCAGTGCTGTAAGAGGTGCGATTTGCTACGTCTTCGAATGAAACTTCAGCATTGTCAGCTACTGGGTCATTACCACCTTCGTTGCCGCCTTCGTTGCCACCTTCGTTGCCACCTTCGTTGCCACCTTCACTCGTGGTTGCAGCATAGAATTT
Source organism: Clostridia bacterium (assembly GCA_017513195.1). Taxonomy (GTDB): domain Bacteria; phylum Bacillota; class Clostridia; order Oscillospirales; family Acutalibacteraceae; genus UBA737. The sequence continues at coordinate 88 of JAFXGM010000041.1, read as the reverse complement.
ACAGAAGAACTGGTCATACTGTGTTACAACAGCGCTAATTGTGTTGTATGTTTTCCTGCTATCTGTACCAAATGCGCGTTGTGAGGTG
>JAFXGM010000040.1 GCA_017513195.1 Clostridia bacterium | reverse complement strand
GCCTTTTGCAATGCAGGTATTGATATTATTGCCGAAAACAGTCTTTGTAATTATGCACTTAACCCCATTATCAATATTGTTACGTGCTCTTTGATTATCTTGGGCGGTATCGGCTATATTGTTTGGTGGGATGTGCTCCGAGTACTGAAAAAGGCACGAACGAAGAAAGTGCGTTTTTTCAGAGATCTTACTCTACACAGTAAAATCGCTATTACGGTAACCTTAATTTTGGTTTTTGTGGGTGCAGCATTAATTTTTGCGTTTGAATATAACAATCCGCAAACAATTAAAGATTATACTTTGCTTCAAAAAATGGAAGTGTCCTTGTTTCAGTCGGTTACAACGAGAACCGCCGGATTTGCGACAGTACCGCAGGAAAACCTTACAAATTCAAGCGCTATCGTATGTTTGCTGTTGATGTTTATCGGAGGTTCTCCCGTTGGCACAGCCGGAGGTATCAAAACGGTGACATTTGCTGTTATTATTGTGGCAGCGATTGCCTCTATTCGTAACAAAGAGGATACCGAGGTTTTTGGCAGACAGCTCACAAAACAGGCTGTCAGCAAAGCGGTGGCTGTTACCTGTATGTCCTTTATAATTATGTTTGCTTCAACGGTTTTGCTTTCTGCCGTAACAGATGCAAATGCACTCGATATTGTTTATGAAACGGTTAGTGCTACCGCAACCGTAGGTCTTACAAGAAATCTTACGGCATCCCTCGGTAGTATTGGTAAAGTTATAATTATCATAACAATGTACCTCGGCAGAGTAGGCCCGATTTCACTTGCCGTTGCCTTTAAGGGAAACAAGGATAATCAAAATATCGTAAGAAACCCAATCGAAGAAATCAGTGTGGGATAAGAAGGGATAATTTTTATGAGCATCAATAAAACCTATGCCGTATTAGGTCTCGGCAGATACGGAAAAGCCGTTGCGGAAGAACTTGTAAACAATGGTGCAGAAGTTTTGGCTATTGACATCGATCAAAATAATGTTAATAATGCAATTGAAACCATACCCGTTTGCAAATGCGCTGATATTACTGAGCCGGAGACGATTAAAAGGCTCGGTATTTCCAATATCGATGTTGTTATCGTTGCTATGGCAAGTAATCTTGAAGCAAGCGTTTTGGCGGTAACGCTCTGCAAGGAAGCCGGTGTTCCCACCGTTATTGTGAAATGCGGCAACGAAATGCACCAAAAGATTTTAAGTCGTGTGGGTGCCGACAGAGTGATTTTCCCCGAAAAAGAATCAGGAACAAGACTTGCTAAAAATCTGCTTACATCGGGCTTTTCCGAAATGATAGAGCTTTCCGATGAAGTGTCTATGGTAGAAATAGACGTAAAAGATGAGTGGGTTGGTAAAACGCTGATAGAACTGAGCTTGCGCAAAAAATATTCTATTAACGTTGTTGCAATACGAAACGGTGATAAGATCAGTACAACGGTTGATCCTGCGCTCCCGCTTGAAAAAGGAATGCAGCTTATCGTTATTGCCAATACCTTGAAACTGCAAAAGTTGAAATGATGCGGTGAATGTATGAAAGAACATAAGAAAAAACTGATTGCACCGATTATAGTAACCGTTATTATGGTTTTGTATTACATTGCTTACTTTGGCTTTTTAATATCACTGATAGATGGCATTTGGAAATGGATTTTAGGTATTATCCCACTTGCTTTTACTGCTGTTATGCTTAAAGTTTGCATAGAAAGAATTAATGAAATAAAGAAAGGTGAAGAAGATGATCTTAGTAAATACTGATTACATCAGCGGCAAAGAACTCGAAATGTTAGGTCTTGTAAAAGGAAG
>JAFXGM010000039.1 GCA_017513195.1 Clostridia bacterium | reverse complement strand
GTTCTTTCGACTCATTTACTTAATGCTGACGCATTAATAATTGTCCTTGATTTCTTTCAGATTTCTCTTTAGAATTGTCGGGTCCTTATTATCTTGTCGTTGTTTAATTTTCAAGGTTCGTTTGCACCCTTTTGGGCACTCCAAGCGCACCCTCTCTCAAAGGTGCCCGATTATATTACCACATCAATTGGGGTTTGTCAACACTTTTTTTCATTTTTTTAAAAAATTTTTTTAAACTTTTTTGTACCACTTTTTGGTGCACAAGATATTGGGTTTTTATACACATATGATGCACAATTTAATCAACAAAAAACAAAGCAAGACAACACTTTTTTAAAGCATCGTCTTGCTTTGCACACGCATAAACTAGGAGGATTTATGATTTTTAATTTTAAAAAGTAAATTTTTGTATTGATTTTCTATTTCTATATTTGAAAGCGACTTTTTTTCTTTGTCATCTTTGAATATATAATACAAGTTATAATGTTCTCTGTCGCTTGGGATGTTTATCACATAAAATTCCCCCTAACGATTACCAACGGTCAGTGCCAAAGCAATTTTCAAAATCATATTTTGTACCATTGCACTCCGGTACTGAAAAATCGCAATTTGTCCAATCGTGACAATCTTCTATAAACCATTCGGATGTTCGGTTGAAGTAATAATGATATGCTGCACCTTGCTCACCACCTATGGGATCGTCGAAAGTGATGTCGCACATATACCACTCGCCATCAAGCTCTACAGCATTCCATTTGTGTCCTCCACCTGCCGTACCTACAACACCCGTACATTTAATACCCACATAAGCACAAAGTGTTTGGAAGGCTTCGGAATAAGATTCACACACACCGTATTTGTTTACAAGGATGCCGTACGCTGTCCAGTTATCGTTTGCAAGGCCATCCCAGCGAGCACCAAGATTGTAGTGGCTATCCATTAAAATACGGTCATAAATGAGTCTTTCTTTCCAAACGTCAGGAGCATCTGCCGGTATGGTGCTAATAATGCTGTCCACTTCTGCTTCGAAAATTGCTTTTTTTGCTATGATTTTACTTTTAAGTTCGTCGGTAAGAGGACCATATCCGTAACCACAGTATTCACCTTTTTGGTTGCCTACCGAATAGTAAAAACTCAACGTAGTCGTGTCGTCGCCGTGATTGTGCACACAAATAGAGTTGCACAAATAAAAATGCTCGGGATTGTCAAAAAGATACATATAGAATATATAATGATTTCTATCAACAGAAAGATTAGCATTGATACGCACCTCTTCATCAATGTTATTGACCGCTTTATCTATTGCCTGATACCATTCCTTTTGCTCATCATTAAGCGTTGAATACAAATAACGTTTGCTGTAATGCAACTTTGTGTGAGTCTGTCCGGTTGTATAGGTATATTGGGGTTCTTGAGGTTTTTGAATCTGCGGCTTTTCAGGCTCAACAGCAGGTTCGTCCGGAGTAACAATAAGATCAGGTGTAGCTATATCTTCTGTATCCTCTTTCGTATCTTCTTCCGGTTCGGCTTCGGGCTTATCCGGTGTAGGATTTGCAGGGGCAATAGGTTTCTCGGGTTTTTCTATCCTATCTATCGTAGGAATCGCGGGAGCAACCGTTGTACTTGTAGTTTCTTTGTCAGTATCGTCATCATTTTCAGGTGTTTGAATATCTATTATAACCACATTTTTATCTTCTGTTTCCTTAACATTAGGCTTATATCCCGCCTTGTCAAATTTTTCTTTGAAATCCTCAAAACTTGTAACGTTCTCAAAAGATATATCCGTATCGGTCACATCATCATGAACATCTGCCTCATCATTGATGTTTTCTTTTTTTGATTCCGTTGATACCACAGCATCGCTAGTTAATTGTTGATTCGCTCCATCCTCGGGATTATGACAAGCGACAAGTGATAACGCAAAGCCTAAACAAAGTGCGAGTGCAATAATTTTTTTCATAATAAAAAATCTCCTTTATTAACGTTTTGGACCATTTTGGCCCTTACATTAATAAAGGGGATTTAAAATTTGTTTTGGTTTTATATTTTTTAAGAATTTTTATCTTTCCGAATATGAAACTATACGCCAGTTCAATTTTTTACCATCAGTCGTTTCAAAAAGCGCTAATTTTACTATCATCTTTTCCCAACGATCGGCTATCCAATAGTCGCCCGTTTCCTCATTATAATAATAGTCGGCGTTTTCTTCTGTTGGTTTTTCACTCGACCCACTATACCAAGCAATATTAACCTGATATTCATCATTGCTTAGTTTAATATACTCGGTAACCTCGGGGTGATAATCATCACCGCCTCCGCCAAATGCCTCAACCCGCATAACGTCCTCGCCGCCAACTGCGGTATATGTAGCGGTAAACGAGGCTATGAATGGATCGGCTTCGTTTTGAATCGACGTAAAATCATAGGACGTACCGAATGTCATATCAGTGCTTTCAGAAATAACAGAAACCGGAATTTCATATACGGTGGTTCCATCCGATAAAATACTAGTTTGATATTTATCACGATTCAAACCATAAAAAGCAAACCAAAATGCGTTTGATGCAGTAAGCTCATCCGCACTCGAAAAGTGTGGCAACGCTGAAAACATTAGGCGCGATACATAAGTCGGAACAACGTTTTCGACATTTGGGGCAGCAATTGTCTCCTCTTTGATTGTTGGTTCATCATCTTGAGTGGGTGTGTCCGTTGGTGTTTCTTCGGGTCCGCCTGAACCGTTAAGCACTTTTCCGTTTACCGTAATATTAACATTATCAGAATGCTGTGCTATAAGGATTAAATCACTTTCTGGTGTTTTGCCTATAAGGTTAATATTTTGGGTGGTGCCACTAAACGTTTCGCTATAATACCATTCTAAACTCTTATCAAGAGTGGCGTCAATTTCAACATCACCGGTAAGAGAAGCACAGTCTTTAAAAGACATCATAATTCTTTGCACATTTGCAGGTATTTTTGGTGCTTTTTTAAGAGAAGAGCAACCCCAATATGCAGACGGTATCGCCGTTATGGTAGATGGTATTTTAGGTGATTCGGTCATATTGGTACAACCAAAAAACGTTCCATATAAGGTTTTTATAGGCTTACCATTTATTTTATAAACTATTGTTCCATAAGTTTCTTTGCTTTGATCGGCTACCATAACAGACCAACTTCCAAACACGTCACTTTCTACAACGCCGCTATCGCCGCTATCAAAACCATCTTTCCACATATGCCAAGTGTCTATGCCTTCAATATTTTTAGCATACACACATTCATAACCGTAAAGATAGTCACCATATGCAACCTTATCGCCAGCAGTACAAGTTTCGGGAAATTTTTGTCCAGCCGTCAATACAGTGCCATTATATAGTGTATACGTGCAACCTTCGGGTATGATGCCCTCAAGCACCAATTCTTCTGTTTCAGGTTTTATGATTTCTTCGTTTTCAATCGCGTCTTGTTCAACGTTGTTCTTATTGTCATCTTCTTCAAACTGCTCTTGCGAGTTTACATACGTAACATTTTTATCGTTATTATCATCATTATTAAGCACAATTGCAGTTGTGGTACCACCGATAACCACTGTGGCTGCCACTGCGGCAGCAATAAGCTTTGCAGCAAGTGGTATAGAAGCAATTTTTGCACCTATTCCCACTGCGGTAGTAGTTACAGCGGTAGTAGCAACTGCCGATGTTGTGGCTGCCGAAGCCGTAACGGCAGTGCCTGTAGCTGCTGTAACACCCTCGGCAATAGTTTGCGCAGTAGCCGCAGGAATGCCACCACCAAACGAACCCTCGAAAAGCCACTTGAACATTGGGAAAAATCCAATGGCGTGCAGCTTGATTCCGTTTTTCTTTTCGTAATCTTCGACCGATTCCTTAATAGCTTTACGCGCATAATTAAGACGGCTTTTTACAGTACCCGTTGAAACACCCTGTATTTCCGCAATCTGACCTACCGACATTTCGTCAAAATAATACATCATAACGGCCGAGCGTTGCTCTTCGGAAAGCTCGTCTAAAATACCCAGTATTGTTTTTTGAAAATCGCTTTTGTCAAGTGCCTCGTCAGGAATAAACTCGACATTTTCCTCTTTAAGCGTATCAAATACGGTGTTGCCCTCTTCGTCCTCGTCAACAATAACATCTTTTTTCTTTTTAAAATATCGTGTGCATTGATGATAAGTAATTTGCTTTGCCCAGGTAACAAAGGCGGCAGGCTCTTTCAAATTGCCAAGAGTGTTTATTATTTCAACAAAAGCCTCCTGCGTAATATCAAGCGCAAGGTCATCATCTTTTATAGTTTTTAATGCAAAATAATACAAATCATTGTAAAACGCATTGAACAATTCATTAGTAGCATTACCGTCACCTTTTTGTGCCGCTGCAACAAGCGCTACCAGCCTTTCTTTTTCCATCGCCATAAGCGTTCCCCTTTTTAAAACCAAAAACTAATCTTTTTGTTAAATTATAGCAACAAACTATATTGCTGTCAACAATCGCATTTTCCCGACACGAAAACTAAAAGGGCGTTGTTACGCCCTTTTAAGATATATTAATTGTAATTATTATTGGCGTGGAAATTTAAAGAATATATATGCATTCATTCGGTTAACTGCGCCTATTCCACCAAGAGCAAGTGCACCCATGTGACCGCGCTGGTGGGTTCCGCCCTGCCAGTTTACAATAGTTGTATTTGGGTGAGCTTGTTGCCATGCACCGATAAAATCTTTGGTATCTTTTTTCATCATTGCAGTGCTTTCTTCCTTTACAAGTCCGTACTGCATGGTGTTGTTATTTTCATATAGTTCATATTCTATTACAAATTGATTAAGCACATATTTGTTTGCCAGCATACCAAAAGACGAATCAATACCAAATTTGCATTTTATATTTGCGGCGTTTGGATGCCACTGAAACCATTTATTGATATTCGCAATAAAATCCTGCTCGGACAAACCGTTTCTAACAAAAACCTCTTTATATGTATTAACCTGTTTTGCGCCGCAGTTTGAGCAAAAGAGCGCATCGTTTTCTATTTCTTTACCACATTTTGTACAAAACATTTTTATATTCCCCTTTACTTATTTAATTTAGTGCCGCATATTGAACACACGTCGGTACCGTATGGATTTCTGCCATTACATACCGGACATACTATAACGTTTTTCGTAGTCGCGGTATTCTGCTTTGCTACAGATCTTAACACCAAAAATACCACAAGACCAAAAACGTTACCAATAACCGGCGCCAATGCCCAAAGCCTTGACATGCCGCATTTGGGTGCTGTGACAAATATGTAACCGATTTCTGCCAAAACAAGAGAAACAACAAGCAAAATTAATATTGGACCTAAAATTTCCATCACATGTATTTCGTCTTCTTGTTTTTCTTTTATAGTTTCTATTACTTCATCTTTTATTGTTTCATAGTCCGATTCAACAACCGTTTGTGCTGGTTTTACCGAGAATCCATAGTAATGCCAAAGCTCACCTTCAAAAACTTCTGCTATAACAACACGGCCTTCACTTTTAGCGACCAGTGTTCCATCTTCTTCAACAGACATTATATTTTCGTTATTCGAATAAATTTTATGGCCCGCAGCTACGCGATCACAAAAACCGGTGTATTCTTTGCCTTCATAAATAGAAATTGACCATATGCATTGTGGATTGCTATCAAATTCAAACTCTGTTTCCGCCGATGCCGGAACAGCGAGCGCAAAAAACATTACAGCCGCCATTATAATTGTAAATAAAACTCTCAATTTCTTTTCCATTTCAAATTCTCCTTAAAACATATATTTTTGTTCTGGGTTTTGCCCCTTACGTTAATTAGGGGGAATGAAAAAAGCAAATGGTTTTATATTTTTAAAAAATTTTATAATTTTTATTTTTTTGTCAAAGTGCCTTTAATATTATAATCATCAAACACAAAAGTATTTTGTTTTTCGTCATATACAACGATAAAGCTATCAATATAATTTCCTATTGTTCGGTCAGCAGAGAGTCTATATCTGTCTTCCTTAGACTCAACACACGTAACGTTATATTCTTCCATTAGTGTTCCATTGGTATCTGAAATTGCGAACGTACCCGTTACCTCTGATAACTTACCGACATCTAACGTAAGTGTGTATGTTTTATCATCACTAAACAATACCGTATGAAACATATCGTTTCCTGTGCCACTCCATGACGTAGTTTCATAAATTTCTTTAGTATTTGTTTTTATAAAATCGTGCTCACAGAACCATTCTTTTGTTTCGGCATTATATGCATAATACACGTAAAGTTTATTTTCATATATAAAACCATTCTCTTTTATGGGTTCCATTTCCTTTATGGCCTTAGCGTTTGTATTTTTCGAGTTGAATTCAAGTTCTACGTCATCTAAACATGAGGCAAGTTGGGCATCAAGTTTTGTTTCTTTTACGTAATCCTTCCAAAGCCCAATGTGGTCAAGATTTGCTTTTACAAAAACCGGGAAAAAGATCATATATAATATACAACCAACAATTAGAACAATCATTCCTATATTCCCTATTTTTTTAACCTTGGCCGTTGATTCTTCACTATTGGTTATTATCCTGATAATATCAACAACAAGCGGTTTAAAAAACAAGAAATATACTGTTAATAGTGCTATAACGTTTGCGATTTCCTGATACTGTGGAAAAATAAGCGTAAAAATAAGATACGGAAGTAACGGCAATGCAAGCGTTACAAATATATCGGTGTTTTCGTAACTTGCAACATCTTCGGGAAACATGCTTGCCTTTAATTTCGCATCTGCTTCGGGATCAAAATTACGTCCTCTGAAACCGATCGCTTTTAATGCGTACATAATAAGTACCGGAACAAATGGTGTTCCAAATATTATGGTGCCTATTGTAAAAAGCAGCATTTTCCAAATAACGCGTTTTATTGCCTTTTTTCTAATCATATATTTAGCTCTCCTTTAAATTTTTTTGAAAACTTTATCGTTACATTTAATAAGGGCAATTTAAAATTCAAATGGTTTTATTTTTTAATACTTTATCATATTTAAACGCATTTTTCAACCAACTATAAAAAGCAGATGGAGAATCCATCTGCTTTTTATTTTACTGCTTGCCGCAACCTTTGTCAAAATTCGGATTGCAGGCGTAGAAGTTTTTGCTGTTTAGGCGGTCGGTTGTAAGACCTAACGCTTCACCGAAGCGTTGGGTAAGGTATCGCATAGACGCACCAAGCTCACCGTCGGGGCCACCGTACTGACTTATTATAATTTTAGCGTACTTGGGGTTTGGGTTTTTAATGTTTACGGGGTATTGTAATTTTTTCTCGTATTGCCACAATAATGTCACATTTAAACTCGTAAATCTTTTGTTAATTAAAGGAAATTAACGATGAAAACGATTTTAAAGCTTTTTATTTTTTCTAATTGTTTTTTAAATATATGAATCTCGAATTGATATATTCGAAACTTGATTTGTTTTCTACCTTCTCACCATTAGATAGGCGAGATATGTATTTTGCTGAAATATCGTTTCCAAATTCGTCTTTCTCGTACTCGTACCTATAATCCAAATCATTGTTTTTGTCATAGCAAGCCTCAAGCGTTTTGTTGCCATTAGCATCATACTTGTACTCGCACTTGCTCTCTATATTTCCATTTGCGTCATAATTAGACTTGAGTATTACGTTGCCATTATCATCATACTTATATTCGCACTTAACCGTTATATTGCCATCTGCATCATACTTAATCTCACGTATTTTATTTCCATCATGGTCATACGCGTATTCATACTTATAATCCGCACCGTAGTATTTTTCGTCATGAAAAACTTCGAGCGTTTGATTGCCTTTAGAGTCATACTCGTATTCATATTTAACCGCTATTTCACCGTTCGCGCCATAATGAACCTCAAGTATTTTATTGCCGTTAGCATCATACTTGCATTCTTGCTTATAAGATATATTTCCAGATGCATCGGAAGTTACCCATAACGTTAAGTTACCATCTTTATCATACGTATATTCACTCTTATAGCTCATGTTGCCGACACTATTATAACAAATCATAAGTGTTTTGTTGCCGTTTTTGTCGTACTTGTATTCATTATTGAAAACTATATTACCATATTCGTCATATTCGACATCTTGTATTTGATTACCGCCAGCGTCGTACTTGTATTCATGCTTGCTTTGTACGTTGCCGTCTCTATCATAAATAACATAAAGAGTCATGTTGCCGATAGCGTCATACTCGTATTCATACTTATAATCTATATCACCGTTTGCGATATAGTGAGCCTCTAGCGTTTGGTTACCATCGGCGTCGTATTTGTATTCCTCGATGCTTTTTATAGTTCCATTTTGGCCACGCACTATAACTTTGTCATACACCCACTTAAAATTTTTAAGCAATTCTTCACTGTCTTTGTAACCGTCACAGTCGATTAGAGTATAATATGCGTTAGCATAATCCCCCGCCTCTATATACTCCAACGCATTGGAATAATAATATTCCGGCAAAATATATGCAAAGAACGAGAATACCAAAGCTACAACAAGCACAAGCACTACAATTAGAATCTTAGAGTGAGCACACATGCTGTTTTTTAACCTTTTTAAAATATGAATGTTATTATTTTGAGAATCCATATTGACACCTCTTGAATTATGATGTTTTTACCATCATATTATATATGTATATACATTGTCAAGCAAAACCAAACCATGCGGCGAAATATAAACACACTTTGCCAAAGATAAAAAAGCAGATGGTTTTATAATTTTTAAAAAAATTTTTAATTCTTTTATCTTATATTTAATATATCACAACAAGCACATCTTGTCCACTATTAAAAAGCAGCAGAAACAGATAATGCTGCTTCTGCTGTTTTTATTGTTATTTCCCGCAATTTTTGTCAAAATTAGGATTGCAGGCGTAGAAGTTTTTGCTGTTTAGTCTATCGGTTGTAAGACCTAACGCTTCACCGAAGCGTTGGTAATGGACTATCTCACGCTGGCGAAGGAATTTTAGTGGGTCGAGTATATCTGGGTCGTCGATAAGACGAATAAGGTTATCATAGGTCACACGTGCTTTTTGCTCGGCACCCATATCTTCGTGAAGGTCTGCGATTATATCGCCCTTTGACTGAATATACTCTGCGCGCCAAGGTAGACCCGATGCCGCTACGGGATAAACCGACGCTGTGTGGTCTACAAAATAGGTGTCAAAGCCTGCTGCCTTAATCTGTTCGGGAGTAAGGTTTCTGGTAAGCTGATAAACCATAGCGCAAACCATTTCCATGTGGGCGAGTTCTTCCGTGCCGATGTCGGTAAGAAGACCTTTTACCTCGTTATAGGGTGTGCCGTAGCGTTGGGTAAGGTATCGCATAGACGCACCAAGCTCACCGTCGGGGCCACCGTACTGACTTATTATAATTTTAGCGTACTTGGGGTTTGGGTTTTTAATGTTTACGGGGTACTGTAATTTTTTCTCGTATTGCCACATACGTTACACCTGCCTTTCCCATGGCCATGGGCTGTCTACCCATTCCCAGCAATTTTCAGCCGGCACGTCGCAAGGTGTTACTATATATTTGCCAAAGCGGGCTTCATACTTTGCGACCTCTTCTTGTCTGCGGCGGCGATATTCTCGCAGCATGTGCAGCGCCTTTTGGTCTCTCGGATGGGTATCGAGAAATAGTACCGTTTCGTGTATAGCAAAATCATAGGCGTGTATTCGCTTTTTAAGCATTGTTTTTTCGTTCATCGCCATGCGCCTCCTGTGCTTAAAGGTTTATTAAGAGCAGGATATATTGTTCCGCAAGTAAATCCGGTATCTATGTCATATACCGAGGTGATTTTTTGCGAATTTACAAAAGCCATAGCAAGAATATCTTTGTCCGCTGCCACGTCGCGCGGCATACGGTAGTTGGTATCTGTATAATTCATAGCCTTTTCTCCTTTTAATAATTTACGTCCTCTTTACAGTTTATTAAGAAGCAAGAGAAAAGGTGAAACACAAAAAGGAACAACACACAGGTCGTTCCTTATATATGTATATATTTATTTAATTTCATCTGTTTTTTTATCTATTATGTAACGGGGTCTACCCTTTACCTCAAGATAAATTTTACCAACATATTCGCCGATAACGCCAAGGCTAAGTAGCTGCACACCACCAAGGAAACATATTATGCTGACGGTTGATGCCCAGCCGGCAACGCCCGAACCGATAATTGCCGTTATTACCGACCATATAATGCCTATAACGCTAAGCGCCGATACTATAAAACCAAATGCAGTTATAAGGCGGATGGGCTTTACCGAAAGGCTGGTAATTCCGTTTATGGCAAAAGAAATCATCTTTTTTAGCGGATATTTACTTTTGCCCGCCATACGCTCTTTGCGAGAATATTCTACACAAGAATATTTGTAACCAACCATTGGAACTAAACCACGCAAGAAAAGATTAACCTCTTTAAACTGTGATAGTCCTTCGAGCGCTCTGCGCGACATAAGGCGATAGTCGGCGTGATTATATATCATATCGACACCCATACCACGCATCATTTTATAAAAGAACTGCGCGGTGCCACGCTTAAACGCGGTATCGGTTTTGCGGTCACTTCTAACGCCATAAACTATTTCACTACCCGATAGATACTCGTCTACCATTTTGTCGATAGCGTCAATATCGTCCTGACCGTCACAATCAACCGAAACACACATATCACATTTGTCTTTAGCTTCCATAAGACCTGCAAGCAAAGCATTTTGGTGACCACGGTTGCGACTAAGCGATATACCGCAGTAATGCTCGTCAAGGCTTGAGAGCTCGGTAATAATGTCCCACGTCTTGTCACGGCTACCATCATTTATAAAAAGTATGCGACTATGCTCGCTGATTTTACCATCTATATAAAGGTCATTAATTTTTTGTAAAAACATAGGCGCTGTAATAGGCAGCACCTCTTGCTCGTTGTAGCAAGGTATTACAATATATAATATGGGTTGCATTTTTTGTCCCCCTTTGATTACTTCGCGAATATAAAATATCCCCCAGTCACCTACGGTGACAGCCCCCTTTAGGCAAGGGGGCCTATACATATAATATATCTTGCGCCGTTTTTTGTCAAGCGACCGAGCCTATTACGCCCCGCAGTTTTAGTAAAATTTTCTTTTCTGCGCGCGATATTTGTACCTGCGACATCCCAAGCCGTGCAGCTGTTTCATTTTGGGTAAGATATTCAAAATAGCGATATCTTATTATTTGTTGCTCGGTAGTGTCTAAATGCTTAAAGGCACGCTGAAGCAGTAGCTTGTCGGTTAGCAATTCCTCGGGTCCCGAAACACAAACGTCCATTTCGCTTATGCCATCATCACTTTCATAGGTTAGTGAAACGGTAGGCATTGCGGCCGAGAGCGCCTCGGTTATTTCTTCGGGTGTAACACCAAGCTCTGCCGATAGCTCATTGATGGTAGGCTCGCGCGAAAGTTTAAGCTCTAAAACTGATTTTGCGCGCGTAACCTTTAGCGATAATTCCTTTAAACTGCGTGACACCTTAACCGAGCCGCCGTCGCGAAACATACGACGTATCTCGCCTAAAATTACGGGGACGGCGTAAGTAGAAAAGCAAAGGCCTCGTGATTCGTCAAAGCCATCCACCGCTTTTATAAGCCCAATACACCCCGCTTGATATAGGTCGTCATACTCAATGCCGCGACCTATAAATCGCTTACAAAGCGAATGCACAAGCGGAAGATTGCTTTCAATAAAGCTGTCGCGAAAACTTGTATCAACCATTTACTGTATATCGGGGGGCTATTTTTTTAGTTAATATTACGGTAGTACCCTTTCCCACTCGAGAGCGCACGCGAATAGAGTCCATAAATGATTGCATAACAGCAAAGCCAAGCCCCGCACGCTCGCCACCAACGGTGGTAAAAAGCGGCTCCATAGCTTTTTCTACATTTTCTATGCCACAGCCGTTATCACGAATTTTAATTTTTATAATATTTGTATCGGTAATTTCGCCGCTTATGTAAATTTTGCCTAAAGACTCGCGGTAGGCGTGAACTATACAATTTGTAACTGCTTCGCTAACAGCGGTTTTTATGTCGTTTATTTCTTCAAGCGTTGGATCTAGCTGCGACGCAAACGCCGCAACGGTAGCGCGCGCAAAGCCCTCGTTTGCCGAGCGCGATAATACATTCATACTAAACTTATTTATAATTTCCATAATTATCTCCTTATTTTTTACATTCATCAATGGTGGCAAGCTTTTCTATTCCCGAAAGCTTCATCACTTTATAAATTTGTGGTGAAGTTCCCGTAATATGCAGCTTGGCGCCGCGCCGTGACAAATTACGGTATCTACCCATAACAAGACCTATGCCCGAGCTGTCCATAAAGCTAACGCGGGTAAAATCAAGAACAAGCAGTGACGGCATATTAAGTTCTACCGCGTTATCAATGGTGGCGCGTATTGCCGCGGCTGAATGATGGTCAAGCTCGCCGCTTATATATGCGGTTGTTACCTCACCGTTTACACTAATATCTACTGACATAAAAACACCTCTTTCTATCCCCCAGTCACCTGCGGTGACAGCCCCCTTTAGGCAAGGGAGGCTTATAAGGAATAAAATATAAAAAGACAAGCTTCTAATTTATTATAGAAGCTTGTCTGCGTAAAATTTGTCACATTTAATTGTCAAATTATGGTTTTTTTATTTCTTTAATAGTGGTCTAATTTGTGATGCCAAATAAAGCGAGCCGAAAATAAATATTGAATTATCGTTTTGCATTGCAATATTTAACGCGTCATCTAAATTATCGGCGACAACAACATTTTTACAGTAAGGCATTGCCACCACAGATAGTTCATTTGCAGGTAGTGCGCGCGGAACATCGGGTGTCACGCAAATAACGTTTTCGCAAAACGGCAATGTTTTTGAAAGCACATCTTTGTAGTTTTTATCTCGCATTACGCCTATAATGGCGGTAATATTTTCGCTATCTTTTAACGCCTCGCAAAGAGCATTTGCGCCGTCGGGGTTATGCGCACCGTCAATTACGATAAGTGGATTTTGACTTACTACCTCAAGTCGTGCAGGAATAAACGCCCTTTCAAGCCCTATTTTTATATTATCATCAGTAATTGTCAGTCCACAGTTTTTTAGCGTTTCGATTGCTACAAGAGCATTTTCGATTTGATATTCGCCGCCAAGATTAGTTTTATAGTTTTCATTTTTATAAGTAAAGCTGTTGCCCAAAACCGAAGTATTAACATTTGTTAAATCATTTATATTTGGTGTTATTACATTTTGCGAATATGATTTTATAACATCATATGCCGATTGCGGTTGAGTATGGGCTGTAACAACGGTATTGTCTTTTATAATGCCACACTTTTCTTTTGCAATTTGCTCGATTGTATCGCCCAAAACTGCGATGTGGTCAATACCTATCTTTGTTATAACCGAAACAAGTGGCGAATCTATTACGTTGGTAGCGTCAAAACGACCGCCAAGACCCGTTTCAAGCACGGCAATGTCTATATTGTTTTCGCTAAAATATAAAAATCCTACTGCTGTTATAAATTCAAATTCGGTCAAATCTATTTTTGTGTCAATAACCCTTTGTGAGAGGCGGCACAAATTTTCTTGACTTATATATTCACCGTTTATTTGTATTCGTTCGCAAAAATCGACAATGTATGGTGATACAAAGGTGCCCACCTTGTACCCTGCCGCTTTTAAAGCACTCGATACAAAGGTGCTGACCGAGCCTTTGCCGTTAGTGCCCGCGATATGAATTGCACGAAAATCATTTTGCGGGTTACCAAGCTTTTGACAGACAGCGGTTATTCGCTTAAGTGACGCTTCGTGCGAAAAAGCACCCAACGAGTGTATATAATTTAAAGTTTCAATATATTTCATAAAACACCAAAATTTTACTTGAAAATTTTAAAATAAATATCACATAATACTATCAAGGATTAAGCAATTAATCCTTTTAAATACGGTGAATATATTTAAAGCTTATTGATTTAATAGAGAAAAATACATTTACCGTAATAAAAGAGAGAGCCAATTCACTTGGCTCTCTTTTTGAATGCAGTTTTAAGTTAAAGAGCCTTGAGGTCAGCGATGCTGTCTTCAATCATCTTTATTTTATCAAGCGCTTTTGCAAGGCCTTGACGTTGCTGCTCTATAACAGCGGCCGGTGCCTTTGCCACAAAGCCCGCGTTATTTAGCTTCTTTTCAAAGAACTCTTTATCAACGATAGCCTTTTGTAAGTCCTTGTTAAGTCTTGCAATTTCGCCGTCAATATCAACAAGCTCTTTCATTGGCATATAAACTGTAGCGGCATCGGTAACCACGCGAACTGCGCCCTCGGCGTCAAAGTTGTCGCCGATTTCCACTTCAGAAGCCGAAGCCAAACGGCAGATGTATGAAGTGCCTGTGCTAAAGGTATCGGCAAAGTTTGTTTGTATGCAAACCTTTGCCTTTTTAGAAGGCGGTACGTTCATCTCGGTGCGACGGTTTCTGATAGCCTTGATTACAAGCATAATCTTTTCAAATTCTGCTTCCTGCTTAGAGAAGTTAAACTCTTCGCTAAACTTTGGCCATTCAGTTACCATCAATGCTTCTTCATCGCCGTGTGGTAAACTCTGCCAAATTTCTTCGGTAATAAATGGCATAAACGGATGTAAGAGTGCAAGTGTGTTTGTAAATACGTAAACCAGTACGCTGCGAGCGGTATTTTTAGCCGTTTCATCCTCACCGTTTAGACGCGATTTACAAATTTCGATGTACCAATCGCAAAATACGTCCCAAATAAAGTCGTAAAGCTTTTGTACAGCTAACCCAAGCTCAAATCGGTCAAGGTTTTCGGTAACGTCGCGAACAAGTGTGTTGTATTTTGAAATAATCCACTTATCTTCGAGTGCTAAGGCGTTAACATCCACCGGCAATACCTTATCGCTGTCAAGATTCATCATAATAAATCTTGCCGCGTTCCAAATCTTATTTGCAAAGTTACGGCTTGCATCTACACGCTCAGGGATATAGCGCATATCGTTACCTGGGCTGTTACCCGTAGCAAGAGAGAAACGAAGTGCATCAGCACCGTAGGTATCGATTACTTCGAGCGGATCAACACCGTTGCCCAAAGACTTTGACATCTTTCTGCCCTGAGAATCACGAACAAGACCATGAATAAGCACGGTATCAAACGGAACCTCACCTGTATGCTCCAGTCCTGAGAACATCATACGCATTACCCAGAAAGGAATAATGTCATAACCTGTAACGAGTGTATTTGTAGGATAATAGTGTTTTAAATCCTCGGTATTATCAGGCCAACCTAAAGTAGAGAATGGCCAAAGAGCAGATGAAAACCAAGTATCGAGTGTATCGGGGTCTTGAACAATCTTTTCACTACCGCAGTGTGCACACTTGTGAGCATCTTCACGAGATACGGTTATCTCGCCGCACTCTTCACAGTACCAAGCAGGAATACGATGTCCCCACCAAAGCTGACGTGAAATACACCAGTCACGAATGTTTTCAAGCCAGTGGAAATATACCTTTTCAAAACGCTGTGGAACAAACTTTGTCTCACCGTTTTTAACAGCGTCAATAGCTGGGGTTGCAAGTGGCTTCATCTTTACAAACCACTGCTTTGAAACAGCCGGCTCAACGGTAGTGCCGCAACGGTAGCAGGTGCCAACATTATGGGTATAATCCTCTACCTTAACGAGTGCGCCCTCTGCTTCAAGGTCAGCAACAATTGCTTTGCGGGCTTCGTAGCGATCCATTCCCGCATATTTGGGATAATCATCGGTAATCTTTGCGTCGTCGGTCATTACACAAATAACGGGTAGGTTATGACGAAGACCAACCTCAAAGTCATTAGGGTCGTGTGCAGGTGTTATTTTAACAACACCTGTACCAAAATCCATTTCAACGTAATCATCGGCAACAACCGGTATCTTACGGTGAACAATTGGAAGGTCAAGCTCTTTACCGATTAAATCTTTATATCTTTCATCATTTGGGTTTACTGCAACAGCAGTATCGCCAAGCAAGGTTTCAGGACGGGTTGTAGCAAGCTCTAAATAACCGCTGCCGTCAACAAAGGGATAGCGCAAATGCCAAAAATGACCTGCCTGCTCCTCATATTCAACCTCGGCATCAGAAATAGATGTCTTACAATGTGGGCACCAGTTAATGATGCGCTCGCCACGATAGATAAGACCCTTTTCGTAAAGGTTTACAAACACTTCACGAACTGCTTTGTTACAGCCTTCATCAAGTGTAAAACGCTCACGGTCCCAGTCGCAAGAAGAGCCAAGCTTTTTAAGCTGTTCAATAATTCTGCCGCCGTATTGACGCTTCCAATCCCAAGCACGCTCAAGGAAGCCCTCACGGCCAATATCTTCTTTTGTGATACCTTCCTTTTTCATTGCCTCAACAATTTTGGCTTCTGTCGCAATAGATGCGTGGTCAGTACCCGGAAGCCAAAGCGTGTCAAAGCCCTGCATACGCTTAAAACGGATAAGAATATCCTGTAAAGTGTTGTCAAGAGCATGTCCCATATGAAGCTGACCTGTGATGTTTGGTGGCGGAATAACTATTGTATAAGTATCTTTGCCCTCTTCACATTTTGCGTGAAAGTATTTTCCGTCAAGCCACATTTTATAAATGCGGTCTTCAACGTCCTTTGGGTCATACTGCTTTGCGAGTTCTTTATTCATAAATTTACCAACTCCAAATACGTATAATTGAATGTAAAATGTTAATATTAAATATTGTCAGCCACGAGTAACAGCGTTTGCATTTCGAGGCGGACACGCCGCCCGAGATGCGAATTTTACTTTGAAAACATTCAAGGTATGTGGCTTTTCGGACGGTTTTTTATTTTACCGCTAAATGCACTATATGTCAAGTGCGGTTTGTGTTGCTTGGCCCTTTTGTGGCAATGCACCTGCTGCAGGCAAATTCTTTGTGCGATAGCGATGCGGATTTTCTAACTCCTCGTCTACATAAGGCTCGGCTGTAAATATGCGCTGACCCTTCTTTTGAGTCATAACCGCAATACCACCGTTATCTTTAGTAGCCTTTGCGGGAATAAGTGCCGTATTGACAAGCAGCATACGATTGTTCGTTGACTTTAGCAACAAATCGCAATCCTTTTCAAAATAAAGAATTGTATGAATCTTATGCTTTTCACAGTACGCTTTAATAAGCTTTTTACGGTTTGTCTTTGTTTCGTACGATTTAAGCGGAACCTTGGCTATGCGTCCGTTATCAAAAACAAATATCATAAATCCGCTATAGTCGCGGGTGTGAACCATATAAAGACTTGATTCGCCCTCGTCATACTCAAGCTTGCCGCCAACAAAGTCACCCAAAGCACTTGCCTTACCGTCGGCAAAATCGCATACACGGCTTTTGTAAACCTGTGCATTTGTGGTAAAGAACAACAAATCGTGAGCATTGGTTGACTCAATTACCTGCGTGATTTCGTCGCCCTCTTTAAGCTTTTGCTCGCCACTCATACGAAGTGATAGCGGTGTAATCTTTTTAAAGTAACCGTCTTTTGTAAAGAAGAGTGTTACAGGTGACTCGTCTACCACCTCAGGCTCGTTTGTAACGTCCTCGGTTTCAGCAGAAACAATTTGAGTCTTGCGGTCAACGCCGTATTTTTTGATAACTTCTTCGAGTTCCTTTACAATAATCTTTTTAATTTTTGCCTTTGAATCAAGAATTGACTGCATCTCTTCGATTTCTTTTTGTAGATTTTCGATTTCATCAAGACGCTTTAAGATATATTCACGGTTTAGGTGACGCAACTTGATTTCGGCTACATATTCAGCCTGTGTCTCGTCAATACCAAAGCCAATCATAAGGTTTGGCACAACCTCTTTTTCTTCTTTGGTATCGCGAACAATTTTAATAGCCTTATCAATATCGAGAAGTATTTTCTCCATACCTTTAAGCAAATGTAATTTACCCTTTGCCTTTTCAAGCTTAAAGTAAACTCGTCGGCGCACGCACTCACTACGGAACGCAACCCATTCGCTTATAATTTCTTTTACACCCAAAACCATTGGGCTTGAGGCGATAAGAATATTAAAATTACAAGAAAAGCTATCTTGCAAAGGTGTCATTTTGAAAAGCTTTTTCATAAGCTTTTCCGCATCAACACCGCGTTTTAAATCTATTGTAATTTGAAGACCGCCAAGGTCGGTTTCATCACGAATATCGTTAATTTCGGTAATCTTTTTTGCCTTTACAAGATCGATTACCTTTTCAATGATAGCCTCGGTTGTGGTGGTAGGCGGAATAGATTTTATATCGATACAGTTGTTTGACTTGTCATACTCATAGGTACCACGCACTTTAAAGCTGCCGCGACCTGTTTCATAAATCTTTTCCATTTCACTGCGGTCATAGAGCAGCTCGCCACCTATTGGAAAATCGGGGGCTAAAAGTGTATCAGCCACGTTTATATCATTATCTTTAATATAAGCAATGGTGGTTTCACACACTTCGCGTAGGTTAAATGGGCAAATATTGCTTGCCATACCTGCGGCGATACCCATATTTGCATTTACAAGTATTGACGGAAACGTTACGGGGAAAAGCACCGGCTCTTTCATTGTGGCGTCGTAGTTATCCACAAAATCAACGGTGTCCTTGTCGATATCTACAAACAGCTCTTCGGCTATGGGAGCTAACTTTGCCTCGGTATAACGTGAAGCCGCACACTGCATATCGCGTGAATATGCTTTACCAAACGAGCCCTTTGATTTAACGTAAGGGTGCAGCAGTGACTCGTTACCCTCACTTAGTCGCACCATAGTTTCATAGATTGCGGCATCACCGTGAGGGTTAAGCTGCATAGTACGACCAACAATATTAGCCGACTTTATGGTATTGCCCTTAAGCAAGCCCATATTATACATTGTATAAAGCAGTTTGCGGTGCGACGGTTTAAAACCATCTATTTCAGGAATGGCACGCGAAATGATTACGCTCATAGCGTAAGGCATAAAGTTTGATTTAAGCGTTTCGGTAACCAAGCTTTCTACCACTGTACCCGCACCCGCAATATAGGCATTGCTTTGTGGCTTTTTAGACTTTTGTTCTGTTTCTTTTTTCTTTCTTGGAGCCAATTTTTATATCTCCTTTAGCTAATATCGGCGTCATCCATATATAGATAGCCGTATTCCGAAATGTAATCTTTTCTTCCCGCAAGATTATCGCCGAGCAGCAAATCAAACATCTCGCTTGTATATTCGGCATCTTCGGGAAGTATCTTTATAAGACGACGTGTTTCGGGGTTCATAGTAGTAAGGTTCATCATATCGGGTTGGTTTTCACCAAGTCCTTTTGAACGCTGTAGGGTGTATTTTTCTTCGCCTATTTCGGTAAGTATATCGGTCTTTTCGTTTTCGTCATACGCAAAATAGGTTTTTGCCTTGGTGTTTATTTCATAAAGCGGTGTTTCAGCTATAAACACCTTGCCTTCACTTATAAGCGTTGGCATAAGGCGGTAAATCATAGTAAGTATTAGTGTGCGAATATGGAAACCGTCAACGTCGGCATCGGTACAGATTATTATCTTGTTCCAACGGAGGTTACTCATATCAAAGTTAGAAAGGTTTTTGTTTGCCTTTGACTTAACCTCTACACCACAGCCTAATACCTTAAGCAAATCGGTGATGATTTCGCTTTTGAAAATCTTATCATATTCAGCCTTCAGGCAGTTAAGTATTTTACCTCGCACGGGCATAATAGCCTGAAACGCCGCGTCACGAGCAAGCTTACAAGAGCCCAAAGCCGAGTCACCCTCAACTATATAAAGCTCTCGCTCGTTTACGTCTTTACTGCGGCAGTCGACAAATTTTTGTACACGATCTGCCATTGTGTTGCCTGTAGCCAACGTCTTTTTAAGGTTGATTCTTTCTTTTTCACTACGCTCACGGCTACGCTTGTTTATAAGTACCTGCTCGGCAATCTTTTCGGCCTCGGCTTTATTTTCTATAAAATAGATTTCAAGCTGATGACGGAAAAATTCGGTCATAGCGTCACCTATAAACTTGTTGGTGATGCTCTTTTTGGTCTGGTTTTCATACGAAACAAGACCACCGGGTGAAAACGACGAGACAACAAGCACCAAACATTCTTCTATATCAGAGAAGGTTATCTTGCTTTCACCGCTTTTGTATTTGTTATTTTGTTTTAAATAAGCATCAATTTGGTAAACAAATGCGTTTCTTACAGCGCGTTCGGGCGCACCGCCGTATTCAAGCCAGCTTGAGTTGTGGTAATACTCTTTTTTAGTGTGGCGGTTAGAAAATGTAAGCGCCGCATTTATCTTAACCTTATATTCAGGCTTATCTTCCCTGTCACGACCCTTACGCTCGGCAGACCAAAACTGTACCGATGTAAGCTTTTCCTCGCCCACTGTTTCATTTACGTAATCGGTGATACCGTTTTCGTAAATAATATCTTGTGTTATATAACGTGCACCCTGCTGCTCACGAAATTCGAAGAGCAAGCCGTCATTTACAATAGCCTGTCTTTTAAGTGTGTCGATAAAATAATCTCGCGGAATATTTATATCGGTAAACACTTCAATATCAGGCTTCCAACGGATTTTGGTGCCCGTATCTCGACCGGTGTACGCCTCTTTTGTAAGTCCACCTTTATTAAAGCCCTTTTCAAAATGAAGGTTATACTTAAATCCGTCACGTTTTACCTCAACGTCCATCCACTCAGCCGCATACTGCGTAGCGCAAAGGCCCAAGCCATTTAGACCAATTGAGGTGCTATAGTTAGAGCCTTCGTCTGTGCCGTACTTACCGCCCGCATACATCTCGCAAAAAACCATTTCCCAGTTTTCGCAGTCATATTTAGAGTTATAATCTACAGGGCAACCACGACCAAAGTCTTGCACCTCGATAGAGTTATCGCTATGGTAGGTAATAACTATCTTTTTACCGTAACCCTCACGCGCTTCGTCGATAGAGTTAGATATTATTTCAAAAACCGAATGCTCACAGCCGTCAAGACCGTCGGAGCCGAATATTACGCCGGGACGTTTTCGTACTCGGTCAGGGCCTTCAAGTTTTTGAATACTTGTATTGTCATATTGTGGTTTTGCTTTAGCCAAAATTACACTTCCTTGCAATTAGCAATATTTTTTCACATTAATATACAGTATACATTATACACTAAATATTGTGGTTTAGTCAAGGTTAAAAACACAAAAACCCTTGTCCAACGACAAGGGTTTTAAATATATCATACTATTATTTATCAAGACCAATATAAGGGGCCGGGTCTATACGGCGACCATTTACAATAACCTCAAAATGTACGTGGTTACCTGTTGACTGACCTGTAGTACCAACAAGAGCTATTACCTCGCCTTGTGATACGGTGTCACCCACACTGCAACAAACCTGACGAGCGTGTGCATAAAGGGTACGCATACCGCTTGCATGCTCAATGATTACACAGTAACCGTAGTCGCCCTTCCAGCCGGCATGAACAACCTTACCGTCTGCTACGGCAAAAATTGACGTGCCACCATTTGCGCAAATGTCAATGCCCTTATGGTTTCTTCCGTCACCCCAGTAAGAGCTTATTCTCCAAGTACCTGCAGGTACCGGGAATATAAAGCCAGCGGCGTGTGCCTCTTGCTTCTGTTTTGCAGATGCCAAGGTCTTTGCGGTGCCTTTTACTATTACCTCGTTAACAGGTGCAATTACAACCTCGTTGCTTACGTCAACGCAGGACGTAACGTTGCCGTTTACCATAACTATATCTTGTGTAAGTCGGTTAACGCCCGATACACCCTTAACGGTTACTGCGCTATAGCCTATAATCTGCTCATTTGTCTTTTTTACGGTGCTGGTATATGGCACCATAACGTCGGTTGTTTTGCGAAGCTCGGTAATAACCTCAAGTTCGTTTACAACACTTTCAACCTGATCCTTATTAGCAAGATCGCTTGTCATATAGTAACTGTTTTCTTGGCTTATACTTTTAGTAAAACGGCTTGTACACTCAACGTCAGAAGGCTTGTACGCATTAAGACGAGTGTTAAGAGCACTTTCAAGTGTTGCCTTTTCTGCACAAAGTACCGCCTTACCGTCTACATAAAGGGTTGATGCTTCAACTATTGCATCGGTGTTATCAATAATTGCGTTAGCAATTTCATTTGTACTGTTGATGTTTTCACTCAAAACAATGGTGGTGCTAAAGGTGGGTTTTTCTACAACCGTTTCAACACCCTTGCTTTCAACCATATTGGTAACAAGCTTTAGCGCCTCGTTAAATTGCTCCTTACTGCTAACGGTTGCAATATTACGACCACCGTAATTTACCTCATAAGCAATGCGAGTACCTGTAAAAGAAAGGCTTGCAAAAATAGCAATTATAGCTATAGCTGCAAACATACCCTGCTTTGCTTTTTTTGAACTATTTTTAATTGTAGATGCCGCGCTTTTTATACAGTCTATAATCAGCGTAATTACATCACCCACAAAAATTCTCCTCTCGAAATTGTTACAATTTTGTAACCTTTTATAGTCTTATTATACCAAAAGGTTACAAAATTGCAACCTTTTTCTTCAAAAAATCAAAAATTTTTGAGATTTTTGTTAAAATTGCACTAAGTCCAAATGTAAACATTATTTTTTTGGGTAAATATACAAAAGATGTCTTGCACTAATTTGTACAAGACATCTTTAACATTAAAATAATGACATTTGATTTGTGTCGGGCAAATCGTCCATAGCTCCAAGGTCGGCAAGGTTTTGAATAATTGTTTTTGAAACACCTGCTTCAACTGCAAAATCCTCGCGTGATACAAAGTCGCCCTTTTGTGCCGCTTCATATATAGAGTATGCTGCTTTTTCACCAACACCCGAAAGTGCGCCGAAAGGTAGGCGCATTTTGCCGTTTTCGGGCAAGAACTTCATAGCGTGTGAATGCTTAATGTCGATAGGCAGTATCTCGATGCCTCTTGCCATCATTTCATTGATTATAAGCAATACGTCATAGGTATCAAGCTCTTTTTTAGTAGCCTCTTTACCCTTTGCCTTAATTTCGTTCATTTTGGCAAGCACGGCACCTCTACCCTTTATAACGGTAGGCACGTCAACATCCTCGGGACGAGCGGTAAAGTAAGCACAGTAAAATTCAAGCGGTCTATATACCTTATACCAACCAAGCTTTATTGCCGAGATAACGTAGGCTGCCGCGTGGGCTTTAGGGAACATGTACTTAATCTTATAGCAAGAGCCTATGTACCACTCGGGCACGCCGACTGCACGCATATCTTCTTCCATTTGTCCCCATTCTTCTTTAGAGACTTTACCTTTAGCTACCAAGCCTTTACGCACCGTTTCGGTAATCTTGAAGGCTCGGCCCTCGTCCATACCCTGATGTATAAGGTAAACCATTATGTTATCACGGGTACCTATAACCTCGGAAATGGTACAGGTGCCGTTATCGATAAGGTCCTTTGCGTTACCGAGATAAACGTCGGTACCGTGTGAAAGACCCGATATTTGAAGCAAATCAGAGAAATTCTTTGGTTTACAGTCAACAAGCATTCCGCGTACAAATGAGGTGCCAAATTCGGGCAAGCAAAATGTGCCTGTGTTTGACTCAATATCTTCAGGCTTTACACCCAAAGCCTCGGTCGAGGTAAACAAACTATAAACCTTGGGGTCGCTCATAGATACATCGTTTACGTCGATACCCGAATACTCGGTAAGATATTTATACGTAGTAGGCACCACATGACCCAATTCGTCAAGCTTGAGAATTGTATCGTGAATAGAGTGGAAGTCAAAGTGGGTTGTAATAATGTCGCTCTCAGTATCATCGGCAGGATGCTGCACTGGGCAAAAATCGTAAATGGTCATACCCTGTGGCACAATAATCATACCTGCGGGGTGCTGACCGGTAGTGGTTTTAACCTTTGAGCCCTCTACCATACTTGCCAAGCGGTTAAGCTCTGCTTGCGATAGTGTAACATTCATCTTTTCGGCATAGGCTTTAGCAAAACCAAAGGCGGTTTTTTCGGCTATGGTAGAAATCGTACCCGCCTTGTAAACATTTTCAGCACCGAAAAGTGTTTTGGTATATTCTTGAATTGTGTTTTGCACTTCGTCTGAGAAGTTAAGGTCAATATCAGGCACCTTGTCACCCTTAAAGCCCAAGAAGGTCTCAAACGGTATATCGTGACCGTTTCTGCCGAGCGGTGTGTTACAGTGCGGGCAATTTTTTTCGGGTAGGTCAAAGCCTGAGCCCACCGAACCGTCGGTAAAGAATTCGCTATATTGACAGGTAGGACATACATAGTGAGGCGCTAATGGGTTAACCTCTGATATACCTGCCATTGTAGCAACAAAGGACGAACCTACCGAACCACGCGAACCAACGTAGTAACCCAATTCTTCACTCTTGGCAACAAGCTTTTGCGCCGAGATATACATTATAGAGAAGCCGTTATTGATAATTGAATTAAGCTCTTTGTTTAGACGCTTTTCAACTATTTCGGGCACGGGATCACCGTACATGGCCTTGGCATTACGCCAACAAATCTCACGAAGCAGGTCGTCCGAGCCCTCTATTACAGGCGGATAATTTCCCTTTGGTACGGGGATAACCTCATCTGATACCATTTGTGCTATTTTGTTTGGATTTTCTACTACAAACTCGTATGCGCGATCGCCAAAATATGAAAAGTCCTCCATCATTTCGGTAGTAGATTTAAAGTGAAGCGGAGCTTGATTATCGATGTCGTCAAAGCCTTGTCCGGCCATGACTATCTGACGGATTATGCCATCTTCCTTTTTAAGAAAATGTACGTCACCCGTTGCTACAACCATCTTGCCTAACTTATCGGCAAGCTCTACAACCTTGCGGTTAAAATCTTTTATAACATCAATGCTTGTAACGTGCTTAAAGCGGTTTGGTGTAACATTACCCTTTTTATCTACCTTATCGGGACGCACACTGTCACGCACCATAAATTCGTTGTTGCCGAGCGGTTGAATTTCGAGATAATCGTAATAATCGGCAATTTCTAAAAGTGTTTTTTCGTCCTTGCCGTCAATTATTGCGCGATATAATTCGCCCTGCTCACAAGCAGAGCCCACAATAAGTCCCTCACGGTGAGCGTCTAACTGTGAACGCAAAATAATTGGTCTGCCGTAAAAGTTATGAAGATGCGCCTCAGATATAAGCTGATATAAATTTTTAAGACCTACCAAATCCTTAACAAGCAAAATCTGATGATTGCGAAGCTTTGCAATCTCTTTATTGGTAAGATTTGAAATATCATAACGGGTATCGTCGATAAAATAATTTTCTACGCCGTAAATTGCCTTAAATTCGCCTCCGCCCTTGCGGATTTTGCCAACCGCCTCTGCGACTGCTGGGTAAGCCTGTACAACACCGTGATCGGTAATGGCAACAGCCTTGTGGCCCCATTTATATGCGCGGTTTATAATGTCACCCGCACTTGCAACCGCGTCTTTTGCCGACATATTGGTATGGCAATGCAGTTCCACTCTCTTTTGGCCGTCAAAATCGTCGGTTTCTTCGTACTTCTTTATAGTAGCAAGTGCCTTAACATCAAGCACAAAGTCACGCGACCAGCTGTCATAAGAATAGTCACCGTTTACAATTACGCACGCACCATCTTTAAGTGGAGCTACCTCGTTTAAAAAGTCGGTTGCGGCTTCGTCCATATTTTTGGTGTATTGGGGGTCAAAGAATTTTGTAAGCGAAGCACTAAACGAATTGGTGGTATCGCTAAAATAAAATTTAACCTTAACCATTTTGCCGCCGCGTTTGGTGTCAAGAACCTTGCTTTCGCAACCAAATACCTCGCCCCAAGCGCAAACATATACACTTTCACCATCATTTTGCGGCAATATAACAGACGTTAGTTTTTTTACGTTTGTATCTATTTTTCTACCATAAAAAAGCTTTGCACTTTCAAGATATACAGGTAGCCCGTCCTTTGGCTTGTAATCATATTTCTTTTCTTCTTTTGGTGCTGACTTTGATTTTTCGGCAGTATTATGCACAACAACCTCCGGCTCGGGCAAAACAATGGGTGCGTCCTCAAGCGCGCCGTCAAAAGAAATGTTGACATCTAAACCAAAATGCTTTTTTACAGCCGTTTTAAAAATGGTTTCAAAATTACCCTCTTGTATTTTGCTGTAACCGCCATATTTTAATGATATTTTTAAGTTATTGCCGTCAAGAGTATACTGCGCCTCATTAAAAAATCCGTTAAAAATTATATTCTTTGTGCGAATTTCTAAGACAATATCCTCTATCGCCGCAACGCATAAAGCGCCACTATCAAAACAAACTTCAACAGCGTCGCTTTCCAACTGCAAAGCGTGCTTAATCTCCTCGCGCAAAATATTTATCTTTGCGCAAGGTATGTAATTTGTGCTATAAAGCTTTAATTTTAAATTACGTGCTTCACTGTTTAATGCACATTCATTAATGGTTACTTCACTAAATGCGTTTAACGTTTCTGCACTTAAATATGTACCAAACAGTTCCCCAAAAGAGTACATTTATATTCCTCACATTTTATTTATTTCTTCTTCTAATACGTCAAGCAGCTTTTCTTCGGGCACTTTA
Organism: Clostridia bacterium; assembly: GCA_017513195.1. Lineage (GTDB taxonomy): Bacteria > Bacillota > Clostridia > Oscillospirales > Acutalibacteraceae > UBA737. The sequence goes on along the minus strand of JAFXGM010000039.1, from coordinate 8,069 downwards.
TTGTGAATTATTTTGCCGCCTTTAAATATAACGCCACAATCCTTGCCGCCGGCTATTCCTATATCGGCAGCACTCGCTTCACCCGGGCCGTTTACAACACAACCCATAATAGCCACGGTTAAATTTTTATCTATTTTTGCAAAGCGCTCCTCAGCTTGCTTTGCAAGACCTATTAAATCTATCTCGGTTCTGCCGCAGGTAGGACAGGATACAAATTTTATGCCGTCGTTTCTAATACCTAATGCTTTAAGTAGATTTTTTGCGGCAGCAACCTCTTTTACAGGCTCATCGGTAAGTGATATACGAAGCGTATCGCCAATGCCGCGAAGCAAAAGCCCGCCAATACCTGCAGAAGATTTTATAACACCCATATTTTCGGTGCCCGCCTCGGTAACACCAAGGTGTAGCGGATAAGGGCATTTTTCGGCCGCTAACACATACGCATCGTACATACGCTTTACGTTTGACGATTTTAGTGACAATACAATGTTATCAAAATCATATTTTTCTAAAAGTGATATATGATAAAGTCCGCTTTCAACCATAGCTTCGGGTGTAGCTGCGCCATATTTTGCGAGTATCTCTTTTTCTAAAGACCCCGAATTAACACCTATTCTTATAGGTATATTATTTTCACGACAAACCCTTGCAACCTCGCGAACCTTGGTTTCGTCACCAATATTGCCGGGATTTATACGCACCTTATCAACACCTGCGGCAACACTTTCGAGCGCCAATCGCCAATCAAAGTGAATGTCTGCCACAAGCGGAATGGTGATGCTTTGTTTTAATGCCTCGACGGTTTTTATGGTTTCAACGTCGGGTACCGATACGCGCACAATATCACACCCCGTCTCTTGCAAGGCGAGTGCTTGGGCAACGTTACCCTCAATATCGTGTGCGTGAGCGCAAAGCATAGACTGTATGCTTATAGGCGCGCCACCGCCCATGGCTACTCCGCCCACATAAACCCTTTTAGTCGTAGCATTTGTAAACATTTAATCACCCCGTTATCAAAACGTAAATATCTTTAAACGAAATTACCGCCATCAACGTCAGAAGCAGTATTATTCCCACTGCGTGAACTATTGACTCATACTTTTGCGGAACAGGTTTTCTAAAAATCATTTCAAAAAGTATAAATACAAGTCTGCCGCCGTCGAGCGCCGGTAGTGGCAACAAATTAAACAAACCTAAGTTTATTGTAATAAGCGCCATAATAGGAATAAGGTCTAATATGCTTTGCTTTGCAACGGCGCCTATAGTAGCCGTAACACCAACAGGACCTGACATTGCGCTAATACCGTATTTTCCGGTAATTAAGTCAATAAGCGAACGGAAAACGATTGCGCAATAAGACATTGCTGTGCTAAAGGTTTGACCAATAAATCCAAAAAACGTCTTTTCTTCACCAACCACGTAAAAATCTACGGTAAGATAACTAATACCATCTACTTCTTCGGTGGCAAATTTTACGTTTTTAAGCTCTACGTCCTTGCCGTCACGTTCTACAACAATATCTATCATTCCATCGTCGACGTTACTAAAAGCATAGCTTAAATCTTGGGTTGTAAAGATTGTTCTACCGTCAACCTCTACTATTTCGTCACCCGCTTGCAAGCCGTATCCAGAGCTTACAGCGTTTTCATAAAATCCGTCAACCTTGGTTGTTAGGAACTTATCACCGGGTATAAGTGTTATAGCAACAAGTATTAAACCTAAAATAAGATTGAATACCGCACCCATTACTACAATCAAAAATCTGCGCCACGGTTTTTTGTTACAAAAAGCACGACTGTCAGAGCTGGTTTCATCCTCGCCTTCCATTGCGCAATAGCCGCCAAACGGAACGAGATTTATGGCGTATTTAGTTTCCTTTTTACCCCATTTTAAAAGCTTTGGACCAAAGCCTACAGCAAACTCATTTACACGAACACCCAACAGCTTTGCTGCAATAAAGTGGCCAAACTCGTGTATAATTATTAGTATTAAAAATAAAAGTATTGCTATGGCATAAGGCCAAACATTATTTAAAAATTCTAAAATAATAATCACAACCTAAAAAATTAAATTAGTTTTTTTACCTCTTCAAAAATTCTATCGGCAATTGTTTTCATACCAAGGTCACCCGGATGATTTGCAACACCATAGTGTTCAAACAAACCTAGCGCCTTCATCTCGTCAAGCTCGCCCAAGTCGTTAAGCACAACAAGCGACCAACCCATTTCCTGCGCCACTTCTGCCACCACACTATCGGCTGTGTGTTCCCAAAATGAGGTTGTAAGTATAACTTTAGCATTACCGCTTTTATTAAGGTAATTTATAAAATCAACGTATTCACGTTTGAAAACCTCAGGGTTAAAATCTTGACGTGGGCAGTTTTCAATAAAGCGAACAATAATTATATCGGCATTAAAGTTACGTGCATCCTCATAAATTGGGTATGCCTGCTTACCGCTTACAAAATCGCGTTCCCATTTATATGCCTGACAAATACAAAATGCTGCATCTGGTTTTACGCTTTGAATATGGCTTTTGAGAACGTGAACATAATCCTTTTCTTTAGCGGATGCCGCCATACCCCATTGATTATGCCAGCCAATTGTAGGGCTTGGCTCGTGCAGTGTGATGGAATTGCCTGCCATCATTACACGTATGCCGGTGTTTTGCTCACACTCAAATGTGACATCGTGTTTATCTCTTAACTGATTTTCGGCCTTTACAGTATTTTTATCAATCTGTTTCATTATAATACAGCCTTTCTGACAATTTGTCTTGCAGCCTCGTCTGCCGCAAATATATCTTCTACTGTGAAATCTTTTTTATTTTCACACAGGTTCATAGCTTTTTCGTTAAGCTCTGCAATTTGTAAAAACTTGATTTTGCCCTCAAGGAACAGTTTTACAGATTCCTCATTTGCACCGTTAATAGCGGTTGGGTAAAGTCCGCCGTGATTTATTGCCTCTATGCACAATGGTAACAGCTTGAACGTACCACAATCGGGACGTTCAAATGTAAGGCTACCAACTTTAAATAAGTCTAACTGCTCAAAACACATATCACGCCCGGGATATGTGAGCGCATACTGTATCGGTAGCTTCATATCTGGTGTGCCAAGCTGCGCTATAACTGCACCATCGGAAAGCTCTACCGCCGAATGCAAAATGCTCTGTCTGTGAACAAGCACCTCAATTTGCGAGGCTGGAACACCGAATAAATGCACCGCTTCTATAACCTCAAGTCCCTTATTCATAAGGCTTGCACTATCTATGGTAATTTTAGCGCCCATTGACCAGTTGGGGTGCGCCAGCGCTTCTTTTACGGTAACGTTTTGGAGTTCTTCACGTGTTTTGCCAAAGAACGGACCACCTGATGCCGTAAGCAAAATCTTTTTAAGACTACCCTTTGGTGCGCCTTGCAGTGATTGAAAAATCGCTGAATGCTCGCTGTCAACAGGAAGCAGCTCTACACCCTTTTCCTTTAACTTGCGGTTTACAATTTCGCCGCCCGTTACAAGCGTTTCTTTATTAGCAAGCGCAATCGTGTGTCCTGCATCAATAGCACAAAGTGTTGGGCGCAGACCCGCAATACCAACAATAGCATTAAGCACAACGTCACAATCAAGCATTGCCAATTCGCAAACACCGTCGGCTCCACAAAAAACCTTTATATTGGTATCGGCAAGTTTGATTTTTAACTCGTCTGCAGCCTTTGTGTCAAATAGCGCTACAGCCTTTACGCCAAACTCTCTCGCCTGCTTTTCGAGCAGTTCGGCATTGCTGCCTGCAGCCAAACCCACAATAGTATATTTATCGGGATTAGCCCTTGCAATATCAAGCGCTTGAGTGCCTATAGACCCTGTCGAGCCTAGAATTATTAGCTTTTTCATTACAAAATACCTATGAATATTGCACTAAATACAAGCGGAGCAATAAATAAGATGCTGTCTACACGGTCAAGCACACCGCCGTGTCCGGGAATTAGATTGCCGTAATCCTTTATTCCTACCTTGCGTTTTATAATAGACGCGAACAAGTCGCCCGCCATACCTGCTACGCAAAATGGAATTGTGAGCAATAAAACCGGTAAAATTTTGTCATAAAGTCCAAAGCAAAGTGTAATTACAAGACCTACAATGGCGCTTGAAACCATACCGCCAAGTGCACCCTCGACCGTCTTTTTGGGACTGATTTGCGGACACAATTTGGTTTTGCCAAGACTTACACCCACAAAATATGCACCCATATCACAGACACTTGAGAAATTGAGTATTAGCAATAAATAATATATTCCGTTTTGCGCGGTATTATAAAAATCCTGAATTGTTATAACGCTTCCCAAGGTTGCAAATGCAAAGCTTATAAATAGTGGCATTGCACAAAGTGAGAATATTTTTGTAAGATCAAGCTCGGCTTGTTTTACAAGCGATAATATTGCCATTGTTATAAAGTATACGGCAGTTACTACCATCAATATAACAGGCGCATATTCTTTAAAAGGATCCCACACAGTGTTCATTTCTATGCTTTCGATACTATCGTTTTCCATGTAGGCCCTTATTCTAAAAATTTCTACCATTGTGTCCGAAAGCCAGCTAGATATAATCCAAACCGAGCCCGCAGTATACACCATTGGAATAATCTGAAATGGTAACCATTTTATACCCAAAGCATTGAACGTAAGCTCCCAAGTAGCTATTGCCGCAATAGCCGCTAAAAAGATGGTGATTATTATACCATCAATATTTAGTCCTAAGATTAAAACCAGCGCAACAATTGCGCCCATAACTACGCCTGAAATTATACGTTGTTTCATAAAAACACTCCTTACACTCCGCCAAATCGACGGTTGCGTTTGTTAAAATCATCAATAGCCTTTTCTAAATCACTTGTTTTAAAATCGGGCCACAAAATATCGGAAAACCAATACTCTGCATAGGCTGACTGCCAAATAAGATAATTAGAAAGCCTATACTCACCGCTAGGTCTTATAATAAAGTCGGGGTCGGGCTGACCCGAGGTGTAAAGCCTTTCTGAAATCATTTGTTCAGTAACATCGTCTGCTTTTACACCACTTGCAATTATATCTTTTACAGCATGAACTATTTCATCCCGCCCGCCGTAGTTTATAGCGATATTAAGATGCAAACCGGTAGCATTTTTTGAATCCTCTTCCGACTGCTTCATAAGACGCTGAATTTCAGGGTCTAACACACTTCGTTCGCCTATGAATTGCAACTTAATATTTTCATCCTTAAAGTTTTTGGTGTCCTCCAAATACTCTTTAAAGATTTTCATTATGTTGTCGACCTCGTCCTTTGGACGTTTCCAATTTTCGGTGGAAAAGGCATAGACCGTTAGATATTTAAGACCGATTTTATTGCAGTATCTGGCAATTTCTTTAAACTTTTTACTGCCCGCTGCGTGGCCTGCTGTGCGTGGCAAAGCGCGTTTTTTTGCCCAACGTCCGTTGCCGTCCATAATTATGGCGATATGCTCGGGCAAAATGCGTTCTGCCGTTTTTTTCTTTTTGAAGATAGGCATGTTTTAAAACCTCTCCTGACAATAAAAGCGGATATTAAAATCCGCTTTAACTGTTATATTTCCATTATTTCTTTTTCTTTTATACCTGCAAGCTCGTCAATTTCCTTACAGAACTTGTCGGTAAGATTTTGAATCTTCTTTTCGCCATTGGCTTCATCATCTTCGGTAATGGCGTTATTTTTCTTAAGTGCCTTTAATTTATCAAGTGCATCACGACGCTGGTTGCGTACAGCAACCTTTGCGTCCTCGCCTTTTCTGCGAATATCTTTTACTATGTCCTTACGACGTTCCTCGGTAAGAGGTGGGAAGTTAAGGCGAATGCAGGTGCCATCGTTTTGAGGATTGATACCGATTTCTGAAGTAAGAATTGCCTTTTCGATATCTTTAAGTGTAGATTTATCCCAAGGGGTAATAAGAAGTGTGCGTGGTTCCGGAACAGAGATGGCAGCCATTTGCTGAACAGGTGTTGGAACACCATAGTAATCAACGTTTACTCTGTCAAGTACTGCTGCGTTTGCACGACCGGCTCTTACCGATTTGTATTCGCGGTCAAGAGCATCTATTGATTTTGTCATTTTTTCTTCAGTATTTTTAATTAGTTCATTCATAAAGCTTCTCCTTAAAATCAAAAGATTATTTTACTAATGTGCCGATGGTTTTACCACATACGGCATCAACAATGTTGTGGGGGTCGTTAAGATTAAATACAAGTATGTCAATACCGTTATCCATACAAAGTGAAGCGGCTGTAGAGTCCATAACGTGAAGCTCTTTAGCCAAAACATCGTGGTGGGTAAGAGTATCATACTTTTTAGCGTTTGGATTTGTTCTTGGGTCACTGTCATAAACACCGTCAACGTTGGTTGCCTTAAAGATTACGTCAGCACAAATTTCTGCACCGCGAAGAGCAGCACCCGTATCAGTGGAAAAGAATGGGTTACCGGTGCCGCAACCAAAGATTACTACCCTGCCTTTTTCCAAATGGCGCACTGCTTTATTGCGGATATACGGCTCTGCAATCTGTCGCATTTCAATGGCAGTTTGAACACGGGTTGTAACACCTAACTGTTCGAGTGTGTCGCAAAGTGCCAATGAGTTAATTGTAGTAGCAAGCATACCCATATGGTCGGCGCGGGTGCGGTCCATTTGTCCGCTAGAGCGTCCACGCCAAAAATTACCACCACCTACAACAATGGCAATTTGTACGCCAAGGTCAACGCATTCTTTGATTGCACCACAAACTTCTTCTACCTTTGAAAAGTCGATGCCGGTGCCCTTTTCTCCTGCCAAGACCTCGCCGCTGAGTTTAAGTAAAACGCGCTTGTAAACGGGTTTCATACATAACTCCCCCAATAATATATATTATATTTAAATTTATTTTACAATAACAACGAATTAAAGTCAATTGAAAAATAAAAAAGAGCGAAAAATCGCTCTTTTTATTTTTACTCTAATGTATCAGCTATCTTATAAATAAGATTTTCGGTCTTTTCCCAACCAAGACACGGGTCTGTAATAGATTTGCCGTAAACGTGCTCGCCAATCTTTTGAGCGCCGTCCTCAATATAGCTTTCAATCATAAGACCTTTTACAAGATGCTTGATGTTGTCGTTGTGGTTACGGCTATAGATAACATCCTTCGAAATACGGATTTGCTCGAGATACTTCTTAGATGAATTCGCGTGGTTAGCGTCAATAATAACCGCAGGATTTTTAAGTCCGTATTCCTCGTAAAGCTCGCAAAGATGAGCGATATCTTCATAATGGTAGTTTGATATATTTCTGCCGCCAAAATCCATATAACCGCGAAGTATAGCGTGGGCGGTTTCGTTGCCTGAACTCGTAACCTCCCAACCGCGATACAGGTATGTGTGGCTGGTTTGTGCCGCTTTGATAGAGTTCATCATAACGGTAAGGTCACCGCTTGTTGGATTTTTCATACCAACAGGAATTGAAATACCGCTTGCAACAAGGCGATGCTGTTGATTTTCTACCGAACGCGCACCAATAGCAACATAGCCCAAAAGGTCAGACAAATAACGGTAATTTTCGGGATAAAGCATTTCGTCAGCACAGGTAAAACCGTAGTCGGCGAGTGCCCTCATATGCAAATCACGAATAGCAAGAATTCCCTTTAACATATCGGGTTTTTCATCGGGGTTTGGTTGGTGTAACATACCCTTGTAGCCTTCGCCCGTGGTGCGCGGTTTATTGGTATAAACGCGTGGAATAACAATAATTTTATCGCTAACCTCATCCGCTACTTTTTTTAGTCTGCCCATATAGTCAAGAACGGCTTCCTCGTTATCGGCAGAGCAGGGACCGATTATAAGCAAAAACTTGTCCGATTCGCCCGTAAATACACCCTTGATATCGGCGTCACGTTGAGCCTTAATTTTTGCAAGCTCTTCGGTTACGGGGTATTGCTCCTTAATCTCCTTTGGAATTGGTAGTTTGCGTTTAAAATCCATACTCATATTAGTTTCTCTCCTTCGTTAAAGGTCTTTCTGCGGGCGCTGGAGAGTC
>JAFXGM010000038.1 GCA_017513195.1 Clostridia bacterium | reverse complement strand
GTTCTTTCGACTCATTTACTTAATGCTGACGCATTAATAATTGTCCTTGATTTCTTTCAGATTTCTCTTTAGAATTGTCGGGTCCTTATTATCTTGTCGTTGTTTAATTTTCAAGGTTCGTTTGCACCCTTTTGGGCACTCTAAACGCACCCTCTCTCAAAGGTGCCCGATTATATTACCATACCAAAACCGGTTTGTCAACACTTTTTTTCATTTTTTTAAAACTTTTTTTAAACTTTTTTTCGCAGCATTTTTTTGCACTATATATTGTGTTTTTTGGCGATTATTAAGCACAATTACACAAGAAAAAAGTGGATAACTTCGCACGAAATTATCCACTTTTTATTACTTGCTTAAAAATTTAAATACGCCTAATGATTGTAGCAATAATAACACCATCATTATGGGCGCTACGTATCTTATCATAATGGTATAGAACGTGCGCATTTTAAATTTGTGACCGCTGCTTTCTATTTCCTCTACGATCCATTTTGGTTTTACAACCCAACCAATAACAATACATGTTAGCAAAGATATAATAGGCATAAGAAGGTTATTGCTTACGTAGTCGAGAATGTCAAGCAGATTCTGATTTTGGGCGCCAGTTGGCAATGTAACACCAAAGCTTAACGAACTATAACCCAAGCACACGACCACAGCTGCCACCGCCGCAATACCGGCTATGATAAGGCTAATCTTTTTACGGCTTGTTTTAAAGGTTTCGCTGCAGGCACCAACAATTGCCTCCATAATAGATACGCTTGAAGTAAGCGCGGCAAACGCAACCATGACAAAGAATATGGGGCCGATAAATCTACCCGCTACGCCCATAGACGCAAACACCTTTGGTAATACGTCGAATATTACGCCCGGGCCCGGCTTTGCAATATTGCCAAGAGAAGCAAAGGTATATACCGCAGGAATTACTATCATACCTGCTAAAAAAGCTACTATTGTATCAAATATTTCTATCTGCTTTACCGACTTGTTGAGATTGATATCTTTTTTTACATAAGAACCGTAAGTAATCATAATACCCATCGCTACAGACAACGAGAAGAACAGCTGACTCATAGCATCAAGCAAAAGGTTCATAACCTTTGAAATATCTATACTACCGTCTGTCTTAAGATCGTTTAAGTTTGGTTTTATATAGCCTATAAAGCCCTCAAAGCCGGTTTTGCCGGTTGCATCATTTTTAGAAAACAGCACAAATACCGCTATTCCAATAATAAGTATCAAAAGTGCCGGCATAATGTATTTGGAAAACTTTTCTATTCCCTTTTCTACGCCACAATAAACAATAAATGCCGTTATAGCAAGATATATTAGCATCCAGAATATCATAGGAGAATCTTTATCGGAAACAAAGGAATCAAAATATCCCGCCCCGGCAGTAGCCTTAAACTCGGTAACCGATGACACCATATATTTAAGTATCCAGCCACCAATAACCACATAATATGTAACTATAATCGAAGGCACCAAAAAGGTAAGCTTGCCTAAAAATCCCCATTTTGGGTGAACCGCCTTAAATGCCTCGAGCGAGCTTTTTCCGGTTTTTCGACCAATAGTAATATCGGTAATAAGCAACGAAAAGCCAAAGGTTAAAACCAGTATTAAATATACTATTAAAAATAATCCTCCGCCGTATTTGTTGGCAAGGGTTGGAAAACGCCAAAGATTTCCAAGACCTACCGCACTGCCGGCAGCCGCAAGAACAAAGCCTATACTGCCGCTAAAGCCGCCTTTTTTTGTTTGTGTCGACATATAAAAACTCCTAAAATAAAAAATAACCATTGTAAAGACAATGGTTATTTTATCACTTTAATGCACTAAATGCAATAGTTTTTTCTATTCGCCTTCAATAACAGCCAGCATAAGTATGCCCACGATAATAATTGTAATAAACAAATACTGTTTTGCGGACAACTTTTCTTTTAAGAATATTCTTGATAAAAGCAATGATACCACACAAACAGAGGAAATTATCGGCGCGGCTATTGCGCCATTGCCGCTCATTGCATATACGTATGTAAGCTGACCTGCTGTTTCGCAAACCGCAGCTAACATCTTGTCTTTTTGCTTTGTTAACTCGAATTTTACCTTTTTTATTTTCATAAAAACAAACAAAACAAGTGCAACCAAAGCAAAGGTTAATTCATAGGCAGTATTTGCAACCAACTCTATGTTTTCTTCATTAACAAATCTAAGAGGTGTGATTTCTGTGTCTAGGTAGTATACGTCCAAGAAACTGCCTATAGCGTCGATTATTGCGTAACCAAAAGGCATTATAAATGCAACAATTGCCAACCTTTTACCATATTTGCTTGCGCGACGGCCTTCTTTTTTCTCTAAAAAGCCTACACCCAAGATACCGATAACAATAATGGCTATTGCAATCCACGCATAAATAGATATGCTTTGTCTTAAAAACAGTAAGCACAAAATAGAGCAGATTGCGCCAGAGGTGTTTTCGATAGGGTCGGAGATAGACTCCTCTAAAAAGCGAATTCCAAAGAAAGATAACGCCATAGATCCTATATAGCAAAGAGATACCGGCAAATAATCAATTATATGTGTCAGTTTAAATCCAACATCTTGTGTGCACAAGGTAAATACAGCGTGTAGGCCCATAACCAAACCAACGAAAATACAAACCTTTAAATGGCTGTATTTTTCATTGTCATGAGAGCCTTTTTTATAAAATAATTCTGCCAAGCCCCAAATTAACGTGGTGGCTAAAGTAAAAAATATCCACATAAATTTTCATCTCCACAAATAATTAAATAAAATATTTTTAATTTATGAAGTGTATTGGGGGCGGTCTTCTGCGAAAGTGCCTGTTGGCAGCTCGATTTCTATGTCTTTTTGTCATACATTTATCATTCCGAAAGTTTGCGAGCAAAGTCGGCAAGCTCTTCATCACTGTAGAACTCTAAGGTGATCGTGCCTTTGCCCTTACCCTTTGACTTAATGCTAACCTTTCTGCCAAGCTCATTTTTAAGTGAAATTTCGACCTCGCTGTAAAAATTGTTTTTTGCGTTAGGTGCTTTTTTAGCAGCCTTTGGCTTTGATTTTGTCATAGCCTCAAGCTCGCGCACAGATGCGCCTGCAAGCGCCGCTTTTAGCATTTCTGTGGCAATTTCATCACTGTCGGCCGCAAGTATTGCTCGTGCGTGACCCGCCGTAATATCACCGTTTTTAAGCGCCTCAAGAGCCTTGTCGTTAAGATTGAGCAATCGTAGGGCGTTTGTAACGGCGCTTCGTGATTTGCCAACGCTTTCGGCAACCTGTTCTTGAGTTAGACTATAAACGTCTATAAGAGTTTTGTAGCCCTGCGCCTCTTCAACGGCGTTAAGGTCTTCGCGCTGTAGGTTTTCTATAAGTGCTACCTCATAGTATTTTTGGTCATCTAATTCTTTTATAACAACCGGCACTTCTTGAAGATCTGCCATACGGCACGCACGCCAACGACGCTCGCCCGCTACAATCTGGTATACACCACTTGAGGTGGGGCGCACAACTATCGGCTGAATAAGCCCGTGCTTTTGAATGCTGTCGGCAAGCTCTATGAGTGCATCTTCGTCAAAACTTGTTCTTGGTTGGTTGCGATTTGGCTCTATTTCGGAAAGACGAAGTGTAACAACGCCCTTTTCGTCGGTTGCGTTTTCGTTAAACAATGCGTCAAGGCCGCGGCCAAGGCCGCCTTTTTTTACTGCTGCCATAAATTAACCCCTCCTATTTCTCCTTAAAAACTCTTTTGCAAGGTCGTTGTAAGCCGCACAGCCCTTTGAGCGTTTATCGTAATACTGTATCGGGCAACCATAACTTGGCGCCTCTGAAAGTCTTACACCGCGCGGAATAACGGTTTTGTAAAGCTTGTCCGCAAAGAATTTCTTTATTTCGCCTACTACCTGTTGAGTCAGATTAAGTCTGCCATCAAACATGGTAAGCACGATACCCTCGATTTCAAGCATGGGATTATAAAGGCGCTTTACCTGACGAACAGAGGCCATAAGCTGTGAAAGACCTTCGAGTGCAAAATACTCACACTGAATCGGAACAAGCACCGTATCGCCTGCGTTTAACGCATTGATGGTTATAAGACCCAACGATGGCGGACAGTCGATAAATATGTAATCATAGTTTTCTCTAATTGGAGCAAGGGCATTTTTAAGCACCGATTCGCGATGCTCGATTTCAATCAAATCAACCTCGGCGGCCGCCAAATCCATAGAAGCGGGAATAACATCAACGTTTTTAAACTGTGTCCCTACTATGGCGTTTGCCGCCTTTGCTGTGCCTATAAGCAATTCGTAGGTAGTAGCGCCACCCGACTTTTTGCTTATGCCGTATCCACTGGTAGAATTTCCCTGAGGGTCAGCATCTACAAGCAACACTTTTTTGCCGGCAAGGCCGATACCAGCAACAAGATTTACCGCGGTGGTCGTTTTACCGACGCCACCCTTTTGATTAACGACAGAAATAATTTTACCCAAAATGGTATCCTCCGTAGTTTGTATTATATATGAAAGTATATTAATTATAAATATATAATATATAAATTAAGTTGCGTTTGTTAAAAAATAAGACAGTAATGTTTCACGTGAAACATCACTGTCTTTATTATACATATTTTTTTACGTGTTGTAAACAAAAATTTATTTATCTCCCGATTTAAACAATAACGACATAACAAAGCCAAAAAACATGGCCGCCGTTATTCCTGCCGCAGTTGCAGTAAGACCTCCGCAAAGCGCACCTATAAATCCGTATTGTTTTACCGCGTCCACAACACCATTAGCAAGCGAATAGCCGAAGCCTGTAAGCGGAACAGTGGCGCCCGCCCCCGCAAAGTTTACAATCGGCTCGTAAATTCCTATTGCCGTAAGCACTACACCACTTACTACATAGGTCACCAGTATTCTCGCAGGAGTAAGCTTTGTATAATCTATTAGCACTTGACCAATCATACACAAAAAGCCACCAACAACGAAGGCTTTTAAACAATCTACAAACAAACTCAAAATATCACCTCATTGTTTCACGTGAAACATTATACGAGTATATTTTTTGTTTGTTTACCGGTTTTATACATTGATTTTTACATCGTAGGTGCGATTTATGCCTTCAATAACCGATTTTAAATCAATATGCTTTACTCTTGCGCTGTCGGCACTTTCGCTACAAACGGTAATTTTCGTTTTGCAGGTTTTGCGCCGTTTGTCCGCAGGTGTTTGCGTTATCTTGATTACACCTACCTTATTTTTGCTACAACAAAGCTCTTGTACCGATAGTTTTTTAGATGCAGAAGCTAAAATTACGTCGGAAAAACAAACGAAACTATGCTTATAATCATAATAACATATACTGACAGAGTAAAGATTGAAACACAATGTTATGAACGCAAAAAGCAATATAAACCGCCTAACGCGCGGAAAAACCAACAATAATGCCGTAACAGTTGTAATCAAAGCCAAAAATATCAGCATAGGTACAAATAAAAAGTTTTTTAGGCTTGCAAGATTTTGTTTCGGCACAATTTTATTTGCATAGTAATCAAACGCACCATAAATTGCCTTTGCCTGATTTTTTATTGAGTTTTTGTTTCCAATAGGCACAACGGTTGCGCGCTCCCCCTTTTTATTACCATACCCGGCAATAGAGACAGACATTGAGTGTTTTTTTAAAATTCGCATAAGAAAAGTCTGCTCAAAACAAATGTTGTTAATTTTTGATTTTTTAAATATGATGTTTTTTCTTGTAATTAACCCGGATTCTATTTCAATGGTCTTTTTGCCAACAATTAGCCTAAACTTTACCCTTTTAAAAAAGGTTATCACAAACGACGCCATATAAGCAAAAACAAAGAATACAGTTACATAATTAACAAACGATGGTAAATAATTATCAATTTTTAACGAAATATCGCTCATTTGCTCTAATAACAGGTCGGTCAGCGCCACATTTATTATGTCTCCCGTCTTTTTAACTACAGGAACGGCGATAATCATACCGGTAAGCACCGACGAGGTGCCCGCGGCCAATAACGCAATCCTAAAGGTAGAAAAGCTAATCTTTTTTACCTTTTCGCTACCATTTACCAAAATACATAATATTTTTGCATCCTTTTTATATAATTTTAGATTAAAATCGTCCTTTTTAGGTCTGCCCGCTTCAGTATTTATAAAGCAGCTAACGCTACCAAAAAGTAAATCAAGAAGGTTTTGCTTTGTTGATATACTCGAAATGCGTGAAATATCAATACTTACCTCGTCTTTTATAAGAAATCCCCTTTTTATTGTAACCCTATTACCTTTGACGCTAATTTTAATCGATTTATAGCCAAAAAACGCAATAACCGATATGACAAATATAGCCACAAACTCTAAAAACATTGTGCCACTTGTTTTTCCTATCGTTAGGTACTGCACAATTGCACGCAAAAAAGGCAAAAACAATACAAATATATACGGCTTGATTATCTTAAAAAACATCAGCGGATGAGCTTTAAATTCAAAACCAATCATTTTACGTCCTCATAGCTTCGAGCAGTAGCTGTGCAGTGTTATTTTCCAGTTCGGGTATCAACAACCAGCTTCGAGCTGCCTTTAATAAAAGAATTTTCATATTAAATAGCGATGATAATGGCGTGGAATAACTTTGTGTGTAAACAAGCCGCGGAAAAGGCATAATATTGGTTCTTTTTATGAAAACACCTTTAGAAATACTTATAAATCCGGTATCAATAGTAATTTTATAACTTTTAAAATAAAACGGAATATAGCAAAACGCAAAAAGCAAGCCTGTTGCAATAATAAAAAAGATAACAATCATAATATATTTATTTATAAACAGCGCCAAAAAAAGACATAAAAACGCTATGGCGAGCACAATGCGTATCTGCCATAGCGTTTTGGTTTTTGCGGGCAAAGTAAAAATCACAATTACATTTTCCTTTCAGAAAAGAGTTTTTACTTTTTTATTTTGTCCCAATATTCTTTAAAACTTTGTTCGTTTTTATTATCTCCAAATTTATAATACTTTTTATTCTTTATATTATCAGGTAAATATTGTTGGTTTACATAATGCATAGGGAACGAGTGCGGATAAAGGTAATGTTGACCTTTGATTTCGGCGTCCTCACCATCAAAATGTTTGTTTTGTAAATGGCGCGGTATATCGCCGCCTATTCCCTTTTCTACGTCGGCCATCGCCGCGTTTATAGCATCATGTGCCGATACCGATTTTGGGCTTGTGGATACTAGTATTACCGCGTTTGCCAAAGGTAATCTTGCCTCGGGTAGTCCCACCATCATTGCAGTATCAACAGCCGCTTTAACTATAGGAATTATCTGAGGATATGCAAGTCCCACGTCCTCGTTAGCGCACACTAAAAGACGTCTGCAAGCGCTGGGTAGATCGCCGGCTGCAAGCAGTCGCGCAAGGTAGTAAATTGCGGCGTCGGGGTCCGAGCCTCGCATAGATTTTTGGTATGCAGATATTATATCGTAGTGTGCATCTCCCTCACGATCGTAGCGCACCGAATTGCCTTCAAGAATTTGCTCGACAATGTCGTTTGAAATTTCGGTTTTTTCGGAATTTAAGGTTAACATAACGCATAATTCTAACATATTAAGCGCGCGTCTTACGTCACCTGCGGCAGCACGTGCGATTTGATCAACATTTTCATCACTTGCGGTAATTTCACTGCCGTGTTCCTCACACAATATGCCTATCGCGCGTTTTAAAAGCACTGCTATATCTTCACTTGAAAGCGTTTTGAATTCAAACACTGTGGAACGGCTTAAAATAGCGTTATATACATAAAAATATGGATTCTCGGTGGTAGATGCAATAAGTGTTATATCGCCGTTTTCTATGTAAGACAGTAGTATTTGTTGTTGTTTTTTGTTAAAATACTGAATTTCGTCAAGGTATAAAAGTATTCCACCCGCCGCCTCCATTGTGCCTATCTCGCCTATTATTTCCTTTATATCGGCAGTAGAAGCGGTAGTAGCGTTAAGATAACAAAGCTTTTTGCCCGTTTGTGACGCAATAATTTTGGCAATGGTGGTCTTTCCCACGCCCGACGGTCCGTAAAAAATAAGGTTTGGTATATCGCCCGATTCAATTATCTTTCGCAGTATCTTGCCTTCCCCTATTAAATGGCGTTGACCTGCAACCTCGTCGATGTTTTTTGGTCTTATTCTGTCTGCAAGCGGTGTTTGCATATACCCGCCCCCTTAAACACATTTAATTATTATTATTTTACATTAAAATTTATTCTTTTTCAACTGTAAAAGACATAAATATAATTCGGGTGAAAATATGAAAAAGACAATTTTTATAAAAAACGCCGCAATACTGACGGCATCTTCCCTTTTATTACGGTTTGTTGGTATATTTTTTAAGGTCTGGCTTGCCGCCAAGATAAATGCCGAGGGTATTGGCTTGTATCAGCTTGTTTTTTCGGTATATATGTTTGCGGCAACCTTTGCTACAAGCGGTATTTGCACGGCAGTTACACGCCTTATAAGCGAAGAACTTGTAATAGGTAGCAAGGGCGGCATACGGCGCATTTTATCGCGTTGTATAATGCTTTCTGTCGGTATTTCAATTATAACCATTTCGCTTTTATATTTTGGCGGCGATTTTATAGCAAAAAATATTCTTCGTGATACCCGTGCCGCTCTATCACTTAAAATATTAGGCTTTTCCCTTCCCTTTATGAGTGTTTGCAGCTGCATAAAAGGGTATTTTATGGCGCGCAGAAAAGCCGCACCGTCGTCATTTTCACAAATACTTGAGCAGATTGTTAGAATTATAGTGATTATACCGCTTGTGTCAAAATATAGCGCCATTGGCCTTGAATATTCATGTGCTGCTATTTTGGTTGGTGATGTATTAGCCGAGGCGGCGTCGTGCGCATACGTTTATTTTGTGTATAAATTTGATTTTAAAAGGCTAAAAATAGCTCCGCACACAGCACAAAAGGCGTATCGGCTTTTGCCCGTAATATCACATATAGCGCTACCCATTTCTGCCGGAAAATACCTAAATTCCCTGCTTCGTATGATAGAAAACATTTTAGTCCCTATATGCTTATCGGCATTTTCTGCCGCATCAAACGGTATCTCACTTTTTGGTATGATAAAGGGTATGGCGCTTCCAATTTTGTTTTTTCCATCAACCTTACTTGGTACGCTGTCAACCCTGCTACTACCCGAAATATCAGAGGCTTCGGTATGCAACCGAACGGGTGTTGTACGCAGTATAGTTGCCCGAATTATCAAAAGTTGTTGCATTTTGTCGATTATATTTTCGGGTATATTTTTGGTTTGTGGCAAAAATCTTGGCGTTTTAATTTATAACGATGCTGACGTGGGGCTGTTGCTGTGCGCGCTATCGCCAATAATACCATTTATGTATCTTGATGCTATTTCAGACGGCATTTTAAAGGGTCTTGACCAACAAAAATTTACCTTTTTTACATCGGTAGGGGATTCGGCGGTCAGGATTTTGCTAATCTTGCTTTTTTTGCCTCGTTTTGGTATAAAAGCATTTATTTTGATTATGTATTTTTCTAATTTTATTACCGGTTTTTTAAACACAAAAAAGCTTATTAAGGCAAGTAGGGTAAGCTTTGACTTATGCGGTCAGTTTTTTATTCCTGTTTGCTGTGGATTTTCGCTATGCTTAGCCATGAGCTTTTTATTAAACATTCTTGGCATTTCAAATCTGCTGTTTGTGGTTATTATTGTGGCAGTTTGCCTGCCGTTATACCTTGTGATTTTATATTTTCTTGGAATAATAAACCAAGACGACATAAATTTTATACGCAAAAGATAAGAGAGACTTTATATCAAGCCTCTCTTTAATATTTTTAACGATATATATTGTGCTAAAAATACAGTTGCAAAATCCTTTAGCAAGAAGGGTAGGGAAGCCGTAACAATGCTCGCAATAATGCCGTTTCCCGTAACTATGCTGTACTGTACAACACCTGCAATGTGGCAAATAATTACCGACATTATCATAAGCAGATATTTAACCGTCTTTTTTTGTGCACATTTAGCGGCACCGCACAAAACTGCTATAGCAAAAAAGCCCCATAAAAATCCGCCCGATGCGCCAAACAAAATGCCAAGTCCACCCTGAAACTGCGAAAAAACAGGTAGCCCCACAGCACCTATTGCTATGTAAGCGGCAGTTGCCACCACCGCACCCTTTACACCAAGTAAAAACGCTGTAACACTTACACCAAATATGGTAAAAGCCAAATTTATACCAAACGGGGTAGGCACCGACACCCAAGCAGTTGCGGCAATTATTGCGGTAAAAAGCGCGCATAATGCTATATTTTTAATTTTAACCTTTTTCATACCGCTTGTTGCTCCATACCTACTATTTGTATCTCGCCATAAGAGAGTTTTTGCTCTAATTCTCCGCTTTTTACAACCAAATTTGCATCATTGTCTATGCCTATCACAGTAGCCTTGTGATTTTCTCCATTTTTAGTATATGTAATCTCTTTTCCCGTAAGAAAAGAGCGATTTTGATACTCGGTTATAAACTCTTTTTGGCTTAATTTTTGATAGAAAGAGAAGAAATTATTAGCAAATTCTGCTATTATTTGCTCTTTTTTTACATTTTTGCGGAAGATATTACACTTTTTGCTAAATACACTGCCTGCAAGGGGTAAATTTTTTGGAAAATCACCTTTTGGTGCAAAAAGATTGATGCCTACACCTAAAACAACATAATCGTTTGAGCCCTCGGCAAGTATTCCGCACACCTTTTTGCCGTTTATATAAATGTCGTTTACCCACTTTATATCGCATTTTTTACCCGATACCGACTCAATAGCACGCGCGGCGGCAACGGCCGCGGCAACGGTAATAAACAGTGTTTCTTTTTCTTGCTTTTTAGGGAGCAAAATAATAGAAAAATACACTCCGCCCCGTTTAGACAAAAAGCTTCTGCCAAGTCGACCTCTACCGGCTGTCTGCTTAGTCGCCACAACGGTAATACCCTCGTCACAGTCGTCTAAAGCCATAGCTTTTGCTATGTTGTTGGTCGAATCAACGCAATCATAACTATTAACTTTTAAAAATTTTGTTTTACGTTCTATACGTTTTGCGTTTAGTTTCAATTTGATGTCCTACTTTTAATTTTATTACCTAAATAATAGCATTTTTGCAGTTTGGTTTCAACATTTTTATTTTGCTAAAGTTCCATCAGAGTAAATTGCAGGCTGATCTGCAGAGGAGGGCATAGAGCCCAACCAGCTAACCGTAAATTTTTCGGGATTTTGTTGGTTAAACCTAATCACTCTGCCGCCTCGGCAAAGATTATCACTATAACATCCGGTTGAAAGCTTGCCTGCAAAGCCAAGTAACACACCCTTATATGAGCCAACAATATTTGTTTTGTGCTCGTGACCGAATATTATTGCCTTTACGTCACCTTGCCGAAGTACTACATCAAAAAATCCGCGGTCATTTTCTTTTGCCGTGGTGTGAATATAGGTTTTATCTATAAAAGTGCCGTTTTCGCAGGTGTAATTTTCTATTGCAGCACCATCTTGATTTGTAACACCAAAAATTTTATATTTTTCTCCCGACTTCTTTGCTGTGGCGGTTTTAGTATTGGAGCTATAAAACATATCAAGCGTTTGCGTAAGTGGAATATGCATACAAACAAGGCTTGTCACCGCATTGCCGCCATTTTGCTTTTTAAGTGAATTTGACTGCTCTATATACCAGTTTATCTGCTTTTTTGTAAGTCCCTCATATCCGTAGCCGTTAGACACTCC
Source organism: Clostridia bacterium (assembly GCA_017513195.1). GTDB lineage: Bacteria > Bacillota > Clostridia > Oscillospirales > Acutalibacteraceae > UBA737. The sequence goes on along the minus strand of JAFXGM010000038.1, from coordinate 95,578 downwards.
CGTATCCATGCCGTAAATTGCAAAAATCACGTTTTTCTTATTATTTGAATATACAGGTATTACGTAGTTCATTGGTCTATCGCTCTCGTAATATATACTACCCGCATTTACCATAGAATTAAGACAGGTATTATAGCTTTTAAACATTTTATAATATCTTTTTACAAAAGGATCGTGATTACCGTTTGTGGTTGACCAATAAATATTACGGCTGGTGGCAGGGGAGATAAACAGCTCACACATATCATAGGGTATTTGATTTCGGGAATTCATATCGCCGTTAATAAGCACAAAGTTGGGTTTTGAACGCTTTATAAGTGTTTCTAACTCATCACGGGCTTCAACCCACTGTGATTTTGTATCACATTGTGGGTCAGAAACCACAAGAATTGTAAAATTGCCGTTACTATCGCAAAAAAGCTTGTTTTTTGTACTATCTTCATCAGATGCGTAAATTGGAACAATAAGTAATATTGCGCACAAAACAAGAAAAACTAAAAACACCTTTTTCATAAAAATCCCCTTGTTGTTTTACTAATATTTTTCTCAAGACAAAAATAATTAACACTGTAAAATCAAGGGGCAAATTTTATGTTGACTTTTTAAATTGATTTTTATATAATAAATAGGCTAATTTAGTATATACATCTATCGAGATGTGGCTCAGTTTGGTAGTTTTGAATGCGAACGCTGCCTGTGGCAGATAAAGAGAGCTTTCAAAAGGCGCAGCGGTCAAAATTTTTAGGCGCTACAAGCCGCAAAAAATTTTGGGTTCCGCAAGAGTCAAGCGGAGTAGCAGCGCGAAAAGATAAAAAGCACATTTAAAACAACTATAAATTTTAATTAATATCGAGATGTGGCTCAGTTTGGTAGAGCGCTGCGTTCGGGACGCAGAAGCCGCAGGTTCGAATCCTGTCATCTCGACCAAAAAACCAGGGATGCCTTTTGGTGTCCTTGGTTTTTTATTTGCGATTAAGGTAAGAACCTGCGCAGGTTCGTCGAAGCAGCTGCAAAACCGCGTTAGGTTTTTGCAGACTGCGAAGTCGGGAGCACGAATGTTTTGGCGCAACCGCTCGGAGCGGTCGACAAAACCAAGAGCGCACCGTATCCTGTCATCTCGACCAAAAAAGACCTAACCGAAAACGGTTAGGTCTTTTTTTAACATTGTTTCATCAGTCTAATATAAAATTCTACGGCGCTGTTTGCGGTTTCAAGGCGAATTCGCTCGTTATGACCGTGAATTGTTTTACGTTCTTCACTAGTCAAATCCATTGCAGAAAAACGGTAAACCTTATCACTAATAACACCCCAATGACGCGAGTCAGAACACTGCACCATCAAATAAGGTGATACTATACAACCTTTCCAGGTGTTTGCCACGGCAGAAGCTACCTTGTTATACGCTTCGCAATTTGTTTGTGATATTCGACTTGGATTTGTATTACTGCCAAGTATCAGCTCAACGTTGTCATCGCCAATAGTTTTTCTTATATACTCTACTGCGCTGTCAACCGTATCTTTTGGATTAAGTCGCAAATTTGCTGTCATTGTAGCACTCGGTGGTATTACGTTTGGTGCGTTGCTGCCTTCACTTTGGGTAAAGGCAACTGTAGTACGCAACAGTGCATTAAGCTCGCCACCCGATTTTTTGCAAATCATATTCAGCACACCCTTAAAAAGCCACATATTTGCAAAAATCATACGAAAAACAAAATTTGAATGACGGCCGAGTGTGTCAAACATTTCGGCAGCTGGCTTTGTAATGTGCATTTTAAACGGATTGTTTTCTACCTTGCAGCACGCGCGTGATAAAATACCTATTGGCGTGTGCGGAGCAGGGGAGGACGCATGTCCGCCATTTGATTTTACTGAAAACGTAAGGTTTAACATACCTTTTTCTGCAATACCAACCATGGCACAGGGTGCCTTTACTCCCGGAAAAACGTTTTCTACCACAGCGCCGCCTTCGTCAACAACCAATGCAGGCTCAATACCGTTTTCTTTAAAGTAGTTTACTATATTTACCGCACCATTGCCGTTTACCTCTTCTCCGCCCGAAAAGGCAAAATAAATATCATTTTCAGGTACATAGCCCTCATTTATTAGGGTATTTGCGGCAAATAAAACACCGTTAAAGGTAACCTTTGTATCAAGTGAGCCTCGTCCCCATAAAACACCGTCTTCTATTATAGCGTCAAATGGTGGTTTTTCCCAAGACTGCTCTTCAACAGGCACTACGTCGTAATGCGCCATCAAAACGGTAGGTTTTCCTTTGTCTTTTCCTGCCCATTTAAAAAGTAATGCTCGGTCGGGAAGTTGATTAAATTCGCATACCTTAAAAACATTAGGGTAGAGTGATGGTAAAAGCGATATAAGCTTTTTGAATTCATTATCATCCTCAAGGGATGAGTCATAATAAGAAACCGTTTTACATTTTATTAGCTCTTGCAGTGCCTTTATTGATTCATCACGTTTAAAATTTGCACTATCGTCCAAAATTTTTGGCTGTGGTTGCGGTTTGAAAGTAAGTGTACGAATTAATATTACTGCAATAAAAATTACAACAAGACCTAAAAAACCAAATAATATTTCCATAATTATAGCCAACCCTTTTTATACATAATGCGGCTTATTGCTATTGTAAATACTACACCAACGGGAACCATTATGCCTACTTCACCGGATCCAAGACCTGTAAATATAAATAAAATTAACATAAGCAATATGGGCGCTATTGAAATTTTCCAATTTTTTGATATAAATACTACGCCAAGTCCACCAAATAGTGCCGGTAAAATTTGATTAAATGCCGGCTGTAATATTGGACTTTGTAAAATTGGCTGAAGCGGTATTATAAGTAGTACGCCAATAATGATTATAACCGTAGTAACAATGCTTGATACCGCGATAGCAATGGTAGAAATAACCTCGCCCTCTTCGCTGTCGGCAGAAACTCCTGCCTGCTCAAGCGCACCCAAAGCGCAAGGTAATTTAAGGTTTGAAATATTACCGGTTACAAATGAAAGATATGAACCGCCGGCCCCTAACATTGGAATATAGGTTATAACCTCTACCACACCTACAGCCCAATACATAGGCGCCGTTGCAACAAGCCCTTTGAATAGACCGTTCCAATCGGGTGAAGTATTAAAAATAATAGAAACCAAAAACGGAAAAGCAAGTAAAAGAATCATCATAAAAATATTCCACTTATTGCCCCATGAATAAACTTTTTCAATATATGAATTATTGTTTTTCATCATTTTTACCTCCATTTCTTAACCTAACCACGAAGTAATAGGTATTGCGCTTGCCATACCTATAATAAGGCTTGCAGGTAGTGCATAATCGTTAATCCAGCGTGCCTTTGTTAGCTTCATCAAAGCTCCGCAAATTAGCATAGTAACTGCAGAAACAGCCATTACTAAAACAGGAATAAGACCCTGCGTTTGACCTTTGAAAACGCCCGAAAAATCACAAAATACAAAACCTACAAAAGCTGAAATCATACCAATAAACATTGCTGATTGGAAAATATCAAGCCATTTTGCATCTTTTTTCTTCATATTAACAAGGCCTGTCTTCATTTTCTTACAAAGCACAGGAACAAGCCAAATACCAACCATTATACTTATTGTCATAACAAACACTATAGTAACAAATTGTGTAGCATTAAGCTCTGCAACCTTGCCAAATTCGAGACCCATACCGCTAAGCGCATTGGTTGCCGCTATTGTTTCATAAGACATGGAACCCACCACCGAAAGACGAAGCCAGGGTAGCGCTATACCTAAATCCTTTGCCAAAGCAATAACACTTACAACTATTGCCACTGCAGGCGCTATGGTAAAAATAGATGCAGAAATTATAATCTTTCTAATTTTTTTGGTGTCCATTCCTAACTCTTTTGCTCGTTTTAAAGCCTTTACAAGAAAGAAAACCGATTGAGCTAAAACAAAGAAAATTATTATTCCTACAATTAAAAATAAAATAGGATGATTTACGCTAAAATTCATATTTATTTCTCCTTTCGTTTTAAAAATATTTTAACACAAAAATATTGCAAAGTATAGAATTTTTAAAAAATTTTGATATAATTAAAATAAAAAAGGATTTTTTATGGAAATAAAACCAATCGCCTTTATAAAAACAAATTTTAAAGAAAAATTTGGCATTCCGCGTCAAAGCGGTATAGTTGAAAATATTACGGGTGAAATTGTTTTTGAAAAACAGTTTCGTCATCCGGATGCGCTTCGTGGTATTGAAGAATATTCTCATCTTTGGCTTATATTTGATTTTTCACTTAATCATCGTGACAGTTTTTCACCTACTGTAAGACCTCCACGTCTTGGTGGAAATACTCGCGTTGGTGTTTTTGCAACGCGCTCGCCCTTTAGACCAAACAATTTAGGTCTTTCGTGCGTAAAATTTGAGGGTGTAAAATACGACGAAAAACTTGGAAATATTTTAATAGTAAGCGGCGTTGATTTACTCGATAACACACCAATTTACGATATAAAACCATATATTCCATACTGTGATTGTAAACCACAAGCCACAGGCTCATTCAGCGATGAATTCAAGGATTACAAAATAGAGGTTTTATATGACGAAAGTGTGTTTTTTGGTATAGAAAAAACCGATAAAGAAAACATAATTAAAATTATAGAACAGGACCCAAAACCTGCATATAAAGACGAAAATAAAGAGTACAATTTTTTATTTTCTGACTATGAAATTTGCGTAGAGATAAATGAAAAAACGGCAAAAATTTTAAAAATAAATAAAATATAACAAAAGCGGGGTATTTTTAGGTAAAATACTCCGCTTTTTGTCAGTAATTTTTAAGTAAAATCTATTGAAAATGTGAATAACTTATGCTATACTATATGTAATTATTATTTAATATATTATATATAAATATAAGAGGGGGATTTTTAAATGGCAGTTAATTCAATAAATGATATATGGAATGCTGTTTGTGATGAGTGTAAATTAAAAATTTCTGATATTGCGTTTGACACATTTTTTAAATATTTAAAACCCGAATCAATCTCGGGAGAGGAATTTGTTTTATCAGCTTCTAACGATTACATAAAAGGCATGATTCAAAGCGTATATAGCGAAATTATAAACGACGCTATTGAAAAGATAATGGGTATTAAAATTCCCGCTAAATTTGTGGTTGCTGACGACGAGGAAAAAATTAAAAAAGCCGAGGAAGAAAACGAGGGTTTAACATTTGAGTCTTTCTTTACATTTGAAAACTTTGTTGTAGGCTCAACAAACCGTTTTCCTTATGCGGCAGCTCACTCGGTAGCAGAAAATCCAAACATTATTTACAATCCACTTGTAATATATGGCCCATCTGGTGTTGGTAAAACCCACCTTATTCTCGCTATTAAAAATCAAATTAAGAAAAACTTTCCTTATAAAAAGGTTGAATTTGTTCGCGGTGAGGATTTTACAAACCAGCTTATAAAATCTCTACACGAAGGTAAACTTGGCATGGGAACCATAGACGATTTTAGAAATAAATATCGTAACGCCGACGTTCTTATGATAGACGATATTCACTTTATTGCCGGTAAAGAACAAACTCAAGAAGAATTTTTTAATACCTTTAATGCTTTGTTCCAAAACAATAAGCAGATAATTGTAACTCTTGACAGACCTATTAAAGAGGTTAAAACCCTTGACGAGCGTATAAAAAGCCGTCTTTCAGCCGGTCTTTCGGCCGATATTAATCTCCCTGACTTTGAAACAAGAGTAGGTATTATCAATCGTAAGGCACAGCAATATGATATAGAGCTTGATGAAAATCTTGTTTTCTATATTGCTGAAAAGATAAAATCTAACACCCGTCAAATTGAGGGTGTTATGACCAAACTAAACGCTTTAATAAAAATAGAAAATAAAAAGCCAAATATTTCTATTGTTCAGTCATTTATAAAAGATATTATAAATGATACCGAAAACGCACCAATAAGCGTTGAAAAAATTATAAGCGAGGTTGCTCGTTCTTATAACGTATCGGAAAATGATATTTTATCAAACCGCAGAACTGCAAATTTGGTGCTTGCACGTAAATCGGCAATGTTTATTACCAGAGAGATTACCGATCTTTCATACAAACAAATAGGCGAGGCTTTTGGTAAAGACCACACCACTGTTTTATATAGTGTGCAAAGTATTGAAACATTTTTACAAGACAAGCCTTATGAAAAAGAATTGATAGAAGATATAATTAAAAATTTAAAGAGCGTAAATTAAGAAAAGTTTTCCACATTATTCAACTTAATTAAATTAAAGATATTCAACTTATTAAGTTTTATGATAACTTATTAAACTTTTCAAATTTTTATAAAACGTGTTTTTAAAATTTGTTTTTCCTTTAAATTAAAGGGCTTGTGGTAGTTTTCCACATTATTAACATAGCATAATATTACTGTTATAATTTTAAAATTTTATTTTAAATAAAAAGGAGAAAATTTTTATGAAAATAAGAGTAGAAAGAGCTACTTTATTAGATGCGGTATTAAAAATGCAAAAAATAGTAGGTGCTAAAAGCTCGATGCCTGTTCTTGAAGGTATTTTAATGTCGGCAGAAAAGGGTCTTTTAACCCTTTCGGCATATAATCTTGAAATGGGTATGAAAAAAGAAATGTACGCTTCTTGTGAAGAAGAGGGAGATATTGTAATAAATGCTCGTCTTCTTGCAGATATTTTACGTAAGCTTCGCGGTATCGACGTAGAAATTGAGTGCGATGATCGTCTTGTGTGCCATATTAGAAGCGGTGAGGCTGTATTTGACATTATGGGCATGGAAGCAAACGATTTTCCCGAAATGCCATCTCTTACCGAGGGTGAAAATCTTGTGCTTAACGGCGAGGATTTTTGTGAGCTTGTAAAGGGTACAATTTTTGCAGTATCACAGATAGAGGGTACTCGTCCTATTCTTACAGGTATAAATATTTCGGTTAAAAACGGTGTTTTACAGTTTGTAGCAATCGACGGTTACCGTCTTGCTATCCGCAGAAAAGCAGTTGATATAAATATTAGCAATGATATTGAATTTATAGTTTCAGGCAAAGCGCTTAATGAGGTTGTAAAGCTTATTGACGAAAATAGCGAAGAAATTGAAATTAAAGTAGGTAAAAGATTAATACTATTTAAAATTTCAGGTTACGTTTTCATTGCCCGTCTTTTAGAGGGTGAGTTTGTTAACTATGAAAAAATTATTCCTGCTGATCATATTCAGACAACAACAGTTGTTTGTGACGAGATTATAGACAGTGTTGAGCGTGTATCACTACTTATAAATGATAGCTTTTCAACACCTATTCGTTGCGCATTTTCTAAAGAAGAATTACTTATAAGCTGTTCAACGGCTTTAGGTCGCGCAAAGGAAAAAATGGCTATTAATCTTGAAGGTAACGAATTTGAAATGGGTCTTAACAGCCGCTATTTATTAGAGGCATTAAGAGCTTGCGAATGCGAAAAAATTACCTTTAAATTTAATGGTGCAAATGCAGGCGTTACAATTACTCCTGATGACGAAAATGCACAGGATATGCTCTATCTTATAATGCCTATGAGGTTAAAATAAATGAAGGAAATTTATATTCGTGACGAATTTATAAGACTTGATGCAGCACTTAAATTTTCGGGTACAATAGGTACCGGCGGTCAAGCAAAAATGGTAATACAAGACGGTCTTGTTCTTGTAAATGGCGAGATTTGTACCATGCGTGGTAAAAAGCTACGTAATGGTGACACCGTAGAATTTGAAAACGCTACTTTTGTTATAAAAAATGAAGGTTAAAAAGTTAGAAATTCAAAATTTTAGAAATATATCTGATATTTCACTTGTATTTGATGATGAAATAAACGTAATATGCGGTGAAAATGCGCAGGGAAAAACAAATATAATAGAGGCGTTGTGGCTTTTTTCGGGCGCTAAAAGTTTTAGAAATTCAAAAGATAACGAATTTTTAAAATTTGGCGAAAAAAGTGCTAAAATATCGGTAGATTTTGAAATGCTTGGTGTAGAAAATCAAGCGGCAATCACATTTAACGATAAAAAAACCGCGTTTTTAAACGATAAAAAGTTGCCAAACACCTCAAGCCTTGCAGGAAAATATAATGCTATTATTTTTTCTCCGTTAGATTTAACACTTGTTACCGACGGACCCGAAAAACGCAGACGTTTTCTCGATATAGCTATTGGACAATTATATCCAAATTATATTGAAATTTTACGCAGCTACTCGCGCGCGGTAATGCAAAGAAATAAGATTATAAAAGATTACCGTTATGATAAAACAATTTCTATTATGCTTGATGTTTTTGAGGCTGAAATTGTTGAAATGGGTAACAAAATTACAGATTACCGTAAAAGATATATAAATGTTTTGAATAAATACGTTTCAAAAATATATAGCGGCATATCATCGGGAAAAGAAAATATTGAAATATCATATATTGCAAAAAACGGTGATATTTTAGACCATGAAAAGTTAAAAAATTCACGCGAGGTTGATATGTTTACTTCTACCACATCTGTGGGTCCTCACCGTGACGATATGAGTTTTAAAATAAACGGTATAAATGCTAGAAATTTTGGCTCACAAGGTCAAAAACGAAGCGTTGCCTTGTCACTTAAACTTGCAGGAGCCGAGGTTATTAAAGAAATAAGCGGGGAATACCCGATATGTCTTTTAGACGACGTTATGAGTGAGCTTGACGAAGGCAGACAAAACTATATTTTAAATCATATAAGAAATTGGCAATCCTTTATTACCTGCTGTGATACCTCTAATATTAAAAATTTAAAGGCAGGCAAGGTTATAAATATAAGAAACGGCGGTGTTATATAATGTATATACATTTAGGAAATAATGTAATGCTGCCAACAAGCGATATAATAGGTATTTTTGACCTTGAAAATACTTCAATTTCAAAAAGAACGCGTGATTTTTTAAACAAAGCAGAAAAAGAAGGTAGAGTTATAACTATAAGCTATGATTTGCCACGTTCTTTTGTAATTGCAGGAAAAACTCTAAAAGATTCAAAAGTTTATATTTCACAAATATCATCTCAGACGCTATTAAAGCGTACAGGCTATATAGATTCATTATAAGCCTCCCTTGTTTAAAGGGAGGGGGACCGCATAAGCGGTGGAGGGATATTCCTCTATATAAAAAAAGGAGATTTAAAATGAGCGAAGAATTAAATTTGCCCGTAACCGAAAAATATGACGAATCGTCTATACAGGTTTTGGAAGGACTTGAGGCTGTAAGAAAGCGCCCCGGTATGTACATAGGCTCTACCGGTGAACGCGGTTTGCACCATCTTGTTTACGAAATAGTAGATAACTCTATAGACGAGGCTCTTGCGGGTTATTGCACTAAAATTGATGTTGAAATACTTGATGATGGTATAATTCGTGTCAGTGATAACGGTCGTGGTATACCTGTAGGTATAAATGCACAAAAAGGTATTCCTACCGTAACGGTTGTATTTACCATACTTCACGCAGGCGGTAAGTTTGGCGGTGGCGGATACAAGGTATCGGGCGGTTTGCACGGCGTTGGTGCATCGGTTGTAAACGCACTTTCTAACTGGCTTGAGGTTGAGGTTAAAGACGGTACACATATTTACAAGCAGCGTTATGAAAAGGGCGCTATCGTAACCGACCTCCAAATAATTGGTGATACTACCGAAACAGGTACCACCGTTACATTTAAACCTGACCCAACAATATTTACCGATACTACAACCTACGATTATGATATATTGCTTAATCGTTTACGTGAGCAGGCATTTCTTAATGCAGGTATTCGTGTAGTTCTTACCGATAAGCGTACCGATGAAACTATTGCAACAATTGGCAAGAGTGACGACCTTTGCTTTGAGGGCGGTATTAAATCTTACGTTGAGTATTTGCTTGCAGGAATTAAGAAGGAAAGTCTTATAAATGACGTTATCTATCTTTCAGGCTCAAAGGGCGATGAAATGGCCGAAATAGCACTTTTGTGGTCCACCGCTTATGATAATAAAATTCTTTCGTTTGCAAACACTCTTCACACCATTGACGGTGGTACTCACGAGCAAGCATTCCGTCAAACAGTAACCCGTGTTGTAAATAAATACGCTCATGACTTTAAAAAGTTAAAAGAATCTTCCGATAATCTTAAGGCAGACGATATTATGGAAGGCTTGGTAGCTGTAGTTTCGGTTAAGCTTGCCGACGCACAGTTTGAAAGCCAAACAAAAGCAAAGCTTGGTAACACATCAATAGGTCAGTTGGTTCGAGATATTGTAAACGACCAGCTTTATAAATATTTAGAAGAAAACCCTGCTGATTCAAAAATTGTAATTGATAAGGCAATTGCCGCATCAAATGCGCGTGAAGCTGCTCAAAAAGCACGCGAAGCATCACGTAATAAGGCAGGTATTGGCAGCAAAACCCGTATGCCTGAAAAGCTTACCGACTGTATTTCTAATGACCCTACTAAAACTGAAATCTACATCGTAGAGGGTGACTCTGCAGGTGGTAGTGCGGTTGAGGGCAGAAACGCAACCTACCAGGCAATTTTGCCACTTTGGGGTAAAATGCTTAACGTTGAAAAGGCGCGTGAGGATAAGGTTTACGGTAACGATAAGCTTACACCTGTTATTACCGCATTGGGTACGGGTATTGGCGAAAACTTTGATATAAATAAGCTTCGTTACGACAAAATTGTTATTATGGCCGATGCCGACGTTGACGGTAGCCATATCAGAACACTTTTGCTTACCTTCTTCTTCCGCTATATGCCCGAGCTTATTGAAACAGGACATATATATCTTGCTCAACCGCCACTTTTCCGCATTTCAAAGGGCAAACAGCACTTTGACGTATTCACTGATGAGGAAAAGGCTGCAAAGGTAGAAGAACTTGGTGCAGGCGTTGACGTTCAGCGTTATAAAGGTCTTGGTGAAATGGATCCTACACAGCTTTGGGAGACTACACTTGACCCCGAACATAGAACATTTTTGCAGGTTACTATGGCCGATGCCGCTTTGGCAGACGAAACCTTTACCATTTTAATGGGTGAAGATGTAGAGCCAAGACGTAAATTTATTGAAGATAACGCAATTTATGCGACCGATTTGGATATTTAAGGAAAGGAGAAAGAAAAATGGCAAAACAAGAAAATGTTTATTGGCCCAGCAGTGAAGAAACAAATATTGTTCCTGTTGAGATTACCGATGAAGTAAAGAGCAGTATGCTTCAGTACTCTATGTCGGTGCTTGTAGGCCGTGCGCTTCCCGACGTGCGTGACGGATTAAAGCCTGTTCACCGCCGTATTCTTTATACTATGTATGAAAACGGACTTTCTCCTGAAAGTAAATACCGTAAGTGCGCCGATACGGTTGGTACCGTGCTTGGTCGTTATCATCCACACGGTGACGCTTCTGTTTACGACGCAATGGTTCGTATGGCGCAGGATTTCTCACTTCGTTATCCTTTAATTGACGGTCACGGTAACTTTGGTAATATTGACGGCTATCCTGCTGCTGCTTACCGTTATACCGAATCAAGAATGAACCGTCTTTCATACAGTATGCTTGACGATATCAAAAAAGATACCGTTAATATGCTACCTAACTACGATGACCGACTCGAAGAGCCCGAGGTTTTACCTGTTCGCTTTCCACAGCTACTTGTAAACGGCTCAAGCGGTATTGCCGTTGGTATGGCTACCGAAATTCCGCCTCACAATTTAGGTGAAGTAATTGATGCTATGTGCTGTCTTATAGACAATCCGGACGCAGACCTGCCTGAGCTTTGTGAGCATATAAAAGGACCTGACTTTCCAACAGGTGGTATAATAATGGGCCGCAGCGGTATTCGTGCCGCATACGCCACAGGTCGCGGTAAAATAGTTGTTCGCGGTAAGGCTGAAATTGAGGAAACCAAAAACGGCAAATTCCGTATAGTTATTACCGAAATTCCATATAAGGTACGTAAAAAAGATCTTGTTAAGCACATTTATGACCTTGCTGCTGAAAAGAAAATTGAGGGTATCGACGACGTAGTTGACTATTCTTCAAAGCGTGACGGCGGACTTAGAATTGTTGTTGATATTAAGCGTGATGCAAGCCCGCAGGTAGTTCTTAACAAGATTTACAGCTATACTGCCTTGCAGTCAACCTTTGGCGCAATTCTTTTGGCTATTGTAAACGGCAAGCCACAAATTCTAACCCTTAAAGAAATGCTTCAAAATAGCATTGACTTCCAGTATGAGATTATTCGACGTCGTACCGAGTTTGAACGCAAAAAGGCGGCTGAACGCGCTCATATTCTTGAGGCATTAAAGACAGCACTTGACTTTATTGACGAGGTTATTGCTATTATTCGTAACAGCAAGACCATTCCAGAAAGTAAGCAGGCTCTTACCGATAGATTTGGTTTTGACGATGTTCAGACTACTGCTATTGTTCAAATGCAGTTAGGTAAGCTTGCAGGTCTTGAAAAACAAAAAATTCTTGACGAATTGCAAGAAAAACTTGACTTTATCAAAGAATGTGATGAAATTCTTGCATCCCGCGAGAGAATTCTTGATATTGTTAAGACAGAAAGTCTTAATCTTCGTGATAAATATAGCGACGAGCGCCGCACTGAAATTTCTGACGTTGCGGGCGAGGTTGATATTGAAGACCTTATTCCGCTTGAAGAGTGCGTTATCACAAAGACTGTTAACGGTTATATTAAGCGCCTGCCTTCTGACACATATAACGTTCAGCATCGTGGTGGACGCGGCATAACGGGTATGACCACACGTGAAGAAGACAGCGTAGAAAATATGTTTGTATGCTCTTCACATGACCGTATTATGCTATTTAGTAACTTGGGTAGAGTATATCGCATTAAGGCATACGAAATTCCTGAGGGCTCACGCACCTCAAAGGGTATGAACCTTGTAAACGTTGTACCACTTATGCCGGGTGAAAAAATTAACGTTATTATTCCGGTTACTGCTACCGATGAAGACGAAAGATATATTTGTATGATTACCCGTCAGGGTGTAGTAAAGCGTACAAAGCTTTCTGACTTTAAAAACACACGTAAGAGCGGTATTATTGCTATTTCTATTGACGAAGGCGACGAGCTTGCTCACGTAAGAATGACCGACGGCGATAATAATTTGCTTGTTGCTACCAAAAAGGGTAAGGCAATTCACTTTAACGAGCATCAGGTTCGTTCTATGGGCAGAACAGCTCGTGGTGTTAAGGCAATAAATATGGCTGAGGACGATATTGTTGTAGATATGGCTCTTTGTAAAGAGGATACACGAATCCTCACCGTTACCGAAACGGGTTACGGTCGTATCAGCTCAATTTCACACTACCGCTTGCAGTCACGTGGTGGTAAGGGTCTTACCAACTACAAGGTAGAAAAATACGGTGACGTAGCCGCAGTTCTTCCAATAGAGCGTAATGAAGATATCATCATGATTGCTTCAAATGGTATAGTTATTCGTATTTTTGGTGACACTATTTCTGAATTCGCCCGTCCTGCAAAGGGTGTAAGGGTAATGCGTGTTGCCGAGGGTGAAAGAATATTGTCGGTTGCTAAGGCCGAGCACGACGAAGCCGAGGTAAACGACACCCCTGAAGAGGCAGATGCCGACGCAGGCGCAGTTGATTCAACAGAAGAATAAAATTTAATTGGGCGGATTTTTATCCGCCCAAAAAATAATTTAAGGTTTTGAGGAAATCACTCTAAGATAAAAGGAGTATTTCTATGTTAGAAAATAACAACAATAATTTTTACGAGGATCAAAACGTTCCACCTCAACCACAATACCCACCGCAATATGTGCAGGTACCATATCAACAACCGGTATATGTACAGCCTGTCGTTATTCAAAATCCTGAGGAATATAAAAGGAAGCGTGATTTACGCCGCATAGGTCTTGCAATAGGACTTCCTGCAATCAGCCTTTCGGTTATTGGATTTTTGTGGTATTTTGTATATCTTTTTATTACAAAAAAATTCTTTGGTATGTCATATAATGATGCGGTAAAAATGTTAGATAATCCTGCCGTACAGCAGGTATTACAGATAGTTTTGTCCTGTCTTATGTTTTTAATACCATTTACCATTGGCGCAAAGTGTTTAAAGGTAAAAATTAGTAGCTTGATAATGTTTGACAAAGCAAAAAAGGGTACGTTTTTACCGTTTTTGTTTTTCGGCATAGGCTTTTGCTCATTTTCGAACGTTGCTACCAGCTATGCTTCAAGCTATATATCAAGTTTTTTAGAATTTCTTGGTATAAATGCAGAGTATAGTGTTGATTTTGGCGCAAACCCAGAAGGCATTTTTGGCTTTTTACTTTCCTTTATCACAACGGCAATAGTACCCGCATTGGTAGAAGAATTTGCCTGCCGAGGAATAGTACTTGGAATGCTTAAAAAATATGGTGAAGGCTTTGCTATAATTAGTTCGTCAATAATTTTCGGTGTTATGCACGGCAATTTCGAGCAAATTCCGTTTGCTACGCTGGTCGGATTTATATTAGGTTACATTTACGTAAAAACCAAAAGTATATGGGTATGTGTTGCAGTGCACTGCATAAATAATGCCATTTCGGTTATTTTTACCTATCTTTCAGGCGTAGTAAGCGTAAACACACAAAACCTTTTATATCTAATATATCTTATTATCAGTATGCTCGCGGCCATAGTTGGTGTGTTATTGTTTGCAAAAAACAGTGAAGAAAAGTATGCGTTAGATAAGGTTGATGAAAAAATTACCGAAAAACAAAAATACACGTGGCTTTTTACCTCTTGGGCAATAATAGTATTTCTTTGTTTAAATGCTTTTGAAGCATTTACCTATTCTAGTTTTTATGCAAAAATAATACAATTTATAAACGGATATTAGGAAGTGTCATCGGCAGATGAAAAGCAAATTTATGTCAAGAGCAATAGAACTTGCGCGCCTTGCCGCCGATAAGGGCGAGGTGCCGGTTGGTGCGGTTGTTGTAAAAGACGGCAAGATAATAGGCGAGGGCTACAATATGCGCGAGCAAAAGAAAAATGCCCTCTCTCACGCCGAAACCGAAGCAATAAATGCCGCCTGTAATTATTTGGGCGATTGGCGACTTGACGGTTGTACAATGTACGTCACGCTTGAGCCGTGTCCTATGTGTGCAGGGGCTATTGTAAATGCGCGTATAAGCGAGCTTGTGTTTGGCGCCTATGACAAAACAATGGGTTGTATAGATTCGGTTACAAGTATCACGTCGCTACCGTTTGCAAACATAACCGTTTATGGTGGAATAAAAGAGGACGAATGCAAAAAAATACTTACCGATTTTTTTGAGGGTGTAAGAAAATGATTAAAACGACAATTACCGACATTTTAAGCAAAACAGGCATTAAAAATGTCGGTTTTTGCGCTTTTAACGATGTAAAAGAGCATTTACTTGAATGCCGCGCAAAAGAAAGATTACCAAAAAACAGTAAAACTATAATAATATGCGTGTTCCCTTACAAAGTAAAAGAAAACGAGCCAAAATTTTTAAGCCGTTATGCCGCAATACCCGATTACCATACCGTGTGTGGTGAAATGTTATCGGCGGCTTGCAAAAAACTTAAAGAAAAATACCCACAAAACGAATTTGAGTATTTTTGCGATAATTCACCCATACCAGAGGTACATACCGCCGCTGTATCGGGACTTGGCGTAAAAGGTGATAACGGGCTGCTTATAACAAAAGAATACGGTAGTTTTGTTTTCTTGGGTGAAATTGTCACCGATTTACATATTGATTGCGAAAACGAATATAACGAGTGTATTCATTGCGGTAAGTGTAAAACCGCTTGCCCCGTAAAACTTGACAAAACAAAATGCTTATCAAATTTAAGCCAAAAAAAGAAGCTCGTAGACCGCGAGCTTAAAACATTAAAACAAAACAATATTTTATGGGGCTGTGATATATGCCAAAATATATGCCCTATGAACAAAAACGCGCAAAAAACCTATATAAATGAGTTTATAAACGGCTATCGCAATGAGTATTCACCGGGCGAAGATACCGCAAATCGCCCATATACCTGGCGCGGTGAGAGCGTAATAAAAAGAAATTATGATAATTTAATTAAATAAAAAAACACCCCGAGGAATTACCCTCGGGGTTAATTTTTGTTTATTAGTTAAGCTTTGGTAAGCTTGCTGCTGCAACGGACTGACCAACGCGACGTGCGTTTTCATCAGGAATGTTAAGGTTGATTTTCTTTGCGAGCTCAGGGAATTCTTTGTCAAGAACCTCTTGTGCTCTTTCAAGAAGAATTTCGCCGCCCTTACCACTGGTTACACGGCCCATAATAAGAACGTGCTTAATATCATAGAATTCACTGTAATAAGCGATTGCGTAACCAAAGTATGCGCCAATGGTATCGTAAATTGCAGCTGCTCTTTCGTCGCCCTCTTTCATAAGGTTTTGTACAACCTTAAGCTTTTCGGCTGGTGAAAGGCTTTCGTCAAGCTCAATGCCTGCAAATGGAGCCAATTTGATAACGCCATCTTGTGAGAAATACTTAACGCCGCAACCATAGTCGCCCGACCATTCGTCAACCATGGCGTCACGACAGAAGTCAACAGGCGCAAATGCGAGCTCGTTAAGCCAGCCGGTAATGTTGCCCTGTGGGTCAACGTAGCCAGCAGCCTCACTAGTGCCCATAGCAATACCAAGAACAGAATTGTCATTTAGGTTCATAGCACCGGCCAAAGCTGTAACGTCACCGTCGTTTGCAACCTCAATAGGAATGTTTTCGCCGATTTCACGTGCAACGTCAATGTACATATTCTTAACCTTTTTCTCAAAGTCATCGTCGTTAACCTTTAAGAAAAGGGAAGCAACCATTATACGATTATCAACGTAAACGCCGGCACTTGAAACACCAATAGCGTCAACGCGTGGCATTTTTGAAGCGGCAGTTTTCATTGCTTCAAGTATGCCTTGATAGTGGTAATCAGGGTCAGAGTTGGTCTTAGGGAACCAAACAACCTCTTCAGAGTAAACGCTTTCGCCGTCGATAACTGCGCTAACCTTACGGTCAGAGCCGCCTGCGTCAAAACCGATACGGCATCCGTCAAGATGACGACCTACCGGAGAAGCAGAAGATTTATCCTGTGGTGCGTCAGCGAGGGCCACGCTAGAAACACTAAACTTTTCTTCATAAACGCGTTCCATAAACTTAACGTCAAAGTCGCGTGCGCCGCCGTAGCTGTAAGCCTCTTTAATCTTTTCGGCTACTACGTCGCTACCTGCGATGATAATCTTATAACCACCAGCAACCCACAAAAGAGTTTTAACAATACGCTCTACAAATGCAAAGTTTTCAGCGTCTTTGCCTGTGCCGTCTTTGAAAATACGGGTTTTATATGTAGTGGTGTAGCCCTTGTTACGCTCTACGGCGATAACAATGTCCTGTCCGTTTTCTTTGGTTGCTTCGCGCATATCGCGGCAAACAACAGACATTGGGGCAAATTTTGGGTCTAGTTTAGCATTTACTTTAAGATTCATATCTTACTTCTCCTCCAATAATGGTTTTTTGTACGTTAAAGCTGTTATCGGTGATAATGATATCAGCATCTTTACCTACTTCAAGTGAGCCCTTGCGGTCGGCAACGCCGATTGCAGTAGCCGGGTTAAGTGTTGCACCGTTTACGCACTCGTTAAGCGGAATGTTAGAGTTGGTGTAAACGTTCCATACGCCTTGGTTAAGTGGCAACACACTACCTGCAACGGTGCCGTCTTCAAGTCGGCAAACAATATCGTTATAGATAATTTTTGTACCGCCCAAGGTATATTCGCCGTAAGGCAGGCCGCCTGCCGGCAAGCAGTCGGTAATAAAGCAGAGCTTTCTGCCCTTGATTTTATAAAGTAAATCATAGAAGCAAGCATTTACGTGGAAGGTATCAACAATAACCTCACAAGTAACGTCGCTGTTAAATGCGGCTGTTACAACACCGGGTGCACGGTGTGCAAGAGGTGTCATAGCGTTAAAGAGGTGAGTTGCGTGTTTTACGCCAACATTTGTACTGGCCATTGCCGTATCATAATCAGCGCTTGTATGACCCATAGAGATTACAACGTCGGTATCACGAGCAATTTCGCGAATAGCGGCAAAATCTTCGGTGTCGGTTTCGGGCGCTAAAGTAATAATCTTGATTATATCAGCATATTCTTTTACAAATTTAGCGTCGGGTTTTAATATGTATTTAGGGTCTTGAGCACCTTTTTTGCTTTCACTGATAAATGGACCTTCAGCATGGCAACCAAGAATTTGTGAGCCTGCCCAGGTTTTGCTTTCTTCTTTTAAATCACGGCAAACTTCAAGAGCTTTGCGGATAACTGCCATATCTACAGTCATAGTAGTTGGCAAAAATCCGGTTACACCGTTTTTAACAATACCGCCTGCTATTGTGCGAATGCTGTCAGCCTCGCCGTCGCAAACGTCTTTAGAAAGATAACCGTGAATGTGAATGTCAATAAGACCCGGTGATACATAGCCGCCGCACGCATCGATAATTTGGGCGTCGGCAGGTACCTTGTCGCAAGGCACAACACCTTCAATTACGTCGCTGTAAAGCAGCGCCATATTTTCTACAACGCGGTCTTTTAAGATGATTTTTCCGTTGATGATGGCTTTCATTAAGTCAACCTCCATTATCATATTTTTCCACTATAATTTTATCAAAAAACAAGATAAAAAGCAATATGTATTTTTGTGCTTTGGTGTTAAAATTTACAAAAAAACTATTGACAAAAGGGGGAATAGCACATATTATTTTTATATAAGATAAATTTTAAAAAACTTTCGGCAAATTTTTGCCTGATACGGAGGAACTATTATGGTATTCGAAAAAATGAAAAAGATTTTGGCAGAACAGCTTGACGCTGACGCAGACAGCATCACTCTTGAAACCGATATTCAGGATGATCTTGGTGCCGACAGCCTTGACGTTGTTGAAATGCTTATGTCTATAGAAGACGAATTTGAAATTGAAATTCCCGACGAAAAGATTGAAAGCCTTAAGACCGTAGGTCAGGTTGTTGAATATATTCAGGAAAATATGTAATTTTAAAAGCGCCCAATAGGGCGCTTTAATTTTTTTAACTTATTCCGTTCTACTGCCTAAAAATTTTGCCGCAACCTCGCAAAGCTTTATGTCGGTGTCGGTGGGTTTTGTGTGCTCCTCGTTTTCAAGCAGTGCTATCGCACCGGTAATATCACCTGCCGCAATTATTGGCGCCGCAACACATATTTTGCGCTCGTTGCCGTCGAGTGCATTAACAGTGGCGGATTCAGCTATATAAATTTTGCGTTCCTCGCAAAGCTTTTCAAGGTCGGACGAAACTGCCTTTTCAATCAGCTCGCGTTTTGGCGCACCTGCCGCCGCAATGCAGCGGTCGCGGTCACAAATAATTACTGTAAGCTTTGTCGCCTCGGCCAAAGCCGCAGCATAATCGGTGGCAAAAGACGCCATCTCACCTATGGGCGAATATTTTTTAAATATAACCTCACCATTATTGGTAAATATTTCCAACGGGTCTCCCTCACGGATTCTCATAGTTCTTCTAATTTCTTTTGGAATAACCACACGACCAAGGTCGTCTATGCGACGTACAATACCTGTTGCTTTCATATATAAATTCTCCTTTAATTTCAAATCGTGATGTTAGTATTTGTTAATAAAAGAAATTTATACTTGGCTTTCTGCATTTTATAATGTCGTATATATTTTACTTTTTATCAAATATAGTTGACACGGCGTTATGGTTTTGTTAAAATAAAAATGAAATATTTTGAAAGGAGATGATAACGGTGGCAGAAAATCGAAAAATTATAATCGCTAGAGCCGAACTGGCTCTGACTCAAAAAGATTTAGCAAACGCCGTTGGAGTCTCCCGTCAAACAATAGTAAGCATAGAAAAAGGCAACTGCAATCCTTCTCTCAAACTATGTAAGGCAATATGTAGAGAATTGGGGAAATCCCTAAGCGATTTATTCGAGAACTAAGCGAAGTCCGTTTTATGGTACAGTAATTATTGTAAATTTTTAATAATAAAGAGCAAGCGTTTTAGAAAGGTGTTATCATGGAAAAAAATGAAAATCGATACTTGGAAACAACCCGTCCAGCAATGTATCGTGCTTTAAAATATTGGGGTAAAAAACCCCATAATATTTGGAATGAAATAATATGCGAATATAGTAAACCAATGGATATTATTTTTGACCCTTTCGCAGGTTCGGGCTTGACATTCTTCGAAAGTATAAAAGCAGGTCGATTTCCCATTGTGAGTGATATTAACCCCTTAACAAACTTTCTTGTTGATGTATATTCCAGTTCAATAGATTATAGGGAACTTAATAACTATTTTGATAAAATAACAAAAAGTGTTTGCTCGATAAAAACTTATAAAGACACATATTTATGCAAATGTAAAAAATGTGGAAACGAAACTGATATCTATAATTATTTATTTGAAAAAGATGTGTGTACAAAAATTTCTTATAAATGCAAACACTGTGGAGCAACAATTTCTGAACCTATAAATCACATACCAGAATGCGAAGAATTAAAATTTTGGTTGCCAAATTATGATATTTCTAACTTTCAAACGATTTGCAAAAGCACATTAGAAAGATTTGGTGGAGCAGACATAAAAAATATTTGGCCTAAAAATGCATTGCAGATATTGTCGGCTATTTTTCACTATATTTCTATAACCCCAGAACCTTATAGAAAGGTTTTGACATTTGCTTTTTTACAAACCGTACATTTAACAACAAAAATGTGTGCTGCTCGTTCGGAAAAAACCAACAGACCGTTATCAACTAGCTGGGGAAGACCCGCATATATGTACCTTAAAAACCGATTAGAGCAAAACCCGCTTATTCAATTCAAAAGGGCTTTTTCTGGCCCGAATGGTATTGTAAATGCGTTCAATTCAAGAGACACCTATTTAAAACCATATAAATATAGTAGTGAGGTTTTGTTTTCTAATTCGATTTCGGGCATCTCTTTATATGGTGATGCAAAATCTTTACAATTACCCGAAAAATCGGTTGATTTAATCATTACTGACCCACCGTATGGAAATATAATTCAATACGGCGAATTATGTGTGATATGGAATGTATGGTTGACTAAAATGTATCCACAATACAGAATAGACTTGACCGATGAAATTATTGTTAAAGACGAGAACAGCGAGAACAAGTATGTACTGGATATGGTTTCCGTCTTTAATGTATGTAAAACAATCTTAAAGGACAAAGGAAAATGCATTTTAACATTCAATAGTAATAGAATAAAAGATTGGGAATTGATACTCACATCTATTAAAAATAGCGGTTTTAATATAGTTGATTATTTTTCTCAAAACAACTTACGGTCAAGCGAAGCGAATGTTGCCGCCAAGACGGGACAGGCTATTTCAGACTATTATATTATTTTGTCAAAGTCTGGACGAGACAAGAGTGACAATCTCAAACAAATTGTATTTTCAAAATTAGGAGTGTAACTATGAGCAACACAGAAGGAAAATTCGATACCCGAAATCAGTTGAACGATTTAACGGGTAAAGAATGGATAAAATCTACAAAAAGTTTCTTTTTCTCGGAAAAATGTGCCGATGACAAGGCAGCTTTCGGACATCCTGCACCTTTTCTTATAAAGGATATAGAAAAAATGATTTCATTTTTTACCAAAAAAGGGATGACTGTTTTAGACCCGTTTATGGGTTCGGGAACTACTGCCATTGCTGCATATAATCTTGGTCGCAAAAGTGTTGGTGTGGATTTATCCGAAGAATATAAGTCATTGGCATTAACAAGATTTGAAGCAAAAGGAATGACAGATAACGATTATAAATATATTCTCGGAGATTCAATGGAAGTTGTAAAGAATTTGAAACCAGTAGATTATATAATTACTTCTCCTCCATATCACAATATTTTAAAGAATAAATCGCAAGGATTGAGAAGCGATAAAAGTGATAAGGGTTTTAGGAACGGCTCTCGTCAGGGTGTTGAATATTATTCTGACAAGGAAAACGATTTAGGCAACCAAGAGACATATGAAGATTTTATAGCAATGCTTCAAAAGATAATGAAAAATTGCTACGACATCTTAAATCCCAAGAAGTATTGCACTATTGTTATAAGTGATTTTACCGTGGACAAAAAGGAAGTTTGTGTTCAGGCGGATATTGTTAAAATGATGACCGAGATAGGCTTTGAGTTTGTTGGTACTACTATCTTACTGCAAGATAATAAACCGCTTTATCCGTTCGGCTATCCCTATGCATACAAAATCAACCATATGCATCAGAATATTATAAATTTTAGAAAGGAAGAAATATAGTGTCAAATATAATAGCAGAGCATTATAAAGATTATTTGAATACTGTGGATAAATTCGAAGAATTTCACAATAATGTAATTAATATGCCACGCCCAACTTTCAGCGAAATTCCTTCTATCGTTAGATTGATGAAAAATATAGCGTCATATATAGTCTTAATAGACAAAGAAAAACTAAATTCCGAAATTGGAATTAAGGAAATTTATCACGAAATATTTAATAATTATAAACGCGGTATTATTCCTAGTAAAAACAGAAGCCCCGAATTTGAAAACTACTATTTAAACATAGATGCTGATTTTGACTGGTTATATGGTGATAAAGGTAAGCGAGGACGAATGTTTAGGCATTACATCGCATTTTTCACCTTTTTCAATTATTTCAAGATAGGAAAAAACATTAACCATAGAGTTATTGATATAGATGCACTTAACGAATTGGTGTTATCTTCTGAAGAAATACTATTTGATGTTTTACGTAGCAGGTTACTTAATGACAATATTTCTAACAATCCTTTTGTCTCTGTAATAAGAGGTATATCTATAAAGGAAGAAGCCGATTATAGGCCTTGTCGGACTATATTAAGATACTGCCATGAAATAGGAAGAGAAGTTACAGATTTTGAAATAGCCATACTTCTAGGTCGAGTAGACGACCTTCAAAAAGAAGAAGATATATTATCGCGAGCATTAAGTATAGGAAAAACTTTACCTTCAAATAGAGAAGACCAAGAAAAATATATTTTTGGTTGTATGGGATGGAAAACCGAGAAGAAAGTCAAGTTTGAATATAGCGCATCACAAAATCCGGAATTTAAATTTAAACCATATCTAATTTTAATGGATGCTTTTGGTTTGATTTCGTATGATTATTCAAGAAGTGCACCTCATACGATTTCTATAACTAAATATGCAAAAGAAATCGTATCTGAAGATATTCCTATGGAAATGGTTGATTTAGAAAAGCTTCTATCAAAAATCGAAGATGAAACTTATCAAGATAGTCAGTTGGCGGATATAATTATACACAAACGTACTGATGCCATTACAAAAGCAATTCAAGAAGATGGTGATTTAGTTTACAAGCTAAATGTGCGAAACATAAAAAAACCAATAATTAAAAACGGAAAAAGAACAAGAAATCGTCTTATTAGTGAAGTCGCCAAAATCAAAGCAAACTATTTAGACGAATTAACACGCGCTCCATCGTTTGAAGGTAGGAACGGGAAAAACTATGTGGAAGCACACCACATCATTGAATTTAATGGCGAAGGGGGTCCCGATATTACCGATAATTTAATTTGTTTAGGTCCGCAAAACCATTCCTTAATACATCATGGTTCTACAAAAGAGATAGAAGATTTTTACACTTCCTGCATTTCTCGCGGTGTTCTTTCATATGATAGATTTAAGAATATTTGCGAAAAATACAGGTGTTTGACCAAAAAACACGTTAAAATACTTTTAGCAAAAAAAATAATATCAAAGTTGGATGCAGATGACTTAAATAATTTGATTGATATTTATGGAGTGGATGATTCTTTTATAAATATTCCAACTGAAATAAATTCATAAATCAAATTTATTAAACAAATAAAAAGTCACAAAGCGAGGTGAATTTCACCTCGCTTTTGCTATGTGTCGGTCAAAATATGCTGTTTTTGTCAAAAATTTTTCTTCAAAAACAGCTCGAAAATCCAGTGTTTATTCGCCTTCGATGGCGTTTATTAAAAATTTTCCAATATCCGTGTTGTCGACTGTTTTGTCTTTAAAATATTCGCTGCCTTTACCCACTGCAAAAACGCGAACAGGTGTATCGGTGTGCGAGTTTTGTGTAAGTAGTTCGTTTAACTTATAGTTATCACCTTCGGGCAGCTTTACACCGCCGGTTTCGTGGTCGGAAGTAATGAGTAGTAAAGTGTCGGGGTTATCTTTCATAAACTTTAGCGCCGCCGCTACCGTGCGGTCAAGCGTTACCACGCTTTGCAGTTTGCCGTTCATATTGTTGTCGTGACCGAATTTATCGGTGCCTGCACTTTCAACAAGCAAGAAAAATCCCTTATCATTTTCAAGTCGTTCGAATGCAACCTCGGCACAATGGGCAAGGTTATAGGTAGCCACAGGCGAATAGCCGTCTAAAAAGCCGAAAAACGGTTTTTTGTTTTCCTTATCGGTGTTAAGCACGTCTTTGTAACGCTTAAAATCTTTTGCCACAAGATATTCGTCGTTAAAAATCTTTTGGGTGTCAGCGTCAAGCAGTGCAAACACACCCATATAATCCTTGCACATTAGCACGTCGGGCTTAAATTTTACCATATCGTTGGCAAGCTCTTTGCGATTGTCACGCGAAATGTTGTGCACCGTAAATGCGGTAGGCGTAGCACCGGGCAAATCTTCATCGGTAATAATACCAATTTTTTTACCGTTTTCACGCGCGATTTCCGCCATATTTTTAAGGTCGTTACCATTTACGTCTTTGCCTATGTAGCCGTTGTTGGTTTTACTGCCGGTCGCAAGCGCGGTACCCGAAGCCGCCGAATCAGTAATTTCGGCATCGGCTGAGTGCGTAGTAGCAAGACCGTGATTTTTAATTCTGTTTAACACAAGGCCAAAATCATATACGCCCTTAACGTTTTCCTCGGCAAGAGTTATATCGTTTGGTCCCATACCGTCACCTATGATAACAATAACGTTTTTTGGTGTGGTATATTTTTGGTTGATAATTTCATCAACCTGATCCTTTGTTATTGTGATATCGCCCTCGGTATACCAACCGTTGTGGGTAACGGCAGTTACCGCTGAATTTGTTTCGTTTTTTGCGTCGCCGCTGTTATCACCGCAGGCGGTAAACGAAAAAACAAGTATTAAAGAAAGTAAAAGTGCTAAAAGCTTTTTCATACTAAAACTCCTTAAATTTTATACTTTAATTTTATAATAACAGCCCACAAAAGTCAACTTACAGTGTGCTGTTTTCTGAACTTGGTTGCTGAATAGCCCGTCGCTTTTTTAAAGCTTTTCATAAAATGTATTTCGTCGGTAAAGCCGCACGAAAAAGCAACCGAGCTTACCGACAGATCGGTTGTGCAAAGCAGCTCGCACGCAAGGGCAATTCGTTTGGAAATTATGTATTTTACAAGCGTAATATCATATTCTTTTTTAAACAGTCTAAGGAGATGCGCGTGGCTGATATTAACGTCGCGACAAAGCTGCTCTATATTAAAGCTGGCGGATGCAAAGTTTTCATCAATCAGTTTTTTAACAAGCTTGATACCCGTCGGCTCGTCGTTTTCGTTATACTGCTCTAAAATATCAAAAAAGGCAGATAACGCCTTAAAATGCCCACACTCATTTAATAAAAGCTTATCAAATAATTTTTTAAGAATGTACTTCGTTTTTTCAAAGTTTTTGATGCGGCTTACCGGTGCGTTTGCTGAAAATCCTGCAAGCGCGCTGTATTGCGCTATTTCGTCACGCGAAAAGGCAAACCACACGTATTCCCAAGGGTCGTTTTTGTTTGGGTAGTAGCGCATTTTTTGTTTTGGAGGTATAAAAAACATTTCGCCCGCACGAATTTTATACTTTTTGTCATATATTTCTAACGTGCCACTGCCTGACAACACAAAGTGCCAGGTATACGTCTTTTGTGTGCGGAATATTTTTTCAGGCTTTACAACGCTGAAATCATCATACCCGATATGCGCTATGCTTAAAGCTTGATTATAATAAAAAAACTTGCAAAAAGAACTTTCTTTAATAAAATTTCCCATAAAAATCTCACCAAAAGCCATTATAACACAGCGTGTTTTAAATTGCAAATGATAAAAAAACACAGTTTTTTGATAAATAATTGCATTGTAAATATAGCAGGTGGTTGTTATAATCGAATCGCAAAACTTGTATTAGGAGATGTTTTTTATGATTAAGGCTTGCGTTATAGGATTGGGACAGCGAGGTCATATGCTTACCCGTGACGTGCTTTTAAAAATTGACAAATTAGAAATTGTATCGGTTTGCGACGTTTATGAGGACCGAATTGAAAGAACACTTGAAACTTTAAAAAATGCCAATCAAACAGCCCTTGGCTTTACCGATTACAAAGAGGCTATGGCTGTAGAGGGTGTACAAGCGGCATTTATCTTTACCGATTGGAGCACTCACACCGAGATGGCGGTTTACGCTATGGAGCACGGCATCGCCGTAGGTAGCGAGGTTGGCTGCGAATATTCTTTGGAAAACTGCTATAAACTTGTAAAAACGTGGGAAAAGACACGTACTCCGTATATGTTTATGGAAAACTGTTGTTGGGGTAAGGATGAATTATTAGCAACGTCGGCCGCCAGAAAAAATATGTTTGGTACGGTTGTGCACTGTGCCGGCTCATATTCACACGACCTGAGAAAAGAGGTATCTTACGGTCACGTAAATCGTCACTATCGTTTTGATAACTATAAGCACCGCAATTGCGACAATTACCCAACTCACGAATTTGGTCCTATTGCAAAGCTGCTTGATATAAATCGCGGCAACCGCATACTAACGGTGTCTTCCTTTGCTTCAAAGGCGGCAGGACTCGAGGATTATATAAAAACTCGCGAAGATGCCACCGACGAAATGAAAAACACCAAGTTTTTACAGGGCGACATTGTTACTACCGTGCTTACCTGCGCTAATGGTGAGACCGTAACACTACGTCTTGATACAACCCTGCCTCGTTCATACAGTCGTGATTTTACCGTTCGCGGCACAAAGGGTATGTATATGCAGGACGTTAATATGTTCTTCTTTGATGGCGATAAAGAATATTTTGAACCGGTAAACTTCTATAAAGAAAGCTTTAACAACGGCGAAAAATACGAGGCAGATTTGCTTCCTGATTGTTGGAAAAACATTACACCCGAAGAGATTGCGTCTGGTCACGGCGGCATGGACTTTTTTGCGTACAACGCTTTTGTTGATGCACTTATTACGGGCGATGAAATGCCGATCGACGTTTATGACGCGGCTACATGGCAGGCAATATCTGTACTTTCTGAAATGTCTATTGCACAGGGCGGTATGCCACAAGCAATGCCCGACTTTACAAACGGCAAATGGCAAACAAGACCACGTAAAGACGTTTGCGAATTTTAAGATTACATTTACTAAAAAGCATAAAAAGCGAGGCATATGCCTCGCTTTTTCATATATTATACAATAATTATTTCCCCTTTTTCTTTGATAAATTGATTTACGGTGTCAGAGTCGGTGATAATATAATCAACGTCTTCGATATGCATTAAATTATATGGAGTTGACAAAGAAAATTTTGATTCATCGCAAAGAAAAACCGATTTTTTTGACTGGTTAATGGCTACCTTGCGAATTTGCGTTTCGGGCAAAGAGGGGTCGGTAAGCATTCCGTTGTCGTTTACACCGTGGCACGAAAAAAACATAACGTCTATATTAAATCTTCTGATAAAATCCTCGGCAAAGCTGCCAAAATGCGCCAAAGAATTCTCAAAAATTTCGCCACCCGTGCAGTATGTTTTTATTCCCCTGTTAATCAATAAAACGGCAAGTGAAATACCGTTTGTAATTACGGTAATATTCTTTTTCTCACTCAAAAAATCGGCCATTTGCAGTGTGGTAGTCGAAGAATCAATAAATATAATATCATTGTCACTTACTAATGTTGCCGCCGCTTGACAAAGCTTGCGCTTTTGTGTAGAGTGAAGGGATTTTCTAAAATCCAGCGGAGCCACAACGTGCTCGGGCTCTATGGCTTTTGCGCCACCGTGACTGCGAATAATCTGATTTCTGCGGTCAAGCTCGGCAAGGTCGCGCCTAATGGTAGGCAGACTTACAAAAAGCATTTGGCTTAATTTTTGAGCCGAAATGTATTTTTCACTTTCTAACACGGTTAGAATTTTATCGTAGCGTTCCTCTTTTAACATATCGCACCTCTTTTTTGAGCGTTTTTGATTGTTTATCGTTGTTTTGGCCGTTCGTTGACAATCATTTTTGATTGTTTTATTATAATATATATGATTTTACCTTGTCAATAGGAGGATTTACCAATGTACGACGTAGCAATTATTGGAGCGGGTGTTATTGGCGGAATGACAGCACGTACACTGTCAAAATACAATTTAAAAATATGCATTTTAGAAAAAGAAAACGACGTTGCAATGGGTGCTACCAAGGCAAATTCTGCTATTGTTCATGCAGGGTTTGACGCAAAAGTTGGTAGCCTAAAGGCTCGTCTTAATGTGCAAGGCTCAAAAAAGATGCCTGCGGTTTGCAAGGAGCTCGGCGTTAAGTATAAAAATAACGGTTCATTAGTAATAGGCTTTGATGACGAGGACCGAAACACTTTAAACGAGCTTTTAAATAGGGGAATAAAAAACGGTGTAGAAGGGTTGCGTATTGTAGAAAAGCAAGAGCTTAAGCAAATGGAACCTAACCTTTCTGACGATGTGTTGTGTGCGTTATATGCTCCAACGGGTGCTATAATTTGCCCGTACGACCTTACCATTGCGGCTATTGGCAATGCTATGGATAATGGTGCCGAGTTAAAACGCAATTTTGCGGTCGAAAGTATTGATGACACCTTAAACGGTTATATAATCAAATCGCAAAACGACAGCGTTGAAGCGCGTTTTGCAGTAAACTGTGCCGGTATTTATAGTGATAAAATAGCTGCTCTTGCAGGAGATAATGGCTTTGACGTTCACGCCCGCCGAGGAGAGTACATCTTGCTTGATAAAGAGTGTGGTGGTATGGTAACCCATACCATTTTTAGAACACCCACCAAGATGGGAAAGGGAATTTTGGTATCGCCTACGGTTGACGGCAATTTGTTGTTAGGACCAACATCGGTAGATATTACTGACAAGGAAAACAAAGCCACCACACAGGACGGAATTGACGAAATAATAAAAAAAGCAAAGGAAAATTTAGTAACCTTACCGCTTGCAAAAACAATAACATCCTTTTGCGGCCTAAGAGCCGTGGGCAGCACCGGAGATTTTATAATAAATTCACCCAAAAAGCATTTTATAAACGCCGCAGGTATAGAGTCACCGGGGTTGTCGGCTTCTCCTGCAATAGCAAAATATATTGTAGAGCTTTTAAGCGAGCAAGGCCTAACGCTTGTGAAAAAACAAAACTATAATCCTATCAGAATGTCGAGCCATACATTTTTTGAAGCCTCAACAGAAGAAAAGAATAAAATGATAAAAGAAAATCCATCTTATGGCAGAATAGTATGTCGATGTGAGGGTATAACCGAGGGTGAAATCATAGATGCTATTCATCGTAATCCGGGTGCGCGCGATTTAGATGGCATCAAGCGCAGAACGCGCGCTCAAATGGGGCGATGTCAGGGCGGTTTTTGCGGACCTTATATAACCGAGATTTTATCACGAGAGCTTGAAATTCCTTTTGATAAGGTTACAAAATTTGGCGGACAATCATTAATAAACGTTGCAAAAACAAAGGGAGGTGCACCCCAATGAGAGATTTGGTTATTATTGGCGGCGGCCCTGCAGGAATGAGCGCGGCAATAGCTGCGCGCGAAAGCGGTATACAAGATATACTTATTTTAGAACGTGACGGTCAGCTTGGCGGCATTTTACAGCAATGCATACATAACGGTTTTGGGCTGCATATGTTCGGTGAAGAGTTAACAGGCCCCGAGTATGCGTGGAAATATGAAAAAAAGGTAAATGAATTAGGTATAGAGTACAAGCTAAATACTATGGTGCTTGACATTACAGAAGATAAGATAATAACGGCTACCAACTCAAGCGATGGAGTATTTCAAATTAAGGCGAAGGCAATAATTCTTGCTATGGGTTGTCGTGAGCGTTCTAAGGGCGCGCTTAATATTGCGGGCACTCGTCCGGCAGGTATATACAGCGCCGGCACAGCGCAAAAATACGTAAACACTATGGGCTATTTGCCGGGGAAAAATGTAGTAATTTTAGGTAGCGGCGACATAGGACTTATTATGGCAAGGCGAATGACGTTAGAGGGCGCAAAGGTTCACGCCGTTTGTGAGCTTATGTCATATTCGGGAGGACTTGCCCGAAATATAGAGCAGTGTCTAAATGATTTTAACATACCGCTGCGCCTCGAGCACACCGTTGTTGAAATACACGGCAAGGATCGTTTGGAGGGCGTAACCGTTGCAAGGGTTGACCAAAACCGAAAACCGATTCCTGAAACAAGGGAATATATTCCGTGCGATACGCTGCTATTGTCTGTGGGGCTTATCCCCGAAAATGAGCTTTCTAAAAAAGCCGACATTAAGCTAAGCGGTGTAACAAACGGTGCCGTTGTAGACCAAGACCGTCACACCTCGTGTGAGGGAATATTTGCTTGCGGTAACGTTCTTCACGTACACGATTTGGTGGATTTTGTGTCTAAAGAGGCGGAAATTGCCGGAAAATCAGCCGCAGAATATATAAAAAGCGGCAAAAAGCAATCATTTGTTATTCCAATTAAAGCCGATGGTAAAATCAGATATTCCGTGCCGCAAATTATAACCGAGGCAAAGGACGTAACGGTGTATTTTAGGGTAAGTGACGTCTATAAAAACGCAAAAATAGTTATAACCGATGGTAACAAAACTGTTTTATCAAAAAACAAAGCAAAGCTGGCGCCCGGCGAGATGGAAAAAATAACGTTAAAGGCCGAGCAAATAAAAAGCGTAAAAGAGTTGCATTTTTGTTTGGAGGTGTAGTAATATGATAGAAAGAAAACTTACCTGCATAGTTTGTCCGCTTGGTTGCGAGCTTACTGTAACTTTAGAAGAAAATCGTGTGCTTGAGGTACGAGGTAATACCTGCAAGCGCGGCGAGGCTTACGCACAAAATGAGTGTACCAACCCCAAAAGAACGGTGACTTCAACCGTATTGTGTGAGGATGGATGTACGGTTTCGGTAAAGACTGACGAGCCCATACCCAAAGAAAAAATATTTGAGTGTTTGGAAGTTATCAATTCCACAACGGCGCGCTTGCCGATAAAAATAGGCGATGTAATTATAAAAAACGTGTGTGGCAGTAATATCGTTGCTACACAAAATAGGAGTAAATAATGCAGACTTTAAAAAACATAAAGCTATATCTATTAGATATGGACGGAACAATCTACCTTGACGAGTGTTTGTTTGACGGTGTTATAGAATTTTTAGAACACGTTAAATCGGTGGGCGGCAGATATATGTTTCTTACCAATAATTCGTCAAAAAGTGTGGATAAGTATATCGAAAAATTGAAATCACTTGGCATTACAGCTACAGCAGATGATTTTTTGACCTCTGTTGATGCAACCGTCTTTTATCTTGAGCCCAAAAAATATAAAAAGATATATGCTTTAGGTACTGAATCGTTTAAAAGCCAGCTAAAAGTCGAGGGCCTGCCCATAACCGACAAGCTAGAGGACGGTATCGACTGTCTTTGTATGGGCTTTGATACCGAGCTTTCTTTCCGCAAGCTTGAGGATGCATGCATCTTGCTGCGAGAAGATATCGACTATATTGCCACAAACCCCGACCTTGTGTGTCCAACGTGGTATGGCTCGGTACCCGATTGCGGCTCGGTAAGTGAGATGATATTTAACGCTACGGGCAAAAGGCCTTTCTTTATTGGCAAGCCAAACTCTTTAATGGTTGACTTGGCTGTCGAAAAAACAGGTTTTAAGAGAGAGCAAACCGCACTTATAGGCGACCGACTTTATACCGATATTGCCTGTGCAAAAAATGCTAATATAAACGGCATATTTGTACTGTCGGGCGAGGGAACAATGGAAGATATTGAACGCTACAAGGTACAACCCGATTATATATATAAAGATATTAAAACCTTGCTCGAAGATTTAAAGAAATAAAAAAACAGCGAAGTGAATTTCACTTCGCTGTTTTAATTTTTTAAAACCAATCTATTGGTAATTTTACCGTTCCGTTATCCGATTCGGTTAAGTCCTCGTCACTAGAGGTTTCGCCGCTTTCGGTTGAGGAATTATTGCCCGATGAGTTATTACTTTCTGTCTTATCAGATGATGTATTACTCTCGTTCTTATCGGCTGATTGATTGTCCTTGTTATCGGTGCCGATTGAAGCCGAGTTGTTTGATGGACGGCTTTCGTTGTCATCATCAAAAACGTCTTCCTCAAGCTCAATGCCCGATGTAGTGCTCTCGGTCTTGTCGTTGCTTGACGGTTCGTCTGACGAAACCTTTGACGAGCTGTCAGCCTTGTCGCTTACAGCATCTTCCTTACAAGCGACAAGTCCAAATACTAACATTAGACAACAAACCAATACCAAACCTTTAAATAGTTTATTGAGCTTCATATTATTACTCCCAATAAAGCGGATCAAATTCGTCATCTTCACCAGGGAACGGTATCGGTCCAAGTGGGCTTGCTGTTATAACGTCAACGTTGCTCATTTTAACAATTTCAATCTCTGCTGCCTCAAAGGGGAGCTTAATAATTTTGTTCATATTCATTTGTCCCCTTTCTTAAGATATGCTGTCGTAATAAGCTTTAGCCGAAACACCATAGCGGTAAAGCGCCAATGCAAGGTCTTTCATACTCTGGGTTTTACCAGTGGTGTATTTAGAATATGCATAGGTGTTAACGCTGTAAACAAGCGTCTGAACGGCTGTATCGCCTTCATAAAGCTTAAACGTGTAGGTTGTGCCAAAATCTGTAGCTAAAATATCAGGTGTTTTATAACCGTCAATGGTATCGTTGTACTCAAGAGGAACTGTATTACCGTTAACCGTTACAGTAACCTTTGTGTTTTCGGTGCGTTCTCTTACCTTTACAATAAGACTATTGGTAGAATCAAACCAAACTGTAGCAGATCTAAAGCTTGAAGAACCGGTGCTTTCAGATATGTTTGCATATAATTCTTCTGGTGTTGCTTCAGAGAACGATAGGTCTAAGCCATCGGTAGCTAGAGTGTCGGTTTTGTAATTTGCATAAGTCTGTGCAGCTGCACCGTAATATAACATATCTGCAATAAAGGTTTTAAGCGTTGCGTTTTCAGGATATTTTTCCAATAGATTTTTTGCATTGGTTTGAACACTATAATTTTCCAAAACTTCAAGCACGTCACCATTTAACAACAATTCAGCCTTAATATTATCGGTCATGCGCTGGGGCGCAATACCATTAAAAACAAAAACATAATTTTCATCCATCTTGGTGAAAATATCGGTTGTAAATACATCTTCGTCAATGGTGTATCGCATTGACATATCATTAACATCTATTAATTCTTCGTTTTCAAGCGACACGTAGTAGTTAACAGACAGGTCTGCGCTAATCTCTATTTGCGCCGCAACTATCTCAGAATTAAAAGGTACATATTTGTAAAGAGTTATAGGGGTTTGATTGGTGTAAGAGGTTGATTTGTAATAACGGAAACGATAATTATCTATGCCGCTATTTGAATTAAAACGCAAATAAGCACCACCACTACCAATAATGTTAACGGTGTTATCATCGTTAAGTGAAAAAGTATTAGCAAAACTTGTAGAAGCGTTTGTTTCTAGATCGTTTTCGTCTTTGCTGTTGCCAATATAATAACCACTAGCAGATTTAATGCTATAACTTTCGTCGGATGCGGCAACAGTAAACTGTGCCGCCTTCAAAACGGCGGAGGCTTTTATGATATCGCCATTAACAACTACGTTGGTGATAACGTTGTTACCTACATCGAGGCTATCACCTTTCCTACTACCATCAAATACTACATTTTCCTCGGATTTATCGGTAGCTACGATAAGATAGTCGCCAGTCCAATCAGTCGGTTCTTCGGTCACCTTTATATAATATCCGTCCGTTTCGGTATCAGAAGCTGTTTCGCCATCCGTGAAATAGTAATAAATAGTTGAAATGCCTGATTCAGAGCGCTTATAAAGACTTAAAGCACCTCCGGTTGTGGTTGCGTAACAAGCAAAACCAAACGAGCCATTACGACGCAAGGTTTTGTTAACACCCTTGTTTTCGTTGCCCAAATTTACAAATTCATAGGTTCCGGTTGCTTTCCATTTAGCAAAGTCGGTAATTTCGCCGATCAAAGTAGCTTGATTTTTAGTACCAGTGCCCGCAGCATAACTTGCAGCAGCTTCGTTATAAAGAGTCCAAAGATTGTCGTCAACAGGAGCGATGTGCCAAATTATGGTCTCATCATCTGTGGTGATGGTGTTGTCGTTAATAATTACATCTGTGTAGTTTAAGCGAACGTTGTTGTTATACGAGGTATTCATTGCAGAGTTGTCGTAAACGATTATATAATCTCCCTCGGTGATATCGCCGCTATAAAGTTCAAAAACATTATCGTTTGCCGAGCCTCCACCAGCATCTTCTTCACTACGACAATAAAGCGCATAAAGTGCAGTGTCTTCGTCTACTGTATATTCGTCTCCAGAGGAATAGAAGGTAGGTCTAGTTGTAGTTTCGTTTATACTATTTTCTACCCAGCCCACAAAAGACCAACCTTGTGGTACGGCACCGATGTGTTCAGGTAAGATTGCCTCATCACCGGTATATTCGCTATCGGTTCCTGCAACAACGCCACCGTGTTGGTAGAAGGTAATTTCGCTTGTTTCACGCTTAACAAAGTTAATTTGAATTTCGGCATCGCTTGTAGCAGAAATTTTAAATGAATCTCCATTTTGTGTAACGCCGGTAACTGTGCCGCTTAAAACGGTATAGTCTAAAACTTCATAACCCGATTTTGGAACTGCATTAATTGTGTCACCGTTAACTGTAACTTCACCCCAAGAAGTATTGTTTGATGAAGCGGTTATAGTATAACTTGTGGCAGCAGCACCCTTTACAAACTTATAAAGAGCTATTGGTTTTTGACTATTATAAGAGGAGGATTTATAGTATCGGAACATTTTAGCAGAAAGATTATATCGAAAATATGCCCCACCTTTTCCAATTATATTAACACTGCCGTCGCTATTTAAAGAAAGTGTATTGGTATATTGAGTGGATTTATTTGCATTTAATCCGTTGCTATTGGCGTCTCTACCAATATACAAACCGCTTGCTGTTTTCACAGTATAATTAGTTTCGGTTTTAGCGATAATAAATTCCGATTTACTTAACGATAGTGCAACATCGGCATTGCTTGCGTCAATAATACCAGTATTTTTGTTGATAGTTACGTCAACGCTGTTTCCTGCGGTATCTAGAGCGGATTGTGTTGTTTCGCTTCCGTCAAAAGCAATATTGCCATCTTCATAAACAATAAGATATCTGCCTGACCAATCCTCAGGCTCTGTAGTAACTTTAATATAATGGTCAACTGTATCTGTTGGGGTATCGGGAGTTTCGCTACCGGTGTTGTCGTCATCGTCAGGAGTGCTACCGCTATCTCCGCCGGTTGTTCCGCCTTCAATGTCGTTGCCTCCGGAAGGTGTATTATAGTCGCTAGGAGCAGAAGTTTCAAATAATTCAAAAGCAAGTTCTGGGTAGTCTATAAAAATATTACGAGTTCCGGTAATGGATTGGGTAGAGTCGTTACGACCCATTTCCCATGTGTCTACCGGGTCGGCCGCCATCCAAGAAAGCAAAACTTCTTTGCTTTCCATTACGCCATCTTTACCCCACATATTATCTAGTGCGCCGTCGTGATATGTTGGATCGGCACCCCAACGCACGTAAACATAAAGAATATTACGTGCTACGTCACCACGTACGTCGTAACCGTTTTCGTTGGGAAGTTTAAAATTATAAGTGTAAGGGTTAATG
This sequence comes from Clostridia bacterium, assembly GCA_017513195.1. Classification (GTDB taxonomy): domain Bacteria; phylum Bacillota; class Clostridia; order Oscillospirales; family Acutalibacteraceae; genus UBA737. The sequence goes on along the minus strand of JAFXGM010000038.1, from coordinate 59,388 downwards.
TATCCGGAGCTTTCGCCATACGGTGTGTTGCCTCGTTGGGAGTTGTTATTTGGGTTGGTTGCTCTAAGCATGGTTATATCAGATGCGCGCGTACCAACCTTACCTGAAGTACTCTTGCTTTTTGGCCAAGTGTGTTCGCGATTATATGTTTCGCCAGCATCCCAAGTAGACGAAACAGTTTCACCAGAATAGAACAAAGAAAGCTGAGTTTTGTTACTGTTTTCGCATTCGGTATACTTGTACAATGTTCGTGTACCATCGTAGGTAGTTAAGTTTTTATGTTTTGATGACATTATGTCGTACAATTCTTCAAAAAGTGCGCTTTCGGAAACAGTATTTTGGTTACTGTCACCTGCGATTTCTTTAAGTTCGGAATACGCTACTCCACTACTAGCATAAAAAGACTCTGCCATTGGAGATAACGATGTTGCAACAGTACCACGTGTACCCCAGTTATATACATAACCGTTCTCTGATACATAGGTAACGTCTACCGCTGCCTGTGCTGAAAAACTAAGCCCGAACAACATGCTTACGCACATTACAAGTGACAAAATTACAGCTAAGGATTTTTTCATTGTAATTTTCATTTTGACATCCCCCTGTTTGAAATAAAAATTCATAACTTATTGTAGCATATACTACCGAATTTTGCAATGTTAAATTGACGAATTATGTATATTTATATACATAAAACAAAAAACGGCAGGACATTTAAGTCCTACCATACAAAATAAACAAAAAAACGGAAGGAACAAGCCCCTTCCCAACAAACAAAACAATCAACAAAATTATTTTAACATATATTTTATGCCGCCGTCAATAGTTTTTTGTTGTGCAGAAATAATTTCTCTGTTTAGCATAATTTGCGACTTTTAATTTTATAAAATATGCGAATTGAACGAAGGCTTTAAATATGTTATATTTAAGACACGGAACAAGAGAACAAAAAGCTCGATGTTCCGGTTAGATACTCTTAAAGTTTAACTGTTATAAAAGGCAAAAGTTAAAAAGAACAAAAAAGTTTGAAACTCCAAAAATTGAATATAAATAGTAAAGTGTAAATTTTAGATAAATCGCCTTTTAATCGGTTAAAATGTAAGAGTTTTATATAGCGAATGTCCAAAGCAAAAAAATTCAGTCCTCAAGAGAAGCTCGCTTTACGAGAGTAGCAAAATTTATAAAAATGCTAATTAGAGGAAATTGTAGGAACGTAAGCTTTAGGACAAATTAAAGAAAGTAGAGGTACAACAAAAAGATGTTAGATATCAAGAGTGAACAAAAATAGCTCTTGACCGATAAAAACCGTGTAAAGAAACGGTCGGTCAAGAGCTATTTTGTTTTTTATATGCGCCCCTTGCCTAAAGGGGAGGGGACCACGCAAGGCGTGGTGAGGGGATAGTTGCCAATAGCGGCAACTTTTTTTGTTTGTATTTTTCTTGAAAATTACGCCAATCTTTTATATAATATCTTTAAAAGGCGGTGGCAAAATGTTTGATGCACAAAAAATTAAAAACGAATGTGTAGAGTGGATTAAAGATTTTTTTGAACAAAACGGCCAAGGCTGTAACGCGGTTGTTGGTATATCGGGCGGTAAGGACAGCTCGGTAGCGGCGGCACTTTGCGTAGAGGCTTTAGGTGCCGACCGAGTTATCGGCGTGCTTATGCCGCAGGGCGAGCAGCACGATATTGATATGGCGTATTTGCTTGTAAACCACCTTGGCATCAAGCATTACGAAATAAACATCAAGGATGCCATTGAGGGCGTGCTTAAAAATATGCCCGAAAACCTTAACGTATCGGTGCAATCGCGTGTTAATTTGCCGCCACGTATCAGAATGTCGGTGTTATACGCCGTTAGTCAATCGGTAAACGGACGCGTTGTTAACACCTGTAATTTATCAGAGGATTGGGTTGGTTACTCCACACGCTACGGCGATGCAGCAGGTGACTTTTCACCAATGGCAAACCTAACCGTTACCGAGGTTAAGGAAATCGGACGTGTATTAGGCCTGCCGGATGTGTTGGTTGACAAGGTACCGATTGACGGCCTTTGCGGTAAGACCGATGAGGAAAATTTGGGCTTTACCTATGCCGAGCTTGACCGCTATATTCGCACAGGTGAAATTGACGATATGGCTAAAAAAGAGCTAATTGACCGCAAGCACAAGTTAAATCTTTTTAAGCTACAGCTTATGCCCACTTTTAAACCGGAGATAAAGTATGAATAAAATTGAAAGCTTTAAAATAAATCACTTGACACTCGAATCGGGGCTTTACGTTTCGCGACGCGATAAAAAGGGCGATTGTGTAGTAACTACCTTTGACCTGCGCATAACCGCGCCTAATCGCGAGCCTGTAATAGATGTGCCCGCGCTTCACACAATAGAGCATTTGTGCGCAACATTTTTGCGTAATAGTGATCAAAAAGACGATGTTGTCTATTTTGGACCTATGGGCTGCCGCACGGGCTGCTACCTTGTAATGTTTGGCGATTTAACTTCGCAAGATGTATACGACCTTGTCATTAATATGTGTGATTTTGTTATAAATTTTGCAGGAGATATCCCAGGCGCTTCACCCGTTGAGTGTGGAAATTATTCCGAGCAAAATCTAAACATGGCAAAATATTATATCAAAAAATATAAAAACGATTTGTGTAAAAACAAAAATTTTCAATACAAATAATTTTAACTTTATCATAAAGCACTATAGAGGTAACTAATTTTATGGTATTAGCATATATTTTTACTTTCTTAAAAAACGCTATCTACGGCACTACAAATTTTTTCACAAAAGGATTAAACGAAAACAACCTTGACGCTATTGATATTTTGGCGCTTAGATTTTTGTTCAGTTTTGCTGTTTTGTGGTTGTTGAAGATTGTAAAACTTATAAAAATAAACGTTGGTGTTAAAGATGTTTTTAAAAACACCGAAAAGCACAAATATATAAAACCGTTGTTTCTTGCGGCGCTTTTCTCACCCGTGGTTGAAATGCTTTTTGAGACAATGGGATTTACCATGACGACCGCGGTAACTGCAGGCGTTATAACATCTTTGATGCCCGTAGCGTCTTGTATTTTTGAATCAATAATTTTAAAAGAAAGCACTACGTTATCGCAAAAAATATTTTTAGCCCTTGGTATAATCGGTGTAATTTACATAGCGATAAACACAAACACGTCAAGCGGCAACGATACGGTAATCGGAGTTTTGTGCTTAATTATTGCGGTAATAGCAGGACCTGCATACCTTGTTTTTTCACGAAAAAGTTCAGGTCAGTTTACAGCGTTAGAAATCACATACTTCTCTTGCCTTTTAGGAACGGTTGTATTTAATGTTCTAAGCATTATCAAACATTTATGGCAAAACGATATTATCCACTACTTTGACCCTTATTTCGATCCGAAAAACATACTGGGTTTTGTAACTCTTTCTATTGTGTCAACCATATTCTGTACCCTTATGAACAACTATTCTATGTCGCGTTTACAAGCATCAACCGTGGCCGCATTCGGTGGTGTTTCTACAGTAGTCACTATTCTCATCGGCGTTTTATTCCTGGACGAAAAATTATATTATTTCCATTATATCGGATTTACACTTATTCTTATTCGAATGATTGGTGTAAGTTATATCGCAATAAAAAAAGATAAAGAAAATGTCACTTGACAATCAAGTGACATTTTTATTTATACAATATATTTTGATACAGTACGTTTAAGACAATCACAAAATTTTTCTATAGACGTGTTTTCATCTTGTGTTGGCGAAGTTACAATCGATATTTCGCGACTGGGCATTTCAAATGCGGCGCAAACTTTTTTTATAACACCTGCCGTTTGTAGTCCATCCGCAACACTAATCGGTACAATCGCCCAACATTGCTTGCTTTCTAAAAACTGTTTTATGTGCGCCATTATCGACACTGTAAGACTAGGATGTTTATCGCCAAAAATGTTATTGTGCCAGTTAACGAAATCCGTGTTCCAATCAACAAAAAGCTCTTGGTTTTTCTGTAATTCCTCTACTTTAACCGGCTCGTCAAATTTTAGCCCCTTGTTGCACACAATAACCATCGGCTCACAAACAATCAATGTTTGCTTAAGTGTTTTATCTGTGCTTTTACCGGTTGTGAAGGCAATATCTATATCCCCTGCATGTATCCCTTGACTTGCAGCGGGTAAATCCATATTCTTAATTTCAAGCTCTATTTGTGGATATTCTTGCAAGAAGCGATCGTAAACCTGCGGTAAAAGAAACGTATCAAGACTGTTAAGTGAAGATATTCGAAGTTGATCTTGCTCTTTTTCAAAAACCGATTGCATCTTTTGCATAAGTTCTTGGTACTGTTGCGCTAGCTTGTAAAACTCTTTCCCCACAGCGGTAAGGGTTATTTCGCGGCTGCCCTTTTGCCGCAAAAAAAGTTTTCCGCCAAGCTCGCGTTCAAGCGTTTTAAGTCGACTGGAAAGCGACGGCTGTGTAATATATAGCGATTCTGCCGCGCGGCTTATGGTTTTATGTTTGCAAATGCTCAAAAAACACTCAATTTCCAAATTCGTCAAATTTACCACCCCTAATTATAGAGTCTTTTCTATATTATAACACTTAAAAATCAATTTTACAATACTCTTTTTCTTGTATATAATAGTGTGCGGTAAATTTTTACAAGGGGATTTTACGGTGAAAAGTAAATGTTTGAAAACATTAAAAGATTATGTTATAATCACAATTGGTTGTTTGCTTTATTCGTTTGCATTTGAATGTTTTTTTGACGCTAACAATCTTGCCATGGGCGGATTCACCGGTATTGCGCAAGTGCTTAACCGCTTCATGCCTACATTGCCGATAGGAGCTACTGTTTTTGTTATGAACATTCCTCTTATGATTATAGGAATAAAAAAACAGGGTTGGTCCATCCTTTTCACAACTGTATATGCTGTTGCTGCAAGCTCGGTAATGATTGACACAATAGACGCCTTTTTTGTATTTCCATCTACTGAGCCGCTACTCGCGTGCATTTACGGCGGTGTGCTGCTTGGTATATCACTTGGAATTATGATGCTAAAAAGCGCTACCACAGGCGGCACCGAGCTTGCGGCAAGATTGCTTAAATATGTTATTAAAAGCATATCTATCGGCAAAATTTGTCTTATTATAGATGTTACCGTAATTTGCATTTATGCACTTACGTTCCGCAGTTTAGACAACGCCCTTTACGGAATAATAGCTATGTATATTTCAAGCATTGCTATGGATATGGTGGTGTATGGCTCGGTAAATGCCAAGCTTGCATACATAATCAGCGACAAAAGTGACGCTATAACCCAAAAGCTTATGGATATGGAGCTTGGTGCTACTATAATAAGCGGTAAGGGTGCGTTTACAGGCAACACAAAAAACGTGCTTTTGTGTGCGGCACGTCCAAACAAAATAGCACGCATTAAGGCGGCTGTTATGGAGCTTGACCCAAAAGGCTTTGTTATAGTAACCGATGCAAAAGAGGTTTTGGGCGAGGGCTTTGGCGAATATAGCGAAGATAGTTTATAATTTTAATTTTTAATATATCGGAGGAAACAAAAATGGTATTTGGTATTTTAAAGGACATTAAAGAGGGCGAAAACCGCGTAATCTGCACACCTGTTGAGGTTGCATCTATTGTAGCGGCAGGTCATACAGTTCTCGCACAGCGCGACTGCGGTGTAGGCTCGGGCTTTTCTAACGAAAAGTATGTGGCTGCAGGTGCCGAGATTGTAGACACTATGGAAGAAATGTATGCCCGTTGCGATTTTCTTGCAAAGGTTAAGGAATTATTCCCTTGCGAATATGACCTACTTCGTGAAAATCAATTGGTTTACTGCTGTATCCATCCGGCAGGTCACCCCGAAGAAGTAGACGCAATTCTTAAATCAAAATGTATTGCTCTTACTGCAGAGGACTCTCACCGTTACGGCTCACCAAACTGTGAAGCGGCAGGCAAGCAGGGCGCATTGTTTGGTCTTGAATCAATGCTTACAATAAACGGCGGCAAGGGTAAATTTGTTGGCGGCTTTGCAGGTGCCCCCGGTATGAACGTGCTAATCCTTGGCGGCGGTGTAGTAGGCCAGGGCGCATTATCTGTGCTTTATGCTTTGGGCGCTAAGGTTACAGTTATGGACATTAATGCCGGCGTGCTTCGTATGCTTTCTGACCGTTATAATCAAAAAATAGACACCATGTTCTGCACAAAGGAGGCAATTGCCGCAATTCTCCCTCAAACTGATATGGTTATTAACTGTGTTAAGTGGCCAAAAGAACGCAAGGACTTCCTTATTGATAAAGAAATGCTTAAAACTATGGAGCCGGGCAGCGTGCTTGTTGATATTTCTAATGATGATCCGGGCGCTATTGAGTCGAGCCGCGAAACCCACCACGACGACCCACGTTACGTAGTAAACGGCGTTGTTCACTACTGTGTAAGTAATATTCCGGGTGCGGTTGCACACTCGACATCTGTCGCTTTGGCGGCTGAAACTCTACCACTTCTTCTTAACATTATGAATAACGGACTTACCGAAGCTTGCGTGCGCGACGGATTTATTCGCCGCTGCCTTACAGCATACAAGGGTTATCTTACCCATGAGGAGACAAGCGCTATTCAAAACAAGCCATGGATTAGACCTGAAGACATTTTGGGTATTGCCGACCGCAAGTTAGACTTTGCTCCACCTGCTACCACAACCAAGAGTAATAATTTTATAAAGCTTTAATATTATGAATTTTAAAACCGATTATAAATTAGAAAACTACATACTTAATACTAACTGGCAAGATTTACCTCAAGAGGTACAAGACCGCCTTAAAGGATGTATGATCGACCTGTTTGGCGCGCTTATTGTGGGCAGTAAAAGCCAGCAGTTCGCCGCAGGTTTAAAGCTTGCAAAAAGCGTTTTTGGCGGTGGAGATATTGCTGTTATAGGCTCGGGCGAGCACTTTAGCTTTGCAGGCGCTTCAACCGCGATGGGACATTCGTCAAACGCGTATGATATAGACGATGGGCACAACATAACACGCGCTCATCCGGGCACGTCGTTTGTAGGCGCTATACTTGCCGCGGCATACGATAAAAATGTATCACGTAACGAGTTTTTAACAGCTTTATTAGTGGCTTACGAAACCACCGTTCGTATGGGAGCCGCTTTAATGGATTACTATAACTATGCGCACAGTAGCGGCACCTTTGGTGCGGTTGGCGTTGCCGCAGGTGTTGGCAGACTTTTTGGTTTTAACAAAGAGCAGCTTAATAATGCGCTTTCGGTTGCCGAATTTAACGCACCGCTGGTTCCCGGCATTCGCAGTGTTGAGTACCCATCTATGAACAAAGACGGTGTTCCGTTTGGCGTTATGACGGGCGTGTTGGCAATACTTGATACTGCGTGCGGCTTTACCGGCAATAAGCATATGCTTGAAGCCGACGAATACCGTCATTACCTTGATGATTTAGGTCAAAAGTATCAGGTTATGGATCTTTATTTTAAGCCGTACCCTTGTTGCCGTTGGGCACACCCCGCAATTGATGCCTGCCTTGAGCTTATAAGCGAGCATAAGATTTCACCAAGCGATATTGAAAAGGTAACCATTCATACTTTTAAGCGTGCTACAATGCTTTCAAAAATAGTGCCGCAAACCGCCGACGAAGCCCAATATAACATAGCTTACCCCGTGGCATCGTCTATTGTTTACGGTGATTTTGGTTTTACACAGGTTTTAGAAGAAAATCTAAATGACAGCACCGTTATTGATATGATGAGCCGTCTTGAATTTAAGGTGGATGAAAATTTAGATAAACGTTTTCCTGCCGAACGTATTTGCCGTGCAGAAATTAAAACAAAACAGGGCGATACATATATATCAAGCGAATGTGAGCCTCGCGGAGAAGCAAAAGAAAACATAGGCATAGATTGGTTAAGTGATAAATTTTATCGAATAACCGGTCCTGTGCTTTCAAAAGACAGTCAGGCGATTTTGCTAAAGCTTATTACTCAAGATAAAGATTTGCCCATTAGAGAAATAGTAGATACCGTAAATAAAAAGCTCGGCCTTTAAAAGCCGAGCTCTTTATTTATTATTTCCATCCGCTAAATCTATTATCAAGACGTGGAAAAACGATATTAATATATTCTTCAATTTGACTTATATCATAACCGGGAATTGGGTGTTCTGCTGTGTTCCATTTAGCTGTTTCGCGGTCTAACACTTCTTTTGGAATGCTTGCCTTAAAGTTGTTAAACTCTGCCATAATGTTCTCTTTGCTGAGAACGCTTTGGCGCAATTCAAAATAACGGGCGGCAATTTCTTTTTTGTAAAGCTTTTCTATACGCTGCCACAATAGGCTGTTGCTACCGTTTATAACTCCGCTACTGTAGTTGTATAAGCTGGTACCCTTCCAGTGTGTGCCCCAGCTTGTATCAAGGTCGTAAAGCGTTGGGTACCACACCTTGCCGTCGTAGGTTGCAAGCAACATATTTTTTCCTGCGTTATCAGAAAGCCAAGCGCAGTTCATCATTATGTAGTAATTGATGGTTGAATCAAAATTAAGATATTGGTCAAAATTTGCTTTAAATTCAGCGTCACTGCTGTCTTTAACAAATTTAACCAAACGCTGTACCTTTTGGAGCGTTGCGTCGTCTTCAGGACCTGCCTCGACTGTCCAGTCCTTTAAATCCGTGGGAATTGATTTGAAAAGAACGGGGTCGTTCCAGTTTTCGCCGCAAATAACAATGTGGTTAGGGTTGTTTTTGTCCATACCAAACATCCATTCATCCTTTGGAATGTTCATGGTATAAAGGCCGTGAAATTCACCGTTTATGTATATTTCAACAGGAAAACCGTCGACAGTGCCGTTGTGTGGAGCTACGTTAAACAAGCCGTATTTAGCCTGCATTTGCGCGCCAAGCTTTGCTGTAACAACATTACGAGAATGGGTCTTGTCAATCCAGTTGGCTTTTAAGCAATATTTGCTCTGAGCGCCCCAACCGACATCAAGCTTCTTTTTGGATGAATAATTCGAGTCATCGTACAAAGTGATTGTATAATTCTTTTTGGCGTATTGTGTACTTGAAGTACCTTGAATTTTAATTTTTGCCGCGCCATCCACAGTTTGACCTCGACTTCTATACTCAAAGTCGATGTCGCACTCAATTTTTTTACTGGTTTGCTTTGGGTCGGTGATTTTTGACATATCACCCGTAAAATATAGCTTTGGACAGTATGATTTGCTGTAATCCTTACATATTGTGCATTCGCCCAAAACATAATTATGACCTAATGCGTTGCCGCTCATAGTGCCGCAAACGGTACAGGTTTTAGGTCTTGTACAGGTGGCTTCTTTGTATGAGTGACCAAGCTTTGAGCCAATGGTTTTTCCGCATTTACTACAGGTCTTTGGCTTTGTGCAGGTGGCATTTTTGTATGTGTGAGAGCAGGTAGCAGAGCCAGCAGAGGATACAGGCTTTTCGTCTTCCTTTTCTTCCTCTTGCTCATCTTTATCGGATGGTTTTTCCGGCTTTGTGGTGGTATCTTCACTGCTGGTATTATCATCTTTATCGGGTTTTGTGGTGTCGGGCTTGCTATTGTTTGGCTTATCGCCCGAGGAGTTTTCCTCGCTTGAGGATTCATCGCTTGCAACATCTTCATTGGTATTACCGTCGTCGATTATATCACCGGCATCGTCGTTATCAACATTAGCGTCGGTTTGGGTAGATGTTACCGGTTCGTTAGTGCTAGACTGTTTGTCAGAATTGTCTGCCGCACAAGAGCAGCATGAAATAACGAGCATCACCGCTAATAATATTGCCAATAATTTCTTCACGTTACCACTCCTTATAAGATATGTTTACAAGGTCATTATAGCCTATGCAACGTACAATTGTCAAATAAATGTTTGCACTGTATAGATTGTTTTGGTTTTGAAAACAAAATTAGGAATTGAAATTGCGAGAGATTTTTATATAATTAAAATATATAGCGCATAAAAGGGTGAATTTAAATGTACAACTTTTTTGTTGAAAACACTGCAAAAAAAGACGGCCGTTACTTTATAGCGGGAGCCGATTATAATCATATAAAAAACGTTTTGCGAATGAATATGGGTGAGCAGTTTTTGGTAAGCTGTGAGGGTGTAAGCGACCTGTGCGAGCTTGAAAGCATCGAAATTGACACGGTTGTTGCAAAAATCATAAAGCCGAATTATCAATCCACCAATTTGCCTATAAATATTCACCTTTTCCAAGGTCTACCCAAAAGCGATAAGCTAGAGCTTATAATTCAAAAGGCAGTAGAATTGGGTGTTGCAACCGTAACCCCTGTTTCTATGAAACGAAGCATTGTAAAAATAGACGATAAAAAGAAAAAGAGCAAACGTGAGCGTTGGCAGGCAATAGCCGAAGCCGCCGCAAAGCAAAGCAAACGCACCGCGGTACCCGAGGTTTGTGATGTTTTGTCGTATAAAGAATTCATAGCACGGGCAAAAGAGCTTGATTTGTTGCTTGTGCCTTATGAATGTGCCGATGGTATGTCGGCTACAAAAACCGCATTATCAGAGATAAAAAGCGGAATGAACGTTGGCATTATCATAGGCCCCGAAGGTGGCTTTGAGCAAAAGGAAATTGAAGATGCATTAGAAATTGGCGGCAAGGTTATATCGTTAGGCAGCCGTATATTACGCACCGAAACGGCGGCAATAACCACCATTGCAATGTGTATGCTATATAGCGAAATGGAACTAAACTGATGAAACAATTACCACAAGATTTTGTAAACCGAATGAAAGCCTTGCTTGGTGATGAGTATCCACTTTATGAAAAGGCGGTAAACGAGTCGCCCGTAAAGGCATTCAGAATAAATACCGATAAGATTTCCATAGAAAGCTTTGAAAAAATCAATCCTTTTGGCAACGAAAAAATACCTTACGTACAAAACGGGTATTATCTTGACTATGAAAAGGTTGGAAACCACCCCTTTCACCACGCGGGGCTAATTTACGTTCAAGAGCCTGCCGCAATGGCGCCCGCCGAATGTATTGATATTGCAAAAGGCAGTAAGGTACTCGATATGTGCGCCGCCCCCGGTGGCAAAAGCACTCAATTAAAAAATAAAATTGGTGACGAGGGACTGCTTGTGTCAAATGAGATTGTTCCCTCGCGCTGTAAAATACTTACAGGCAACATAGAGCGATTAGGTCTTAAAAATTGTGTTACTACCTGCATGGACACAGCACGCCTTGCGGCTACTTTTCCCGATACGTTTGACGTTATTATGGTAGATGCGCCCTGCTCGGGCGAGGGAATGTTCCGCAAAGAGCAGGTAGCAATTGACGAGTGGAGCGAGGAAAACGTAAAAATGTGCGCCCAGCGTCAGCACGATATTTTAGAAAATGCAGTAAAATGTTTGGCTAGCGGCGGCACAATAATATACGCTACCTGCACCTTTTCTTTAGAAGAAAACGAAATGCAAATAGATGCGTTTTTAAAGCGGCACCCCGACTTTGAGATTGTGCCCACTGCCGACTGCGTGCAAAAAGCAACGTCAAACGGCGTGCGTTTTGACGGTTGTGAGTGCCAAAATATAAACTTTGCACGTAGATGCTACCCCCACAAAACACGTGGCGAGGGTCAGTTTATGGCGGTTCTTCGTCACAATGGTGAAAAAGCAAGCAACAGCCGCACCGCACAAAAGAAAAACGATAAACCTAACCCCGTATTAATCGACTTTTTAAATGATACGCTCGAAAACTATAATAAAGACGATATAACCCTTTACGGTGATACACCCGTTTTTTATGGCGGCGGTATCGAAATTAAAAAGGGCACTGCCTTTATGTGCGGTGTGACAATAGGTGAAATCAAGAAAAACTACCTTTTGCCGCATCATCAACTGTTTATGGCATACGGCAACAATTTTAAACGCAAGATTGACCTTGCTGTCGATAGTGAAGATTTGCAAAAATATCTTCGCGGCGAAGAAATAAAGGCTGACTGTGCAAACGGCTGGGCGGTGGTTACCGTTTGCGGCGTATCAGTTGGCGGCGCTAAAGTTTCAAACGGTGTGGCTAAAAATCACTACCCAAAAGGTTTACGAATGCACAAAGCATAATTTATAATCAATCCTCTACGTATGGCAGGGGATTGATTTTTTGTAATATTTTATTTTATTTTGAAATGTTTTGTCGAATTACTTGACGGTAATTTTTATTTGTGGTAAGATAATCGTGCGACACATATTTTTCACCCTGAGTAGATGTACATTTTAAAAAAATGTATGTCTTAACTTAATTATCTGCTTAGGGTAGACTGTGTCGCAACAGAAGTTAAGCATCGTTTTTTTGGTGCGTGACTTCGGTTGCGCACTTTTTTATTTTGTTCAATGGCCGTTGTAACAATAAATTTTATATTGTTATAAAGGAGGGTATATCTATGCCTGATTATAAGCAAATGTACTTAAACTTGCTTGACAGTGTCGAAACGGCTATTGAAATGTTAAAAAATGTCGAACAAGCGTGTGAAGAAATATACATAGAAACCGATGAAACTATAGAATAACAAAAAGCGAGGAATACTCCTCGCTTTTAATATTTTCGCAATCAATAATCTACTGCTTGGCTCCCTCTGACGAGGGAGCTGTCAGCAAAGCTGACTGAGGGAGAGATTTTTTAACCGCCCAATCTATATATTCACATACACCGCGATAATTACGGTCAATATCTAAATTACAAATTCTTAAAACGGTCAAGCCCGATTTTTCTAATTCTTTTGTGCGAATAACATCATTTTTTGATTGTTCTTCGGTATAGTGTCCACCGCCATCAAGTTCTATAACTAATTTGGCTTTTGCACAATAGAAATCTACTATATGGTTTCCAATGGCCTTTTGTCTTTGAAAACGGAAGGGATGGTTTTTAAGAAAAGTATACCAAAGTTTTCGTTCCCAAGGGGTCATATTTTCCTCAACACTTTTGCAAGAGGGATATTTGATTTGTTATATTCTTTCATTTCTCTCCCTCCGTCTTTTTGCTATGCAAAAATCCACCTCCCTCGTCAGAGGGAGGCAAGGATTAGATTAAACCTTAAGTTTTTTGTTATCGGCAAAGGTTTGCTTTAAATATGAAATATCATAATATGAGGGATTATTGGTTGCGGTTATAGGTTACATTAATGCCATCTTGATTTAAAATTAGTTTGTCGTCGCCTTCAAAAGAGTATTCTGTTTTTTCAAAGTTAGCTTCACCTTGTTGAAGTATGTACAAATTGCTTCCTTCAAACTTATATGAATGTGTAGCAGATATAGGAACCATTTGCATAGAAGTTTCTACAAGAACGTTAACGTATTCATCAAACGACATACCGGCACCGGTCTCAAATTGTTCTATAGTTAATCCTTGGGTTGCAATAAGGTTATTTACCCATTCGGTATACACATTGAAATACGCTTCTTCTAGCGATACTCTATTAACTATTTCGTAGATAGCACCATCTGATGTGAACTCCATATCACACCACACTGTTGCGTCACCTTTAAATTCAAAGCCCATTTCCTCCGAAAACATCGGTGCCATATCTACCGCTCCGCGCCACTTGCCGACAATAAGTTCCTTTTCGGTCTTTTGTGCGGGCGCAGAAGGAGTTGGCGTTGAGGGGGTTGGGGTTGAAGTGATTGGGGTTGACGGGGTTGTATCAACCGAAGGTTTAGAGCTTTCGTTATCAGAGCTTGAAGATGAAACCGGTTTATCTTCGTCTTTTGAAGAAGTGTCGACGTTAGAATCCACCGATGAGGTTGTTGTGTCGCTATCATCGTTGATAGAACTATTAACCGAGCTGTCGGCAGGTGCCGATATTTCGGAAGACGTGTCGTCGTTGGTGGAAAGAGGATCTGTGTCGTTACATGCACACAACGCAAACAGCATAACAAAGCATAGCGCCAAAGCACATAAAGATTTGAAGTTTACAAATTTTTTCACAATAAATTCCTCCTATAGCAATTTATTTATATTTTTCATAGTTTCTTGCGTCGGTTCCGGAATATTGCCAAAACGAAACGGTATATTCATATTATCATATTTCGTCTGACAAATTTTTCTAAAGGGCAATAGCTCAATTTTGTCAACCACGGGGTGAGCCTCGGCAATATCTTTTAACAGTTTTATATTTTCCTCACTATCGGTAAGGGTGGGTATAATTACCTGCCGCAAGGTGGTGGGGATTTTTTGTGTTTGCAGATATGTCAAAAACTCGAGAGGTTTTTGCATATCACAACCGACGTGCTCGAGGTAATCGGCGTCATTTGTGTATTTAATATCAAGCAAGACGCGGTCGGTGACTGTCAGCAGTTTTTTTGCACCCTCGTTTAAAATGCTGCCCGAGGTGTCAAGGCAGGTGTTAATGCCCTCATTGTGACATAGCGAAAACAGCTCATAGCAAAATTCGCTTTGAAGCAGTGGCTCACCGCCCGAAATGGTAATACCACCCGTTTTGCCAAAATAATCCTTACAGCGCAAAACCTTTTCGAGTATCTGCTCGGGTGTGTATTCGGTGCCACCACTAATTTCCCAAGTGTCAGGGTTATGGCAACAGCCACAACGCAGGTTACACCCCTGCATAAACACCACAAAGCGAATACCGGGGCCGTCTACTGTGCCAAGAGATTGTAATGAATGTATGTTACCTTTTATCATAATACTGTGTGGAAGGTACGGCTTATAACCTCGCGTTGATGCTCGCGTGAGAGCTTGTTAAAGTTAACGGCATAACCCGATACACGAATGGTAAGGTTGGGGTATTTGTCGGGGTTTTCGTATGCATCCATCAGCGTTTCGCGGTTAAGCACGTTTACGTTTATGTGGTGTGCTTTCTTTGCAAAGTAGCCGTCGAGAATGGTGACAAGATTGTCAATGCGTTCCTCGTCGGTTTTGCCGAGTGCCTCAGGCGTGATAGAGAATGTATTTGAAACACCGTCACGGCAATCGTCGTAACTGATTTTTGCTACCGAGTTAAGTGACGCAAGCGCTCCGTTTTCTTCACGATTGTGCATTGGGTTAGCACCGGGGGCAAATGGCTCGCCCGATTTTCTGCCGTCGGGTGTAGCGCCTGTATTTTTACCGTACATAACGTTTGAAGTGATAGTAAGAACAGACAATGTGTGCACAGCGCCACGATATGTTTCGGTCTTGCGAAGAGCCTCAATAAAGCGGTGGGTCATATCTTGAGCGAGTGAGTCAACGCGGTCGTCGTCATTACCAAATTTGGGGAAATCACCGGTTGTATCATAATCAACAATAAAGCCTTCTTCGTTTCTTACCGGTTTAACACAGCCGTACTTGATAGCACTAAGCGAGTCGGCAACAACCGAAAGACCTGCTATACCAAACGCCATAAGGCGTTCAACGTCGGTATCGTGAAGCGCCATCTGTACCTTTTCATAGCAGTATTCGTCGTGCATATAGTGAATAACGTTCATGGTTTTTACATACAACTGTGAAAGCCACTGAATATAAATATCATAACGCTCCATAACAGAGTCAAAGTTAAGCTTTTCGTCTGCGACAGGCTCCATTTGCGGACCTATATGTATGCCGCTCATAGCGTCGTAACCGCCGTTAAGCGCGATGTTTAAAAGCTTTGCCAAATTACAACGTGCGCCAAAGAACTGCATCTGCTTACCAAGCTTCATTGCCGATACACAGCAAGCAATGGCGTAATCGTCGCCGTAAATCGGACGCATAATATCGTCATTTTCGTACTGAATAGAGTCGGTGTCTTTTGAAACCTTTGCGCAGAACTTTTTAAAGCCGTCGGGCAACTGCTTTGACCAAAGGACAGTAAGGTTAGGCTCTGGTGAAGAGCCGAGAGTATAAAGTGTATTAAGCACGCGGAAACTACTCTTGCTAACAAGGGTTCTGCCATCTTCACCCATACCGCCAACAGCCTCGGTAATCCACATTGGGTCACCGCCGAAAAGCTCGTTGTATTCGGGTGTGCGCAAATGACGCGCTATACGAAGCTTTATTACAAAATCGTCAAACAGCTCTTGTGCGCCCTCTTCGGTAAGGGTGCCGTTTTTGATGTCGCGTTCTATATAAATATCAAAAAATGTTGCCACACGGCCGAGCGACATTGCCGCACCGTTTTGCTCTTTTATAGCGGCAAGATATGCAAAGTATGTCCACTGTATTGCCTCACGTGTGTCACGTGCAGGACCGCTTATATCAAAGCCGTACATAGTAGCCATTTCTTTTAGCTTGCCAAGAAAGTTGATTTGTTTAAAAAGCTCGCTGCTAAGCTTAATGTTCTCTGTAACAAAGGGCTTTTCGGCCATAGCGGCTTTGTCTTTTTGTTTTTCTTCTATAAGCTTGTCCACGCCGTAAAGCGCTACACGACGGTAGTCACCAATAATACGACCGCGACCGTAAGCGTCGGGTAGGCCTGTGATTACGTGACAACGGCGCGCAAGACGCATTTCGTCGGTATACGCGCGGAAAACACCCTCGTTGTGTGTGGTGCGGAAACGAAACTCATCCTCAATTGTTTCAGAAAGCTTGTAGCCGTAAGCCTCGCACGCTTGACGAGCCATACGTATGCCGCCAAAGGGACTAACGCCACGCTTTAGTGGGCGGTTGGTTTGCATACCGACAATAATTTCGTTGTCTTTATCTATGTAACCGGGTGAAAAGGTGGTAAGCGAAGATACGGTTGCGGTATCAATATCAAGCACACCGCCAAACTGACGCTCAAGTGCAAAAAGCGCCTGCACCTTTTTCATAAGTGCTTTTGTACGCTCGGTAGCACCCGCTAAAAAGCTATCGTCACCGGTATATTCGGTATAGTTAGCTTGAATAAAGTCGCGCACGTTGATTTCATTTTGCCATACGCCCGCTTTAAATCCGTTCCAATTTTCGTGTGTCATATATTATTCCTCCGTTATTGCCGTAAAAAAAGAGCAAATCAGCCTTTAATAACTGACTTGCCCAGACGGTCGGCATTAAAAATCTTTTACATTTCCTATGCGTAAACTCGCAAAACCCGTCAGTTATGTAAAAGCATTTGTATTTGTAAATATTATATATTCAATACCAGCGTTTGTCAATGTATATTTAAAAAAGCAAGGCTAAAAAAGCCCTGCTTTTTATTGTTATTTATTTACATATTCAATAAACTTAACAAATGCTGCCTGACCTTTTTCGTCACGCTTAAATACGCCGGCGTCCTCAAGAACTTTTGAGAACACAATACCAATTTCATCCTTGATGATTTTATCAATGTTATCAGCGTTTATATCACTGTATTTAGCCTTGATTTCGTCAGCCCAATCGGCATGCTTTTCAATACTTTCGATAGCTCTAATATCATCACCGTTTAGCATCGCCTTTTGCAGCTCAGCCATTTCGTCTTTAAGACGTGCCGGCAATACCGCCAAGCCCATAACCTCAATAAGACCAATGTTTTCTTTTTTAATGTGGTGAAGCTCGGCGTGTGGATGGAAAACACCAAGTGGATGCTCGTCGGTAGTAATGTTGTTGCGAAGCACCAAATCAAGCTCGAACTTATCGCCACGCATACGCGCAATAGGTGTTGCGGCGTTGTGCGGTTCGCCATCGGTTTCAGCGAACACAAATACACTTTCGTCGGTATAGCCCTGCCAGGTGGTAAAGATTTTATCTGCAAGGTCAATAACGCGCTCGGCGCTGTCACCGGTAAGACGAATTACCGACATAGGCCATTTAACAATACCTGCGGTAACGTCCTCAAAGCCTTTAAATACAATAGGCTTTTCAATAGGCGCCTTTTCCATAGCAAAGGTATAACGGCCGCCTTGAAAATGCTCGTGACTGAGTATTGAACCGCCAACGATTGGTAAGCCTGCGTTAGAACCAATAAAGTAATGAGGGAACATTTTTACAAAGTCAAAGAGTTTGCAAAAAGCCTTACGATCTACAAGCATAGGTGTGTGCTCGGCATTAAATACAATACAGTGTTCTGGGTAATAAACGTATGGTGAATACTGCATAAACCAGTTTTCGTCGGTTAACGTAAGCGGAATTATGCGGTGATTTTGACGTGCGGGGAAGTTAAGACGACCGGCATAGCCCTCACACTCTTTGCAAAGCAAGCATTTTGGATAGCCTGATTGTGGTGCGTTTTTGGCCGCCATAATTTCTTTAAGGCTCTTTTCCGGCTTTGAAAGGTTTATGGTAATATCAAGGTCGCCATACTCGGTAGGCGAAATCCACTTAATATCTTTGGCTATACGATACGTACGAATGTAGTCGCTGTCTTTCGACAATTTGTGATAATAATCGGTAGCCGCTTGCGGCGATACGTTATAACGGCTAAAGAATTCAAACTCTACTTCAGAAGGGCGCGGCATCATAAGCCCCATAAGCTTGGTGTCAAAGAGGTCTTTTGCGGTAATGTTGTCCTCGATAATACCCTTTTCTACAGCGTAATTAAGAATTGCCGCAAGTGTGCTTTCTAAATCAACGTTTGAAAATTTTTCGTTACAATCAAACTCGTCAAGGCCTAATGCGTCGATGAGCATGTTGGTGACAAAAATTTCGTCGCGCTCGGTGAAAAGATTTTTTTCGAGTCCGTAGCATATAAGCTTTTTAAGTTCTTTTTGTATCATAATTTTCTCCTTATTCCATCACAGGCTTACATGTGTTTTTGTTTGCAATGCATACCCAAGAGTTGCCTGCGCTTACCTTTAGCTCGTTGCCGTTTGCATCGGTAAATTTAAACTTGTTGCTTGAAGCGCCCTTTGACCACTTGATTTCTTGCATTGTGCCGTTGGTTATGTAGTAGCCCTTACCGCTCTCAAGTGACACCTTGCGATGCTCACCGTCGGGGTAGTGTGAAATATTGGTTAAAAGAACAAAAATGTTTTTAACCTGTGTTTTTTCTTTTGTAAAGTAGTCAGATTGAACCTTTGAGCCAATCAAGCGTGTGTAAAGACCGCTTTGTTCGTCGTATGTAAATCTTGTGGTGGTTGTTGGGAACGGAACCGAAACGCTTGTAGCGGCGCCGCCGTCAAGGGTTAGCTTTTCGTCGGTAAAGTTTACCCACTCTGAAGTGTTTGATTTTGTTGTTTTAAAGGTGTTAGAGATTCTTTTGAGAAGGTCTTTTGATATAGCGTAAACGTTATGCGTAGAAGAAAGACCGTTAGGAATTCTCTTTGAACCGGTGTCGTCGCTGTTGACGTCGATGTCGTCTATGTCTTTAAGATGTGGTGCACAATAGGTCGGGTCCTGACCACAGTGTACGTAAATTGCATCGTGACCGAGTGCTAAATCAACGTATGGGTAACGAGCAGAACGAACGTTGCCTATTTTTTCAATGTCTGAAATATCTTGGTAAACGGCAACAAGACGGGTAATACCGCCCTCTACCTCGGTTTCGTAAACGACGTCGGCTTCGGAAAGTCCGGTTTGAGCCGGCATTGAAATGCTGGAATTTTCAACCATTATTGCAATAGGGCGAAGGCTTGCCTTGCTTGCGTCCTCAAATTCTGCAACACCGGTAAGTGGGTTTACGGTAAGAGTTGGTTTTACTTCATCTGTTTTGTTTTCTTCCGATACAGGAGCAGATTCGGTTTCGTAATCCGAAAGGTTGTCGTATTCTGTATCACTATCGCTACAGCCTACGGAAAATATCATAAGTGCGGCAAGTCCTACCGCCAAAATTCTTTTAAGCATAAAAAAGGTCCCCCAATTTAAATTATATTTAACATTATAATATTTGAACTGTTCCATTTCAAGAGTTTGCACAAAAATTTTTATGGAAATTTTAGTACATTTAGTATTGTTTATTTGTTCGTTATACTGTATAATGGTTGTGTATATATTTAAAAAGGGGGCATAGGTCTTGAAACAAATAGTGTATTTAGATAACAGCGCAACAACAAAACCTTGCGAAGCTGCGATAAACAATACCGCCTTTGCCCTTACCAACGAATGGGGTAACCCGTCAAGTCTTTATGATATGGGATTTCGCGCGCAGATGCTGGTTGACGATACAAGGAAAGCGGTGTCGGGCTTGCTAAAATGCCGTGAGGATGAAATTTATTTTGTAGGCAGCGGCACCGAGGGTAATAATACAGCTATTTTAGGCGCGGCGCACGCCCGTCAAAAACGCGGTAAAAAAATTATTACTACCACAATAGAGCATCCATCGGTTTTAGAAACGGTAAAAAGGCTTGAGTGCGAAGGCTTTGAGGTGGTTTATCTTAAACCGCAAGAAAACGGCGTTATATCTATAGACGATTTAAGAGCAGCTATAGATAAAAATACGGTTTTGGTAAGTATGATGCTTGTAAACAATGAAACAGGTGCCATACAACCCGTAAATGAGGCTGCCCAAATTATAAAGCAGTCGGGTGCACCGGCACTACTGCACTGTGACGGCGTACAAGCCTTTGGCAAGATGCCTATTAATCTTGTCGATTTAGGTGTGGATTTATTTACCGCAAGCGGCCACAAAATTCACGGGCCTAAGGGTATTGGTGTTCTTTACGTTAAAAAGGGCGTTACAATAAAACCTCTTGTTACCGGTGGCGGTCAAGAAAAAAATATGCGTTCGGGAACCGAATCGGTACCGCTCATTTACGGGCTTAAAGGCGCAGTTGACAGTCTTGGTAACATAAACGAAAATCTTAAAAGCAGCAAAGAGCTTTGGAACTACGCAAAAGAAACGTTGCTTGAAACAAAGCTTATTACCCTAAATTCGTCCGACGAGGCACTGCCGTATATTTTAAATATATCGGTCGAAGGTTACCGTTCGGAAACATTGCTTCATTTTTTAGAAGCACAGGGCGTTTATGTGTCGTCGGGCAGCGCTTGCGCCAAGGGCGAAGGCAGTTACGTGCTTTTAGAGATGGGATTGGCAAAAAAACGCGTTGACTCGGCTTTGCGAATAAGCTTTTCGCGTGATAACACAAAACAAGATATAGACGCCTTAAAATCGGCAATTATTCAGGCTACACAAAAATTAAGAAGGTCAAATTAATGAAAGAGATTATACTTATTAAAGACGGCGAACTGGCACTAAAAGGCCTTAACCGTCGCAGTTTTGAAGATAAAATGGTGGCAACCATTCTCCGCCGCCTTAAAAATTTAGGCAAGGTTACGGTTGAGCGCGCACAATCAACCATTTATATAAAACCTCAAGATGATGATTTTGATTTTGCCGAGGCGCTTGAGCGTATGGGCAGAATATTTGGTATAGCGGCATTCAGTCGCGCCTGCGTTTGCGAAAAAAATATGGACGACATATTATCAAAAGCGCCCGAGTATCTTGCCGATACGTTAAGAAATATAAAGACCTTTAAGGTAGAGGCAAAACGTGCAGATAAGGCGTTTCCTCTAAAATCTCCCGAAATTTGTCGAGAGGTTGGCGGTGCACTCTTGCGTGCGTTTCCACATTTGCGCGTTGATGTCCACAATCCCGACGAGGTTATAACGGTTGAGGTGCGCGACTATGCGGCATATATACGTGGCGGTCAAATAAAGGGCGCAGGCGGTCTGCCCGTAGGCACCGCGGGGCGCGCTCAGGTGCTTATTTCTGGTGGCATAGACAGCCCCGTCGCCGCATACACAATGGCAAAACGCGGTCTTGTGCTTAATGCTATTCACTTTGCGTCTCCCCCATACACAAGCATCCGTGCTGAGCAAAAGGTTCGTGATTTGCTGGGTCGAGTTGCTCGATACAGCGGCGTTATCAAGCTTGCAATAGTACCATTTACCGAGATTCAAGAAGAGATTGGCAAGCACTGCCCCGAGGATTATTTTACGCTTGTAATGCGACGTATGATGATGCGCATTGCCTGTCGCGTTTCAGAAGCCGACGGCTGTTTAGGTCTTGTTACGGGTGAAAGTTTAGGTCAGGTTGCAAGCCAGACCTTGCCTGCAATCGCCGCCACTGACGAGGTTTGCACAATGCCGGTGCTTCGCCCTCTTATTGGTATGGACAAGGAAGAGATTATTGCAATCTCTAAAAAAATAGACGCATTTGATATTTCTATTCTTCCTTACGAGGATTGTTGCACGGTGTTTACACCAAAGCATCCTCACACAAAACCCAAGAAGGGCCAATGTGAAGAGGCTGAGAAAAATCTTGATATTGAGCCGCTTATTGAACGTGCGATAGCAGGAATAGAATATTCTTATATTGAATAAATATTTTTTAGAATGGGATAAATATGGCAGGAAAACATTCAAAAAGTCTTTTTGATTTTAAAAAAAGCGCTTATGCAGCACCTAAAAGTTGTAAGCCTAGTGTTTTTAGCACCATTTCTCCACCGTTTAAGGTGATATTGTTGGCTTTTGTTTTGGTGCTTGTAGCTACAACAATTTTAATAACGGCATTCTTTATGCAAAGTAGCTCGCATGACGACATACTTTCTGATGCTAAGGCAACCTTTTATTCGGGGGATAGCAGCGCTACGCTTAAACTGCTTGCACAGCAAAACCCGGATATAAAAGGCTGGCTAAAAATAGACGGTACAAATATAGATTGTGCTGTGTGCCAAGCAAAAGACAACAAATATTATATGGAGCATAATCAGCTTCGTGAAGAAAGTCGACACGGCGCACTGTTTTTACAAAATAACGATATTATTGACCGCGCGAATGATGATAAAAACATTGTAATATACGGTAACAATATGCAGGATGGCACAATGTTTGGCACGCTTAAAGAATACCGCAAATTAAATTTTTATAAAAGCAATCCATATATAGAGCTTTATTATGGCGACCAAGCAGAAACCTATGCAGTTTTTTCCGTTATGCTAATTTCGTCAATGGAAGATGATGGCGGCAGATTATACAAACCATATAAAAGTTATTTTACCGACGATGACGATTTTAACGCTTGGTTAGAGGAAACCAGACTTCGTAGTATTATTAACACTACAATAAACGTCGAAAACGGCGACAACATACTAACTCTTGTAACCACAGCAGATGATTTTAACGGTGCAAGACTAGTAGTTATGGCAAAGCAAATAGATGAGCTCGATACCGAGCTTAACGTGTACGGAGCATCCTTTAATCCGAAGCCAAAATATCCAAAAATTTGGTACACAACCAAAGGCTACGAATATCCTTACTAAAACAAAAAGGGGAATTATAATGATACAAAATTTAAAAGTAGACGTTATTTATCATTTAACGCAATCTGATTTTGAGATGGAATTTAATCTTTGCGGTTGTTGCCGAATGAGATTACTTAACGATAAAACCACCGATAAAAAAAGTTTTGTACGCGCGCTTGCTCGTGATGTTGCACGAAGCCGTGTTATAATAGCCTGTGGACCACTTTTTGGGGCAGACGGAACAATAGCAACCGTTGCTACAGCAATCGGCAACGGACTTGCTGTATGCGACAATAAAACATATGGTATAAAGGGTGACGATGAAATACACATTATAAACGGTTCGACTCCGCTTGTAACGCCGGACGGTTATTTTGGCGGTTGTATAATTGAAAGCGGACCTCAAACTATTATTTTGCTTACCGAAAACAAGGCTTTTCGCAAAAGCATTTTACAAACACTTATTCATCCATATATCGAAGAAATAAGCTATATTCCAACCAAAGCAACACTTATTCAACCTACTACACAAGAAGAATCACCCGAATTCGAAACGGCTGTAGCTGAGGCTGAAACCTACATTTCAGAGGTTGAGGAGTATGAAAGCGAACCACAACTTGAAGAGGAGAATACTCTGCCCGTAGAAGATGATGAGCACAACGTTGATTTTATAATGGACGGTGAAGGCGATGAGGGCGATAACGCTGAAACAGCTGATTATTCGACAAACGATAACGAAATATTTATGTATACCGAGGTTGAAACACACGAGGAGATAAAATCTCGATATAGCGAACCATACGTTCCGTCCGAAAGCGATAAAATGTTTATATCTTACGAAGGCGAGGACGATATAAACAATCAAAACCAAAAAGCGGCAAAAGAAAGAAAAGAAAAATCGGTCAACATAACAATAGTTTTGCTGGTTATGCTCTTATCTATCGCCCTTTTGGCAGTTTTATATCTTTTGGTAATTAGACCTATGACGACAGGGGCCGATGTAGGACAGTATATAAAAGAAATTTTTGGAATGGCAAGCAGCAATAATTCTTTAGTTTAAAGGAGCATTAATATGCCTTTTTTAAGTACAACAATAGGACAAATCGTTGCAACCTTTTTGGTTTCAATGGTACCTATAATAGAGCTTCGCGGAGCTATACCGATAGGTGTGGGCTACGGGCTGCCGTATTGGGTTGCGGTAGTCGTTTCGGTTATAGGAAATATTGTTCCTGTTCCATTTATTATTTTATTTATCAGAAAAATCTTTATGCTTATGCGTAAGTGGAGCGAAAAGCTCGATACACTTGTTACCAAGCTTGAAAAACGCGCCGAAAGCAAATCTGACGTTGTTCAAAAATATGCTTTTTGGGGATTGTTCATACTCGTTGCAATTCCGCTTCCAGGCACCGGTGCATGGACGGGTGCGCTTGTTGCCGCAATGCTTGATATGAGGCTAAAACGTGCATTTCCGGCAATTGCGTTGGGCGTTATAGCCGCCGCAACAATAGTTACATTTGTCACCTATGGGGCAGATAAATTATTCTTTTAAAACCCATAAAAACGGAGAAGACAGACTGAATTTCGGTCTGTCTTTTATTATATTTTGTTTTTGTACCGCATAATATGTATTAAAAATTAACACATAAGGATGATATTATGCGAGAAAAAACACCACAAGAATACGCTAACGAGCTTATGAAAATGTATCGTGAAAACACACAGGCAATTACCGAACTCAAAAGGCCTGTAGAACTGCCGTTTATAGCGTCAAATCAAATACCGCCTACCCTTGATGACGGAACAGGTGGAGTACAGGTAAACGTTACAACAATAGGACGTCTTTACCCAGTGAAGGACGCGTTGGTAACCGTGTTTTTAGGAAGCGGCAACACGCGAACGGTTATTGAAACCGATGTAACCGATGATAGCGGTAAAAGCAAGGTTTTTAAGCTTGCGACTCCTCCGCGTGCCGAATCACAACAATCCGAAAACGGCGGAGAATTACCCTACGCCAATTATAATATTTCGGTAAAAAGCGACGGTTATGTTGAAAAAATAGCTATGAACGTTCCTGTTTTTTCGGGCGTTATATCGGTGCAGGGAATAGATTTGCTTCCCATAACTGCCGCAGGCGGTCATACGGCTCCGCAAATAATTGACGAAACCAACAAATATAACCTTTGATTAAGGAGAAAACGTATGCCCGAAGTATTAACTCCGATTATACCCGAAAATATTACCGTGCATTTAGGCCCGCCCGATTCTTCGGCACAAAATGTTACGGTAAATTTTGTCGAATATATAAAAAACGTTGCTTCAAGTGAGATTTATCCCACGTGGCCCGAGGCGGCATTGCGAGCAAATATATATGCAATTATTACATATGCGCTTAATCGCATATATACCGAGTGGTATCCGTCGCGAGGATATAATTTTGATATTACAAATTCTACTGCAGTCGACCAAGCATTTGTTCCTAATCGCGAGATTTTTGAGAATATCAGTCTTATAGTAGATGATATTTTCAACGATTACGTTGTGCGTCAGGGCGAAATACAACCGCTGTTTACAGCCTTTTGCAACGGTACAACCTCGCGGTGTGACGGGCTTTCCCAATGGGGTAGCGTTGACTTGGCGCGCGCAGGCCTTACGCCGTATCAAATTTTGCAAAACTATTATGGTCAAGATATTGGAATAGTGGAAAACGCGCCCGTAGCAGATATAGACGGCTCGTACCCGGGTGTGCCTTTGCGGGTTGGCGATTCCGGCAACAACGTCAAAATTATTCAAACCGAGCTTAATCGTATAGCAAGAAATTACCCCGCAATACCCAAAATTACCGAGGAAAACGGCATCTTCGGTGTTGATACACAAAATGCTGTGCGGAAATTCCAAGAGATTTTTGATTTAACGCCAAGCGGAGAGGTTGACAAATCAACTTGGTACAAAATAAAAAGATATTACGTAGGCGTCAAAGGGCTGTCCGATTTGACAAGTGAGGGCGTTACTATCAGCGAGGCACAAATACCTTTTTCTACACAGCTGCGCGAAGGCTCGCAGGGCATAGGTGTTAGAACGATACAATATTATCTTAATATACTTGCGTATTTTAATCCCGCGCTTGTAGCACCTCCGCTTGATGGAGTATATGGCGCGACAACCACAAATGCGGTTAGAATTTTTCAGGAATATTACGGGTTACCCATCACGGGTGTTATGAATACGGCAACCTGGAACGTGCTTAACCGTATATATTCCGAAACGGTAGAATTTTTGCCACAAGGCTATTCAGGCAACTTTGGAAAACTGTATCCGGGATATGTTTTAAGTGAAGGTATGAGTGGTCAAAACGTGAGTGATTTGCAAACGTATCTATCGCTTATAGGACAAAATATTGACGCAATACCCGTAATTCCCGTGACGGGTTATTTTGGATCGCAAACAAAAGATGCGGTAATAGCTGTACAAAGGGCATTTGGTATTCCACAAAACGGTGCGGTAGGAGCTATAACATGGAACACCATCGTCAAAGAGTACGACTCTATAATCGCCAATCAAAATTCATAATCTTTCGATTTTGGCAAAAGATAATACAAATAAGCATTTCTGGTGATTGTATTGTCTTGTGGTGTAAATGATTATAAAAATGTAACATTAAGCGGAAAAATAGATAAAGATATTGCCCTTTTCAAAAACATATTCAGCCGCGATGCAGTGCTTAGAACGCGCGAGATCTTAATAGGGGAAGGTCTGCGCTGTTATATGATTTTTATGGATGGTATGGTCAATTCTGCACAGCAGGGCGAAACGGTTGTTGAGGCGCTTGTAGAAGCAAATCTGCCAAATGATTGTGAGGTCAATTGTAAGTATATTGCTCAAAATATTTTATTTGCAAACGAGGTTACCGAAACGTCAAAGCTGCCCGATATGCTGCGGGCCATTCTTTATGGCGATACACTGCTTATAGTTGATAAAAATAAAACAGCGCTAACCATAAATACAAAGGGATGGCGAACGCGCGGTATAAGCGAGCCCGATAGTGAGCGTGTGCTACAAGGCCCTCGCGAGGGTTTTGATGAAGCGGCGATGTTTAACCTTGCTATGATAAGAAGAAAGCTTCTTACTCCCGACCTTTGTATAGAGCTTATGCGAATAGGCAGGCGAAGCGACACTTTGGTTTTTGTGTGCTATCTTGGTTCACTTGCAAATCAAAATACTGTAAAAGAACTGAAAAAAAGGTTAGAGAAAATCAACATCGACGGCATACTTGATAGTAACTATATTACCGAAAATATCCGTGACAATAAATATAGTTTGCTTAAAACTATGGGCAGCACCGAACGCCCCGACATAGTTGCGGCAAGGCTTTTAGAAGGTCGTATCGCCCTTGTGGTAGACGGCACTCCCGTCGTTTTGACCTTGCCGTATCTATTTTCCGAGAATTTTCAGTCAGACGAAGATTATTATATAAATTTTACTCTGGCGTCATTTACAAGAGCGCTGCGTTGGATTTGTTTTTTTATTACCGTCAGCGTACCCGGTGTGTTTGTAGCTCTTGTAACACATCATTTTGATTTACTGCCCACGCACTTTGCCTTAACGGTGGCAAAGCTGCGAGTGGGTGTGCCAATATCGAGCGTTATAGAGTGTTTAAGTCTTGTTCTTGCTTTTGAAATTTTAAAAGAAGCAGGGCTGCGTATGCAGCAAAATCTTGGACATGCCTTGGGCGTGGTTGGTGGCCTTGTTGTAGGACAAGCCGCCGTCGAGGCAGGAATTATAAGTGCACCTATGCTTATCGCGGTGGCCTTTAGTGCTATTGCGGGGCTTATGGTGCCACGGCTGATGAGTGCTGTATTCTACCTGCGAATATTTATTATTGTTGCCTGTGCATTTTTGGGACTATGGGGATTTTTTGTGCTGTCGTCACTTTTTGTTATAAGAGTGTTTAGTCTAAAATCGTTTGGTGTAGATTATACGGAATCCTTCGCACGTCCAAAATTCCAAACGTTAAAGGACACTTTTTTTCGCGCTCCGTGGAAATTTATGAAAACGCGGCCCATGTTTAACAAAAATAGATTCAGAAAGGGGAAATAATTGTGAAAAAGCTTTTTGTTTTACCTTTAATTTGTTTTGTGATTTTACTTTGCGGATGCGCAGATTACCGCGAGATAGACAAGGGATATCTTGTAACGTCTATAGGAATTTCCAACCAAGAAAATACGACAAGCATATTTGTAGAGGCGTTATCGTCGAGTGATGTGATTAGCAAAGAAATTACACGAGTAGTATTAACAGAAACCGGAAAGAATTTAAAAGAGGCATATAAAAATTTGCAAGCCTCGCTTGTAAAACCGCTTTACCTTGAGCAGCTTGGGGCAGTTTTTCTTGAAAATACGGATATAACCCCGTTAAGCGAGATAAAGCAATTAAAGCTTGACGTTTATGTTGTAAAAACAAACAGTGCAAAAGCTCTTTTTGAGGGCGAAACAATAAGCGGAGTGCTTGGTTACGACGTGATTTCGCTTATAAAAACGCAACAAAAAAATACGCAAAATCAACTTTATAAAATTCAGAATAAAAACCAAACGCTACCTACGGTAGATTTTTTAAATGGTAAAATGGTTTTAAGTTGGGCTAAGGAAAATGATAAATAAAAATTATACGCTTCATATATTTGCAACCGGCGCTCTTTTTACGCTGGGCAATGCAATAATGGTAAGTTCACAATTCGGCGTTGTAAATGTAGTTTTAAGCATCGTAATGCCGATACTGACCATTCTTTTGTTAAAGGTTGGCAAAAAGAATAAAGCCATACTTACAGCAACTGTGGTATTAGTGTTTTTATTAGCTGTTTATGGTGTTATAACTACCGGTATGGATTATTTGCGTTTTTTAACAACGCAACAAATGCCCAAAACAAATATAATTGTGCTGTCGGCAATTTTCGCAGCTATTGTCATTGCTTGTGCTGCCGGTAAAACACATGCTCTTTACAAATACAGTCTTTTTATTTTTGCGATTTTGGTCGTAATAATATTGCTGCTTTTTGTTGGTGGCATCAAAAATCTCGAATTTAAATATTTCGGCACAAATATTTTCGAGTTTTCTTTTTCGGCAAAGCTTGTTCTGCCGCTGGCTGTTTTGCCCTTTTTTTACGCCAAGGATAATATAAGCGTCAAGCCGACCTTGTGTGGCGTGTTGTTTGGAGCCTTATTACTGTTTACTATGGTAGTACAGTCAAATTTAACCTTGGGCACACGTTTTGACATTTCGTATTCTTATTATCATTCGGTCGGTGTAATATCCTTTGGCAGCCTTTTTACCAGACAGGACGGACTGGTTTGGTTTGTGTTCTTTGCAACAGCGCTTGTAAGGTCCATTGTGTGTGCAAAGGTGATTTTTAATATTGTGAGATTTTTCTTTTCGGGAAATATTTACAAACAAAAACCTCTGTGATATAATTGTTGTATAAATTTAGGCGTTGCCTAAAAAGAAAAGGAGAATGATTATGTTTTGTAGAAATTGTGGAACACCACTTGCTGATGATGCAAAGTTTTGCGGAAAATGTGGCACAGCTACCGCAAATGCCGCAGCACCGGTTCAAAACGCAGCACCGGTTGTAAATCCCACGGTGGCTCCAACTTATGTTGCGCCACAGGAACCGACTCAAGCAACCCAAACACAGGCGCCTCCGGCAGCACCTGTTTATACTCAAGCACCTCCTGCTGCGCCCGTTTATGCTCCGGCGCCACCAAAAGAGCCCAACCCAATGTTTGCTAAATTTGTAGCCATTATTACACAGGTTTGGAAATCACCTACAACCTCTGTTGCAGAGTCTACAAAGAGCAACACACACGAATGGTCGTTGTTTGCGGCAATTGGTGTTTTGTTGTACGCCTTAAGCAATGCTATTGTAGGTGTTGCATCAATGGGTGGATATTATCCATTTCTTCCTATGTTTGGCATCGGCATACTTGTAGGTGCTGCCGCATACGGCCTTACTGCACTTGGAGTTTGGGTATTGGTAGCTAAAATATTTAAAAAACAAGCAAGCTTTATTCAGGCGTTAAACGTGGCCGCTGTTGCACTTTTGCCTTTGGCTGCAATACAGGTGGTTAACATACTTGTAGGACTTATATACTCACCACTTGTAACTGCGTTTACTGTTTCTGCGCTAATAATGTCAGCAATGCTGCTTTACATAGGCATACAAAAATTCGACAAGCTCGAAAAATCACCCTTCTATGCTTATAGCATTATGGCAGCAGCCGTTGTGGTTTCGGTTAGCATAGTAAGCATACTTTATGACGTGGTTTTCCAAAGTGCTATGACAGTTGGAAATATAATAGGCAGCTTATTCTAAAAAAAGCTTAGCTCGATTGCAATTAAGGGGATGTAATTGTTGAAAAACGTTAAAAAATATGTGCTAATTTTTGCGCTGCTTGCATTGATGATATTTGTTTTGTCTGGTTGCGGTGCAAAAATTACCAGCACAATGACAATCGACGAAAATTTTGCCGGCAAGCGTGAAATAGTCGTTGATATAAAGAGTGATGATTTGTCAAAAGTAACCGGTGGAATGACCGGTCTTGAAAATGTTATTAAGGGTAGCATTCCATCACAAATGACATATAGGGTTGAAGGCAATAAAATTGTCTTTACAATAGAATATAAGAATGTTCAAGAGTATCGCGAGAAAGTTACGGCGATAATATCGGCCGGCGTTACCGAGAGTGAAAAAGAATCGGGAGATTTTATTACACCCGTGGTAAATTACGAACGCAATGAAAGCTATTTCAAAAAGGGTGTAGCATTCAGCGAAAACTTTGAAACCATTGATTTGGTTGATTGGTATCGCGAAGCATTGAGAAGTGCAAATATAATCAGCGAAAGCGAATCAAACTGGTTTGAAAAGGGCACCAATGTTTTGACTCTTGAAGGAACTGAACACAGCACAAATTCAAAATTTAACGTAGACGAGCAAGAAAATACATGTCTTTCGGCCTGTGATGTAACCACCAAATTATCTGTAGACGGTAAAATTGAGCGAGAAATCATATTTTACGCTCAACAGTCTACCGTCGACGAGTTGGCGGGAAAAGGCTGTGAGCTGGAGGGCTATTTTAAGGCGTTGGCAAAGGATGGCATAGAATTTGTCGCAGCAAAAAATGAGGACGAAACCAAAACATATACATTTACTATCAAAGCCGACGACGCTGCTGATTTGCTTAAAAAGACAAATGCAATTATGCAAAACGAAAACAACAAGTTTTCCATTCAATCAGAGCTTGATAAAGAAAAACTTGGAATAGCACACGTTTCGTTAAGCGAAACAATAGACGGCTCTTTTTATCTCGATTACAATAATAAACAACCGGTAAGTCATTTCGTATATATTTACAACAATGCGGAACTTGTATCTGCTACAATGGGCGAAAGTTCAATAAACAACTGGGATACCGTAGACGGCGGCATTGTTTATTCGCCAACAGCTTCGGCTGAATACAAATTCCTATTTGATTGGCAAATCGAATTTGAAAAGGTAAACGTCAGCGTAACGCCAGATGGCACCGAAGAAATAGAGGTATCTTTTGACTGTTCTTTTGCCGATGCACTTTCAAGCGATATGAAAAAATCCGCAATTGATAGAATTAAGGGATTTTTAGGCGAAGAAAGCTATGAAGAAACCGACAAGGGCATAAGCTTTTCGTTCTCGGGTAATTTAGCAAAGGTTGAAAGCAAGATAAATAAAATTGTTGCAAAGGCGACCGAAAGTAAAGAAGACGACCAAGACACCAAAGCTTATTTTATAGTAAATCGTGCTGCAGATTTTGACACAAGCGCTTTATTCTCCAAAGGATATTGTTGTGACATCAATTATAACTTTACCCCATTGTTTGGTGACATAAATATTTATGTGGATCAAGCCGATGGCTTTATGAGCAGTAAATATTATCAAGATGTTCAAACAGACGACGAGGGCGAATATTTTGTAGCGGCAGAGGGCAATGTTTCGGTATACACACAGGGAATTGATTGGATAATGGCTATTATCGTTTTAGCTTGTGTGATTTTGATTGTTGCAGGTATAATTTTTGTTCTTAAAAACATTAAGGAACTAAAAGATTTTATAAACAATCTTAAAGAGAAAAAGGCAGAAAAAGCTGCGGCTATTCCCCAACCAATCGAAGTTACGACTACACAGGCAGAGACTATAGAGCCAGCCGAAGAAACACAGCCTGACGTTCAGGCTAAACAGGCAGAGCCCGAAGAGCCACAAGTAGAAGCACCCGCTGACGTGCCCCGGGCAGAGCAAACAGCAGCATACGACGAGGAGGATATACTGTGATGAAACTTCCAATTAAATTTTTAATCGGCGTTTTAGCTATAATCATTGGTGTATCCGGTGCCATTGTGTGTTTGTGCACGCAAGGCACGGAAGAGGAAGGCTATATTTCTGAGTATGTTAGCGCAATAAACGACGCAGATTTAGAGAAAATGGCAACCTATGGACAAGGCGCGTTCAAAGAATATGAAGGCCTTGATGAAAAAGATCCTATTAAAGCAGCGCTTGCAAAAAGCTGTTTTGGAGCCCCCGATGATGCCGAAAAGGTAAATTCGGTAGAGCTTGTTGGTTGTGTGATTGGAGAACAACAGCAAGCCGAGTTTTATTTAGAACTTTCAAGCATAGACGTTAAAGCGTTAATTGAGATGGAATATATTGACAAGGATGGCGATACCGTATCAAAGCTTCTTGATTATCAGGTTATAATGATAAAGCAAAACGGTCAATATGTAATTGTTTCAAGCAGATAACGCGGGCTTGAAAAGACTTTAAATTCCGACAAAGAACAAAGCCCACGGGTATTGTGGGCTTTGTTTTCTAATCAGGAGAAACACTATGGACATATCAAAAATAGATAAAAATTTTAAAGTAGAAACAAAAATTGAACGCGAGGGGCTTAAGTTTTATGATATAGACGAGGCACCCTTTAAAATATACGGCGTTTTCCGCGAGGGCGAGCATTATGTTCGTATGCCTACAGATGCTGCGAAAAGTGTGAGTGAAAGGGTTGTTTCGCTTTACAGGCATTCTGCAGGCGGCAGGGTTCGTTTTGTAACCGATAGCCCATACGTTGCAGTTAGTATAAAGCTTGACCGCGTGTATAAAATGTCGCACTTTGCTTTTACGGGAAGCGTTGGGTGCGATATGTACTCGGGCACAAGATATATCGGCACAATTGTACCGCCAACAAATGTTGTTAATGAATATGAGGGTGTTATTGATGTTCCGTTTAATGACGAACGCGAATACACCATAAATATGCCGCTTTACAGCGAAACGGATAAGGTTTATATTGGCATTAAAGAAGGTAGCACGCTAAAGGCGGCTCCCGATTACGAAATAAAAAAACCAATCGTATATTACGGCTCGTCCATAACACAGGGTGGATGCGCATCCCGTCCCGGTAACGCATACCAAAGCATTATTTCGCGTGAGCTTAATGCCGATTTTATAAATCTTGGCTTTTCGGGTAGTGCCTTTGCCGAAGACGAAATGGCAGAGTACATAGCAAACCTTGATATGAGCGTATTTGTTTACGATTACGACCACAACGCACCAAATCTTGAGCATTACAAAAATACCCACGAGAGAATGTTTAAAATCATAAGAGAGAAAAATCCCGATTTGCCAATCCTTATGATGACAAGGCCCGAATATTACCTTGACGAAGACGAACAGGCGCGTTTACAGGTTATGCTTAACACATACAATAACGCTATAGCCGCAGGCGACAAAAATGTTTATTACATAAAGGGGCCCGACCTTATAGAATCTGTACGCGAGTCGGCGCTTGTAGATGGTGGTCACCCCAACGACAGCGGCTTTGTAAGTATGGCGCACGTAGTAGGAAACAAGTTAAAAGAAATTTTAAAATAAAAGGATAGAACTATGGACTTTACAAAAATCGACAAAAACATGAAGGTTGAAACCAAAATAGAGCGTGACGGGTTAATCTTTTACGATATAGATAAGGCGCCCGTAAACATTCACGGTGTTTTTCGCGAGGGGGACCGTTACGTGCGTATGCCTCGAGATTTTGCCGAAAGCATCAACGACAGCATCCGTTGGCTAAACGGTCACACCTCGGGCGGCAGAATTCGTTTTGTTACCGACAGCCCGTATATTGCGCTCAAATTACAAATAGGCGGACAAAGCAAATTCTCGTTTTTTTCGGTTACCGGAATTATGGGATGCGATGTTTTTTCAGGCAAGCGCTATTACGGTACAATTATACCGCCGCTTGACACCACCACCGAATATGAAAACGTTGTGGACATTCCCGACCCTTGCGAGCGAGAATATACAATAAATATGCCGATTTATTCCTGTGTATATAAAATATATCTCGGCATAAAAGAGGGTAGCACATTAAAGCCCGCGGGTGATTATAAGATTACAAAGCCTATTGTGTTTTATGGCTCGTCGATAACACAAGGCGGATGCGCCGGCAGACCGGGCAGCACATACCCTGCGCAAATTTCACGCACACTCGACTGCGATTTTATAAACCTTGGATTTGCAGGTAGCGCAAAGGGCGAAGAAGAGGTTGCGCGATATATAGCAACGCTTGATATGACGGCGTTTTGCTATGATTACGACCATAACGCAAATTCGCTTGAGGAATATAAAGAAACTCACGAAAAGTTCTTCAAGATTATAAGAAAGGCAAACCCCGAGCTTCCTATAATTATGACAACGCGCCCTAAAAAGCATCTTACAGATGACGAAAAAGAGCGTATAAACGTTATGATGCAAACCTATCAAAACGCTATTGCGGCGGGAGATAAAAACGTTTATTACATAAAAGGCTGTGATTTGCTTGAAGACTCGGTTGCCGAGGTTTCGCTTATAGAAAATTGCCACCCAAACGATTGTGGCTTTGCAAGTATGGCGAGGGTTTACAGTAAAAAACTAAAAGAAATATTAGCATAAAACAAAGCCACGGATTATCCGTGGCTTTCACTTTTATAATTTAATTTTCGCAAGACCTGCTTCTGACGTTTCTTTGTAACGGGAAGAAAGGTCAAGTCCCGTTTCTTTCATTGTGTGTATTACGTGGTCAAGCGATATTTTACGGCTGTTCCACAAAAAGCTTGAAAGATTAACTGCGTTAATAGCACGCATTGCCGCAACGGCGTTGCGCTCGATACAAGGTATTTGCACAAGGCCGCAAATTGGGTCACAGGTAAGACCTAAATGATGCTCTATTGCAATCTCGGCGGCGTATTCAATCTTATCGATTGTAAGGTCAAAAAGCTCGGCCAGTGCCGCCGACGCCATAGCGCAAGCCGAACCTACCTCGGCCTGACAGCCACACTCGGCGCCTGAAATGGATGCATTGGTTTTAATTAGATTACCAATAAGTCCCGCCGTCATAAGAGCGTGATAGATTTCCTCATCGGTAAAGCCTGATTTTTGCTGATGATAGTAAAGTGTTGCGGGTAACACACCTGCCGCACCACAGGTTGGTGCTGTAACAATGGTTTCGCCTGCTGCGTTTTGTTCACCTACGGCAAACGCATAGGCACAGACCATGCGGTTTTGTCGGGTTTCGGGGCTTTCGTCTATGTGCTGGCTGTTAAAAAGCGTTTTTGCCTTTTTTTGCACCTCGAGTCCGCCCGGCAATATACCCTCGTCTTCAAGTCCGTTTTTAATAGAGCGCTTCATAGCATCCCAAATAGTTGCTATGTGCTGTTTAACCTCGGCACCCTCAAACTCCAACACATATTGCCACAGCTTAATGGATTTGTCCTTGCAGTAAGCGGAAATATCGCTGAATTTGTCGTGGGTGTAAACGTTTTCTAAGCGTTCGGGGCTCATATTTTCAAACTCAATATAACCGCCGCCCACACTAAACACTCGGGTTTGCGCAATCTCTTTGCCATCTTTAAAGGCTACAAGCACCATAGTGTTAGGGTGCGGAATATTATCGTCAGTCATATTAAATTCTATTTCGCAAGGCGTAGGTTCAAAGGTTTTTACAATTACGGTATCGGTACCGTGGCCTTTACCCGTTTTTGCAAGCGAGCCGAACAGTATCGCCCTAAAACTGTCGGCAGTACTGTTTTGATCTTTGAATATTTTGCAAGCACGCTCGGGACCTATTGTGTGCGAGCTTGACGGTCCACGACCGATTTTATAAATTTCTTTAATTGAAGTCATACCGGACATAGTTTTCTCCTTATAGTCTTTCGTACATATCGGCAAGCTTTTTAGCGCTGTCGGCCAAATGTTTAATGCCGTCCAAAACATTATCGGCATTATATGCCTTTAAATAACAGTCGGCTTCTAATGTAAAATAACCCTTATAATCTATTTCTTTAAGCGCTTTTATAATGGGCATAAAATCTATGTCCATAGAAAATGGAATTTGGTGAGAGTCGTGCCATTTATCGTTATCGTGAATGTGAAGAGCCGCAAGTCGGTGGTCTAACGCTTTAATCATTTCTACTGCCGTGGTATCCGAGCCCTTCATTTCAGTGTGACCTATATCAAGGCAAGCAACCATAAAGTCGTCGTGAATTGCGTCAACGTGCTCGCAAAAGCTTTTTGGCGTAGCGCAGGCTGCAAAGGTTGAGTGGTCGAGTTCGTTGTCCCAGCACCACATATTCTCGGTAGCAAGTTTTACACCATATTCTTTGGCAAAGGGTAGTAACTCAAGGTACATTTCGGCGTTTTCCTCTGGCCCTTTAAAATTGTCCGGATGTATTACGCAAATTTTACCACCCGCTTCGGCAGTACATTCAATGGCGCGTTTTAAATAAGAACGTATGTCTTTGCTATATACGGGAAACGGCGCGTGCGATTGGTTGCAGTGTATACCGTTATCAAGACCTATCTGCTTTAACTTTCTTGCAAAAGCTAAATAGTTTTCGCTAGACAAAGGATGATCGGTAGCAAGCACCGATTTTGTTCCCCAATCGTATTTACACATACTGAACATTGAAAAATCCCATGCGTCAAAACCGGCTTTTGCAATACATTCTATTGCTTTTTCTTCGCCGATTATTTTAGCCGCAGAGGAAATTTCGGTTGAAATTTGCATAACAACACCGCCTTTTTATATATTGTACCACAACAAAACACAATAAACAACAAGATATTTGTTGTTAAAAAAACAAAAATAAAGTATAATAGCTACTAAAGGTGGTGACAAAGGGTTGAAGGTAATAATCGGTTGTCTTAATTCAAAATATATTCACGCGTCGCTCGCTCCGTGGTGTCTGCTTGCCGGTATGCGCAAATTTTGCAAATCAGATATTGATGCAGTTGTGGTTGAAAGCACAATAAATGCCGACCTTGATGATTTTGTTGCAGGTATACCAACCGCTGACATATATGCCTTTTCTTGTTATATTTGGAACATCGAGCAAACGCTTTACGTATGTAAAAAGCTAAAAGAAAAATTTGAATGCAAGATTATTTTAGGTGGTCCCGAGGTTGCTTACCGAGCAAAAGACGTTTTAGAAAGGTACCGATTTATAGATTTCGTACTGTCGGGCGAGGGAGAATATAACTTCCCCAAGCTTATTGATGCTTTAAACTTCAAACTGTCACTTGAAGTTGTTTACGGACTAACCTTTAGAGAAAACGGCAGCATTTTATCAATACCCGAAGCGGTACATACCGATACACCACCAAGCCCCTATTCACAAGAGTTTTTTGACAGCCTAAACGGTAGAATTTGTTATATCGAAACCTCTCGCGGCTGTCCATACCGTTGCGCATTTTGCCTGTCTGGCAGATGCTCTAGCCTTCGCTTTTTTGATATTGAAACGGTTAAAGAAAATATAATACTTCTTGCAAATAGCGGTACAAAAACGGTTAAATTTGTTGACCGCACCTTTAATGCTAATTATAAAAGAGCCAACGAGATTTTACTTTTTATTAAAGATAATTACGGTACAAAAATACCCGACGGCATTTGTTTTCATTTTGAAATCGCGGGTGATATTTTGCACGAGGATACGCTTGCTATTCTATCTCAAATGCCGCCGCGTGCCGTTCAACTTGAAATTGGTATGCAGTCCTTTAACGAGGAAACCTTGAAGCTTATAAATCGTAAAACTAATACGCAAAAACTAATCAAAAATATAAAAACGCTTTTAAGTTTTAATAATATGCACATACATATCGACCTTATCGCAGGGCTTACGGGTGAGGATTTATTGAGCTTTAAAAATAGCTTTAATATCGGTTATAACCTGCATGCCCATATGCTGCAGATGGGGTTTTTAAAGCTGC
The DNA here is from genome assembly GCA_017513195.1 of Clostridia bacterium. Classification (GTDB taxonomy): domain Bacteria; phylum Bacillota; class Clostridia; order Oscillospirales; family Acutalibacteraceae; genus UBA737. The sequence continues at coordinate 20,958 of JAFXGM010000038.1, read as the reverse complement.
TTTATGGTTCTGATATGCGCGAGCAAAGTGACAAATACCCTTGTGAATATAGCGATAAACCACCCTATGAGGTAACGTCTACGCCGTGGCTTACAGCGGACGAAATTTTAAAACTTAAAAATTGTGAGGATGCATTAGAGCGACTATATAACAGCGGTAGATTTTTGCTAACACTCGACTATTTAGTAAACGAAATTGGTATTGAACCGTTTGACTTGTTTTTTGAATTTGGCAACGCGGTAAACGGAAATGAAACGGGTCTTTCGGTGTACGTTTCAAAGCTTTATGAGTTTTTTAAAGAAAAATGCAACAGCGAAATTTTACGCGAAAAAATTGTTTGCGATATGCTAAAAAGCGGTTGCGAAAAGCACATACCCGAAGCACTAAAAATAAAAGACCCGCTTTACAAAAAAGCAAAAGCGGATTTGTCAGAAAAGCTTGGTAACGATTTTAGTTTTGCCGTGCTTTACAGCAAAAATAAGGTTTTTGCCGTAACACCAAACGAGCCAAGGGATTTGTTTGGTAGGAAACAAGGTGCAATGTTGGAATTGCCCCGTTCAAAAGATTGATGTTTAATTGCGCTTTAACGGGATTTTTCCGCACACTGTCGTGCGCTATCGCCTCGCTAACGCTCGTTGCCCACGTCGGCGAAAACAGTCCACCGGACTGTTTTCTTCCGCTTACGCTCCCTCCTTGTTCGAATCCCTGATTAAACACAAGAAAATCAAAAAAGGAACCAATCCTTACGGACTGATTCCTTTTTTAATTGGCTGGGGAATAGGGATTCGAACCCCAACAAACAGAGTCAGAGTCTGTCGTGCTACCGTTACACAATTCCCCAATATTTAATTGAGCAATACTTATTATATTACTTTTTTTAAATAAGTCAAGCAAATTTTTGCCAAAATCTAAAATTCTTTCGTTCCGCCTTGCCGTAACGGCTTGATGATAACCTGATCTTTAGTTCAGGTGGGTTTTCGCCAAGCGGTTTCGCGCTCCCTTCTTCCGAACTCGGCACCGCCGCGGGAGGTCTGCAAGCCCGCCGCCTGAGCAGAAATCCCTTTTTATTATCTTGTAGGGTTATATAAGCCTAGATACACGCACAAGGCAGAACGTGACGTTTAAGTTTATTTCTCGTCTATTTCAAAAAAATCTTGAAGTCTGTCAACAAAAGCATCAGCAACGGTTTCGTACTCGTCGTCATCTTCGATTTCGTAGAAATATTCCTCGCCGTCTTCTTCGCCAACCTTAACAATTACCAATTCGCCCGAATCGTCCAACATTTCTTTTGGATCAGAATACTGTGGCAAAAGCGCCAAATAGCGTGCTTCGTCGGTTTCAATAGCATCCAAAACTTCAAAAACATATTCTTTACCACTGTCGTCACTAAGTGTAACTATATCGGGATTATATTCTTCGTTCTTATTAATTTCGCTCATTTTTTGTTCCTCCAATCAAGTTCACTAACATATCTATTTTACCCCAAATTTTGCTGTGCGTCAATAGAATTGTTTTCCTTTTGTGCAAATGGCCCAAAAAGGTTTACATAATTTGGTTTTTTATACAAAATACATAAAAGTTATTAACTTTTGCTTGACAATTTGTTGATAATTGCTTATAATAAAGACGGAAAGAAAAGAAAGGAGCGGTAAAACGCTATGAGGGAAACTCCACCAGCAATTATGAAAAAATAAATTGAAAGGCGTGAGTCCAATGTACAGGTAACACTGTAACCCGACAACTAAAATTAAGTAAAGGACTGAGTCCAAAGGTTTAATCAAGTTTTTAACTCAAAACAAATTTTATGTAAAGGAATGAGTCCGAAAGTTTAGTTAGTTTTATTTTCGAAAACTAAAATATACAGACGGTGAGTCCGATGTACAGTTAAAACTTAATAAATAATATAAACCCCCACAGGTGAAAGATGTGGGGGTTTTACGTTTTTTAATTATTATAAGATATAGTTGTTATCCGTTCCATTCTACATATTCTGCATCATAGGCCAAAGCGCTGATTTTATTCATAACCGACGAGGGAGCATAAATTGTCAACGACACATTTCGCTGGTACGAATTCGAAAAGGCATAGTTTGCGATGGTTACTTTGCGGGATTTAATATATACGCGTGTGAGCTGACTGCAGGACATAAATGCGTTGCTCTTAATCTCCGTAACGTTTGCGGGAATAATTATCTCGGTAAGCGAATTGCAGTTTGCAAAGGCCTGTTCGTCTATATATTTTAGTGTATCGGGCAAGGTTATGCTTTTTAAATCTTGCTCATAGTAAAAGGCCTGCAAACCAATGCCAACAACTGTTTTGCCATCGATTTGTGAGGGAATTTCATAACTGCCGGAAGCATTGTAATTTTCGATACCCGTAATTTCAACGCCGCCGTCAACCTCTTTTATAGACCAAATTTGTACAGGTTTAGTAGAGTGTTCTTCGCTGGATGATGGGGTGGATTCTATTTGTTGGGAAGAATTATTATCGGATGAAACCATATCTGAAGAACTGCTTTCAATTGGAACCGATGAAATGACATTATCGTTTGTTTTTTCAGTATCAGTGCGGCTTGTAGTGTTATTTGTTTCGGATGTATTTTTCTCTTCGCTATTATTAGGCGTTTTTAAGTCGTCGGGCGTAGAATCGGTGATTGAATTCTCAAAATCGGAAGTATCGCTTGAAAAATCATCGTAGATATCGGTGTTAGAAATTGTTGCCGATGCCTCGCTTGAGGTAAAACCTTGGTTTTTTGGAGAAAACATAATTATAAGAAAAACTATGGCACAAAGAATTAAAGCCGACAAAACAGAAATGATAAAAGCCCATAAATAAGATTTTTTTGGTTTACTTGTAACAGGTGTTTTTGGTGTTAACTGCCGCATACAGTATAAACAAAATTCAGCTTCGTCTAAAATTTCAGCTGAACAAAAAGGACATTTTTTCATAATATCAACCTAATGTTTCCAGCCCGTACTCATACAGCAGGCCGTTAATTTTTATAAGCTTATAACCTTTATGTATTCCAAATGCAATGATACAGTCATAAGGATTTTTAACATAAAGCGGTGCGTAGCCGGATTTGCGCAAAAGTAACTGAACCTCATCCAGCGGTAAACCCATACCGATTGAAATGCACAAAAGCTTTGAACGGTCAGGCATACGGCTGCCTGCAAATATCTGATAGGCATAAATTTCATTTATTTCCGATGCTCTTACAGCATCGGATTTTTTTATATTGTATTTCTCAAGTAAAGCCTTAAGATTTTCGCAAAGCTTTGTTTGGGCAATGTTATCTTGATTTTCGTTAAAAAACTCTTTAAAGTCAGAGCAATTTTCGAGTTCTTTAAGCATTTCAGACGTGTCTTTTTTCATTTAATCCCCTTCTTTTAGGTAAAATATTATCACAAATAATGCTTACAGTCAACTTTTTAAAAATCTTAAAAAATTAAGCTGAGCGCTTAGGACAAAATTACCTTTTGAAATTATAATGTTGTTTGAAGGTTAAAGATCGTCGATTTTATCTGCAAGAGCCTTTACTGTAGATAAAAAGATTTTAACTTTCTCTCCGTCCTTGCCGGCCAGCTGGGCGGAGATCCCTTTAAATACAGTATTCATATCGTTTTGTGTATCAAAAAAGAGGTAATCCATACTTACGTTAAGCTCTTTTGATATTCGGTAAAGCGTTTCAAGCGACGGAATTCTCGTACCGCGTTCTATGTGTCCGACGTGTGCCGTCGAAATCTGACATATTTCGCCTAATTTTTCTTGGCTTAGCCTTTTGCTTTTTCGCGCAATACGAATTCTATCGCCAAGTGCCATATAATTTATAGTTTTATCCATAACAACACCTCACTGCTTTTGATTATATTTTAATTCAACAAGCATTAATTATGAATAAACTATAAGAATTAAATGTTGACAATAAGCATTAAAAATGCTATTATTATTTTAAAATTATGAAAGGAGCAAGATTATGAAATTTTGTTCAAAATGTGGAAAAGAGATAGTGGACGATGCAGTTTTTTGTCCCAGTTGTGGAAGTGCTGTAGGCGAAACCGTGCAACAGCCACAAAAAAATTCGACAGATTTGCTTAATACGTTGGTTCAACGAATCAACACCAACGCAATAATTTGGATTGTAATTGGTGCGCTTCAAATTTTGGGTGGTTTGTTTTTTAGCTATTTTTTGGCTATTGTTGGTGCTCTGAATATTTTTTCGTCTATAAGCGATTTGAATTATAGCAAAACATTGCATCAGAATCCAACGGGCATCGTAGAAAAATTTGAACCGCTTATTGGCCCGATTATAACATTAGGATATAATCTTATTTTTGGCGGTGTAATAGGTGCTGTAGGATCTATTTATTATCTTTTGGCAATCAGAAGTTTTGTTCTTGAAAACCGTGAAAAATTCACAAATATTGGAGTGGCAGCCAATCCGACCGAGGTAAAAAATGAAAATTAATACAGACAAGAAAAAACTTAAAACTTTAATGCCCGTAGCAGTGTTAGTTTTGCTACTAATTATTGCTACGATATCACTGTTTATACGACCGAATCTCGAAATGGATGATATTAAGGCACCACAGAAAATGTCGGTGCTTATGCAATACGGATTCCCCACCGATGGTTTTAGCGGTGATAAGTGGGAGTATGTAAAATGTATAAAATTTCACGGGGTAGAGGTTAGACGTGTGGAAGTGGATTTTAATAAGAAAGAAATAACTTTTTATGACCATTCAGAAGATAATGAGATTGCTGATGTAATAGAGCATTACGCAGATTTGAAAGAAGACCGCGATCTGATAAAAACATATGCATACGATGATATGAAAATAGAAGTATGCTTTGACGACATGATCGAATTTAAATTTTATTAATTAAACAGGAGAAAAACCAATGAAAAAAATTATAGCACTTTTATTATCAGTATTGTGTATAGCAAGTCTCTTCTGCGCTTGTGGTGAAAACGAAGAAAAGAACGCGGAGGGACAAACCCCAAAGGCTAGCTTTAATTTTGGTGGTAATGGATTAGAATTTGGAATCACAAAAAAAGAGATTAATGAAATCGGAAAAGAAATATCGGGAAAAGAAGAGTTTGATATTGACAAAACCTTTTATTCAGCATCTATCACACAGGATAGTTTTAGAGACAGCTTTACCGAAGGCGTTGAAAAAACACTTTACCCCGTAGTACAGTATTATTTTGATGGGAAAGATAAATTGTATAGTGTTAAAATTTGGTCTGCCTCGGTAATTGAAAATGATGCAGAAATAATACTCAATAATGTGATGAGTAAATATGGCGAGACGGAAAAGTATAAAGAAACTGAATATAATGAAATACCGGCCTTTGTTTATGAAGATGATGATATACATGTGCTTGTAACCTATAATTATTACGATTTTATAAAAGCAGGCACGCTAGAGATATATCTTACGGCTCCGGGTTATGATCATCCACAGGAAAGCAAATAACAATTAACAGGAAAGCAGCAGACTTTTGTCCGCTGCTTTTTATAATGCATAGATTAATTTTTCCAAATTAAAAAACCTATGATTAGGGTCGATTTGTGTGCATTTAAGCACGATTTTTCCTGCCCTTCCGCGCGCAAGTTTTTGCTGGGATGAAGGCCTGTGAGCATAACGTTAAGCAGCACACCGAGCGAGTATATATCACTTTTCTGGTCGCTTTGTGATATACCATATTGTTCGGGCGGCGCATAGCCTATTGTGCCGAGTATAACGGTATCTTTTGATTTTGAGTCGGTATGTATTCGTGCGGCATTAAGGTCAATAAGCTTTACCGCGCCACCACGTGTAACCATTATATTTTCGGGCTTTATGTCTCGGTGGACTATGTTTAGTTCGCGTAAAGAAATAAGTGCAAGTGCTACACCCTCGATAATCTTTTTTGCGCCGTGATAGGTGTATTTTCCTTGCTCTAAAACCTCGGCAACAGTAACACCGTCGATAAATTCTTCAAAAACTATCTGTCCGTCATCAAAATCTAAAGCATCAAACACCAGAGGAATATTTGGGTGGGTGATGTCTTTTATTTTTTTGTATGCCAAAACCGATTTTGAATAACTGCGAAATATTATATCGCGATTAAGTTCTTTATGTCTTAATCGTAAAATTTCGGAATCGTTTTTATTTGACAAAACTTTTACAACGTCGTAATAAGTTAAAACATCAGAAAAATATTCACAACGAGTCACAATATCACCACCCTTGCAACCCAAATTATACATCAAAAATCTTAATAAGTAAATATTTACTTTACCTTGCAATTCACATATTACTATGTTATAATGCATTATGTATAATTATATAATAGTATAAGGAGAAATGTGCCTTGTCATTTCCATTAGAAAACATTAGAAATTTTTGCATAGTAGCGCATATAGACCACGGCAAATCAACCCTTGCCGACCGACTTTTAGAGCTTACACAGTCGGTAGCCGAGCGCGATATGGAGGAGCAAATACTTGACAGTATGGATTTAGAGCGCGAGCGCGGCATCACTATAAAAGCGCATGCCGTAACGCTTTATTATACTGCTAAAGACGGTAAAGAATACGAGCTTAATCTTATCGATACTCCCGGACACGTTGACTTTAACTATGAGGTGTCTCGTTCTTTGGCGGCTTGTGAGGGCGCAATACTTGTAGTAGACGCTTCGCAGGGCATTGAGGCGCAAACGCTTGCCAACACCTACCTTGCAGTTGACCACGGACTTGAAATACTGCCCGTTATTAACAAAATTGATCTACCCTCTGCCGAGCCCGACAGAATAAAGGCCGAGATTGAGGACATTATCGGTATTCCTGCCGACGAAGCACCGCTTATCTCTGCAAAAACAGGCATAAATGTTGAGCAGGTGCTAGAGCTTATCGTTGAAGGTGTGCCTGCGCCTAAAGGTGACCGCGAGGCTCCACTTAAAGCGCTTATATTCGACTCATACTATGACCCATACAAGGGAGTTATAGTTTACTTCCGAGTTGTATCGGGTAAAATAAAGTCGGGCGACAAAATCAAAATGATGGCAACCGGCGCCGAGTTTGATATTGTAGAGCTTGGCCGTAAGCGCGCTACCAATTATGAAACCTGTGATATATTAGAAGCCGGCGAGGTTGGTTATCTTGCGGCATCTATTAAGACCGTAAGCGAAGCACGTGTTGGTGATACTATCACACTTGCCGACACTCCCGCCGATGAGGCACTACCCGGTTACCGCGCGGCAAAGCCGGTGGTATTCTGCGGTATTTACCCCGCCGATGGTGCAAAATACCCCGACCTTCGTGAAGCACTCGAAAAATTACAGCTTAACGATGCGTCACTGCTCTTTGAACCCGAAACTTCACAGGCGTTAGGGTTTGGCTTCCGTTGCGGCTTTTTGGGACTGCTGCACATGGAAATATTAGAAGAACGACTCGAACGCGAATATAATCTTGACATAATCACAACAGCACCAAGCGTGCAGTACGAATTTGTGCTGACGAACGGGGAAAAGATATTTGTCGATAATCCAACCAACTACCCCGATCCTGCCGTTATAGCCGAGGCGCTCGAGCCCGTAGCCAACGTTCATATCTATTCACCGAGTGAGTATGTCGGCACAATAATGCAGCTTTGCGAGGAACGCCGTGGCGATTATAAGGGTATGACTTATATGGGTGACCGTGTTGATATTCACTACGTGCTTCCTATGGGCGAGATTGTTTACGACTTTTTTGATGCACTAAAGAGCCGCACAAAAGGCTATGCCAGCTACGACTACGAAACCGCAGGCTACCAAAAATCTAACCTTGTAAAGCTTGACGTTATGCTTGCAGGTGATACGGTAGACGCACTATCGTTTATCGTGCACACTTCAAACTCCTATGCCCGCGCACGCAGAATTGCCGAAAAGCTAAAAGAGTATATTCCAAGACAGCTTTTTGAGGTTCCCGTTCAGGTAGCGGTAGGCGGCAAAATTATTGCACGCGAAACGGTAAAGGCCATGCGAAAAGACGTGCTTGCAAAATGCTACGGCGGTGATATAACCCGTAAAAAGAAGCTTCTTGAAAAGCAAAAAGAAGGTAAAAAGAAGATGCGTAAGTTAGGTTCTGTTGAGGTGCCAAAGGATGCATTTATGGCAGTACTTAAACTCGATGAATAACAAAGAAGGAATATAAATGACCGAAAAAAGAAGAAAAGCGATAGTTCGACGAAGAATATTTGTAGCGCTGCTAGTGGTAATTTTAGCTTTACTTATTGCGCTTGGCTATTTTATTGTAACAATAATTAACGGTAGTGGCAGTAACACCGATTCGCCAAGTGATGTGCCTATTTCAAGTGACGTGGCTGCATCAAACGACAGTCTGCCGTCCGGCGATACTCAATCGTCAAAAGAGGAAACGCCGTCCGAGCCGGAAATATTTGTAACACCTACGGGTGTAGAGCTTGACGCAAACTTTGGCAGATTGCTTCTTATAAATGGCGAGAATGCTTTGCCCGACGATTACGATACCAAGGTGCGCGAATATCTTGTAGAGATTGACCCACAGTATCGCAACAATAACTACGTAACACAAATACACAAAGACGTATACCCATACATTACCGCTATGGTAGCGGCAGCGCAAGCCGACGGCGTTAATCTAAAGGTTTGGTCGCCTTTCCGCAGCTACGCTATACAAAACGATTTGTTTAAAGCGCAAGTAAATCGAGTAGGCGGCGACGAAGAAAAAGCGGCAACCGTTGTAGCGCGTCCGGGAACGAGCGAGCACAATACAGGTCTTTGCGCCGATTTTAATATGGCGGGTGACGCGTTTGAAAGTACGCCAATGTACACCTGGATGTGTGAAAACGCCGAGGATTACGGTTTTATTCTTCGTTACCCTAAAGACAAACAGCACATAACAGGTGTTATATACGAATCGTGGCATTGGCGTTTTGTGGGCATTAACAATGCAAAGTTAATCAACGAACTTGGTGTAACGCTTGAAGAATTTATCGAGATGAAAAAATTTGATCCTGCAATGGATATGTATGGCGACGATAGCGCCGCCGAATAAATTATAGACTAATATTGGAGGAACGCTTTATGGATTTTAAGCAGTTTTTTAGTCAATTAAAGGGTAAAAAAATCGCTATGTGCGGTATAGGTGTCAGCAACACTCCGCTTATCTTAAACTTTTTAAAGCAGGGTGCGCGTGTAATTGCTTGTGACCGCCGCGAGCGCGAGCTTATAGGCAATATTGCTGACGAGCTTGAGGCCGCAGGAGCCGAGCTTAAGCTTGGTGACGGCTACCTTGAAAATCTTGAGGTAGATATTATATTCCGTACACCTGGTATGAACTTCCACCTTCCCGAGCTTGAACGTGCACGCAAACGCGGCATTGCGGTTACAAGCGAAATGGAAGTGTTCTTTGACCTTTGTCCTGCTACTATTTTTGCGGTAACAGGTTCTGACGGCAAGACCACAACCACAACCCTTATTGCAAAAATGCTTGAAGCCGAGGGCAAGCGTGTGTTTGTTGGCGGCAATATCGGCACACCGCTTCTTCCCGAAATTGAAAATATTACTGCCGACGATTTTGTTGTGGCAGAGCTTTCCTCTTTCCAGCTTATTTCTATGCGTAAAAGTCCCGATATTGCGGTCGTTACAAACGTAGCGCCAAATCATCTTGACGTGCATAAGGATATGGACGAATACGTTGAAGCAAAGAAAAATATTTTGCTTCATCAAAACGCATTTTCTCGCACCATTCTTAACCGTGATAATGATATTACCGAAGATTTCCGCAAGGATGTTCGCGGTCAAAGCCTTGGCTTTAGTATGACACGCCGCCTTAACAACGGCGCTTGGCTTGCCGATGACGGTGTGCTTCATATGGCGTATCGCGGTATTGACGTACCTGTAATTGATCGCAAAGATATTCGTATTTTAGGCGACCATAACGTAGAAAACTATCTTACTGCCATAGCGGCTGTTTGGGGCTATGTTGGCGTTGATAATATAAAGAAAGTAGCTCAAGAATTCGGCGGCGTTGAGCACAGAATTGAATTTGTACGCGAAGTAGACGGCGTTAAATACTATAATGATTCTATTGCATCAAGCCCAACTCGTACTATCGCGGGACTTAAAGCATTCGATCAAAAGGTAATACTGCTTGCGGGCGGTTATGATAAGCACATACCCTTTGAACCTATGATGCCATATATTGTAGAAAAGGTGAAAACGCTATATCTTTGCGGCGATACTGCCGACAAGATTGAAAAATGCCTTCGTGAATATGACGGCTACAACGACAAACCCGAAATTATTAGGGTTAAGGATTTTGCCGAGGCTGTAGCCGAGGCACACAAAAACGCAGTGCCCGGCGACATAGTAACACTTTCTCCTGCGTGTGCAAGCTTTGACAGCTATCCTAACTTTGTGTGCCGTGGCAATCATTTTAAACAACTGGTGAACGAACTGTAATGAATATTAAAGAAACACTTTTTAAACTGTCTAATGCTGTAAGCATTGGCAATATAACCGACGCTTCTGTCATAGCGGCAGATAAGCTTTCAAAATACGCTAAAACAACGCAAGACGGCATTACCGTTGTGGGCGAAATGCAGGGCGAGGGCAAATATACCCTTATGCTTGAAGCCCACATTGATGAGGTTGGCTTTGTTGTGACTGATATTGATGACAAGGGATTTTTGACCGTTAAAAACTGTGGCGGTATTGATTTGCGTTCGCTTCCTGCACGTGCAGTAACCGTTCACGGCAAAGAAAAAGTAACCGGCGTGTTTTGTGCAACACCGCCTCATCTTGGCGGCGTTACAGAATATGACGATATTTCTGCTTTGAAAATAGATACGCTTTTGGGCGAAAAAGCAAAAGAGGTAATCTCGGTTGGCGATTTTGTAACCTTTAATACAAAGGCTGCCGACTTATGCGGTAGCCGTATTACAGGCAAAAGTCTTGATAACCGTGCAGGTGTGGTTTGTCTTTTAGAACTTGCTAAGCGACTTAGCGGCAAAAAGCTACCCTTTAACATCGTGTTTGCTTTTACCGACCAAGAAGAGCTTGGTTGTCGCGGAGCCGGGACTGCGGCGTTTTGTGTTTCTCCCGACGAGGCAATTGTGCTTGACGTTTCATTTGCTGACGCACCCGACGTGCCAAGCAATGATTGCGGCAAGCTATCAGGTGGTGCAATGATTGGTATGTCGCCAATTCTTGATAAAGCCATATCAAAGAAATTGGTATCGATTGCCAAGGAAAACAATATGCCCTATCAGACCGAGGTTATGGGTGGCAGAACAGGCACCAACGGAGACGTTATTTCGATTTCAAAAAGCGGTGTCAAGACGGGGCTTGTGTCTATTCCGCTCCGTAATATGCATAGTGACGTAGAGATAATTGATATAAACGATATCGAAAACGTTTGTGACCTTCTTCAAAAGTATATTTTAGGAGGTAACGCATAATGATAGAGCTTTTAAAACAACTTTGTATATTAGACGGCACTTCGGGTGATGAGGGTGCCGTGCGTGAATTTGTGATTTCACAAATTAAAGACCACTGTGAATACAAAATAGATAATTTAGGCAATATAATTGCCTTTAAAAAGGGTAAAAAAGAGCCTTCAAAAAAGGTGCTTATTGACGCACATCTCGACGAGGTCGGACTTATTATTACCCATATTGAAGAAAGCGGATTTTTGCGCTTTAAAACGGTGGGCGGTATTGATACCGCGGCACTTATGTTCCGCAGAGTTCTTGTAAACGGTAAAACTCTTGGTGTAATAGGTGGCAAGCCCGTGCATTTGTGCGAGGGTGACGAGCGCAAAAAACTACCCGATGCCGATAATCTTTATATTGATATTGGCGTGTCCTCTGCCGACGAGGCAAAAGCGCTTGTAAGCGTGGGCGACTGTGCTGTTATGTGCAGTGATTTTATCTCGTGTGGCGACAAGGTATTAACAAAAGCGCTTGATGACCGCGTAGGCTGTCTTGTTTTGATCGATTTATTAAAGCAGGATGCCGAATACGATTTTTATGCAAGCTTTTCCACGCAAGAAGAGGTAGGTCTTCGCGGGGCAAAGGTAGCGGCATTTGCGGTAGAACCCGATGCGGCAATAGTTATTGACGGTACAACCGCTGCCGATGTTGCGGGTGTAGCGGCGGCAAAACAGGTATGTCGTCAGGGCGAAGGTGCGGTAGTTTCGTTTATGGACGGAGCTACAAGCTACGACCGCGAGTATTATAATGCTGCTTTAAACAGCGGTATAAAGGCTCAAAGCAAATGTGCCGTTGCAGGCGGCAATAATGCGGGCGTTATTCATTTAAGTCGCGGCGGTGTGCGCACAGTGGCACTTTCTGTTCCTTGCAGATATATTCACACTGCAAATTCGGTTTGCGATATGCGCGATGTTATAGCCGTTCGTGACCTTTCAAAACATATGATAGAACAAATTGCAAGCGGTAAGCTATGATAAGTCTCACAAACGAAATACCAAAACTTAATTTACCGCTTGCCGAGGTTGTAAAAATCAACTGCACTTACGAGTCTTACAAGGATATTGCGCTTTTTTGGACGCAAGACGGGACTAGCGCGGTCATTTCTATGCTTGACGGCAATATGGTAATTTATAACGCTGGTGCCGATATGGATGAACTGCGTGAATTTATCGCGATAATATCGCCACAATCGGTTTTTTCCGACGCAGACACGCTAACCGCTTTGTTTGGTGTCGATTTTCACCGCGTTTGCGTTATGAAAACCGAGCAAAAATTTGTGTGTGATAATTTATCTGACACGGCAAGCAGCAAAGAAATATACGAATTGCTCGATGTGGACGGATTGGATTTACCGCCCTATGAATATTTTGCGGTGGATTTTTGTCATCGACTCAATCACGGACAGTTAAAATATTATGCAATAAAAGGCAAATGTGCGGCAGTCGGAATTTGTGACGGACAGGCAGTTGTTGTAAACGGTATTGCATCTCACAAAAAAGGAATGGGCACACAGGCTTTAGCAGGTCTGCTTTCACAGTATGATTTGCCCTGTATTGCCGTTTGCGAAGAAAACATAAAACCCTTTTATTTAAAAAACAATTTTATCCACTCATATTATGCGGGCTATTGGAGGAAAACCCCTTGAATTACTTTAAATTTGATGAAAAACTCGAAAAATATAGCACTGAAGCCGAAAGCAAGGCAAAGACAAGCTTTGAGCGAATAGATGGTATTACCGAATATAATCAAACCAAGGTGCTTAACTGCTTTATAAAAAACCGCGTTAGCGAGATGCATCTTGGCACCTCTACGGGTTACGGTTACGGTGACGTTGGTCGCGATACTTTAGACCAGGTTTTTGCCGATTGTATGGGTGCCGAGGATGCTATTGTTCGTCACAGCTTTGCTTCGGGCACGCATACTCTAACCGTCGCTTTGTTTGGAATTTTGCGCCCCAGTGATAAGGTGCTTGTACTTACAGGCAGACCTTATGACACAATAATCGGTGTTTTTGGCTTTGAGGGTCACACCGACGGCTCACTTGCCGATTTTGGTGTCGAATATCATCAGGTAGATTTGCTGCCCGACGGCACACCTGACATAAATGCCATTCGTGCCGAGCTTTCTTGGGGTAATTATAAAATGGCTTACATACAGCGTTCGCGCGGGTATAGCCTTAGACCCAGCCTTACAATAGATAAAATAGAAGAGCTTTGTAAAACGGTAAAAGAGGTTTCTCCCAATACCGTTATTATGGTGGATAACTGCTATGGCGAATTTGTAGAAACGCGTGAGCCTACCGAGGTAGGCGCCGATATTATTGCAGGCTCGCTTATCAAAAATGCAGGCGGTGGTATTGCGCCAACGGGCGGTTATATTGCAGGCAAGCGAGAGTATGTTGAAATGTGTGCAGGTCGTATGACAGCCCCCGGCGTTGGACGTGAGGTAGGCGCGTCCCTCGGTCACAACCGTGAGCTTTATATGGGGCTTTTTGCAGCACCGCACGTAACAGGCGAAGCGCTAAAAACAGCCGTTTTTGCTTCGGCTTTACTTGAAATTTTGGGCTATAAGGTTAGTCCTACGGTAGAAGAAAAGCGCGGCGATATTATACAAAGCGTAATTCTTAATACACCCGAAGCGCTTATCGCATTTTGTCGCGGTATGCAGTCGGGTGCCCCCGTTGACTCGTTCGTTCGTCCCGAGCCGTCGGACATGCCGGGCTATGACGATCAGGTCATTATGGCGGCGGGTGCGTTTACATTAGGTTCTTCTATCGAGCTTTCTGCCGATGCTCCTCTACGAGCACCCTATGCTGCGTGGATGCAGGGCGGACTAAACTTCCACAGCGCAAAAACAGGTGTTTTACTCGCTGTACAAAGCATGATTAACGGCGGCGCATTAAAGATATAACAAAGGACTGAAAAGTGTGAAAAAGGTATTTGACGGTAAAATATACGAGGTATTGCCAAAATCGGACGGCTTGATTTTTCCATATCAAAAAGCCGTAATAGATGAGGGCGTTGTAGTATGGTATAAGATGCTATCAATTGAAAACTCTACCCTCACCGACATAAGCGAAAACATCTATTTAAATATAAAATTTGGCAGTAATTACAATGTTGCGGTTGGCATAAGCAAGAACTTTGTTTCCGAAAAAGCGTTGGTATTACCGGACGGTCGTACGCTACTTTGTAATGAAAATGGGCAGGTGTTTATTATTGATGCTGACGGTATGATAAATATTTCGGGTGAAATTAAATATCGTGATGAAGTGCCATCGGCAATCGCATATTACAAAAATAGTATTTGGGCAAGCTTTCGCGAAAATAACGTTTTAATAAGATTTAATATTGCAACAATGCGCGCCGAGCTTCGAATTGGGGGAAACAAATCTCCTTTTGCGTCGCCGGAAAGCATTTTTATCGACGGCGAATGGGCTTACGTTTGCAATTCGAGCACAAACAACGTTGTAAAGGTTAATCTCGAGAGTTATTCGGTGGAAGAGCTTTACACCTTTAACGAACCGGTTTTGCGATATGTTAAGTCAGGTAAGTTTGAGTTTGTTCAACTTACCAGCGGGCTTTACGTAATTTAAGAGGTGTAACTATGCTTGAAAAAACAATAATACTTAAAAACTTTGATGCAGTTAAAAAATTCGTAGAAATTACAAATCAAAAGCCCTATGATATAGAACTGATTTCGGGCAAGTACGTTATAAACGCTAAATCTATCATGGGCGTATTTAGCCTTGATCTTACAAAGCCGCTCGTTATGGTGGCGCATACCGATTCTTATGTAGAGTTGCTTAAGCAGACCGCACCATTCCATTACGAACCACAACCCAAAAGATAGGAAAAAATATGATAGACCAGTTTTTAAAAATTCGCCAAAAGCTTATTGAGAAGGATTTTGGCAATATGAACTACCGTCAGTTTGAAGCGGTAACAACAACCGAGGGTGCAGTACTTGTGCTTGCGGGTGCGGGCAGTGGCAAAACCACCGTGCTTGTAAACCGTATTGCAAATCTTGTAAAGTACGGTAATGCATACAAAAGCGATTTTGTGCCTTTTTTCAGTGAGCAAGATATAGTAGCGGCCAAAGACTATTTAGAGGATAAAATTTCCGAGCTACCCAAAGGTGTTTTTTCGGTAAATGCACCGCGCCCTTGGGAGATACTTGCTATTACCTTTACCAACAAAGCGGCAAACGAGCTTAAAGAGCGTATCAATGCAAAGCTGGGCGAGGGCGGCGAAAATATATGGGCAGGTACATTCCACAGCATTTGTGGTAAAATTTTGCGTATTAATGCCGAAAGAATAGGATTTACTTCGCATTTTACCGTCTATGATACCGACGACCAAAAACGCCTTATTAAAAACATAATGAAAGACAACGGTATCGACGACAAAATGTTTCCAATCCGTGGAATTTTATCATCAATTTCATCGGCAAAGGATTCGCTTATTTCACCAGCCGAGTACAAGGAAACTGCAGGTCACGATTACCGTACGCAAACCATTGCAAAAATATATGAAATATATCAAAATCGTCTAAAATCTGCCGATGCTATGGATTTTGACGATATGATAAGCTATACCGTTCAGTTGTTTAAAGAAAATCCTGACGTGTTAGAGTATTACGGCAGTAAGTTTAAATACATTATGGTAGACGAATATCAAGATACCAACCACGCGCAGTATGAGCTGGTACACTTATTGGCATCAATTCACGGAAACCTGTGCGTTGTTGGCGATGATGACCAAAGTATTTATCGCTTCCGCGGTGCTACCATTGAAAATATACTTAACTTTGAAGATGATTACGAAAATGCTCGCGTTATTCGACTTGAGCAAAATTACCGCTCGGTCGGCAATATACTTAACGCCGCCAATGCGGTAATTGCCAACAATCGCGGCCGAAAAGGCAAAAATCTTTGGACCGATAAGGGTGACGGCGATTTAATTAAACTTTATACTGCGGCTGACGAACGCGACGAGGCGCGCTACGTTGCAGATAGTGTGCTTGAAAGCGTTCGCGCAGGTGCTAAATTTTCGGATCACGCGGTGCTATACCGCATAAATGCGCAATCGGCGGCTATAGAAAACGTCTTTGCCAGAAGCGGTATTTCATACCGAGTAATAGGCGGTATGCGATTCTATGAGCGCAAGGAAATCCGAGATGTTTTAGCATACTTGAATCTTATAAATAATATGAGCGACGACATCAGACTTCGCCGCATAATAAATGAGCCGAAGCGTGGTATTGGCGATACAACGCTTAATCACGCGGCAGAAATTGCCACACAATTAAGGCTTAGCCTCTTTGAAGTTCTTGACGGCGCTGACCAATTTGCGCCTCTTAGCCGAGCTGCCGGCAAGCTTAAGGATTTTTGCGAAATGATTAAATCCTTAAACGCAAAAATTGACGAGCTTCCTATTAGCGAATTGCTTGCGGAAGTTTTGGATAAAACGGGTTACAGGGTAAGTCTTATGACCGATGCTGACCCTAAAAACGCCGACCGACTTGCAAACGTTGATGAGCTTGTAAACAACGTTAAACAATATGAGCTTGAAAACGATGAACCAACACTTTCCAACTTTTTAGAGGAAATTGCCCTTATAAGTGATATAGACTCTATGAACGATAGCGAAGACAAGGTAACCCTTATGACCGTGCATTCGGCAAAAGGGCTTGAATTTGAAAAGGTATTTCTCATTGGTCTTGAGGAAGAAATATTCCCCGCATCACAGTCAATAAGGTATGCAGATGCAAGCGAAATAGAGGAAGAACGCCGCCTTATGTACGTTGCCATAACTCGTGCAAAGCGACAGCTTACCGTAAGCAATGCTGTCACTCGAATGGTGTTTGGTTCTACTAACCGCAATGCGCCTTCCCGTTTTTTAAAGGAAATACCCGACGAGTATTGTAGTGCAAAGGCCACAGTACCACAAATTTCTTATGGTGGCTATTGCGGAGTTCGTAACGATGGTTATACCCCACGCGTTTCTCGTCCACAAAGTAGTTACTCAAAAACTACTACGTCATTTGGAGGTTTTTCTGCTGCTGCAAAATCCTCTAATACGGCGGTTTCTGCGGGGGATTATTCTGCAGGCGGGCGTGTAGAGCATAAAACCTTTGGTACGGGGCTTATACTTTCGGTATCACCAATGGGAAATGACCTACTGCTTGAAATTGCTTTTGATACTGTAGGCACTAAAAAAATTATGGCAGGCTACGCAAAATTAAAAAAATTGTAATATTTTTGTTTTGTATTTTTGATAATATAGATACAAAGGAGTGAGGTTTTATGTTAGCACCAAGTCCAGTTGTTAAAAAAGTTGCAAAAGACGCTTTGAAAAAAGATTATGTAAAGTCTATGGTTGTAAGTTGTATATTAATCTTTGCGTTTTTTATAATTATGCTTACAAGCTCGCTGATATCGGTCTTTGCAGGCGAGGTTGGCTATTACGTAAGTTTTGGTTTTATGCTGTATTTGGGTCTGGCACCTTTGGCGTTAGGCGCGCTCTGCTTTTTTAGGCGACTGACTTTCGAACAAAACGATAGCGTGCTCATAATATTTCGTTATTTTTCTAGCGCCGATGAATATAAAAGGGCAGTATATTTAATTTCTATATTAACTGTTAAGCTTTTCTCGGTCGGTTTTGTATTGTTTTTGCCTTGTATAATCGTATATATACTTTCGAGCGAAAAACTATATAAACTTTTAGGTGTTGCTCTTCCGCATTGGACTTCAAATTTATGGACACTTAATTCCTTTTTGGTAATTATTGCGCTGTTGGGTCTTGTCTTTATTATGTTAAAATATTACCTTTCGGCACTTATTTTTGTAAGTAGCGATGATATAGACCCGGCAGAAGCGGTAAATATGTCTACAATCATTTCTAAACGTACAGGTGCTGACTTTTTTGGTATGTCACTTTCGTTTATACCTTGGATGTTGTTGTCGGTTTTAATAGCTCCGCTAATATTTACGTTACCGTATTTTATTACGTCTTACTGCGTACACGGGCGATTTGCAATAACCGATTATAACATTGATGTAGACAAATTCAACTCAAACACTACGCCAAGTTTTAGTACTGATGAGATTTAAAAGTGGGTGTTTTTATGAAAAACCTGAGTTTTAAGATTTTTTATTTTATCACTGCGTTAGTAATGTTGGTAGAAATAGGGTTTTCTGTAAAAAACAGTCTATTTACCGATATTGCCGACGTACCTAAAGGAACCTTTGTAGAGTCATATCCCTGTGCTACCGGAGAAAAGAAAATGAATATTTATTTGGTCAAAAACAATCTAGGTGTAGCTATACGTGGCGAAATAGAGGGAAAAGACAAAAAATACAATATATTCTGGCAAACGGGAATTGATACCGTAGAGGTTTTGTGGCTCAATGACGATACGGTTCAGATAAACCAAATTCCGCTTGATGTAAATGATACGTTTGGCTACGATTGCCGACGTGGATATTCAATTTTTGACGAAGGCTCACTCGAACAAAATTTTACAAACTATAACGGATGATATGAAGAAAAACGATATAATTGAACTCGAGATTACCGATATCACTCACGAGGGTAGCGGTATAGGTAAATATGAGGGACAAGCGGTTTTTGTGCCTAATACCGCGGTGGGCGATGTAATAAAAGCCCATATATTAAAGGCAAACAAAAATTATGCATTTGCAAAATGCAACGAGATAATAAGCCCATCAAAGCACCGCATAGACGTCGATTGCGGTGCCTTTGCTCGTTGTGGTGGCTGTACCTTGCGACATATAAATTATAAAAGTGAATGTGAGCTAAAGCAAAACCGCGTTACTCAAACTATGCGTCGCATAGGCAGGGTGAATTTTGATTCTATTCCCATAATCCGCGCACAAAACTCTGACCGTTATCGTAACAAAGCAATGTACCCTATAAGCGAGATGCGCGAGATTGGATTTTACTCTCATCACTCGCATCGTGTTGTTGCTTGTGGCGACTGCTTGTTGCATCCGGAAACATTTTACATAGCGGGTAATGTGTTTACCGACTTTATAAAGAAAAACGACATTTCGGTTTACAATGAGGAAACAAACCAAGGGCTTGTACGCCACTTTTATTTGCGCGAGGGCAAAGAAACAAACGAAATAATGGTTTGCGTTGTAATAAACGGAAGCACACTACCGTATAGCGACCAACTTGTTGCAGGCTTAAAACAGGCGCTTGGCGAAAGCCTTAAGAGCGTAATTTTAAATATAAACACCAAGAAAACCAACGTTGTCTTAGGCGATAAAAACATTTGCATATACGGGCAAGAATATATTTTCGATATTTTATGTGATGTAAAGGTTCGCATATCACCGCATTCGTTTTATCAGGTTAATCACGATATGGCCGAAATGCTATACAAAAAGGCGGCCGAATATGCAAAACCCGAGGGCAAAAACATATTAGATTTATACTGTGGCGCCGGCACAATAGGTCTTTCTATGGCAAAACTTGCTAAAAATGTAATTGGTGTAGAGATAGTAGATGCCGCAGTTCGTGACGCTAATACAAATGCCAAAGAAAATGGTATTTCAAATGCTCGTTTTATATGTGGTGATGCAGCACAGGCTGCGGTACAATTAAAACGCGAAAATATATCTGCCGACGTTGTAATCGTGGACCCACCAAGAAAGGGCTGCGAAGAGGCGTTGCTTCATACCATAGCAAACGATTTTGTTCCCGAAAGATTAGTCTACGTGTCTTGTGACGTGGCAACGCTTGCACGTGATACAGCAATTTTAGAAAAATCAGGCTATAAACTGTTAGAATATACTCCCGTCGATTTGTTCCCACGCACAGCGCATGTAGAAACTGTTGCACTTTTTGTAAAAAGCAATTAAATTTATGAAAAACGGAGTGGTAAAATATGAGAAAAATTATTTCCTTAAACTATACAAACCTCCGTTTTAAGACTGCTGAAAAAATTAAAAATTATCTTGCGCTTTCTAATAATAATCGTATCACTATCGGTCTTTATAAAGAGGGAAAGTTTTACGTTTTTGGGAATTTCCAAGAAGAAAATCACTATACCTATGACATTGGATCAATTTCAAAAACGGTAACCGCCCATCTTGTTTTAAAACTTTGCGAAGATGGCAAGCTTGATGTGAACTGTACTGTAGATAGGTATTTAGATCTAAAAAAAGGTAAGTACCCAACAATATATCAACTGTTGACTCATACCGCGGGTTATCATCATTTAACACCGGTTGAAATTACTTTGCCTCGACTTGTACGTAGTGGTTATGCGCGCAAAAATCCTTACGAGGATTGCACCACCAAAACGGTTATAAAAAGCCTTGAACGCCGACGTTTTTTAAAGCCGAAGCAACGTTATGGCTATTCGGATTTTGCCGGTGCAATACTCGCAGTGGTGGCAGAAAAGGTTGCAAAAAAGCCACTT
>JAFXGM010000004.1 GCA_017513195.1 Clostridia bacterium | reverse complement strand
ATTCTGACATTTGGACAAGATTTTATCTTCGTAGGCAACCAATACAGATTGGAAGTATCGGGCGAGGAATTATTTGTAGATTTACTTTTCTTTAATCGAGAACTTAATTCGCTTATTGCCGTTGAACTGAAATCAGGAAAATTTCGCTCTTCGTACTTGGGTCAGTTAAGTACATATCTGTCGGCTCTTGATACATATGTAAAGAAACCGCACGAAAACCCCGCAATTGGCATCTTGTTATGCCGTGATATGAATCAATCATTTGTCGAGTTTGCCATCCGTGATTATGACAAACCTATGGGTGTTGCAACTTATCGAGCAACGAAAGATATGCCCGAACGATTACGCAATGCGCTACCCGATATTGAGGAGTTAAAGAAATTGCTATAATTTATGCTGTTATTATAGTTGTGATAGCATGTATTAAAAATATATTATATGGGGCAGTTTAGAACATCATCATTATTTCATTATACTAAATCAATAGATATTTTATATTCTATTCTAATGGAGGGGTTAATTCCAAACTATTGCTACGAGGATTTATCATATAAACGAAATCCCGACAGAGGAATTGGAGTGCCAATGGTTAGTTTTTGTGATATACCTTTATCAAAAACTAATTTATTCGTTGAGCGATACGGAAAGTACGCTATTGGATTGACTAAGGAATGGGCAGAGGACAAGAGAATAAATCCTATTTTGTATGCAAAAGATGAAAATATTCTAATCTCTTTGAGTTTTCAAAAAGCTATTGAAAAACGATTTGCGGATGAATTGAAACAACATGGTGGAGACGAAAGACGGGTTACATTTGATTTAACTCCTGGGCCTAAACCTCAGATAGCCGCTTTTGTTAATCGCATAAATGCACACTCCGCTAATCAGAGTATTCATGGTATGATAAAAAAATACTATGGAGAATATGATGGTAATATTCAGATAAATTATGAGGAAAATGAGTGGAGGTACTTAGTTGAAGATACAGAAAGTACTCCATGGTTTTGGGATAAAGCAGGATATGACGAATGGAGGGGTAATCGTAGTACAACTCACAAACCAAAACCCAACGAAGCACTAATTAGAGAGAAATTACGATTTACTGCTCAAGATGTAGCATTTATCATTGTTTCCAAAGAAGTAGAGATTTCACATATGGTTAATTTTATATCTAGAATGGAGCGTATTGCTAATACTGAGATTTCAGAAGGAGACAAGTTGATGTTATATACACGAATAATATCTTTAGAGAGGATTCAAAAAGATTTTTAATTGGTAAGTTTAGTTTAGTCCATTGGCTATATACCCAAAACGGACTAAACTTGTTTTCGCTTAGGCAACACTCAAAAAAGATGCTGACGAAAAGAGAAAGACGCATATTCTTCTTTTTTCGCCAGCATTTTCATTAAAAATTCAAAAAAAATACACTCAACCTTGATTTTTGGGTGTAAAAAAGGGTGCAAATCTCGTAACTACTTGATTTACACCCTTTCTTGCGGAGAGGGAGGGATTCGAACCCCCGGTACCTTTCAGTACGTCGGTTTTCAAGACCGGTGCAATCGACCACTCTGCCACCTCTCCAAAAGTGTATATTTCGTTGCCGAAATGTGGTCTCTTTGTTTAACGAGTGCAAAGGTATAGCTTATTTTGGAATTGTGCAAGAAAATTGTGAAAAATATTTTTTTGTTTTCTTTCTGTCTTATGTGTTTTGTGCATAAATGCTGCAATGCTATATGCCTGTCTTTTCTTTTAGCCGTGGCGCACGGCACGTGTTTAGTGCCGGCACTGTTTTTGTAGATTAACATTTTTTTGTAAATTTGCACTAAGTAAATACCTTGTTTGGGTAACAAATAAATTTGAAAATGAAAAGAATATCATTTGCGCTCTTTTTCTCTTGCCTGGCAATGTGCTTGTTTGCGCAGGAACTGGGGTGTGGCTTCGATGAATACGGTTTGCACCGCTTGCAAAGGTACCGGTGTTTGTAAATATTGCAAGGGTAGTGGCAGCAGGTAACTTCCCAATCCGCTCTTTCCTAAAGCAAGGTGTAGTTTTTCATAAAACTGCCTTGCTTTCTTTTTTGTTCTTATTTGTGGTATAATTGTCGTCTGTTTCTGCGCTATGAACGTAAAGAGTCTGTTGTTTACATATTTGCTGCTATTTGCCTGCGCCTTGTTGCTCTATGGTGCGGGGCCTCCTCTTATTGTGGCACACAGGGGTGGTGCCGGTGACGGGCTCGAAAACAGTTTGTCTTGCATCGAAAGAAGCATATGCGCCGGTGTGGATGCGGTGGAGGTTGATGTGCGCCTCACTGCCGACGGGCATATCGTGGTGTTCCACGATGCTGCGGTGAACAGGCTCACCGATGGCCGTGGCAGTGTAGAGGAACTCACTTTGCAACAGATGCGCACGTTGCGCCTGACCGATGCCGCAGGTGTTGCCACAAACGAAGCGGTTCCCACGCTGCGGGAGGTGCTCTCGCTTGTGGGCGGGCGTTGTGGCGTGCTTGTGGATGTCAAGGAGGGCGGGCGCGGAATAGAGGAGAGGCTCATAGAGGATATTACAGCCTGCTGTGCCGAGGGGTGGACCTCGGTACAGGCGTTCAGCGATGATGTGTTAACTCGTTTGCACGAGCTTGGTGCGCCCTTTCCGTTGGAAAAACTTATAGTGTTCAAACTGCCGTTGTTGCCTATTGTCTACGATGGTTCTTTGCGTTGCTTTTCGTTTGAAAAATACAGCTATATATCATCGTTTAATTTTCATAGAAACTGCTTGCCGCGCTCGCTTGCCGCGAAGATAAAGGCGCGCGGAAAAGTCGTGAAAGTGTGGACTTTGCGCTCTCCCGCCGATGCCCCGCAAGCAACGGTTGATGCCGTGATTACCGACAACCCGTCTTTGTGGTTCTAATAGTTTTTTATTACAAAATTGAAATTGTCTTTTTGATATAGTTTTTCTCTTTTTTCTTTTCAACTTGTTATCTCGGCGGCCCCTGCAGTGTTATTGTGGTTTTCAATGCTCTGTTTTCCCTGTTTTTCATTTAATTTTCTTTATTACAAAATTGAAATGATTTTAATTTGTCCTTACTTTTTGTACTCCTCTTTTTTGTATATAATATATTTATTTTATTATCTTTGAGATAACCTCGAAAATATACTGCACTCGCTGTGTAAAATATAGAAGTAAACTTCATATTTTCCGCTCGTTTGTTATTATCTTTGATGAAGTTTGATATAGAATTTATGATTATCAAACCTTTAAGAAGAACTCACGTGAGAATTGGCAATGGATAAGAAAAAATACGATTGTCTGGCTGAGCCATATTCATCACGCTTTTCAAATAACTCTTTT
>JAFXGM010000037.1 GCA_017513195.1 Clostridia bacterium | reverse complement strand
GTCTCACCGTGGCATTTCAGCATTTCCTCTACGATATAAAGAAGTCCGTATCCGGTCGCTTCGGTTCTTGCAAGAGAGCCGCCATAGGCAAAACCTTTACCGGTAAGCACTCCTTCAAATAAACCGCGAAGTTTCTTGTACTGACCAAACATATAGCCGATCTCACGAGCGCCTGTACCGATATCGCCTGCAGGAACGTCTGTATCTGCACCGATATACTTGCAAAGCTCGCTCATAAAGCTCTGGCAGAACGCCATAACCTCACGGTCGGATTTGCCTTTGGGATCAAAGTCTGAACCACCCTTACCGCCGCCGATAGGACGACCGGTCAGTGAGTTTTTAAAGATTTGCTCAAAACCAAGAAACTTAATAATACCAAGGTTGACGGAGGGATGAAGTCTGAGGCCGCCCTTGTACGGACCAATCGCACTGTTGAACTGAACACGATATCCGGTATTGACGTGAACCTGACCGTTATCATCAATCCACGGAACACGGAACTTAATCTGCCTTTCGGGATTTACCAGTCTTTCAAGCAACGCATCGCGTCGGAATGCTTGCTCATGTGTCTCAACCACCGGACGGAGTGAATCAAGAACTTCCTTTACAGCCTGATGAAATTCGGGCTCATTCGGATTCTCTTTTACCACTCGTTCGATTACTTCATCTACATACGACATACTGTTTCCTCCTCTATGAAAAACGAAAAGACGCCTTTAACGGTAGGAGTATCCCCTACAACATTAAAGACGTCATTGCCTTCTTCATATATAAAATTATTTTGATTCCTAAAAGTAAAATAGCGTCTTTGAGCACTAACACTCAAAGACGCCTTTGCCTTTACGTTTCGTATTATACACCTGTGAAATTCATTTGTCAACTCTTTTCTTAAAAAAATTAAAATTCACCCACATCAAATAA
Organism: Clostridia bacterium; assembly: GCA_017513195.1. GTDB lineage: Bacteria > Bacillota > Clostridia > Oscillospirales > Acutalibacteraceae > UBA737. Next base: position 1,804 of record JAFXGM010000037.1, on the reverse strand, counting down.
TTTATGTCAACAATTTAGAAAAAATTTTGTGCAAACTGCACGACTTGTAGGATTCGTGGTTAGGCAAATCGCCGTTTTGAAGGCTGCCATATTGACAAATACGAATAATTAATGTAAAATAAGGTCAGATTAAATATATTGCAATTTTATTGGAGTGTTACCGTATGGGCATAACCAACTTTTTGCACTACTGTGTATCTTTCGGCACGGGTGCTTAAGGTTGGCTTTTTTTATTTTCAGGATCGGGAGACAAGTATGAAAGTTATAAAAGCCATCAACAATAATAATCTTTGTGTTTTGGACGAGCACGGAAAAGAACAGATTGTTTCTGGGAAAGGCATCGGTTTCGGAAAAAAATACGGCGATGACGTGGATGAATCCTTGATTCAAAAGACCTATCTTATCACCGACCACTCTATTCAAAAGAAAATGATCGCCCTTCTTAGAGAGATACCCGAAGAATATTTAACATTCACCGTTGATATTGTTGAATATATAAATGCCGCTTACAATGAAAAACTTAAGGAATCTTTGCTTGTCACATTAAGCGACCATATTGCCTTTGCGATCGAAAGAAAGCAAAACGGAATAGAATTTACCAACCCACTGCTTGATTCCATAGCCCAATGCTTTCCGAAGGAACTGCTATTGGGCGAATATTGCATAGAGCAAATGGATAAAAAATTAGGCATTAAAATGTCAAAAGATGAAGCAGGCTTTATTGCAATGCATATAATAAATGCCCGCTTGGATACAAACATAGGCAATGTATATGATATCACAAAAATGATAAACGGATGCATTGAAATATCCGAATATTATTATAAGAAAATCTTTGATAGGACCGATCCATGCTATGAGAGATTTGTTACACATTTAAAATATCTGGCAGGACGTCTTTTTGAAAACAAGCCCTTGCCCGATGCGTTAAGCGAAGATGTTGCTTTCACTTCGATGATAAAAAAGACCTGTAACAAACATTATAAATGTGCATTATGCATTATGGAGTATATTTTAAAAACCTATCAGAAAACTATTTCTGAGGACGAGCTTTTGACCCTCACCATCCACCTTAAAAAAATCAGTTCAGCTAACTGATTTTTATATCAATTGCAGTGTCAGCATGATCAGGCGCCGATCATAACGGTACCGCAAAAAACAAAAAAACAAAATGGAGGAAACGATTGTGAAAGACAAAATTTTCGGAGTTTTACAACGAGTTGGACGATCTTTCATGCTCCCGATCGCTTTGCTCCCCATTGCGGGATTGCTACTTGGGATCGGAAGTTCTTTTACAAACCCGACCACTCTCGAAGCATACCATCTTACCAACGTCATCAAAGAAGGCGGAGTTTTATTTACTCTTCTTGATATTATGAGCAAAACCGGCAGCATTGTATTTGATAATCTTGCGCTGCTGTTTGCTATGGGAGTTGCCATCGGTATGGCAAAAAAGGAAAAAGAAGTAGCAGCGCTGTCGGGTGCTATTTCTTATCTTATTATGAATACGGCTATAAGCACGCTTATTTCCGCCAAAGGCGGTGTTGACGCAATGGCCGTTAATACCACTACATCTGTGTTGGGCATCACCACGCTCCAGATGGGTGTTTTCGGCGGTATTATTGTAGGACTCGGTGTAGCGGCACTACATAACCGGTTCTATAAGATACAACTGCCACAGGTATTATCCTTTTTCGGCGGCACAAGATTCGTGCCCATCGTGTGCAGCATCGTTTATCTGATCGTGGGCGTTGTGATGTTTTTCGTGTGGCCTTTGATTCAAAGCGGTATCGCCGCGCTGGGC
>JAFXGM010000036.1 GCA_017513195.1 Clostridia bacterium | reverse complement strand
GCAAAGCGGATCGGGGCAATGTTATAGAGGTAATTGCCTTCTGTTAATGTTCCCCATGCATTTTTGAGCGTGCCAATAATCGGCATGCCTGCTCTTTGCCAGTACATCTTCGTCTGCGCTTGTTTCAAGGCAAAAGCTGCTGTTCTTTCTTGATGTTGCCAAAAGGCATACTTCTCTTGCGCGTCTACCACAGCTCCATTTACAAGCACCTGCGGTGTAGCCGATTTGGCCAAGACATAATCTCCGATCTGTTTGCGCTCGGCTACTTTAAAATCAGTGTAAATGCGCATCATGTCTTTTAGGTTCACCATTTCCCTGTCGTGAGAACGTAATCCATTAAAAATACCCGTACGCTCAGCTCTTCTCCAATTCTCAGGCACCCAAACCGCATTAGACATCACCGTAGCGAGCGTTGGTACTGCCGCGCCTTTTGCAATATTTGACAATTGTGATAAAAAGTCTGTGGAACTTCTAACACTGTTTGCAGTGCTCATCGTTTGAACCGACCGAGTAATATTTGACGCTTGGCTCGTAGTTCTGGTAATATTGGCCCCTTGTGACGCCGTGGAAACAGTTCCACCTAATTTACTCGCATTCCACCCATTATTGGCTGCTTGTAAGAGATCCGCCCCAGCTTCGGCTATATCAGACAATTTATCGACTTTTTGGAAGTACTCCACCCCAGCTTTGGCCTTACCCATCATGTTAAATGCCCCTTCCGCAATCGGTGCAAAAGTCATATTAGCTGAGACCATTAATGTAGCCCATCCTTGTCGTGTCGTCAACAACCGGCCCATTTGTCGTATCGGAGCTAAAATATTATCTTGCACAATACTCGGCCATATTGCCTTATTCCAACGCATACCTGCTTTAAAAACATCCAAAAAACTTACTTTCGTCACCGTCGGATTTACTGGTATAGGTGTTTGTATCGGAGTGGTTCCGCCATCCGTAAAAGCTTCTACAGTCCCATATTCCGTAGCAGGTGGTTTGGATCCCACCCGACTCGCTCCTGCCCCTTGAAAACCAACCGGACGAGGAGAACGGAAAACCGTATTATATGCCTTGCGATAGACCTCTGCCATATCTACAAGATCTAGTGTATGACCACTGTTGGCCGCTTCCATGCGAGCTAATCTCATATTCTTGGCATATTCTGCACGCACTCGCTTTGCAAACCAAGGCCTTTTCGCTAATTCCGATCTTATATCTCTAATCCACCTTATCGCCTGCGCTTTAGTCATCCGAGTGCTAGCTGCTATCCCTTCCCCAAGACTTGGGGTTAATTCGCCTACCTGAAAAATTGCTGCCGGAGGAAGAGCTTCGCCTGCACCTGCCGCTAACGGTCTGCTTATTTTAGTAAGACCACTTACTACTGCAGATTCTCCAGATTCAAATGATGCCCATGCAATTCTAAAAACATCCTTGTGACGGATAGATCCTCCCGCCGTTATGGCTTCGTGCATGTATTTTTGGTACAACCCACGAAATCTTAATCGTTCCGCTTTTGGCAAGCTCCGAAGTACTTCCTTAGCTCCTGAAACCGTAGGAGTTCGTTTGTTTAATAAATTTAAGAACCTTTGCCATGTGGTAGGATGGGTCGCTCTGGCGGCCCTCGATACTGTACCCGTTAAACCAACCGCAGATTTGGCTAAAGAAGTCAAACATACTACTGCAATTATTATGTCTGCACCAAAAGCTAGTTGCTTAACAAAACTAAGGCCAGAAGAGAATTCATATTTATCCTTATCAAATTGTTCGTAATGTTTAACAAATTCAGCTCTGTTCCCTTTTCCACCATAAAATCCATGCGCAGTTAAAGCTTTGGCCGCATTGTACCGAATACGACGCTGGCTACCTTCATTCAAATCCGTAAAATTTATTGTCAATAAAAAGCTTAATATACCTTGTGTCGAAGTTTTCCCATACTTCCGATATGCATACCAACCGTCTTCTCCAGTCAATACACCCACTTGAAATGCACGCGGTTTATCTGATATATCAATACTGTCTAATAAATCTCTAATTTTTCCGTTGTTCTTTGCCGCCGATACAAACGCTCGACCAAAATCTTCCCATAAGTTCCCATACGGTACCTGATCTGAATGTACCGGAGGAGTATTTTTAGCCCAAACATTTGCCCTAAAATCCTTATCAAGATATTGTCCATCTCTTGTAAAAGAATCTAAATATTCCAGATTGGTGATTTTATTATTCACAGTTAATCTTACCAGCCCATCTACACTGATGTAAGACAAAAAACTCATGACGTCTTGACCAACACTCGTACATAAACGGTCGTTTACAAAGCTTTTTACATATCCTCGTGCCTTTGCTGTGTTCAACCGTAATAATGTCGCTAAACCTATTACCGCCGGAGCTGCGCCCGTGGTCTCCCGGTTTATACCTACTACAAAGTCATATATGTCCTTCGCAGCTAAATCTCCGTATTTTCCAGGATATGTTTGCCCTATCACACCCATCGCTTCTAATGCCATCGACGCCGCTTCACAACGCCCTTGCTTCGCTCTGTCGTTCTTAGCAGGATCTACCGGCGTACAAACACGATCCACTTTCGTCACATCCCTAAAATATACATACGCCGCTGACGTAGACTGCTCCGATACCCCATACTTCAAAGCGTATTCTATTACTTGCTTGTCCGTGTCATAAGATTCTCCAGGTTTTAATATGCTCGTCTCTATCCGTCCATCTATCGGATTGACACTGACTTTCTCAACATTTAAATACACATCTAAACAACTTTGTAAATATATGCCTTTGTTTAAGTAAAGAAAATCCACTCCATTTGCTAATAAATTCGTCTTGCCATTACGGGCTTCCTCCCCGGCCGGTAATGCTAACTTCTCACGAGATATGCGTATAAACTCACCAAAAGGATCCCTGCCTTCTGCCCTAATCTCTTTATAGTCATACGTAGTAGCATCCTGCGCACAGTTAGATAAAAATTTAGAATGTAAATCACTCTTAGACAAATCCTGCGCATGCATGAAGTTGATCACGTTCTTACTGTATCTGCGCTGTCGATCTATTTCTTCTTTAATATCCTCTTCCGAAGGAGCAACCTTGCTAATTATTTCATTGGACATCTCTGCTTCATATTGCGCTACACTTTTGCCACGTGCCTGTGCTTCCGCCACTACCGCTCGATCAAAACTCGCCGCAAATGCATCCGCGCGTTCACGTTCTTCCGCCACTTGCGCGTAAGACGGCGCCACAGACATAAATATAATGCTAAAACTAAGCACTAAAGATATTATCTTTTTCATAAAATCCTCTTATAAATGGGGTAATAAAAATATAAAATCAGACAACCTCACCTTTACAGTATAACATCAGAACCTATTTTAAGTCATGGGCCCAATGGACCCATAAAAAGCAGAATTTGGACCTATTTTTTCATAGGCCCTCTTGCTGTTTATGTTGTGTAAAAAAAGACTCTGCAAGCAAACTTTATGCGTTTTCTTCCAAGAGTCTTATATTGATTCCAATGTACTGATACTTACAGTTTAAACAAAAAAAAGAATTTTGTAAAGGGGGGGAGACTAAAAGCAAACTAAAGAGGCGATAGCCAAAAAGCCATCGCCCCTTCATTTAATCCAACCAAAAGATATCCTGCCTGACTTCCGGATCTTGTTCCCATACGTCAAGTTTGCTTAGTACTTTATCAAAATTTATCCGAGCATCATACAAATACTTTACGGTATCATATAGTTTCACATCATCTTGCCCAACAGATATTTTTGATAAATAGGTGGACAAATATCTTGGAGAAGTTAAAGATTTATACTGTTTATTTTTATTATTCGTCAGCATATAGATAGTGTATGAGGCCAAACGATTTTGCGGAGAATTGGAATGATTTTCAAAAGCAGAAGCTGGGATATCATTACCCGTATAGCCATGCGCCACCAAAGCCTTGCCGGCTTGATGTTTGATGAGGATGGACGATTCTTCATCCAAATCCAAGAAGGTAGATTGTATCAATCCTTTCAAATACTGTTGAGCTTGGGCTGCGCCAAAACGCTGATAAGCATACCACCCATTATCTGCCAAAAGTATACCGACTGCCAAAGGTTTGGCAACACGATCTAAAGAAATATTGTTTAAGACTTGAAGTACCTTTTCATTCTCTTTAGCAGAAAGCACCAGCGATTTTCCTAAATCTTCCAACAAATTGCCCAAATAAAAGGTATGTAAATCCAAATCCATATCCAAATATTGATACTTAGAGGTATATTGATTTAAATAAGAAATTTCCTGGTGGGCAGATAGCTGAGACAAGAAGGATGTTTCTTGCATATCGGCACTCAAATACTTTTCAATAAAACTATGAAGATTCTTTATAGAGTGTGAGGTGTTCATTCCCAACAAAACTAACAATCCCTGATAAGCAGCACCAACCCCTTGCGAATATTGATGTTTGCGCGCAATGAATTGATATATATTATCGGCCACTTCAGTTGATATCTCATCCCCATTTTCTAAAGTCGTTAAAATGCCCAACCCTTGTAAGGCTTTCCCTGCCACTAAGCACTGCGCCTCATGCTTGCTTTGCGCCGACTCGTCTTGGCCCTGTTCGCAAACGCCTTCTATATTAATCAATTCTCTTAAATATTTATATTGATGATCTGAAAAACGAGGCGCTCCATATTTTACGACAAAATTGGCCACTTCCCAATCTCGTCCTCTTACCAGACCATTTTCATAATGCGCGTCTTGTTTGGTATAACTTTCAGACCACCTCTCAATCCGTTCCCAATTTGCTTCATTTAAATAATGATCTAAGCATTGGCGCATATATAGACCGGTATTAATTTTTTTCTTTCCTTTAAAATAATCAGAAGAAAGACTCAAAAATTCAGTAAAAGGGTTCTTTTTGGCTACAGCCGTACCGTTGGAGCATTGACGGGTTCGTTCCGCTTCGCAACTGCTCAACAACTCATCCAGCGGAACATTTTTCATGTGGGTATATAGTGCTGCGAGAACATATCCCTCATTAAAGCCGGATATAGTGCGTGTCAATTCTTTCTCATATTCTTCAAAAGACAAACCTCTCTCTTTTGCTTCTCGTTTTAAAACGGCTCTATTAAATTTCTTTCCTTGCTCTTGCGCGGTAGTATAACTTTGATCAAAAGCCTCCATAGAGGGTAATGAAGGCTCCGCCGCGTAGGAGGAAGCAAAGCCTGCTGAGGTAATAAAAGTATAAATAAGTAAAAAAGAAATTATTCTTTTCATATAAACTCCGTCTTTAATCTTTATTAGAATAAAAAATATCAATGCCACATATAGTATAACAGTAAATCCTCATTTATGTCATGGGTCTAATGGACTATTTAAAATTATTTTTAGACCTATATTTTAAATGGGTCTTAGTTAGATTTATAAATAATTCCGATCTAAATGAGGCAAACAAATAATTATTTAAAAAAGTTTTTTAAAAATTGAAAGAAGTATAATATAGGTGTATGGCTATAAAAAAGTTTAAACTTTCCCGCAAGTGGACCATTTTTTCCGTGACGGCCAATGGCACTTTTATGGCCACCTTGTCCGCTGGAATTGTAAATATCGCTTTGCCCACCATGTCGGAAGAATTTAACGTACAGTTGGAAGACATTCAACTGGTAGTCAGTATGTATTTATTGGTGTTGACATGCTTATTACCTGTCTTTGGCAAACTATCAGATATGTATAGCCGCAAATGGATGTATCTAGGGGGGTTTATTACTTTTGGCATCGGGGCTGTGCTGGGAGCGGTGGCATGGTCTTTGCCCAGCATGCTTTTTGCACGCGCCGTACAAGGGGTGGGGTCTTCGGCCATGATGGCCACGTCACAGGCTTTAATTGCCCAAGTTTTTCACGGTAAATCACGAGGACAAGCCTTCGGAGCCATCGGAGCGGTGGTGGCCTGTGGCGGATTGGCAGGGCCGGCCATCGGCGGAGCACTGATCCAGTCTTGGGGGTGGCAATCTGTTTTTTGGATATCCATTCCTGTTTGTTTTATCGGCGTGTGGAGGGGGATTTATTTAATTCCGCGTTTTCATCCGCTTAAATATGTCAAAATGGATTGGCTGGGGGCGGGGCTTTATGTCATGATGAGTTTCTGCTTTCTCTATGCCATGAATAACGGAGCGGCAAAAGGTTGGAGTTCGGCAAGTATTTTATCTTGCTTTGTTCTTTCGCTCTTATTCTTTCATTTCTTTCTCAGACGAGAGAAAAAAAGTTCTCACCCGTTTATGGGGTTAGGTATTTTCAGGATTCCGGCCATTTCTTACGGTTGTGCTGTGGCGGTGCTGGGATATACGGCTTTGTTTACCAATTCTGTTTTGCTTCCTTTTTATTTAACCGATATCATGCATTTGGACCCCGTTAAAATAGGCCTTTTAATGCTTCCGTTCCCCATCACGCTGGCTATTACTTCCTCTGTATCGGGGGCTTTATGCAGCAAGTGGCCGGCCCGCATCATTACTACGGTAGGATTTGTTTTGTTGATTATCTCTACACTGATGTTTGCATTTATCGGCCCAAACCCCTCTATCTTTTATATTGTGTTGGCGCAACTGGTGATGGGAGCCGGATCCGGCACATTTCAAGTACCTAACAACAATACCGTTGTTAGTGCTGCCCCCAAAGAAAAACTAGGCGTCGTGGCTAGTATAAACGCATTGTGCAGAAACGTAGGTATGATTAGTGGGATTGCCTTATCTGTGGCGATATTTACAGCCGTACAAAACTTTGCGTTAAAACTAGGGCTGGAAACGACGGAGGCTTTTATCCGCGCCTACATGACTGCCATGCTCTTTGGCACTTTGTGTGCCACAGTGGGGGGGATACTTTCTGCTAAAAGAGATTAGATGTTTAAAAAAAGACCTGCCTTTTTCGGCAGGTCTTTTTGATTTATTATTCGTTACGCCTATCTTCAATTGAATAACCTTGTGATTTAAGCCCTTGACACACTTTATAACCTACGTCATCAAAGGCATCACACACTTTATAATTTTCCCAACCTTCATAAGGAGGAACTTCAATACCAATCCCATAAGAATCTATAGTACTAGAAATACAATCTGCTGCTAAGCTTTGTATACGATAAGCCATAATATCTGGGTGAGCAAACTCGTAGTAAAATTTTTTAGTGCAATAAAAAAAACCCGTACTATCCCAGTTTCCACCGGAAAGCTCTACAAAGTCTTTCGCAGGATAGGGTACAGAATCTCCATCAAATAGATTTCCTTCCATATATTTGATAATGTAAGCTTGCTGGATATTCTTTAAGTTTACCAATGCTTCTGACGCGCGAGACTTCTCCACCGCCGCTGTATATTGCGGCAAGGCCACCGCAGACAAGATACCGATAATCAGCACAACAACTAACAACTCAATCAGCGTAAAACCGCCGACATTACGTTTAGATATTTTTTTCATATCCAAAACTCCTTTTTTGTTAAATTTTTCCTGATATAAAAAATTTAACAAAAAAAAAAAACAAGTCAATACTTTTATTTTCTCAGACGAAGATAATGTTCTTTTTACATTTCTAAAAAAGAACCAAAAAACTAACTGATTAATCAAACCAAAATAGTTGAGTGTAAAAGCAACACAGGGTAAAACTTTCCGTTTTACCCTGTGTGCGTAAATCTAAACAGCAGAAAAATTCTTATATTAGAAGTTTTCCGGATGAATCATAAAGTAAGCCTGAGCATGAGCGCAAACGGGGCATACTTCGGGGGCAGCTTCGCCTACGTGTACGTGACCGCAGTTGGAGCATTCCCACATGACGATACCGGCTTTTTTAAATACTTCTTTGGCTTCTACATTGTGTAAAAGTTTGCGATAGCGTTCTTCGTGCATTTTTTCAATTTTGGCTACCAATTCAAACAAGCAAGCCAAGCGAGTGAAACCTTCTTCTCTGGCGGTTTTGGCAAAACCGGCATACATGTCGGTCCATTCATAGTTTTCGCCTTGGGCGGCATCTAACAAGTTGGCAGCCGTTTCAGGAATTTTACCGTCATGCAATTCTTTAAACCAAATTTTGGCGTGTTCTTTTTCGTTGTTGGCGGTTTCTTCAAAGATTTTGGCAATTTGCACATAACCTTCTTTTTTT
>JAFXGM010000035.1 GCA_017513195.1 Clostridia bacterium | reverse complement strand
TCTATAAAAATCATAAAAAGTTTCTGTGTTCTGAAAAAAGAAATCGTGACTCAATATCTCTTCGGGAGGCACGCCGTATTCTTTCACGGTGTTATAAAGTCCGTCTTGGCTGCGATAGTCCTTCACACCGCTTTCGGTAGAAACACCTGCACCGCCGAAGAAAACAATACTGTTGCACTCTTTTATCATTTTTGCAAATCTATCTATCATCATTTTTCGCCTCGTTTTTGGGTTTCACCAATTCTCCTATCATTGCACCACCGATTATGCATATTGCACCGACAACTTGGATAAAGGTCATTTTTTCGCCAAGCAAAAGTGCTGCAAATACTACTGCAGATAGTGCCTCAAGGTAGCCACAAACAGCGACCGTCTGTACAGGCAATTTAGATAATGGCGAAAAATACAAGTAACATCCAATTCCTGTGTTTACAACACCTAAAATCAAAATCCAAGCCCACGCATCAGCCGGGATTGTTATATGTAATCCTTGCTTCATGCTTAAAAATATTGCTACTGTTATAAAACTGACTATAAGCTGAATTACCGAGTTTTCCATACCAACAATTTTCTTGGACTTTTTATTCAACGTTACCATAAAGAAATATGTAATTGCCGACATAATACCACAAAACAAACCCCAAACATTTGTGTTATTATCTGCAGTGTTTCCATTTACAAGAAAAATGCCGACAAGCACAGTCAAAAAGCCAATTATTTTTGGTGCAGTTAATTTTTCTTTAAATATAAGCGGAGAGCAAATCATTACTATAACCGGTCCGCAATAATAAAGCAAAGATGCAAGACTGACACCAATCTGCTGATATGCTTCATACAAAAACATCCAGCTTGTTCCCATTGCAATACCTGAAAATACTACAAAGAGGAAATCCTTTTTACTTTCCCTGATATGAAATTTCCCTTTTCCAAGCATAAATAAGATAATCAAAAGAATACTGCCTATGAGTGTTCTCATAAAAACTATCTCATAACTGCTCATTGCTATATGACTTGCAACTATGCCGTTTAGTCCAAACAGCAAAAGTGCTGATATATATTTTATAAATGCTATTTTGTTCATTTTGAATACACCTGTAGATTCTCTTATGTTAAATACTATATTTTTCTAAATCTATCCTGCCGTCCGGCTCAAAAACAATGCCTTCTGATTCAAGCAACTGTCTTTGAATACCCTCACCGCCGAATGCAAAACCAGGGGCAACCCCGCCTTCACGATTCACCACTCTGTGACAGGGAATAATCCCCGGATAAGGGTTTACATGCAAAGCATACCCTACAACTCTTGCCCAGCGAGGATTGCCCGCTAAAAGTGCCACCTGACCGTAGGTCGCAACCTTACCTTCGGGAATGCTTTTCACGACCTCATATATCTTTTCAAATGTGTTCATAGATTTTACCTTATAAAAGATTTAATTATGTCCGTGACAGTTTCCGCCACAGCCGTGTTCACCGCAGGTATGACCTTCACCATGCTCGTGGTCGTGGTGGTCGCATTTTGCTTCAGGGTCATACTCAAGTGCATTTTCTAAAAATGCCTCAACCGCTTTGTCTGCATTGCCCTGAACACCGCCGAACAACTTAATTCCCGCATTGCTAAGTGCCATCTGTGCACCTCCGCCAATACCACCGCAGATAAGCACATCGATGTCGAGTGCAGAGAGCATACCTGCAAGTGCTCCATGTCCGCTACCGTTTGTATCTACTACTTTTGATGAAAGTATTTTACCGTTCTCGGTCTCGTATACCTTAAACTGTTTTGTGTGTCCAAAATGTCCAAAAATTTCTCCGTTTTCATAAGTTACTGCAATTTTCATAATGT
>JAFXGM010000034.1 GCA_017513195.1 Clostridia bacterium | reverse complement strand
CTAAAATTCTAGCTAAAAAACTTCTCTATATCAGCTTCTATTTTTGGCGCAGCAGTTGTGGCTTTTTCTATGTAGCATTTGTTAAATGCATGGTCTATATCGCTTTTATCAAGGTTGTTTAAAATGCTATTTTTAGCAAAAATACTAAAATCTGCCACATCTAGCACCTGCCCACTAGTGCCTATGCACACAAATAGCGAGTCCTCGGCCTTTCTAAGCGCATTTAGCTCATTATAAAGCACCTTATAAAATGGAGCTTGTTCGCCAAACATAACGATATTGTGGCGAAACTTCTTACACCCACATTTACAAATATGCTCTTTGGCGTTTATCGCTTCATAGCCGATATATTCTATTTTTTTACAATGTTGGCAGTAAATCTCAGGCAAAAAGCCGTGTAAATGAACGACATCCACGCAACCTGCCCGCTCTAACAAATCATCTACATTTTGTGTTAGTACTGCGATTTGCTCGGGGTATTTTGCCTTTATACGAGCTATCATGTGGTGAGCCTCGTTTGGCTCGCACTCTGCTAGCTGAGCCCTACGCTTGTCGTAAAAATCTAGCACTTTTTGCCTATTTTCTCTAAACCCACGAGCCGAGCAAACCTCCATTATATCATACTCTTCCCAAAGTCCGTCAGAGTCTCTAAAAGTCCTTAGCCCACTCTCAGCTGATAATCCAGCACCACTTAAAATAAGCACTTTTTTCATCTTTACTCCTTTTTAAAATTTTTTGAACATAAAGCACACTGTGAATATACGCAAACTTTTTATCTCATTATTCCGCCAATCATAATGCCAAAGGTCAAACAGCACATCAAAGTCCTTTTTTCAAGACAAAAGTCGTGTTTGTATGACCCACAGTCACATTTAAATTGCTCACAATAGATTGTTTCTAATAGTTTCACTTTTTCTTCTTTGCTCTTTAAAAATACTCAGAACTATAGCCAAAATTCCAGACTATTTTTTATAGCTGCAAATACCTACTTTACCAGCTCTTTTAGTCCTTCAAGCACTTTTACCATCGCTAGTGTATCAAGTCCGCAATAAGCTAGTAGCTCTTTGCGTTTTTTAGCGATTTGCTCGCTACTCATCGTAGCAAAGGCTGGAAAAGCATTCATTGCCTCGCCGCCGTTTGATATCTCGCCACGGCTTGCCATTGCTTTGTAGCCATCATCTATGCTAGGGGCTAGTATGGGCTGGATTTTTTTGATAGAGTAGCTGCCGTTTTGGCGCCAGTCGTAAAAATCACGCTTAGCAAAAGGCTCCATAAGGTCTTTCATATTATTATGAATATCCATCAAATGCTCGCTCAAATCAGGGAAAAGCTCAGCTAGTCGCTTTAAAACCCCTTTTTCAAACTGCGCATTATAAGCTAGCGAGCAAACGCCCTTTGGGATATCACGCACAAGATTAAGAGCCAAAGCTCTGCGTGGGTCGCAAAACTCAGTAGGCAAAAACTCCTTATGCTCTGGCTCGCTACCATCGCCCTTGTCAATATGAAGCGAATACTCAAAAGGCGTCTGCTCGTATGGCTTAGCACCACGCCACAGTGGAATAGCTAATTGAAAAGTCTCAAAGTCCAAATGATAAAGCGGATAGCTAAGCGTAGAGAGAAACTCACGCACAGCATCAGTATTAAGAATTCTAGATTTTTCTTTGTGTGCTTTTAGCTGGATTTGCTGATAGGCTGGAAATGCTGAAATATCCTTTATATCATCTATATTTTTTACGCCCGAGTGCCACAGCGCAAACT
>JAFXGM010000033.1 GCA_017513195.1 Clostridia bacterium | reverse complement strand
TTTACGAGCATTTTCTTCAATAAATTGACGGCGCGGTTCAACCTTATCACCCATCAAAATGGAGAAAATTTTATCAGCTTCAGCAGCATCTTCCAATTGAACTTGCAAAATGGTGCGGTCTTCCGGATTCATAGTGGTTTCCCACAATTGTTCCGGATTCATTTCACCAAGACCTTTATAGCGTTGGATATAAGGATTGCTATCGCGACCAACCATATCCAATACGCTTTGCAGTTCTTCGTCGCTGTAAGCATAGTAGTGTTTTTGACCCTTGCGTACCAAATAGAGGGGAGGTTGTGCAATAAATACATGTCCTTCTCTAATCAAGGGTTGCATATAACGATAGAAGAAAGTCAACAGCAGGGTACGAATGTGAGCGCCGTCGACGTCGGCATCTGTCATGATAATGATTTTGCCGTAGCGAGCTTTGTTGATGTCAAAGTCATCACCAATACCACAGCCAAAAGCAGTAATCATATTACGAATTTCTTCACTGCTTAAAATTTTATCAAGACGAGCTTTTTCTACGTTTAAGATTTTACCACGTAAGGGGAGGATAGCTTGGAACTTACGGTCACGTCCTTGCTTAGCACTTCCACCTGCGGAATCACCTTCGACTAAATAAATTTCAGTTTCTGCTGCGTCCTTGCTTTGGCAATCTGCTAATTTACCGGGCAAGCTGCTAACTTCTAGCGCATTTTTACGACGGGTAAGCTCACGTGCTTTACGTGCTGCCATGCGGGCGCGAGCAGAGATAATGGACTTTTCAACAATCTTTTTAGCAATGGAAGGATTTTCTTCCATAAATTCGTTCAAAGCATCGCCAACTAAATTGTCAACGATGGGCATAACTTCGCTGTTGCCCAGTTTAATTTTAGTTTGAGATTCAAATTGGGGGTTAGGAATCTTCAAGCTGATAACTGCGGTCAAGCCTTCACGCACGTCTTCACCGCTCAAAGCGTCTTCATTTTCTTTCAGCAGATTATTTTTACGAGCATAACCGTTGATGGTTCTGGTCAAAGCTTTGCGGAAACCACTTAAATGGGTACCACCTTCTTCAGTGTTAATGTTGTTTACATAGGTAAAGACATTTTCACTGTAGGTATCGCAGTATTGCATGGCAACTTCTACGATGATACCGTTCTTTTCACCTTCAAGGTAAATAGGTTCAGCGTTGATTTTATCTTTATTGTTATCAACGTAATTTACAAATTCAATGATACCGCCACCAAAGTGGAAGGTTTCAGTTTTACCATCTTCACGTTCATCACTTAAAGTAATGGTAATACCTTTATTAAGGAACGCCAGCTCACGGATACGCATACGCAAAGTTTCATAACTGTAAACAAGCTCAGAGAAAATGGTAGCGTCCGGTTTGAAGTGAACGGTAGTACCAGTTTCAGTAGCTTCGCCTTTAACATAAAGCTTGGTAGTAGTTTTACCTTGCTCGAAAGCAATGCCATAGCATTTACCATCACGACGCACTTCAACTTCCATGCTTTCACTCAGTGCGTTAACGCAGGTTACACCTACGCCGTGCAAACCACCGGAAACCTTATAACCGCCATCGCCAAATTTACCACCAGCATGAAGCACGGTCATAATAACTTCAACAGCAGGCTTGCCTTCTTTTTTCATCATATCTACAGGAATACCACGACCGTTATCACGAACGGTAATGCTATTATCTGCGTGAATGGTTACTTGAATATCATCACAAAAACCAGCTAAAGCTTCGTCAATACTATTATCAACAACTTCATAAACTAAATGATGTAAGCCACGAGCAGAGGTACTGCCAATATACATTGCAGGTCTTTTGCGTACTGCTTCCAAACCTTCTAAAACGTGAATCTGATCAGCACCATATTGACCATTTACTGTTGTAGCTTCTTCAATATCAATGTTATTTGCCATGGGTACCTCCTAAAAATTACTATAAATAGCATCAGCGAGGAAATCTTCTTCCACCCGCTTCTTTAATGTCAAAGATGAAATTGCAGATAAGTAAATCGTATCCTCAGTTAAAATACAGCTGGAACAGCCTTCACCTTCGGATAAATCTACTATTTTATATCTGTCTTTATATTTTTCTACATAATCTTTATAAATTTCAGATTGTGGGTCACGCAAATTAAAGATTGCGATAATCTCACTATTTTTTACCATGCAATCTGATCCCAGATGTAAATACACTTTGATTCCTCCGTAAATAAGCTAAACTGTTCTCATAAATCTTATCATTAATTTCTTCAGGCGCTTTTCCTGTTAAAAACATCACTGCCATTTGACAATCAAATTCATCAGCAGTATTTAAACGCACCTTTTCAAAAAATGTATTCTGTAAATTATCCTTAACAGCGTTAAAGATTATTCTATCACATTTATAATAGGTCTGACACTCTTCGAACTTTAGCCAAGGCTGAACCTTTAACAATTCAGCAATCTTATATTTCAAGATATTTTTTTCTTCGCGAGAACAAACATCACATAAATCATTATTAGATTGAACTATAACTCCACATTTGGAGCAAGGTTTGTTATAAGTAATGAGTTCTTCTTTTTCAGCTTCATCATCTTTAAAATCTTGAAGCTGATTTTTTATTTTGCTGCTTACTTGAAAATTTATTTTTTTAATAATCACATTCCCGGCAAGCTGAGCGTTTATTTTTTTCAGGAACAAACCTTTCATCATAAAGAGTTCATTTGCCAAAAGAGAATTTGCCACGCCTACAATAAGATTATTTCCCTCAATCTTTTGTACGCAGCAATACTTTGCCAAATGCTCACCACAAATTTCCTGCCAATTTTTCTGTAACAAGTATTCAGCATATTTTTCTTTTGCCTTAGGAAAAGTTACCTGTTTACCTGTTTTTCTTTCTTGGAAACCTGTGGTAAAAAGATTATCTAAAATTTTTTCAGGTTGTTCCATTTGCCTTTGCATATTTAAGCCTTTCTTACAGACCCTTGCACAATTTCAAAATAATTATTTCCCGCCAGTTCAGGAATAAGCTCCCTGTCATTTACAGTGATAAAAGTTTGCACCTTACCATCAATAAACATCAAAAGCTGGGCACGTCTGCTATTATCAAGCTCGCTCATTACATCATCTAAAAGTAAAATGGGGAACTCGCCAATTTCTCGACGTACATATTCCAACTGGGAAAGCTTCAGCGCCAATGCACCGCTACGTTGTTGACCTTGAGAACCAAAAGACTTTAAGGACATATCGTTCAAAAGCAGAACTATATCGTCACGATGAGGACCAATACCGGTATTACCACGCAAAATATCAATGCGTTCACGCTCTGCTAATTTTTGAGTATAAAATATTTCCCAATCCTCAAAATCATTTTCAGGATAAAGAAGCTCGCCATTATTAGCTTTCAGCTCATACTTAATGGTTAAAATCTCTTTATTTCCCGTAATGGAAGCGTAAATTTCTCCGGCGATTACCTTTAATTTTTCCAAGGCAAGCTGGCGTTTTTTGGCAATGGCAGTAGCCAAGGCAATAAATTCTTTATTCCAAGGCTGCAACTGCGTAGAACTGCCTTCACTATCGCGGATTTCTTTTAAAAGCTTATTGCGCTGCTGCACAACTCTATTATATTTAACAAGCAAATCGTAATAGATAGGGTCAGTTTGAGCAATTTGCATATCAAAGAAGCGACGTCTTAAGCTTGGCTCACCCTTTACTAATTGCAAATCTTCCGGAGAAAACATTACTGCGTTTAAAGAACCATAATGCTCCTTAGGTTTTACCTTAACACCATCTAAAAAGATTTCTTTTTTATTGCGTCCCAACTGCTGAAACTTTTTTATTTTGATTTCATGCAAACCGCTGAAACTATCGTATTCTACGCCAACTGCCATTTCCTTACAGCCAAGCTTAAGTAAATCCTCTTCAGTAAAAGTACGATGACTCATTCCAAAAGCG
>JAFXGM010000032.1 GCA_017513195.1 Clostridia bacterium | reverse complement strand
TTATTTGCTTGGCAAGCACGACTTTAGTGCGTTCCGCAGTAGTGGTAGTGTAGAAACGTCGCCTATCCGCACTATGTATGAGGCAAAGTGGGAGCGAAGGGGTAAGGAACTGCTCTTTATCATTGGCGGTGATGGCTTCTTGTATCATATGGTGCGTAATTTAGTTTGGTCCTTGGTGCAAGTTGGTTTGGGAAAACGCACTCCTCAGGATTTTGCAGCAGAGCTTGAAGCAAAGCGCTGTGAATTTCTAAATGAGCCTGCTCCACCGCAAGGATTGTATTTAAAAGAAGTTTTTTATACTGACTTTGAAGCCTAATTTTTTAAGGAAAGCGCTTGAAAAAACCTGTAATTTTTGAACAAATTTTGTTGAAAAAGTTCTTGACTTAGGTAATGCAAATAGGTATAATGACTATACGTGATTTTCCGCTTGATTTCACTAGCCCCGAAATACAGTGAGAAAATCAAACTAATTGTATATTTCTCTAGGAGGGACATGAGGATGAAATCTTTTATGGCTAATCCGTCCAACATCGAACGTAAATGGTTCGTAGTTGACGCAGCTGATAAAACTCTCGGCCGTATGGCTGCTGAAGTTGCTAAAGTCCTGCGCGGTAAACATAAACCGACTTTTACCCCGCACATGGACACCGGTGATCACGTAATCGTTATCAATGCAGACAAAGTTGTTCTGACCGGTAAAAAACTTACCCAAAAAATCTATTTCCGTCATTCTGGTTATCTCGGTGGTGACAGCTATGTAAAAGCTGGCGACATGCTGAAGAAAAACCCTGTAAGAATGGTAGAACTCGCTATCAAAGGCATGATTCCGCACAATCGTCTGGGTAGCCAAATTTACACCAAACTTCACGTTTATGCTGGCAGCGAACATCCGCACGCAGCTCAAAAACCTGAAGTATTGGAAATCAACGTAAGATAAGATCGGGAGGAAGAATAAATGGCAGTAGTTACTTATAGCGCAACCGGTCGTCGTAAATCTTCCGTTGCTCGCGTTCGCCTGGTTCCGGGTGAAGGCAACATCATCATCAACGACCGCGAATTGAATAAATATTTTGGTCTGAAAACCTTGGAATTGATTGTTAACCAACCGTTGGAAGTTACCGAAACCAAAGGTAAATATGACGTTCTCGTAAACGTTAACGGTGGTGGCATCTCCGGTCAAGCTGGTGCAATCCGTCACGGCATTTCCCGTGCATTGCTGAAAGTTGACGAAGAATTCCGTCCGGTTCTCAAAAAAGCTGGCTTCTTGACTCGCGACCCGCGTGAAAAAGAACGTCGTAAATACGGCTTGAAAAAAGCTCGTAAAGCAAGCCAATTCTCCAAACGCTAATATTTGGATTCTTGCAATACAACCCGCAACAGCAATGTTGCGGGTTTTTATCTTTGGAATAAGTTATGGAAGATGCTTTTGTTAGTTTGTTAAGTTTGACTTTGCAGTCAATATATGTTAGAATTCGTTGAGCTTGTAGTTAATATGGATTTGATTGGTGGGTAACTTATGAGAAGCGATGTAAATATAATTCTTAAAAATTTTTCTTACTTTATTTTGAAATGTGTTCTGCCTGCAGTAGTGTTAGGTTTGATTTATTTAGATATTAAAACTTTTGGGAATATTCGTGAGCAGTCTTTTGTTGAGATTGGTCAATCTGTATTTTTGTTGGCAGCTTCTTTGATTTTTATGTTCTTGGCTAACAAAAAGAAAGCAAATGGTTTGTGGTTAGTTGCAGGATTTTTTATCTGTATGTTCATTCGAGAACAAGATGCTTATTTTGATGATTTGTTCCACGGCTCTTGGAAATATTTTGCTATTGCCAGTGCTTTGCTTTTTACCTGGAAGGCTTGGGCTGCAGGAAAGGTTAACGCTGTAAAAACTTTGGCTGCGTATATGCAAAGTCCGTCCTTTACTACCATGAGTTTCGGTATGATGGTAGTATTGTTATTCTCCCGTGGTATGGGCATGAATAAGCTTTGGAAGCTTGCTATGGGTGATGGCTATAATCGAGTAGTGAAGAATATTGTCGAAGAAGGTACTGAGCTTTTTGGTTACTCCATTATTTTCTTGGCAGCTGTTGAATATGCTTGCTACTTGCTGAAGCAAAAAGAAGATTAAAAAATAAATTTTAGACGCTTTGTGATGGTTTCGCAAAGCGTCTTTACTTTCACTACAGTAATTTAGGTAGTACAAAAAAGTTGTGCGTGCTATAATATGGGTAAATTATTTTTTAAGGATTCGTTTATGGAACAAAAAGTTATTAAAGATAAAAATTTTTATTGGAAGCTTTTCACGTCAACTTTCATCATCAGTGCTTTTACAATTGGTGGCGGTTTCGTCATTATTTCTTTGTTAAAAGCAAAGTTTGTTGATGAATACAAATGGTTGGAAGATAAGGAAGCTCTAAATTTGGTAGCGATTGCTCAATCTGCGCCAGGAGTTATGGCTGTAAACGCTTCAATTATTATGGGATACAAGCTGGCAGGCTTGGCGGGTTCTTTGACGGCAATTTTGGCAACAGTTTTACCGCCTTTAATTACTTTGAGCATCGTTGGTTATTTTTATGATGCTTTTGCCAGTAATCAATACGTGCAGTTGCTTCTTAAAGGAATGCAATGCGGTGCGACTGCCATCATCATTAACGTTGCTATCGATTTACTAAAAAAGGAGCTAAAGAAAAAATTAGCGATACCTTTACTGATTATTGTAGGTACTTTTGTAGCAAATTATTTCTTCGATATAAACTTAATGTACGCAATTTTAGTTGATGCTATGATTGGCGTTATGCTTTTGCGTGACGAAAAATATTCTTAAGGAGGAACGCATGATTTATTGGGAACTTTTTTGGAGTTTT